>JBATOU010000001.1:0-1702 GCA_049291115.1 Ferruginibacter sp.
GTACTCTGCCCGCAGCATCCATAATGATGATCCGTGCGGTACTGTTCTGTGGCACATTTACAGACACCTGGAGCAGTTCATGTACCGGGTTTGGCAGTATTCTGAGTTCAGTAGCAGCAGCATTTCCCTGTCTTACAGCGATAATATTGCTGACCAATTCCCGTCCATTTGCCATAATTGACCGTAGCCTGTAATAGATCAGCGATTCATTTATTCCGTTGATATTATCAGCCCCACTATAGGATTCCACTTCATTCAGCATCTGATTGCCGGCGGTGGTGAATGCCGGTGTAAAATGAACCCGGTCGGTACTTCTTTCTACTACGAATGAACTGACATCCTGACGGCAGAGGGCTGTCCAGTCAAGCAGGACCACTTTATTTTGCAATACAGCTTTGAATGATATGAATTCGCAACTAAGAATATAAGGCAGACATCTCCAGTCACGCTCGGTAGCACAACCAAAGGGAACTACGGTATGCTGAACCGTGGTTGTCGAACCCGGACTGGCATCACCGGTTATGCTTCCTCCATTACCCATACGGGCAGAAGTGGCTTCCGCGCTGGAATTATTGTTATCAAACCGGTCATCGAGTCCGTCACCGTCTGTGTCAACCCCGGTAAGTGTTACGAGGTCATCCGGCAGACCGTTCAGGTTCAGATCGTTTCCTTCAATCCGGTCAATGGATCCGTCTCCATCCGTATCCGTATCTTCAAAATCAGGAGTGGTGTCGCCATCGGTATCCACGATATGCATACCATCTCCACCGAAGCCGCTGTAGTTATCGTAGGTATTATCTATCCCATCTCCGTCACTGTCATTTCCCGAAGGAAGTTGATAGCTGAGTGTGGAAGTGGCTTCCACATTATCCGGTATACCATCATCATCACTGTCGATGTCGTAAGAATTGGGTCTTCCCGTTGCATCAGCATCCGGTAATATCAGTGAGCCGAGGGCAGCCAGCAGGATATTTCTTCCTTTTGCATTAATTGCCCCGTCTACCTGCCCGTTCCAATCTCCATCGGTAAAGCCGGATTCCCGTACGTCGGCTATTCCATCACCGTCACTATCGAGATCATATGGATTTGCTTTGCTGTCGCCGTCCATATTATTGTAGGGATAGGTATTCGCCCTGCCGTTATTATCGGGGTCTGTTCCTGTACGAAGTAACGTTGCAGCGGTATTTTCCGCAGTGCCGTCATTGCCCACATCTCCATCCACGTTATCGCTGAAGCCGTCATTATCAGTATCGGTGAAACCATCGATGTATCCATTATTATTAGCATCCGTGCCATAAACCTCCAATACATCTGTAATGCCATCGTTATCACTATCCAGATCGAGGTAATTGGGTATACCATCGCCATCCAGATCCGGCAGAGCAAGTCCGTTACCGGAAAGATCTTTACCGGAAGTATTGGCATCCACATTTTGTGAAAAACCATCATTATCGACATCCGAATAGTTGTCAATTTTACCATCCCCATTGGTATCAACACCACCGGCTTCCATTACATCGGGAATGCCATCATTATCACTATCCAGATCGAGTTCATTGATAATTCCATCAAGGTCCCAGTCAAAATTATCATTTACACCATCGGCATTGCTGTCCGCAAAACCCGGGTAATCCGTATCCCTGTAATTGGGAATATGATCCAGGTCATCGTCATCCAGCGGATCCACACCACCGCTTTCTAC
>JBATOU010000002.1:0-1514 GCA_049291115.1 Ferruginibacter sp.
GGCCCAGCAGTGTCGATTTGCCGGAGCCGGAGGCACCAATGATTGCGGCCGATTCGCCCGACTTGATTTCCAGCGTGATCCCTTTCAGTATCGCAAGCTCCGTGCCCGCCATCGGCACACGCTTCTGGAGATTGTCGCATTTGATCATTCAGCCTTCCCTCTACCACGTTGTACGCACTGCGTTCGCTCTTGGATGCCTGCTGCTGGCGTTCACTGTGGACGCCCGCGCCAGCGAGCAGAGAATTCTGGTGCTCGGCGATAGTATCAGCGCGGCCTATGGTATGTCTCTGAAACAGGGCTGGGTGGCGCAAATGGCGGATGAACTGAAGTTGAAATATCCGCAGTTCTCCGTGGTCAATGCCAGCATCAGCGGCGAAACCACCGCCGGCGGACTGCGTCGCTTGCCCGCGTTGCTGGAAGAACACAAGCCTGCCGTTGTGATCATCGAATTGGGCGCCAACGATGGCCTGCGTGGCTACCCGCTCGCGACGCTAAAGGACAATCTCACCGCGCTGGTCACGATGTCGCAGCAAATCGGCGCCCGCGTGATTCTGTTGCCGATGGAGATTCCACCGAATTACGGCGCACGCTACACGGCGGGATTCCGCGAAAGCTTTCGCACGGTAGCGCAGGAGACCGACAGCGTGCTGGCGCCGTTCCTGCTGGACGGCGTGGCGACCGACCCGAAGCTGGTGCAGGCAGATGGCCTGCACCCCACCATCGATGCGCAGCCCATCATGCTGGCCAATGTGCTGACGAGCGTGACCGACGTTCTTGCCGGGCTATGAGTAATGGGCGGAGCAATGGGCCAGGCAACATACCGAGCAACGGGCCGAGCACCGAACTGAGCAATACGTCATGAGCAATGCGTTATGGGAGCAATTGCAGCGCGCTGATAGCGCTGCCATTTGGCATCCGTATGCGCCTGCCACGGGCGGGGCCGACGTCTATCCTGTCGTCAGCGCCAGCGGCGTGCGCCTGCAGCTGGCCGACGGCAGGGAGCTGATCGACGGCATGGCCTCCTGGTGGTGCGCGATTCATGGCTATAACCACCCGGTGCTGAACCAGGCCGTTGCAGCGCAACTCAAGTTGATGTCGCACGTGATGTTTGGCGGGTTGACGCATCCGCCCGCCGTGCAACTGGCGCAGCTACTGGTGGAGCTCACGCCACCGGCGCTCGACCGCGTGTTTTTCAGCGACTCCGGTTCAGTGGCGGTAGAAGTCGCGATGAAGATGGCGATTCAATACTGGTACAGCGCCGGACAGCCTCGCAAGCAGAAACTGCTGGCACTGCGCCACGGCTACCATGGCGACACCTTTGGCGCGATGTCCGTGTGCGACCCGGTGACCGGCATGCATCACCTGTTCGGCGCGGCATTGGCACAACAACTGTTCGCACCCGCACCCACCTGCGCATTCGATGCCGCCTGTGAAGACAGCGACATCCATGAGCTGACGGCCCTGTTAGCACAGCACAGCGAGGAACTGGCAGCCTTTATCGTCGAACCCGTGGT
>JBATOU010000003.1:0-5922 GCA_049291115.1 Ferruginibacter sp.
GTGTACCTGGCCACCACTATGGGCAGCGAAATGACGGCTGCCGCATTTGGAGAAATAGGAAAAGTAAGGAGAGACCCATTTGCCATGCTGCCCTTCATGGGCTATCATATTGGCGATTATGTGAACCACTGGCTTCAATTTGGCCGCGACCTTCCCAATGCACCCAGGATATTTGGTGTAAACTGGTTCCGCAAAGATGAAAACGGAAAATTCATGTGGCCGGGTTTTGGAGAAAATATCCGTGTGCTGAAATGGATCGTGAAACGAATTAAAGGCGGCGCATCATCCGTAGAAAGCCCGCTTGGCTGGATGCCGCGTTATGAAGATATGGACTGGGCCGGGCTGGAGAACTTTACCAAAGCAGATTTTGCTAAAATTATGACGGTAGACCGGGAAGCCGGTAAGCAGGAATTGCTGGGGCATGAAGAACTGTTTGATAAAATGTATGATAAGCTGCCAAAAGAATTTTTGTTTATGCGTCACCTGCTTTTATCGGCCTTATGGCGTTCTCCCGAAAAATGGGGACAGCAGCCGGAAAGACATTGATGAATTTTGTTATTGATTAATTAAAGCTAATGGGCAACACAAAATGTGTTGCCCATTTATTTTAAAATGGTGGTTCATGGGTTGATGGTTTATCCTGCGTTGCTGTATTTTTCAGGTCACGTGTATTTTTTTGTACCGCAATGGCAGAAAAAATACTCAGGATAAACGACATGGCATAAAAACCTTTTTCACTTCTGTCCATTTCTGCATTCCAAAGGCCAATGATAAGCAGCAGGATGCAGAGGAGGGTGGCAAACCATGCGATGCCGTAGTAGAGATTCGTTACAGGAATACCTTCAAGCTGGTCACGCACTGCTTTTTGTACAGAAACAGCTGCAAACAGGCCGAACATGAGAATGGTAAAGTAATAGCCTTTTTCATTGAGCATCATATCGGCATTCCACAACCCAATGATAAAAGCGAGCGTGCCAATGAAAAGGGCGATCCAGGATGCGCCAATAAAAGCCGGGGAGGGTTTGATCAGTTTTTGTTCCATAATTTTTTATTTGGTTCAGAAACAAAACTAGCCGGGGCAACGCTGTTTGCTCTTGACTTATGTCAAAAAAGCTATGTTAAATCTGGGCTCTGCTTATTTGAAGCCGGCTTTGCAAAGCAGTATTTAAAAGGGTTGGCCAGCTTAAGATCTTTTTCTGACCCTGCTCAATGTTTCGGGGCTGATGCCAAGGTAAGAAGCAATATGGCCAAGCGGGATGCGCTGTAAAATATGCGGATAATTCCTGATCAGATCTTCATACCGTTCTGAAGCGGTTTTAAAATGCGCATTGCTGTAGCGTTCTTCCAGTTTAATATAATAATGCTCATACATCAGCCGTACAAATCTTTCAATTCCGGGATGTGCCTGCAGTAAATTTGAAAAATCAGCATAACTTATTGCCCAAAGAACAGCATCTTCCAGGGCCTGTATGTATTCCACGCTGGCGGTACGTGCGGTAAAACTGCGGAAGGAGGTTACAAAATTATTTTCAAACCCGAACCATTGTGTTACTTCCCTTCCATCAATATTGTAATAACCCCGCAGGCAACCGCTTTCGAGAAAGTACAGGTGCCGGCAAACCTGTCCCTCTTCGAGCAGGAATGCTCCTTTTGAGAGTTTTATTATTTTAAAACTATTTTCAATTCTTTCAATGGCCGATGCGTCAATTGAATGCTGCTGCAAAATATGGGAGAGAAGTGCTTTCATGAATTCAGATGATTGACCTGTTTATGCAATGCCAGGAAATATTCAGGGGCCAGCAGCATGCGGCTGCCGTACCAGCTGAACATTTCACCATCGGTGAAGATGATCTTTTTTGCAGGCAGTAATTGTGCTAATTCAGATTTATGTTTTTCTTTAAAAGGGTAGGGCTCCGAGGAAAGTAAAATGATATCTGCACCCGAATTACGTATATCGTCAACAGAAACCTGCGGGTAACGGTTAAGTTGTTGAAATGCATTCTCAAAACCAGCTTTGGATAACATATCACTGATAAAGGTATCGCCGCCCACGGTCATATAAGGATTGTTCCAGATAAGATAACATACTTTTAATGTTGTATGAACAACAGGGGTAATGGAGGAGAAATTTTTTATGACAGCATCGGTCAGTTCAACTGCCTGCTGATCTTTTCCGGTAAGCGCACCCAGCTGTTTGATCATTAAGAGCGCTTCCTCAAAATTGTTTACATCTGTTACAAAAACAGGATGGTCTGCCGCCAGTTCTTCCACCTGTTCTTTTACGTTTTCTTCTTTGTTGGCTATGATGAGGGCGGGTTTGAGCGAATGGATCTTATTGCTGTCGATATTTTTTGTTCCGCCAATGACAGCTTTGCTTTTTTGCCAGGCTGCTGGATGTACACAGAATTTTGTAATGCCGGCAACTTCGGCTTCCAAGCCAAGCCAATACAGCAATTCTGTTTGAGACGGTACCAGCGAAACCACGGTACCAGGTAACATGCAGGCAAGAGGATAATGCGGCAGAATCATTGGCTAATATAGCCATAAAAAGAAAACTTCCACAGGAATTGCATAATGCTAACACGCTGTGGAAGTTCTCTGCCCTAAAATATTCCTAGAACACCTTGGTTTTTCAGGATCGGTTTACTTCTGAGGGGGCTCATATGGTAAATCAATTTCGTTCCTGGTTTCAGTGTTGTTGGGTTTTTGCCATTGTCGCCGGATATGATATCCTGCATAGGCAGTTGGATATTGGTTCCCGGTTTTTGAAAGGTACCGTAACCTTTGGTTTTTCTGCTGTTGTTTACGCAGCATTTTGGATTTGGTTGGTTTTTCAGAGGACCACTCTTTGGTTTTTCATCCGCTTTTGGCGGTAATGGATATTGGTGCGGCCTTTTTTGGAGAGCCCCTCCTGGTTTTTCCGGATCCTGGATCATTTGCCATCATCGCTTTTTAAGGCATAGGCTTCATTTGATATTGGTTTGGTTCTTCAGGATATATGAGATTTTAAAACGAACGCTATATTTAAGAACTTGCTTTATTTTAAAGAGAAGTTGACTGATATTGAATTTTACGGTTTTTCCGTTTGGATATTGAAAGCTTTTTGGCTTTATCTGGAACTTTGGATAATGATTGATATTTAATCGCTATCAATCAACTTCTGGTACAAAGATGCGGCAGTAGAAAAAAATACGCAAGAGGAGTATTGCCCTTTTTTGATTATGGCGTAATTACCGCTGCCATCGTAAATTAAACAATGTGTACCTGGTACGCATACGTAACTTATACCCGTAAAACCACTATGGGAAATTTACGATGGTTTGAGGAGAAAAACGGGGCAAGCATTCGGTCCCAGTATAAAATCAATTTATTTAAACGTAGTTTTACTATTTCCTCAAAAACTATGCCCTTGAATAATATCTTCAGGGGTTTATCAACAGTAAAATGTTAATCTGCACAACTTGTTTGAAATCACGGGAAGGGATTTCTACGGTTGGGCATTTTACGCAAACTATTATCACCCCGATGCCGGAAAATTGACCAATAAAAAAGCCGTTCGGTTTTTGAACGGCTTTCTTATTGAAAAAGATGATTCTTACTGCAGTTTTGCCAGCCACAACGATGCATTCATAAATAATGCAGGGTGGCTGTATGTACTCCAGCCAAAAAACAGGTTGTTGCCGGGAGCGCCTGTACCATCATCGGTGGGCGAGCTGTCGGTAACAGCGCATACACGCCCTGTTCCGTAGGTAGAGGAAGCACACATCAGGTTTGTATTTGTTTGCGAAACGCCTGCTTTCCAGATCAGTCCCTGTACAGCTGGATTAACCGCAGGATTGATCGTGATAGTGGCACCATTATGGAAATCGAGTTGTGTAACAGCTCCCTGGCTGCCATTCAAAATTTTATTTGTACCATTGGCCAGCACATTTGAGGTAAGCTGTGTTATGTTGGTAAGGTCGATGCTCATCCCAAAAGGATTGGTTACAGAACCGTTGTTGGTAAACAGGTCGTTCCAGATAGCGGGCGAATCCCATCCATCACTGTTGCGGTCGCTGGCCGTATGATCGGAAACAATAAATAAACCCCCGCCATTGTTTACAAAATTTAGGATGGCTGTTTTTTCGGCTGTTGTGAAACGGATATTGGGTTCATCCACCACAAACACATCATATTTGGAAAGATCCTGTGTATTTGTGGTGCTTCCGTAAGTAATAGTTCCGGCTGACGGAAGTGTTTCAACTGTATGGCCAAGTTTTACCAATGAAATTCCCCAACTGGATATTGCACCTGTCCAGTAAGTTTCTGCAGTAGTAGCAGTAATGGTCGACTGGAGTGGAGTAGGAATGCGTTGAGGCGTACTGTTATCTTCGTCAATCACCCAATCGGCATTGCCGGCAGTTTCTCCCTGCGAAGCATCGAAGAGGAATTTTTTTGCAGTGGTTCCGCCTCCGCCACCGCCGGTGGTTCCATAATCTGTGATATCAAAATTGTCAAAATTGATACGGTTAGCAGTTCCGTCTGTTTTGCGGATCTCGAAACGAATGTTTCCCGAAATATTTACCGTGAAGCTTGCTGTTGTTAATGTGGTGGAGCTTGTGGTAACAGTTGCGCCTGCTTGCGACCACGAAACACCTGCATTGCTGCTGTACCATAGTTGCCAGGTGCTGCTGGCATCGGTTCCGTATTTGGCATGTAAAATGGTAACGGTACCTGCGCCAAAACTGTTATCGAAATTCATAGTTAGCTTTCCGCTGTTTCTTACACGGGCCGATTGCGTGCCATTTTTTCGGTCGCTGGTACTGTTGCCGATGAGGGCATCGTTGAGCGTCCATGAACCGGAGGCAAGCGTAACGTTTGCTGTTGCATAACTTCCTTTGGTACCTGTTTCAAAATTTTCGCTGCTGGTAACGCCTCTGCCCGTAGTGGAATTGCCTACAGGGGCCTGCAGAGCCGGCTCGGTTAATTCGGCTTTTTGACAGGAGAACAAAATAATGGCGATAAAAGCAATGATCGCGGTTTTTGATAAATGCATAATGGAGATTTTGTTTTTTGAATAGGGATAAATGTAGGGATTATCTCAAAAGCTGCTGGTAAATTATTTTCACAAATTGTGAATAAGTAGGAGAATTGCGGCTATTTTCCGTTTTCATAACCTTCATCTACCTTCAGGTCTTTTCCATCAGCAGCTTCTGTAGCCAGCTGATCGCAGCGGTTATTATGCGGATTTTCGGCATGGCCCTTTACCCATACAAAATCGATCGTGAACTGTTTGGATAAGGTAAAATAATGTTTCCAGAGATCTTTATTTTTTTTACCGCCTTTAAAATCTGTTCTGATCCAGTTGTTGAGCCAGCCTTCTTTTACAGCCTTTACCACGTACTGGCTGTCGCTGTAAACA
Source organism: Ferruginibacter sp. (assembly GCA_049291115.1). GTDB lineage: Bacteria > Bacteroidota > Bacteroidia > Chitinophagales > Chitinophagaceae > Ferruginibacter. Next base: position 5,402 of record JBATOU010000003.1, read on the forward strand.
ACAACAGGCAGATCATTTTTTTTCAGCGATTCCAATCCTTTTATTACAGCCAGCAGTTCCATGCGGTTATTGGTGGTAAGCCGGTAACCGGCAGAAAGTTCTTTACGGTGCTGGCCAAACATCAGGAGCACACCATATCCACCGGGGCCGGGATTGCCACGGGAAGAACCGTCGGTATAGATGATAATCTTATCTGCAGACATATTTTATAGTACGAATTATAAACGATGTATTTTATTAAATAATGAACTAACGTGTTGTGCTATTGAGTTTTTAAATTTTATTGAAATTCTTTTAAATTTTTACTTTGTTCTTTTTTGCTTGCCCAAAAAAGAGCCAAAAAAAGGCACCCGAAATCCCTGCCTGCATGACGCAGTCTGGCAGGGATATACAACCCGATTTCGGGAAGTAGCTCTACTCAGCTTTTGTCCTTCGGTAGCTTCAGCTTTGGTAATTCTACTCTTAGGATCGAAATTTTAATTATTTTCTAAAATCCTGTGCTAACCCGAGTATTTTTAATA
>JBATOU010000004.1:0-34885 GCA_049291115.1 Ferruginibacter sp.
CGGCTGGCTTATGTGGCCGATGTAAAATGGAAGGGAAAAGGCTTTGTGGTGATTTGCCCCACCACGTTCATGAACCTGAGCGGCCGGGCATTTAAATATTGGATGGACAAGGAAAAAATCCCCCTCAGCCATACACTTACCATTGTAGATGACCTGGCGCTTCCCCTGGAAAAGCTGCGGCTCCGGGGTTCGGGAAGCTCGGCGGGGCATAATGGCCTCCGCGATATTGAAGCCACCCTGCAAACCACCGAATACCCAAAACTGCGCTTTGGTATAGGAAACAGCTTTCCAAAAGGCCTCCAGGCAGACTTTGTACTGGCAAAATGGAAAAAAGAAGAGATACCGCTTGTTCAGCTTAAAATTGAAAAATGCGTGGAGATCATTGAGAGCTTTGCAGGTATTGGGCTCGAGCGTACCATGTCGGCCTATAATAATCTTATTGTCAAATTGCCCTAAAAATCCACATTCTGTACGTTTTTAATGCGTTTTTTGTTATTTTCGTAGCCCCAGACCCGAACCATTAAAACAACCTGTAAATGAAGATAATTTGCATCGGCCGAAACTATGCAGAGCATGCAAAGGAACTTGGCAACGAAATACCTGATGAGCCCGTAATATTTATGAAGCCAAAAAGTGCTTTATTACAGCCTCATACACCGTTTTATTACCCCGAATTTACCAATGAGCTTCATTACGAATGTGAACTGGTGCTTCGTGTTTGCAAAAATGGAAAATACATCCAGGAACGCAATGCCGGCAATTACTATAACGGCATTTCGGTTGGCATAGATTTCACCGCCCGTGATGTTCAAAAAGAGGCCCAGGAAAAAGGGCTGCCCTGGGAAAAATCCAAGGCTTTCGACAATTCCGCCGCTGTAGGTAAGTTCCTTGACCTTACCCCTGATCAAAAAAGGGCAAATTTTACCTTTAAGTTACTGGTAAATAACCAGGAGGTACAGCGTGGCAATAGTGCCGATATGCTTTTCAAGTTCGACAGCATTGTGGCCCATATTTCAAACTATTTTTCGCTCAATATCGGCGATCTTATTTTTACCGGAACGCCTGCAGGCGTAGGCGAATGCGTGGTGGGAGATGAACTTGAAGCATTTTTAGGAAACCAGAGTCTTTTAAAGCTGGATATCAAATAAGAAAGTAAACATGCACTAACACGGGTATTTTATATTGGATAAAATCTGGTCCCCGATATGATTGAATTAAAAGGCCATAAAGCTTGTTTCAGGTATAAAAATCAATCAACCCGCCAAAGTATATTTCATTCCAGCCTTCCACTATATCTTCAAAAGCTTCGTCGGGTATATTAGTATGACGCAGTTCTGCCGATGTACCCTGTTTATGTTCATGCAGGAGAATGGTAACCACCGACGGCTCGGCCTGCTCGCCAAAGTCCCAATGCTGCACAATTTTTTTTCCGGCTTCAAAAGAAATATTTGTTCCGCTGATATTGCCTTCCCATAAAGAAAATTCACTGCCCGCCCGGGTGCTCATTACAGCAGGGGTGCCCGTCCATAACTGAAGGGTGGCAGGGTTTGTTAAGGCTGCATACACTTCCTCGGGGTGAGCGGGAATGAGATAGTATTTTTTAAAGTCTTTCATATAAGTATTATTGGTTCAGCTCTCTGAATTTCTTATGTACTTCGGCAAGTTTGGCAACATAAATACTCCTTCCATGTGTTGCCACCACGAGCTCATTTTCTCTTTTCTGAATAACCAGGTCGTGCACCGGTACGTTGGGCAACTGGTGGCTCATGTTCATAAAAACCTTCCCGCAGCTGAATGAAGTATAAATCCCTTTATCTGTACCAATATAAATGATATCTGCATTTACATTGTCTTCTGTAACCACATTAATGGGCTCGTTTGGTAAATTGCCGCCCAGTTGCTGCCAGGTTTGGCCATAGTCTTCACTTACAAAAATATAGGGGGCAAAATGATCAAAGCGGTAACCGTTAAGAGTTACGTACACACGGCCTTCTTTATGCTGCGAAGCCCTTACCCTGGATATCCATAACTGTTGCGGAAGTTTTTTACTGATAAGCGTCCAGGTATATCCACCGTCTTTGCTTATATGCACATTGCCATCATCGGTTCCGGCATACAGGAGCCCGAATTTTAAAGGAGATTCGCTGATAGATGTAATGGTACCATAGGGTACATCTCCTTCTTTTTTTCCATTACTGAGATCATAACTTAATTTTTGAAGATTTTCCCCTTTATTCAAACTTCGGTGAAAGTAATTACTGCCATAATAAAAAACATCCTGGTTATGCCTGCTGAGCAGGATGGGTGTTTGCCAGTTAAACCTGAATTTCTCCTCTCCCAGGTCAGGCTGTGGACGAATGCCCAGGGGCCGCCCTTTTACATCGATCACCCTTCGGTTATAATAGCCAAACTGAAGGCCACTATATACGGTTTTATTATCCCTCGTATCCACCTGTACCTGCATGCCATCCCCGCCTCCTAAATTTTTCCATGGGTAAGGGTCTTCGTAATTCCAATGGTCGCTTTCGCTGCTTGTAACTGGTGCATACCAAACGCCGTTGTCCTGCAGGCCGCCGTAAACATTATAAGGCTTTGCATCGTCTGTTGTAACAGCATAAAACTGTCCAACTGAGGGCGTATTGGCTTTAAACCAATGCTCCCCGTTATCATAGGTCACATTACAGCCACCGTCGTTTCCTGCCACCCAGTGATTGTTATTTGCCGGGTTTATCCAGCAAGCATGCCAGTCGGGATGGGTTGAAATTTTATCGGTACGTTTAAATGTTTTTCCCCCATCGGTGCTTAACTGAAGGTCAAACCCATTTATGGCCACTTTATTTTCATCATCGGGCGCTACCGATACCTTTCCAAAATAATAACCATAGGTATTAAAAGATTCTATCGCTTTTGTATTCACTTTTCGCCAGGAAGCTCCCGCGTTATCACTCCGGTACAGCTCGCATCCAATGATGGGCGTAAGGAACAGTGCCGCATTGGCATCAAACAGGTAGTCATAAAGCAGGCCGGGTTTTACAGAATCCTTTTCCACCATCTTTAATAAGCGCCTGGCGCTATACTTTTGAGGTACATCATTATCCATTAAAAAAGTATCGAGTTTATTCGTATCCAGTTTCAGGAATTGTTCTTTACTGATATTTTTAAAATCTTTGAGCACATACATGGTATCGGGCTTTTTTTGAGCCGTATCGGGCCGGTGGCCCTGGTTATCGAGCACGGCATAAACTACGGATGGATTTTTTGCACAAACAGCCAGGCCGATCCTCCCGATACTGTCGCCGCCCGGGAATCCTGATCCACTGCCCGAAGCCAGTCTCCAGGTAGTTCCGCCATCCATGCTTTTGTAAATAGCAGATGTTCTTCCTGCCTCTTCAAAATTCCAGGCACGTCTTGTGCGGTACCAGGTGGCAGCATAGATTTCTTCGGGGTTTTGGGGATTGATATCCATATCTATGGCACCCGTGTTTTCATCAATGGTCAGAACCCGGTTCCAGGTTTTGCCTGCATCGGCTGTTTTGTAAACGCCCCGCTCTGCACTTGAGCTGTAGAGGTTCCCTATAACAGCCACCCATGCTTTGTTATCGTCGGCCGGGTGAAGCTGTATTTTGCCAATATGCTGGCTTTGGGCTAACCCTGCATGCTGCCAAGTTTTGCCGCTGTCTTTGCTGATATATATACCATCGCCGCTGTAAGAAGAGCGGCTGCTGTTGGCTTCGCCGGTGCCCACCCAAATGATATTTTTCTTCCAGTTTACAGCAATATCGCCAATACCCATACTGTTTTCTTTATCAAAAACAGGTTTCAGGCTCTGCCCGTTGTTTTTTGTGTACCAAAGTCCGCCGGTTGCATATGCTACATAAAATTCAATTGGGTTGTAAGGGTTTACATCAATATCCACCACCCTTCCACTCATATTGCTCGGGCCAATATTGCGGTATTTTACAGATTTTAAGGTTGTGTCTTCGTTCAGCACTTTCCTTTTTTGCAATCCTGCAAGCCGGTCGGCCGCAGCAGAAGGTTTAACCTGGGCTCCTGCAGAATTAACATTTATCACTACAAGTATTAAAGTAATTTTGAGAGCAATTTTTTGAAACATTTACAGTTAATTATTGGTAAGAAATTTTATAGCAATGCAATATCTAAAATTACGTCTTTTGTTTTTGACGGCCGCGGCCGGCCTGGTTTTTACTTTACAGGCAACGGCTCAAAAATATAAAAGCTTTAAATTAAGTGCCAAAGGCGATACCCTTAATGCCATTACCCAGGACGGGCTCAAGCATGGTAAATGGGTAGAACGGGTGGAAGAGATACGGGGCGAGCCGGGTTACGAACAGGAAGGGCTTTACAATAAAGGACAGAAAGAGGGCATGTGGCGGCGCTATAACCTTACAGGTGATATTATTTCGGTAGAAAATTTTTTACATGGGGGCAAAGACGGCTTGCAGCAGTATTTTACCTACCTGGGCGACCTGGAAAGAGAGGAAAACTGGAGAGGATATAATCCAGACTCTCCTTATGACACCATTGCAATTTACGGAACCGGCAGCGGCGAGATCATTGATTATAAAATTGTAAAGGCCGAGCCTTATAGTGTTAAACACGGAGAATGGAAGTATTATGAGCCGGGTACCGGCCGTTTAATTAAAAAAGAAGAGTACGACCGCAACCAGTTAATAGTACCAAAACCAAAAGAAACGGCACCGGTAGCTGCAACTCCCGCTAAAAAGAAAGAAACCCCAAAAACTGCAGAAATGCTTGAATGGGAAAAAAAGAATAAAGGCAAAAAAAGAGTATTGAGGGATGGAAAAACGGGCTTATAAAACCGGTTAAAACAGGGAGGCTCCCCACGTGGGAAACAGCCTCTTTGTTAAAATATAGTTTTACAAACAAGTGAAAATTCAATAAGACCCGGACTTTGCCGACATTATACAGCAAAACTTTCCCCGCATCCGCAACTGCGGCTGGCATTGGGGTTATTAAAATAAAAACCCTTACCATTGAGCCCATCACTGAATTCAAGCTCGGTATTTACGAGGTATAAAAAACTTTTTAGATCGGTCACAATTTTCACACCCTTATCTTCAAAAACCTGGTCCATCGGTTTTACCTCATTATCAAAGTCGAGTTTATAGCTGAGGCCACTGCAGCCGCCGCCCACCACACCTACACGCAGAAAATAAGCCGGATCGGTTGCAATGCCTGCATCCTGCATCAACTGGGCCACTTTTGCTTTTGCCTTATCGCTGATCAGTATGGTGTTTTCTCCAAACTTTGATGCAGCGGGTTCAGCAGTTTGTACATTTTCCATTTTCAATTCTCCGTTTTCAATTAATGCACCACGCTCTCTTCAAACTTTATAGGCTCCATACCGTTTTTTGTACGATAGTCGTTGATGGCAGCCTTAATGGCATCTTCGGCCAAAACAGAGCAATGTATTTTTACCGGCGGTAGAGAAAGTTCTTCCACAAAATCCATGTTGTCTACTTTTAATGCCTCATCCACTGTTTTGCCTTTTAGCCATTCTGTTGCCAATGAAGAAGACGCAATGGCAGAACCACAGCCAAAGGTTTTGAATTTTGCGTCGGTAATAACACCGGTGGCATCATCCACCTGTATCTGCAACCTCATTACATCGCCGCACTCGGGCGCTCCCACCAGGCCGGTTCCCACATTCTTGTTTGCTTTATCAAGTGTACCCACATTTTTGGGGTTTTGATAATGGTCTATTACTTTTTCTGAATATGCCATGGTCTTTATTTTAAGTTTTGAATGCTAAATTTTAAATTACAGCTACTAACAACTAAAGAACAATTCAACATTTGTACCAAATCCTGAATTAGGTTAACATAAATGATAAATTCAACATTTAAAATTTATCATTCAAAATAGTATTTAATGTGCTGCCCATTCAATTGTATTCAGATCTATTCCATCCTTATACATTTCCCAGAGCGGGCTCATTTCCCGCAGTTTCAATACAGTTTCGCTGATGGCTTTTACCGTATAGTCGATCTGATCTTCTGTAGTAAACCTTCCGAGGCCAAAACGTAATGAACTGTGCGCAAGATCATCGCCCAGGCCCAGTGCTTTCAGCACGTAACTAGGCTCTAAAGAGGCCGAAGTACAGGCAGAACCCGAACTGAGGGCAATATTTTTATTAAATCCCATGAGCAAACCCTCTCCTTCCACATGTTTAAAAGAGATATTGCTTACATGCGGCAGGCGATGTTCCCTGCTTCCGTTCACATAGGCTTCTTCGAGCTTCAGCAGTTCTGTTTCCAGGCGGTCACGCATTTTGCTGATGCGTTTGGTATCTTCTTCCATATCCTCCATACAGAGTTCACAGGCCTTACCAAAACCAACAATACCCGGAACATTGAGTGTGCCGCTGCGCATACCACGCTCGTGGCCGCCACCATCCATTTGGGCGGTAACTTTTACACGGGGATTTTTGCGGCGCACATATAAGGCGCCAATTCCTTTTGGCCCGTACATCTTATGCGATGTAAATGCCATCAGGTCGATACCATCTTTATTTACATCAACCGGAATTTTACCCACCGCCTGTGTGGCATCGGTAAAAAGCAGCACCCCGTTTTTGCGGGCAATGGCGCTTATTTCCCTGATGGCCTGAATGGTGCCGATCTCATTATTGGCATACATGATGGCAATTAAAATGGTGGTTGGTTTAATGGCCGCTTCCAGTTCTTTTAAATCGATAAGGCCTTCTGCATTTACCTGCAGGTACGTAACCTCGCCACCTGATTTTTCTATATGCTTGCAGGTATCCAGCACAGCCTTATGTTCTGTAGTGGCCGTAATGATATGATTGCCTTTGGATGCATACATTTCATACACCCCTTTAATTGCCAGGTTATCAGCTTCGGTGGCACCGGAAGTAAAGATGATCTCCTTGGGATCGGCACCCACCAGTTTGGCCACCTGCTCACGGGCATAGTCTACCGCCTCTTCTGCCTGCCACCCAAACGGATGGTTACGGCTGGCGGCATTTCCAAAATGCTCCATAAAAAACGGGGTCATTGCCTCAAACACACGGGGATCCATTTGCGTGGTTGCATTGTTGTCTAAATAAATAGGTAATTTCAACATATTCGTGGTGAACGTTTTAATAAATTTGCTGCACGAAATTACTATAAAAGCAGCGATTTAAAGAGCCGCTCAACACAGCAGGCAAGCATTTTACCGATTTCGTAAACCAAAATGAATTAAAAAAATACAGATATGCTTAAAACTGAACATATAGGGATTGCTGTAAAGGATCTTGGAGTATCAATTCCGCTGTTTGAAAAAATTTTTAACAATAAATGTTATAAAACGGAAAGTGTGGAAAGTGAGCACGTAAATACTGCTTTTTTCCGCCAGGGCGATACCAAGATTGAGCTTCTGGAAAGTTCCACGCCAGATGGTGTAATTGCCAAATTCATTGAAAAAAAAGGCGAAGGTATACACCATATTGCATTTGAGGTGGAAGACATTTATGCCGAAATGGAGCGGTTGAAAAACGAAGGTTTTGTTTTGCTGAATGAACAGCCCAAAAACGGCGCCGACAATAAGCTGGTTTGTTTTCTCCATCCAAAAGGAACGAACGGGGTTTTGGTTGAGTTATGCCAGGAAAAAAAATAAGGTTCATCGCACAATCAAACGAAGCGCCTGCCGGCCTTTGTCTGACCTTATTACAATAAGATAAACACCTGCCGGTAAACGGGGATGTATTAATTCTTTGCCGGTAACGCCCGCTGCCGCTGCAAATTCCCTGGCGCAGATCTTTTTTCCGGCTGCATCATAAAACGTATAATGAAACCGGCCGGGCAAAACAGTACCGATCTTTATCATTACTTTCTGATCTGTGCTTACAGGATTGGGGCTTAGGAGTACAAAATCCCTGTTTTTACTCAACCTGTACAGGTTGAATGATTTTTCATAAGCACAGCCAATACTGTCTTTAAGCGTGAGGGTATATTTTCCGGCATTTAAATTATTCAGATAAGGAACGGTATCGCCGGTATTCCACAAATACTGAACAGGACCAAAAGCTCCGGTAACATTTTCTATTGCAACAGAACCCTTGTTTTCATCAACAGGATGTACCAAATTTACAGAGGCAGACAAGGGGTCATTTACTGTAAGATGAAGAGCTGTGACACTATCGCAATTGTTTAACCCTATGTTGCCGCTATGATATATACCAGTTTGAGTATACCCATTATATGAATTGCCGGAGCAGATCCTTTTCTCAAACTTCACCGTGTCTTTTCCCTGCCAGGGCAATGCTGCTGAAAAACTAAAGTCATTTTGTTTCAGCGAAAAACGCATCATATCAATCCCGCCGGCAAAACCCTTGTAATACCTTTGCGAATAAACATTGGGGGTCACGGTTGAAACAAAAGTGCCAATTGAAACTGACCTTAGTCTGAATAAAGATGTGTCAATGACTTGTTCCGATGAATCGTACAAAGCGCCATTTACCATAAGTTTTATTCCATTGTCGCCATAACTGAACCCAATATGATTCCATTGATTGAGCAGTAAAGGCCCGACCCGACCGGGTTCTATATGCCCAAGACCGTTGGAGTCTATCATTAACTGAAGGCCACCCCATTTTGTAAACATGAGATGAAAAAGGTTTGTTTCCCTGAACAAAAGAGGAAACCCGTTAAGTACATAACCGGTATCCCTCGCTTCTGCGGGAGTTCCCATTTTTTTTACCAGGCCGGAAACCGGAAACAATTTCATTTCAATTGTACCTGATTTAGGAAACTGAAAGATATCCTTACTGAATGTGAGATCCGGGTAGCGCAAAAAACGGCCTCCAAAAGGAAAGTTAAGATATTCAAGACTGTCTGCCCCAAACCATGCCAGTTCTCTGCAAAGGGTGTCGCGGTATGCAAGATTTGTACTAAACCCAAAAGTTGAACTGCCGTTCAAGCTATCTATCACCGATTCCTTTACATGCAGGTATTTCACAATTTCAGTCAATGCATCATCTGCATCCCATACTTTGAGTGTTATTTTGTAAACGCCCTGCTGGTTATACTGGTGCCGTGTCTGAAAACCCTGCATATTTCCCCCATCTCCAAAATCCCATGCTGCCCGAACAAGGCAATAATTACCAGTTGAAAAAAATACATCTAACCCGTTTTGGCTGGTTGAAATGAGATGCGTAAGCACTGGTTTTTCAACCCTGATGGTATCAGAATAATAAGCACATCCATTTTTTTGAATAACAAAACTGTACTTGCCTGTTGGGTAAGCGTGAATAGTGTCTGATAAAGCATTTTGAAGCAAGGCCCCGTTTCTGTACCATTTATATACCGCACCGCTGTAAGGAACTGCTCCCAGTGGCCAGTAGTTACCCGAACAAATACTTACAGCAGTTTCCAAATTGGTAAAATTGGCTGCAGGAGCCTGCATATCACCTAAAACAGAAAGGTAAGATGTGCCGTATTTATTAAGTTGGCTGCAAAAAGGGGTTACTGAAAACTGGATTCTTTGTTCGCAGGCAGTTTTAGGCATTACAAAACTGTCGGCAGTGGTTTCATAGTAGGTCCAGCGTTGGGTGGTATTGGAAGATATCCCTACCCTGTATTTTGGATATTGATGCTGCCATTTAAGCCTCAGCATAGTATCGGTCAATGAAGTTTCAAGCAGGTTTACCAGGTTATACGCACAAAGGGAGTCTGCGCAGTTGGCAAGGCAGTTTCTTCTTTCTATTTCGTATTTCAACAATGCAGCGGGAAGTGGACCAAACCCATTGAAAAAATTTACGCCATATTGGGTACTTTGACAGTAGCTCATAATGGTGCCCCCGTTTACTGGAGCCGGCCCTGGAGCACATAGCCCTTCGGGCTGGGCACAATTATCAATGGCGCCGCCCGGCCATCCGCAATTTTGCGTATGCGGACTCCCGATCATATGGCCTGTTTCATGGGTAAACAGAAATACGGTTCTTGAATAAGCCGGAAAAGGCGCAATGGGAGTGAGCAGGCCGGACGCAGCACTTGTTACATTTCCAGTGGTATGACTGCACCCATCAGCCATTCCAATACGTGTTGCTGCCCCGCCATTCAAATTTCTTGCAGATAACAGATGGCCAATTTCTGCATTCAACAGCATTCCCCGGCTGTATTCCTTCGACAAACGGTTTTGTAACATGATAGCAGCAGCAGATGCATCCGGGGCAATGGTATATATATCCGGCTGGGTCCAGATAAAGAGCTCAGATAACTGAATCTTAATACCATCATTGCTGAAAATAGTGGATGCAGCATTAAAAAGCCCAAATACAAAATTTATAAGCTCGTCAATATTGCCGTTATAAAACTGGTATAATGAATAATCACATTCAATATACATTTTAACTACTTTACAGGCACTGGTGATTTTACCCTGTTCATGAGGCTGGGAAAAGCTGTTCTGCAGCCCCGTATCCTGGATGGCGCAACCAACCGGCCTTTTCTCTGTTAAATAGGCATCGTTATATAAAACATAAACCCCACTATTTCCCGGAACCGGTTCAACAAGTTTATTGCCATTTATATCAGCATAAAAACCAGTCAGTCCCTGACTGCCTATTGAAAAGGCCGCTATGGACCTATCATTGCCTAAAATTTTTCCGGAATAATGTTTCCCGTACCGGTAGTTATTTAGCTGCCTGCCATCACTTGTATTTACTTTAAAGCCCGGCGCCCTTAGTTCGCTTTGAATAAGCTGGATGGGGGTTTGCTTGTTTTTGCCTGCAGGTATTTGCAGTATCATCTTTTTTGAAGTATCCTTCTGTAGTGCCAACGCTTGCCCTTTTGTAACAGATAACAGGTCGAATTTTGAGAGCCCCGGCAGCAGTTTACCTGTTATTTCAGCGCCTGCATTTTTAACAAGTTTAAACGGATCGATTATTTTTGTTTGGGCAAAACAAATTCCGGAAATCAACAACAACTGACATAGCAGCAGTTTTCTCAGCATCATTCATGAAAATTAAACAAAATTATTTACCAATAAAAGGATTTTCACTTATTTCTTCCCCAATATTGGTTACAGGCCCATGCCCGCTGAACACTTTTGTTTCAGGGGGAAGAATGAACAATTTTTCCTTGATACTTTTTATCAGCGTATCAAAATTTCCGCCCGGCAGATCAGTGCGCCCGATGCTGCGGTAAAAAAGAGCATCACCGCTTATTAAAAACCCATTTTCTCTGCTGTAAAAACTTAAATGACCCGGGCTGTGGCCGGGCGTAAAAAGTATATCAATTCGGTCGTTACCCAGGCTGATTGATCCCTCCTCTTCAAGGTAGTTGATCTCCCCGGCGTAATTGTCGAAAGGCATATTGTACATGAGCCCGCTGGCAGGCGCAAAATCGAGCACCTGCTTTTCCTTTTGGCTTATATGCAACAACAGCCCGTATTTTTCTGCCACAAACTTATTCCCAAACACATGGTCGAGATGACAGTGCGTATTAAGCAGCATTTGGGGCTTTAAATCCATCTTATCAATAAAAGAGGCCAGCATTTCCTGTTCTTCGGTAAAATAGCAGCCCGGATCAATAATAACACATTCGTTCTTTTCATTATAAAGCACATAGGTGTTCTCCTGGATGGGGCTGAATGTGAAGCTTTTTATTTTTAACATGGGTTGTTATAAATTGATTTTAAGGATTAGTGCTAATAAAGTAATTTTAATACTCAATTTAAAAGAGGTATGGCAAAGTTCAGCAGAATAATCGTTATAGCTTGTTTATTTTTTGTGGTACCATTTTTTTCAGGTGCACAGGTAAATGCGGTAACATTTGGAAAGAACAGGGTTCAATTCAAGAAATTCAAATGGCAATTTTATCAAAGCGATAATTTCAATGTTTATTTTTATGAAGGCGGGCAGGAACTTGCCAAATTTACAGCCCAGGTGGCAGAGGCAGAACTTCCGCAAATTGAAGCAGCTACCGAATACAGTCTTCAGCGCAGGGCAAACATCATTCTCTACAACCATTTTGCCGAAATGCAGCAAACAAATATCGGGCTCGAAAGCAGCATTCTCACCACCGGCGGCGTAACCAGGCTGGTTAACAACAAGATGGTCGTTTACTTTGATGCCAATCACGCAGCCCTTAAAAAACAAGTGCGGCAGGGCATTGCAGATATCATCACTAAAAATGTGCTTTTTGGGGATGACCTGGGCGAAGTGGCCGGCAACCAAACCCTGCTCGATCTGCCCACCTGGATCACAGATGGCTATGTGTCATATATCGGCGAAAACTGGAGTACAGACCTCGATGATGATTTTAAAAGTGAAGTACTCAGCGGTAATTACAAGAACTTTTCTGCACTTGCGTTTAAAAGGCCACTGCTGGCCGGTCATGCTTTCTGGTATTATATTGAGGAAAAATATAAAAAGGAAAATGTTACTTATTTCCTTTACCTGGCCCGCACGTATAAAAACCTCAATAAAGCCTGCCTCCAGATAACCAAAAAGACATTTAAGGAAGTGCTGGCAGAATTAATGGAATATGCTGAAGAAAAATATTACCAGGACATCACCCGGAGGCGTGCTTACCCCAAAGGAAATTATGTAGACGGCTTCGATATCAGCAAAAGACTTAACTATTACCGTTTTAATGTAAACCCAAACAAGCGTGATAACTCTTATGTGGTTACCCAATTTAAAAAAGGCCAGGTGAGGGTGATCCTCAATTATGATTTTGAAAACAAAACCCTTTTAAAATATGGGTCCCGCACGTATGAAAATGAAATGAACCCAAACTACCCGTTAATGGCCTGGGACCCAAAAGGAACCAGGATATCGGTATTGTACACGGAAGAAGGCCGGTTGAAATTATTTGTTTACGACCTCGTTACGGGCATCAAAAATCCTAAAATAGATCTTACGGCACAGTTCGACCAGGTACAGGATATCAAATACATGCTCAACAGCACAACACTCCTGCTTTCGGCAGTTAAAAACGGGCATACCGATATTTACTCGCTTAACCTGCAGAATGAAAAGGTGCAGCAGATCACCAATGACGTGTACGATGATATAGACCCCAGCTTTGTTGCTTTTCCAAATAAAACAGGCATTATCTTCAGCAGCAACCGGCCCAATGCCTCTGTACGCGGAGGAGATACGTCGCTGCCAAGTAACAATCGTTACAATATTTTCCTGGTTACAGATTTTGGCGACAAACCCGAATTGAACCAAATGACCCAATTGTCGAATCTTAAATACGGAAATGCACGTTACCCGATGTCATACAACAGCAGCCATTTCACATTTGTAAGCGATGAAAATGGCATTGCAAACCGCTATGCAGGTTTTTTTACCACAAAAAAAACAGGGCTCGATACATTGGTTTTGATTGGCGATGAAATTTTACGCAATCCCTCCACTGCCGAGGTAGACAGCGTGCTAAGTGTATATAAAAAAACCGATATAGACTCTGTAGCGGTTGTTTCCATGTCAGAAGATTCGGCCTATACCTTTCCGCTTTCCAACTATCCCAGCAGCCTGGCAGAAACAAGGGTGGCAGGAGATAATAACCAGGTAAGTGAAGTGACCCGCCAGAGCGATGAAAAGATCTTGTACAAATTAAAAATTGATGAAAACACGCTTTATAAACGGAATATATCAGCAAGGCCAACGGAATATGCTAAAAAGCTCATGAAGGAAAGCCAGTTAACCAATATTAAGCCGGCACAGGTAATACAGGTTCCGGTTGAAGCAAACGCCCCGGCGAAAGACAGTGCAAAAAAGCAGGAAGATTTTTTTCAGAGCGAATTTGCCAATGAAAAGCCCGACAGCAACCAGGCTCCGCCAGTGGTTGGTGCTGCAGCCGGCACCACTAATGCCCCCGGTACACAGGGTGTACTGAGCCGGGCAAGGTTGTTCCGTTATAAGCCTTTAAAGTTTTCGGCAGATTATGGCTCAGCAGCTTTCAGCAGCGGTGTGCTGTTAAACAGGTATGAGGTTTATACCGGCGGAAACGGCCCCATCAGGCTAAACAGTGGAACCGCCCTGAATGGTATGGTAAAACTTGGTACTTCCGATCTTATGGAAGATATCAGGGTAAATGGCGCTTTCAGGATCGGCACCAACCTTAAAGACAACGAATGGTACCTCAATTTTCAAAACCTGCGCAGGCGGATCGACTGGGGTGTTTCGTATTACAGGAATGTGCAGGGTTATGTGGCAAGTGTAGATATAGGAAGTGGCAGCGCCATCAATTACCTTGCAAAAAATTTCACCAATCTTTACATGGCGAACATCTCTTATCCCTTTGATGCAAACCGCAGCATCAGGTTCAGTACGGGTGTACGCTCTGAAAAATTTGTTGTAAAAACTGAGGACCCTCTTAGCCTGGTACTGCCCGATGACAAGAAATTTTATTCTGTTTCAAAACTTGAATATGTGTATGATAACAGCCTGAACCCTGCCATGAATATATGGAATGGGCTCCGCTATAAAGTTTATGGCGAACTCAACAGGCAGATCAATAAAAACGCTTTTATTGAAGGACCCATCAGTTTTAATGTGGGCTTCGATGGCAGGTATTATTATCCCATTTACCGTGATTTCATCTGGGCCGGAAGAGTGGCCGGGGATTTTAGCTGGGGTACCCAAAAGATCATTTATTACCTGGGTGGTGTAGATGGCTGGATGATGTTTGGAAACAATATTAAAAGCGACGGAACCTACCGGTACTTTAATGACCTTAACAAACCTGCAGCCGACCAGTCGTATGCTTTTCAAAGCCTGGCAGTAAATATGCGTGGCTTTATTCAGAATGTAGCAAATGGAAACAATGCGCTTGTTGCAAACAGCGAGTTCCGCCTGCCGGTGCTTTCTACCTTCTTTAATAAAATTTCGAGCAATTCATTCTTAAGAAACCTCCAGCTTACCCAGTTCATTGACCTTGGTACCGCCTGGAATGGAAATTACAATGGCATTAAGCGCCCCGAAATAACCTTTGCTGTTATTGATCCAACCACCGGGGAACCCGATCCGGCCTATGCAGTTGTTAAAAAGAAAGCGGGTGGTATTGGCCCGTTTGCGGGCGGTTATGGCTTTGGTTTAAGAAGTATGCTCCTCGGTTATTTTATGAAATTTGATGCAGGCTGGCCCATGAGCGGCATCTTTAGGGGCAAACCAGCCATGTACCTTTCGCTTGGGCTTGATTTTTAATTTTTACTCAGCTTTATAAAGAACATACCGGGTTAATGCCCGGTATGTTTGTTTTCAGAGAAAGCATAGGGTAATATCTTAATTGAAAAATACAGCAGCGAATAAATACCTGTAAAAAGCAGGGTAATGGCCCATACCCTGTAATTATCAACCGGCGATAAAACCGACGAGCCAATTGAAAAGGCAAGTGCTGCAGGATCGGTTATCACATCCCAGCTGTTCCACCGCTCAAACCGGCCCAGGTACACTCCATATGAGGAAATGAATAAAATTGCCGGTATAACAAGTGCGGTTTTTTTGGGGCCGAACAGCCTGCGCAAAAATCTTTCTGCCTTGCGCAGGGAAATAAATGCCATGATGATCCCGATAAAAGATGAGGCAAACAGCAATATCGCATCATACCACAATGGCACATTGCTTTCGTCGCCAAGGTGAATAAGGTCTGTAACGATATAAAGTGCGTTTGGAAAGAAAATCAACCAGCTCCCAAATAATACAAACTGCTTCCAGCCGGCTTTAAGATGAGCGGCCGGAAATGCCAGCGCCAGCGCATAGGGGATCCATCCCAAAAAAATATTCCATAAAATAGAAACATATTTTATGTTTCCCGAAAAATAAATACGTACCAGCACCATGGCTGTAATAAATACAAGGAACAGGGCAAGGATGCGGTTAAAACGGCTCAGTATTTTCATGATATATGATTGAATGCATTTAAATATTAATTTCTAAACCTTTGATACATTTTTAGTAACGGAAAAGCGGTAATATTTTGGGTAAAAAAATGATGAGTCCACAGGCTGCAGCTGCTATGGCACAAACCATCACTGCAGCAGCGGCCACATCCTTGATTATTTTAATATGGTTGCTCCTGCCCGGGTAAACCAGGTTACAGAGATGCTCAATAGCCGTATTGAGCATCTCCATACCCATTACCAACGCAATACAAATAGCAATGACAAGCCATTCCAATGAAGAAATTTTTAGCAGGGCCGACAGCAGGAGCGTAACAGCCGCAATACCTGCATGAATTTTAAAATTGGCCTCCTTTGCAAAACAATGTCTTATTCCCTGCCACGCATATACAAAAGATCTAATCAGCCTTTGCATTGAAATTAATTTTTTGTTTAAGTATGGCGGTTTCCTGCTGCAGCAATTCAAACCATTTCCAGTTTTCCAGTTCAGGGGCCTTTTTGCCCCGCTTATAAGCTGCCTTAAAAAGTTTCCAGTGTTCGGGCATGGTAACCAATCCGTAAATCACCGTTGCCAGTACGGGGAAAGAAATATGCCCGTTGCCCAGCATAAAGCATTGAAGGCATACTTCCCCGTCGTCGGTGGTATCATAGCCAAGCAAAATATGTTTCATATCGTGCCGGGCATAGTAAGGCAGCAAGGCCAGTTGTTTATTGCCGAGAAAATCGTGCAGGTCTTTTCCCAGGCTGTTTGCAGGAAACTGCTGTAATGCTTCCATAGTATAAGGAAAAACTTCGGGTCTGCGCAGCAGTTTCAGCAATGGTAAGGCCATATTATGCGTAAGAAAAACAAGTATGGCAGAACGCAGTTTTATCATAAGTTGATACATAACCTGAATTTATTGACCGGCAATACCGGGTTGATCATTATTGTTTCCATACCAGTTTATTTTCCTGCTTGCAAACATTACCAGGGCCAGTACGGCAAACAGACCAATACTTCCTACCAGCAGCGCCGTGTCTTCGAGTCTGATAAGAATGAAAATGAAGCCATACAGCATACTCAGCACAGCAGCAAAAACAGCAGCCGTTTTCCAGCTCCGGAAATGACTTTTAGCGTAAAATGTTACCAGTAAAATGGTGGCCACAGCCGCAATGAGGTATGCCTGGTCGAATAAAATATATTCGCTGATACTCAGCAGGAGCGTGTAAAAAATAACAAGTGCCAATCCCACCAGCACATATTGCACCGGGTGAAAAGGCCTTTTTTGCATAAGCTCAATGATAAAGAACAAGGCAAAACTTAGCCCAATGAAGAGGATGGCATATTTAACGCTTCTGAGTGTTTTATCGTACTGGCCGGCAGGTTGTACCAGGCTTACCCCAAAGGCCATTGCTTCGGCCTTCAGGTCGCCCGATCTTACCACGGTGGCATAGGGCAGGTTGGCCTGGTTAAAACTCCAGGAAGAAGAGAAACCACTATCAGAAATATTTCTTTCAGCGGGCAGGCTGTTTCCATCAAAAGACGGGTTTGGCCATGTTGAGCGAAGGGAATATTTACTGCCTGCAGCCATCGGAATAAAATGGAGGCGTTCGCTTCCTTTCAGTTTTAACTGCATCTTAAAAGAAATAGTTCCCGCAAGCATTTCGCTGTTAATGCCAACTGGTACAGAAAGCCCGGTACCGCCCAGGTCGTTAACCGGCAGGCCGGGTGTAAGGGCCAGGTCCTGGCCGTTGAAGTTGATCTTTAATTCTTCTTCAATTCCTTTAAAATCGCTCAGGCTGAAGCAAAGTTTGGCATTGGCAAAATCAATATTTGCCATATGGATATCTGCCGGCCAGCGTGCTTTAAAATTTCCGGAAAAATTCAGCGCTGTTCTATAAAGCAGCACTTTGTAAATGGAGCGTGGGCGTTCTTCGGGAATAATATTGCCGCTTAGTTCCGATTTTTCGGCAAGCAGGATCAGTTGCTTTTTGGCAGCCACTGTTTTTCCCTCGCTGTTAATGAAGGTATCAGTATAGGGTACGGTTAAAAACGGGCCAGAGAGGGTTTGTGCATTGCTCCATTTACTGCTCACCTCCGCCACCACTTCCTTTTGGCGGAGCTGTCGTTCTTTTACAAGTTCGGTTATGAAAATGGTGGGTACAAGCATGATCAAAATAAGGGCGCCTGTAATAAGCCCCTTAATGAGGATACGGTTGGATGGTTGCGAAGATGATGGTGCTGCAGGGCGGTATGCCTGCGTTGCTGGTTGTTCCATTACAGTTGAATTTATATTTGTAAAGAGTTGTTGAACAGTGGATGTAAAAGACCCGTTGCCAAGGAGCCCGTGAGAAAAATATTTTGCCAGGGCCTGCAGCTTTATTATTACGGCAGTAAATGAGCATATAAAAAGCAATCCCGTTACTGCCAGCAGGTCAGTAACAAAGGCATTGATAAAAACATATTCATAAGGCAGCACCCCCAGCCTGAAAATACCGGCCAGCAATCCATAGCCCATGCAGGTAAACAACATCAGTAAAAGCAGGTAAAAAATTTTTACCCCGGTTGTTGATTTACCGGGCCGGATAAACGGCAGCATTACCAGCAGGCACACGAAGGCCGGCACACTCCCTGCCAGCGATGCTAAAAACCCCAGGAAGCCAATGGTAAAAGCGTCTGTTCCTCTTCCGTTAAACAAGGCCACTATCATCATACCGGCGGCAAATATGGCAGCGGTAAATAACCACAAACCTGCACTTAGCCCTGCTGTACTGATGATCTTTTTCATTTATTAAAAAGTACTTTGTTTTTCAAAGTGTATATATAAAAAAATTTATTTTGTAGCCCTTATCATTTTTTCAAGCGCCTCAATATGTGCTTTAAAAGCTTTTTCGCCATTCTTTGTAAGTGTATACAGTGTGTTTGTTTTTCTTCCTATAAATCCCTTATCCACTTTTATGATATTGTTTTCTTCCAGCGCCTTCAGGTGGCTGGCCAGGTTACCGTCGGTAATTTCAAGCAGTTCTTTAAGATCGTTGAAACTCACTTCTTCATTAACCATAAGGCTGCTGAGGATACCCAGCCGCACCCTGCTGTCGAAAAGTTTATTTAAGTTATTGATCGGGTTCATTGAAGGCGTTATTTGTTAAAAGTTAATGGTTCGCTCACAACAGGGGACGTTTCATAAATCACTGCCAGTTCTTAACAATTAACCATTAACATTATTCTTCTCATACTTCCACCACATATATGCACCGTATAAAATATGCATTACACCAAAGCCCATGGCCCAAAAATAAAGTCCGTAACCAACAAACCACATATTAACAATGCCAAGCAGCAGCTGTACATAACCCAGGTAACGTATTTCGCCGAGTGTGTACTTGCTTGCATTAATAAGGCCCAACCCATAAAATATAAGGCAACCGGGCGCTACCAGGCCAAAGGTTCCGTAGTGCATCATTTTAAAAAGGAAAATACCTCCCACAAAAATGGGCAGGCTCACATTAACCAGCAGCCTTTTGGCAGTATGGCCCCAAAGTGGAATGCCTTCTTTCCTGCTCTTAAGCCAGGTAAATACAAAAGCGCTGATAACAGCTGCAATTAATGTAACAATCGCTATCCAAAATATCCAGGTATTTAAAATGATCGTGTAACTGCCGGTCATGGCCTGGGCAAGCGCAGCACCGGAGTCGATAATATAATCTTTACGGCCAAATACATAAGGGCTTGCCACCCATGCACCTGCCAGTGCACAAATACCGGCGCTTATACCACTCAGCCCGCTGAGGCTGATGAAACGGCTGCTGCGCTCCATCATGGTTTTAATATGGTGCAGGTCGTCGTTAAGGGATTGTTGCTGCTCAGTCATAAAAAGTACTTTGAAATACAAAGTAAATGAGTAGAAACGAGATTTGCAAATTTTTTTTTGAATAAAATCAGGAAAGATCTGTTAATGTCTTGCTGATAATGCTGCAAGCCCTGTCAATATCCGCAATGGAAATATTCAACGGTGGCACAATCCTCAGTGCTTCCGGCGCAAACAAAAACCAATCGGTAAATACGCCATTGGCTATGCAGGCATCAATGAGCTTTTTATTGGTTTCAAAGCTTTCGAAAAAAACAGCCATCATCAGTCCATGGCTGCTTATACGTTTTATGGCCGGGTGAACAAGTGCTGAACGGAACTGCTGCTCCTTTTCGAATACGGTTTTGATCATTTCTTCATTAAGTAATGCTTCAAAAGCAGCTATGCCCGCCGCACAGCAAACCGGGTGGCCGCCAAAGGTATTGATATGGCCGAGCACGGGGTTGTGTGTAAGACTATGCATTATTTTTTTATCGGAAATAAAGGCCCCCATTGGCATCCCACCACCCAATGCTTTGCCAAGCAACAAAATATCCGGAACTACATCAAATTGCTCAAAGGCCCAAAGGCTGCCATTGCGGCCAAACCCGCATTGTATTTCATCCAGCACCAGTAAAGCCCCTGTATGTGTGCAGCGTTCCCTTAATGCTTTCAGCCATCCATTTAAAGGGACCTGCACGCCGGCTTCGGCCTGGATGGTTTCTGCAATTACACAGGCGGTTTCTTCTGTTATGTTTTGAAGATCGTCGAAATTATTATAGCGCAACTGAATGATACCGGGCAATAGCGGCCTGAATGCCTGCTGCCAGTATTCGCAGCCCATTACACTTAGCGCCCCCTGTGTGCTGCCGTGATATGAATTTTTAAAAGAAACGATCTGCACCCGGCCTGTATGCCTTTTTGCCAGCTTCATAGCACCTTCGGTGGCTTCACTGCCGCTGGCTGTGAAAAAAACAGACTGAAGGTTTTTGGGTAAATGTTTTGCGAGCAGTGCAGCATATTTCACCTGGGGATTTTCCACCAATTCCCCATACACCATGATGTGCAGGTATTCATCGGCCTGTTTCTTTACGGCATCCACCACTGCAGGATGCCTGTGGCCAATATTACAAACGCTGATGCCACCAATAAGATCAATGTATTCTTTACCATCGGCATCCCAAAGCCTGCTTCCCTCTGCTTTTACAATATTCAAAACAAGCGGGGCCCCTGAAGTTTGACCAACGTGCTGCAAAAACAATTGACGCATACTGCCTGGCCAGGGAAATGAAAGGTTTAGGGGCTCTTTACTGCTCATACAGTAAAGTTAAAGAGGTTTAACGAGTTTAAAAGACTGCCTGGTAACGGGGGCCGGTTATTTTAAGAAACAAGCTTGGAAAGTGTGTAGAGTTCAACCAGGCTTTGTATCTGGAACTTTTGAAAAATGCGCATTTTTTGTGTACTGATGGTGGAGCTGTGCAGGTTAAGGACAGCACATATCTCTTTTACGGTTTTCCCTTCCATCATGAGCCGGGTTATTTCCTTTTGTTTGGGAGAAAGCTCGTCGAAAAGGCTTTTCGTTTTTTCTGCAGCTGATTTTGCAGTTTTTGCAGGAGTACCTGTTTTCACTTCCAGGAGGGCATCCAGCACCGCTTCTTTGATGACCTGCTCATTATCATTTTTGCGGATATATTTCCGTGCACCGGCCAGCAGAAACTTTTTTTCATATACAGGCTCTGTATTCATGCTGTACATCATAATATACTGCGAAGGTTTCTGCTTAACGATCTTGCGTACACATTCTGCGGTTCCTTCTCCAGGCATGTTCACATCCATAATTACGAGGTCGAAATGGTTATTGAGTGCCGCTTCCAGCGCTTCGCCGGCTGTTTGTACTTCGTGAAATACAAGCCCCGGTGCTGTACGGTACAATAACATTTTAAGACCCGCCCGGCTGATACTGTGATCATCGGCAATTAAGATTTTGTGCATAAACGCTGGTATTAAAGGTCAAATTCCAGCTTAATACGGCAACCTTTGTTTTTTGCAGTCACCAATTGAAGGCTGCCTTTGTGAAGCTGTGCCCTGCTGGAAATATTTTTGAATCCGAGGCCGGCACTTACCTGTTTCTTATTGAAGCCGCGGCCATCGTCTTCCACTTCCAATATCAAACGTTTTTTGAGCGTTTTTATTTTGATCCTGACGTTTTTTGCATGTGCATGTTTTATGATATTTGTAAGCTGTTCCTGTACAATACGGAATATTGTTAGCCGCAGGTCGTCATTTAATTTTTTTTCATCCAGCAGTTTAAAATCATTATGGATCCTGAACCTTTTAAGAATTGCTATACTGTCGGTAAGATCTGTAAGCGCCATTGCAAGACCCACCTGGCCCAAAGATGGCGGCATCAGGGATCTGGAAAGCCTTCGAATTTCTTCTACAGCGGAGGAAATAAATTTTTTTGAGTTCTCTAAAAAATCATCCCTCATATCGCCGTTCTGCATGGCATACTCGATATAGAGTTTGGTGGTGGCAAGTACCTGGTTGATGTTATCATGCAATTCTTTACCAATAGCCTCCCGTTCCCGTTCCTGTGCGGCAATTACAGCGGCGGTTATTTCATCTTGTCTTTTCTTTCTTTCGTATTCAAGCGTTTTTTCGAGCTCAAGTTTTGCAGAAATATCCTGTGTAACACCAGCCAGGCGTATCACTTCACCCTTTTCGTTCCTGATGGCATAACCCTTGTCGATCGTATGGGCCACGGCACCATCATCTTTAATGATGCGGCATTTAATTTCGAAATTCTTAATGTTCCTGTCTTTTAAAATTTTATTGACTATTGCAACCACTCTTTTTTTATCCTGCGGATGCACCCGGTTCCACCAGCTGTCGGGGTAAGAATAATCAGTAGCGTTTCCGGTAATATTCTGCCAGGCTTCCTTGCTACGAAATACTTTGCTGTTTAGCAGGTCCCAATCCCACACCATATCCTTTGTAGCTTCCCCTACAAGATAATAGCGTTCGTTACTCCATTTCAGTTCGTTGGAAACACTCCTTATTTCGAGTGCATACCGCATGGCTCTTTCCAATAACTTGCCGTCGAGTTGTTCTGCAGGAATAATATCTGCCACCCCGGCATCCATCATTTTTTTACATGCCGGAACAGAAAGCTTTTCAAGTAAAATAATGAGCGGTGGCATCCCGGCTGTTTTCAGCAAATTTTGAACAGCCTGCTGCTCCTCTCTGCCCATACGCTGAAGATACAGAATGCAGATATTACGGCCAGGCCTGCTGTCTTTTAGCCTGAATGCAGATGGCGCAGCGCAAATAAAAATTTTTTTCAGCGGCAAGCCTGTGCTTCTGACAATTTTTTTTAAATAAGCGCCTTTGCCTGTCTTATTTTCAATAATTGTTACGTCTATTTTTTTTTCTGTGTTCATTGGTAAAAATACCTGCACAATTTACCTGATTTTTATAATTCGAAAAACGTAAAAACACTTTGCAGGAAATAACGCCATTGATTACATTTGCTTTCCAAAACATTGCTTCCCTTCCTAAAAAAACCAGTTGATGAAAAAATTTTTAATTATTGATGACCATGTGGTGGTTCGGTCCGGCATCAAAGCCTTACTTTCCGATATTTATAAACCGTCTCTTACAGATGAGGCTTTTGATGGCGAAAGCAGCCTGGCACTGCTTAAAAAAAATCAGTACGATCTTGTTTTGCTTGATATACAAATGCCCAATACAGATGCACTTGGGCTGATGGAATACTTTAAAATTAAATTTCCCGACCTCAAAGTGCTGGTATTTTCCATGAGCCCCGAAAACATATATGCCAAGCGGTTTTTAAAGGCTGGCGCCAAGGGATTTATCAGTAAGGATGCCCCGCTTGACGAATTAAAAAGTGCAGTATACCGGGTACTCAATAATGGTAAATACATCAGCAACGAGCTGGCCGAAGTGTTATCAGGTCCATCGGGCAGCCAAACAGATGAAAACCTCTTCAATAAATTATCTTCCCGTGAATTTGAAATTGTTTCACTGCTGCTGAGCGGACAAACACTCAGCAATATTGCCAACATGCTTCACCTGCAGGTAAGCACCATTGGTACACATAAGGCAAGGATATTTGAAAAATTAAAAGTGAAAAATCTACTGGAACTGAAGGATCTTGCCATCAGTTACCATTTGTAGTATTAATACGTCAAATAATAGAAAAAGGGTATTTGAAAATACAAATACCCTTTTTTATTAAACCAATGCTGATGCAGCACACTCTATTTTGAAATAATAAAATTTCCGGTTTCTTTTCTTGCACCCATGCTCAGCCTGTAAGAATAAGTTCCCGAATTAACTCCTGTAAAAATCTTTTTATAACGACCTGCTTCCATTGTTCCGTTGAACAAAAGTTTTACCATCCTGCCCTGCATATCAAAAATCTCCAGCTTCACTTTTTGTTTTTGTTCTACACTAAACTCAATATTTACCTGGGCAGCAGATGGATTTGGATATACCATTGTTTCGGTTATTGTTGCGGCTATTTCTGTTTTTACAGGTTGAGTGCCCTGCCTCAATGCGGCGTACTCACTTTGCAGCACCCATGCCGCATAACCACGTGCCGGCGCATATAAATGCACACGCCCGTCTGCCGCAACAGTTACGGTTTGGGCAGGGTTAAGTGCGTTTACCAATACCTGGTTTTTCCAATCGGTATACCCTGGTGTGGCTGTTCCATTTGGTGAACCGTCGTTGTCTACCCAAATACCCCTGGTAAGGTTATCATTGTTGTTCACTACCAGGATGGCGCCACTCTTGGTACCGTTTCCCTGGCGGCGTGCTGCATATACATTCCAGGTGTCTCCCGCAAAAGTGGTAGTACCGTTTGGATTGGGTTCCGTTACGGGGTTTCCCTGTTCGGTCAATACTATAAGCGAACCTCCCAGGTATTTACTCCGCAATGAGATCATCTTATTAATATCTGTTTTAAGTGCTGCAGGAGCAGTAACAGTAATTGCGTTATTGTGGTTATCTACCTGGGTAACCCCGTAATACTGCGGGTAAAAAAGACAGGGCCGTCCTTCATGAAACAGGATATATGCATAACCCATCTTCCAGTCTTTTGTTACCCATTTGTCACTTTCTTTCCCGGTATCATGATTTTCAAGAAAAGTAACCACCGAAGTTCCACCCAATGCATTACCGCCGTTATCCCTTACCATACCCGAATGATTGAGCCATGCCATATTAAAACTGGCCCCGTTTCCATTGGTCATGGAAGTAAGCGTATTTTTCAAAGGAAAATCAAATACATCTGCATCGGTTCCCTGTGCCAACAGGTCGTTCACCCAGTTTTTTAGGCGGTATTTATAGCCGGTAAAATATTCGCCCACAATGAAACGTTGGGAGCCATCGGGCTTTTTAGGCAAATTATTTACCCAGCCTGAAACCATTTGTGTTTGAAAGCCCCTTACAAAATCGAGGCGGTAGCCATCGAACCCGATCGTATTGGTAAGCCAAACGCCCCAGGCCTTCAGGCGGTTTTGCACCGTTACATCAAATGTATTAAGGTCGTTTCCAAACCATCTTGTATTGGTTACAATCTGGTCTTCAAAACCTCCATCGGTACTTCCGCCATCACCTAAATAATCATTTGCATCTACGGGATGAAAATTATTGTAGGTCCAGATAAAATTTGCTTCACCGGTACCTGTATGGTTTACAAAATCGATACTGGTAGCGGTATATGCTTTTAAAGATGTGCCGGCTAGATTTGTTCCGTTATACCAAACAGCAGATGGATAATAGCCATTTGTTTGTGCAGCCCATTGCCATTCCCATTGATTGGAAGCGTTCACTCCTTCCCGCTTTGCTGTAAGGGTAATTTCGATGGTACGTGCAGCAGGCAAAGTGATTTTAAATTCATCAATATCTGTATTGTTCTGCATATGGCCGCTGTAAGTGTATTGATCCAGGGCCGTATTAAACTGGCCGCCACCATTATTGGGTTCAGATTCCCAAAGCTGCGTGGTTTGGGTTGGTGCGGCGTTTCCGGTAAACTTAAATTTTACATCGTATCCCCTTTCGCCCACTACCCCGGCATAGTTTAAAAAGTATCCGCTCAGCTGGATATAATAAGTGCCCGCTGCTGCATTTGGGATCAGCCAGCGTATTTCATTGGTGGGAAAAGGAACCCTTTGTATGCCGCCGGATACTGCCTTGTTAAAAACATATGTTTTAACAGCAGGATTATCGCCGCTTTCTTCTGCGGTTGTATTGTTACTGTAAATATGGTTTAAAATGACATCTGCATAGAGATCCATATATGGCGCACCACCTGCAGTGGAATGTGCTGTTGTGATGAGGCTCTGCAGTTCGGCCTTGGATCCAAAACGTGTTTGCGTGGATCCTTTCTGGTTATAAGCACCCAGGTCGTAATGGTCAAAAAGCCCATAGCCCATATCAACTATACCCCAGTTGCCTTTAGAAGGAGGCGGCATCCATAAGGCACGGATGCCGGCTGTTTTCATAGCCGGAATTTTTGCTTTAATGGTATCGTACCAAAAGCCGTTCTTAGTGGCTTCATTTACCGGTACATTCCAGTAAAAAGCCTGCATCATTACATCGTTTTGTGCATACAAACGTTGCAGGCAGATGATGAACAAAAAAGTTGCAAGAATAATTTTTGTCTTTTTCATATAATGGCATTTAAAGGTGAGAATGCATTTTGGAAGGCATATTCTTTAAACAATTTATCCTGCAACAGGAAACAGGGGCAATTATTTTTGACGATAGCGGGCATAAAGATCGTGTAATATTTACACATTACAATCAATTTGCAACTGGCTGTATTTCGGTTTTGCTGTAGTATTTAAGCGGGTGGGAATAGAAAAAAAATGATACGGCCATTGATTTAAAAGAAAGATGCTGATTAGCTCAATTAAAGTGGGTGGGTATGCCTTGCTAAAGTATTAATGTGTGTAAAATGAAAACAATTCATTTTATAATTTGGGTTAGTTTGCGGGTCTTTGCAGCTATTTCTTTGAGGTCTTTGCGGTAATTTTTTACCGCAAAGATGCCAAGGTATTTCGCAAAGCACGCAAAGGGCCTTCTCTTACTAAAACTATTTCAACCACACAACAGGTTAAACCATTAATGAAAAAATTCTATCATAAACCCGTCGACTTCTCCATAGCTTCGGTATAACGGGAGCCCATTATTTGAATTTGTGCAGAAGCATTTTCAATTTCCTGCAACTCTTCACTGGTCAACTGTAGGGTAACTGCCGCATTATTTTCGGCAAGCCGGTGGAGTTTGGTTGTACCAGGTATAGGAACGATCCAGGGTTTTTGTGCCAGCACCCAGGCCAGTGCAATTTGTGCCAGAGTAGCATTTCGTTTTGCTGCAAACTGCTGAAGAATATCTAACAGTGCTTTATTTGCAGCACGTGCTTCCTCAGTATATCTTGGCAAGGTATTCCGGATATCGCCTTCAGCAAATTTCGTACTTTCATCAATTTTGCCGGCCAGGAAGCCCTTGCCCAAAGGGCTGAAGGCAACGAGCCCGATACCCAGTTCTTCAATGGTTGGAATAATTTCTTTTTCATGCTGCCGCGTCCACATAGAATATTCGCTTTGCAAAGCTGTAACAGGATGCACGGCATGAGCACGCCGGATGGTTTGTGCTCCGGCTTCAGACAAACCAAAATATTTTGCCTTCCCTTCCTGTATTAGATCTTTTACAGTACCGGCCACCTCTTCAATAGGAATATTGGGATCAACCCGGTGCTGGTACAAAAGATCAATACTGTCTGTTTGTAACCGTTTTAGTGAAGCCTCCACGGCCTTCCTGATATTTTGGGGATAGCTGTTTACCCCATTCATTTTACCATCCTGGATATTAAACCCAAATTTTGTGGCAATGACCACTTTATTTCTGAATGGTTTTAATGCTTCGCCCACGAGTGTTTCATTTGTATAGGGGCCATACACTTCGGCTGTATCAAAAAAACTGATGCCCTGTTCCACCGCAGCATGAATTAAAGTGATCATTTCATTTTTATCGGCAGCGGGGCCTAAACCAAAGCTCATACCCATGCAACCAAGACCAATGGCCGAAACTTCAAGATGGCTGTTTCCTAATTTGCGGGTGGGCATGGCTGTGTTCATGATAATTTAATTTTACTTAAGGCAAAAATACAATTCAAGTCATGAATGTCCCTACCGGTCATAGTTGCGCTTTTTCAGTATATTTTTTTCCAAATGAATAAACCAGGCTGGTATTCCAAACAAAATTTTTGCTGGCTGCAATATTCGACCGGATGCGCTTATTAATGATTCCAATAATTGAAAGCGGGAAATTTCTTTTGGCAAGTGAAACACTTGAGGTAAAGAAGCTGCCATCATATTGGTCCATTTTTAAATAATAGAGCTGTGGAATAAACTTCATGTAAACCCCTTTTTTGAGCGGGATATAGGAAAAATTAGTGTTGCATGTGATAAAATGGGTGTTTTTTGCAGTCCCATCATCAATACCACGTGAATATAAATAATACATGCCTATGCTGATATTTTTTTCAATAAGGTAATTTGGCGTTAATTCACCTGCCACGTAGCGGCGGCTTACCATTACATTTTTTGATATACCGTTTACAGTTACTGTTTCCTCCCGGAAGTTCATGGCAGGATGTGCCCCAAGCCGTAGCGAAAACTTTTTAGTATTAAGCAATTTATAGCGCCACCAAAAAAGAAAACTCCATGGCTTTGCCGCCAGCGAAAAACGTATTTCAGGTTCAAAACTGAGTTTCTTTTTCCCCATTGAAAGGTTGAAGATGGTTGCAGGTTTCCCCAGAGAAAAAGTAGGAATGAATGAAAGTCCATTATGCGTTACACTGATGCTGCCCGAAAAATGACTGACTGATTTTATACTGTCGGCTGTTTGAGAAAAACAGAAAATTGACAATATTAAGAGAACAAATGAGGTGACAGAATATTTTACCATACGTGAAATTGGCTCTTAGAGTACACAAAATACATCATGCAAACTATTCTTTTAAAATAAATATACCTTACTTATTGTTTGTATAAAAAAAGCGGGAACATTACTGCAACCCGCTTCTGCCTGTGGCCTCGCCAGGAATCGAACCTGGATCTGGAGCTTCGGAAACTCTTATACTATCCATTGTACTACGAGGCCAACCCGTCAACCATCAACTACTTTGCAAACTTCACCACATTGGTTCCGAATATTTTTACGGCAATGGCCAGCAAAATTACGCCAAAAAATTTTCTTATCACAATCAATCCACTGGGTCCCAGCGCTTTTTCTATCCATTTAAGCGAATGCAGCACCAAAAAAATAACAATAAGATTAATGAGGATGCCGATAAGTATGTTCACGTCTTCATAGTTTGCCTTTAACGACATAATAGTGGTGAGCGTACCCGAGCCGGCAATGAGCGGAAACGCAATGGGCACCACGCTGCCGCTCCTGGGATTGTTATCGCCTTTAAAAAATTCGAGGCCAAGCACCATTTCCAACCCCAGTATAAAAATTACAATACTACCTGCCACGGCAAATGATTTTACATCGAGCCCCAGCAGGTTTAAAAATTCCCGCCCTAAAAAAAGGAAAAGGATCATAAGCGCCCCCGAAGCAAGGGTGGCCTGCAGGCTGCGGATCTGCCCGCCCATCTTTGCCTTCAGCGTTACCAGCACGGGTATAGAACCCAGCATATCTATCACCGCAAAAAGTGTGAAGCTGATTGTGAGTATTTCTTTCAGTGCTAATTTTCCAAAATCGAACATAAAACCCGGTTTGCTGCAAATATAATCAAACTGGGTTGCTGTTTGGGTTAAACATTGCATTGATTTGCTTTAGGCAATTCAGGCACAGGCAATCATTGTAATGCTCCTTTATATATGCCAGTGAAGCTGCATCTAAACTAATGCTGCTGCACTGGCATTGGGTAATATCAGCAGGCCGGCATTCAAATGAAGAGCCGCAACCTGCACAATATTTTTGCGATGTATTATTCATTTAAAAATACTATGGTGGGTTAAAGTTTTTCGAAATTCTTGAAACCCATTTCCAATAAGGTTTCTAGCCCCTCTCCACCGGAGAGGGGTTGGGGTGAGGTAGTTGAAGTGATGCAAAGGTCTCGTAAGGTTATCAAGCAATAGTGATTTAAAAACTAAATCTTATACCGGCATTTGCATTGAACCCCGGTGTATTAAAACCTGCCACTTCTGTATATTTTACATCTGTAATATTACGTATATCGGCAAAAGCAATAAGCCGGTTCTTTAAAAAACCATAATCGGCATACAGGCCCAGGAGAATATAACGCTTCAAAACGGTGTCAACAGACTGAAAAGACACGGCATCAAAATAACGGTCTTTTCGCTGCCCCACAAAAGATAAGCTTGTGCCAATGTTGAAGCGTTTTTTAATTAACGTACTCACGGTTATAACAGCATTATGTTTGGGCCTCCGGAGGAGATTAAAAAAAGTTGTATCCTTACCTGAGAAGTTCTTAGTATGAATTTTTCCATTCACATAATTATAGAATAATTTAATGCTGGTATTTTTAAACCCGGTATAGCCGGCATCCAGTTCAAGTCCGCGGTCGTTTTGCCTGTCCTGGTTTATATACGCAGATTTAAAACTGAAAGGATCGGTATAAAAAAACAATACGTCTTTTACGTTCCTGCCAAAATAGACGATCCTGGCATTCATTTTTTTATCGGCAGAAAAATACTGAAGCCCGATTTCCACACTGGTAGATGCTTCTGGCTTTAAATCCCTGTTACCATACTCGGAATACAACTGGTAAAGCGATGGGGTACGATAACCGCTCGAAATATTTGAGGAAATTTTTATCCTTTCATTCAGGGTGTAAGACTGGTTTAAATTAAAAACAAGATGGTTTCCATATGCCGAATGGAAATTAATGCGGCCACCGGCCTCAAAATTGTAAAAATCATCTTTCTTCAGGTTAACGGCAGTATAAATACTCTGCTGGGTCATACTGGTATCCAATGGCAGGGGTGGCGCCCATGCCGGAATTGAAATATACAATTGCGCTGTTGATACGGTTCTGAAATCGGCACCCGCAGTCAGCCTTATCCACTTCCTAATTGAAAAATCAGCATAAGCATCTACAAAATGCTCTTTCCCCGAATAGTTTCCCCTGCTGTAGATATCAAACCCATTCCTGCTCTTTACAGAGTCGTCTATATAGAGCCGTTCTGTTTTATTAAAATTGTACAGCAGGTTCAGTTTTGCTTTACCAAAAACGAATTCATTGCGTACACCCGCCTGCAGGTTTTTTTGTGTATAAGTATAATCCAGTTCATCGGTAAAAGCGCCCTGGTCTATATCGCCATTAATTTTTGAATAACGCATATAAGGAGCGACCCGGATATTTTTTGTTGCATGCACTCCCAGGTTGGCATTAAATGTTTGTTGTTTGAACCCATCTTTATCATAAACAGAACCTTGTGTAACAGCCTCGTTAATGCCCCCGCTTTTTGCATACCCATAAGAAGCGCTGTAATCTAACTTATCTTTTCTACCGCTGATGCCGGCATTGGCTTTA
Source organism: Ferruginibacter sp. (assembly GCA_049291115.1). GTDB lineage: Bacteria > Bacteroidota > Bacteroidia > Chitinophagales > Chitinophagaceae > Ferruginibacter. The sequence goes on from JBATOU010000004.1 coordinate 31,327, forward strand.
TAAGTATTGAAACTGCCGGCACCAAGTGTTCCGTTCATATTCAACAATTTTTGTCCTGCCTTTTTGGTAATAATATTGATAACGCCAGCTATAGCATCGGTTCCATATAAGGTACTCTGGCTTCCCTTTAATATCTCAATACGTTCAATATTTTCGAGGTTAAAATTCCTGATATCAAAAATACCCCCAATACCCGATGGGTCGTATACAGGAACACCGTCTATTGTGATCAGTGTATGATCTACCGATGCGCCGCGGAGGTAGATCGCTTTATCTTTTCCCATGCTGCTGTTGGCACCGTTTACAAACAGGCCTCCCATTTCCATTAAAACCTGTGCCAGGTCTTTACCGCCTGCCTTTGCCAGTTCCTCTTTTGTGATAATGGTAAGCAGTTTTGCTGTTTGAGATGATTTGAGTGGGTACTTTGTGGCACTGATCACCACATCCTCGAGCAATTTTGTACTGTCTGTTTGCGCTCTTGCGGCACTGCTAAAAATTACAGCAGCCGCAATAAAAATTTTCTTTTTCATGTAGTGAAAAAATTTTGATCATGACTGCTTCCGGAAATTGTGAGAGAAATATAAAGGCCTGGGCATTTATATTTCAAGCCTTTCACCCGAAAGCTTAATGTTGTTAAGCGGAAAATGGCAGGTCTTCTGGCTTGCCTCTCTTTAAAACCTTCCCGTATGCCTTAACACACAGTGGCTGAAACTTTAAAGAGTTTGAAAGGCTTTACAGCTACGGGGATAGCGCCGGAATTTACGACCGGACTTCCCTTTTAATCCGTCCCGATAGCCATCGGGGCTGGAACCAAATCCGAAGCAAATGTAGGGGAGAAAAAAATGAGCAGCAAAAGAAATTATGCCGCGAAATTGCATTGCTGGGGAAACCTCTTGAACCTCTTAAACCTATTTACTACTCATCCTTACCACCGGTACGATCATCTCCTCCAGGCTGATGCCGCCATGCTGAAATGTATTGCGGTAATAGTTTACAAAATGATTGTAGTTGTTTGGATAGCAGAGGAACAAATCGCCTTTTGCAAAAATAAAAGAAGAGTTTACAGTTGGCACCGGCAAACCTGCTTCACGGGGGTCTCTGAACGCAAGCACATCACGGTCTTCGTAATTTAGATTACGGCCATGCTTATAACGCAGGTTGGCGGTTGTTTGCTTATCGCCGATCACTTTTGCCGGTGTTTTTACACGGGTGCTGCCATGATCGGTGCCCACAATAAGATTGATGTTTTTATCGGCAATTTTTTTAAGCGCCTGGTGCAGCGGGCTGTGCTCAAACCAGCTTTGGGTAATGCTGCGGTAACTTGTTTCGTCGCCTGCCAGTTCTTTCAGCACTTCCATTTCTGTACGTGCATGGCTGAGCATATCCACAAAATTATATACGATCACATTAAAATCGTTCTGCAGCATGTTGTGTATATTGTCCACCAGCTTTTGGCCGTCGTTGTTATTGGTGATCTTGGTATAAGAATATTTCAGGTCACCCTTGCCAAGCCGTTTTAACTGTCCTTTTAAAAACTCTTCTTCGTGAAGGTTTTTTCCCCCTTCTTCATCATCATTTTTCCACTGCACCGGGAATTGTTTTTCAATATCGATAGGCAGCAGGCCGGCAAAAATGGCATTGCGTGCATATTGTGTTGCTGTGGGCAAAATAGCATAAAAGGTATCTTCCTCATGAATGCGGAAGCTTTCTGCAAAAATGGGTTGTATGGCTTTCCATTGATCGAAACGCAGGTTATCGATAAGTACAAAAAACAGGGGTGTTCCTTTTTCGAGGTGGGGAAGCACTTTGTATTTTAACAGGTTGTTGCTCATAATGGGCCCATCGCTACTTTTGGGTGAAACCCATCCGGCATAATTTTTTGAAACGTATTTAAAGAACTCGATATTGGCCTCCTGCTTCTGTGTTTGAAACACTTCCTGCATTTCGGGACTATCGCTTTTTTTCATTTCAAGCTCCCAGTACACAAGTTTTTTATAGAGTTCCATCCACTCGTTATAATCGGGATTGTTGTTGAGTGCCGTAAACAGGTTGCGGAACTGCTGCTGGTAGGCGCTGGTGGTTTTTTCTGCCACCAGTCTTTTATTATCTATGAGTTTTTTAAGGCTCAGCCAAACCTGGTTTGGGTTTACAGGTTTTATGAGGTAATCGCTTATCTGGCTGCCAATGGCCTCATCCATCAAATTTTCTGCCTCATTTTTTGTAATGAGCACTACAGGCACGGTGCTGTTGTTTTCCTTTATTTGCTGCAGGGTTTGCAGGCCGGTAATGCCGGGCATTGTTTCATCAAGCAGCACCACATCCACAAAATTATCTTTCACGTATTCTACAGCATCAAAGCCGTTTGTTTTGGTAGCCACTTCGTAACCCTTGTTTTCTAAAAACATTATTTGCGAAGTAAGGCTGTCTATCTCATCATCCACCCAAAGTATTTTTGCTATGCTCATATTATTTTTTTTACCAACAGGCTTGTGGCCTTGAAAATATTATTATGTTACAAACAGAAGTTCTTTGTTCAGCATTGTTGTCACGATAGCTTTCGGGACTCACTTGTACGTCATCCCCTTGTTCATCGCAGTAACAAACCGTCACATTGTCGCATTATCAAATTAGTTCTTAAGCAAATTACCCATTTAGCCTCTAGCTTTGCAAGCTTTGTATTACATTTAACAAATATTCAAAAAAACCATGGCTTTTCATAAAATTATCAACGACCCGGTTTATGGCTTCATCACCATCGACGATCCGCTGATAAACGAAATCATTGCCCATCCTTATTACCAGCGCCTGCGCCGTATTCACCAGATGGCCATGGCCCACCTGGTTTATCCTGGGGCGGTTCATAGCCGCCTGCATCATTCACTGGGTGCCTATCATCTTATGCGCAGTGCTTTACAGGAATTGTGCAGCAAGGGAATTGACATTACAAAGGAAGAACAACAGGCTGCAAAGATAGCCATCCTGCTCCACGATATTGGTCACGGACCTTTTTCGCATGCACTGGAACAGGTACTGGCCGAAAACCTGCATCACGAAGAGATCTCAAAACTGCTGATACAGGAGCTTAATAAAGAGTTTGAGGGGAAACTGCAAATGGCCTACGATATCTTTACCGGCAATTACCCAAAAAAATTCCTTCACCAGCTGGTGAGCGGGCAACTGGATGTAGACAGGATGGATTACCTGAACAGGGATAGTTTTTTTACGGGTGTTTATGAAGGGGTGATCGGGTACGACCGCATCTTAAAAATGCTTACCGTGCACAACGGCGACCTGATGGTGGAAGAAAAAGGGATATATTCTATCGAAAAATTTTTGGTGGCACGCAGGCTCATGTACTGGCAGGTGTACCTGCACAAAACGGTGTTGAGTGCAGAACAGATGCTGCAACGCATTGTAAGGCGTGCCAAAGTACTGGGTGCCCAATGTGCCGAGCCACTCAACAGCTTTATTAATTCACCATTAGGCGGCATAACCCTTGACCAGTTTTGCAGCATGGACGATACCGATGTACTGATGGCCATTAAGGGCTGGTGCAAAC
>JBATOU010000005.1:0-1605 GCA_049291115.1 Ferruginibacter sp.
TATCAATTTTTTGTTGTGCCGCTGCAGTTGGCTGCCCGTCTTCCCCGGTTTGTTTGGCAACGATCCAGGGTTCTTTTTCCTGCATGTATTTATTGCCTTTTCTTGCCAGGTCAATCACTTCACTTAATGCGTCCCTGAACTTGTAACTTTCTATGCTGTTTTGAATTTTTATTTTTGTATGCTGAATCTCTTCCTGCAATTGTTTATCGGTATCGTCTAATAATTCAGCATGTACAGGAGGTACTTTTCCTTTGCACAATTTGTGCATCAACACAAAAGTGCGGTTCACAAAATTGCCAAATACGGCAACCAGTTCACTGTTCAGCGCATCCTGGAAACCTTTCCAGGTAAATTCGCTGTCTTTGGTTTCGGGAGCGATGGCTGTTAAATAGTAACGCAGTGCATCTACCATCATATCGCCGCCGTTCTCTTTTTTTACAAAGTCGTTGATGTAATCATCCATCTCAATGCTCCATCCGCGGCTGGTACTCATTTTATCGCCTTCCAGGTTCATGAATTCATTGCTGGGTACATTATCCGGTAAAATATTTCCATAAAGTTTAAGCATCACCGGGAAAATGATACAATGAAAAACAATATTATCCTTGCCTATGAAATGAACGAGTTTGGTATCCTTGTCTTCCCAGTATGGTCTCCAGTCTTTGTCATTATCCAATGCCCATTGTTTGGTAGCGCTGATATACCCGATGGGCGCATCAAACCACACATACAGTACTTTTCCGGGAGCACCGGGAACAGCAACGCCCCAGTCAAGATCCCTGGTTACAGCCCTGGGCTGAAGCCCTGCTTCTATCCATCCCTTACATTGCCCAACTACATTAGCCTTCCAGTCTGCTGCATGATCTTCGAGTATCCATTTGCGTAAGAAGTCTTCGTGTTTGTTCAGCGGCAGGTACCAGTGAGTAGTTGCTTTTTTAACCGGCGCATTTCCGCTTAATGTACTCCTGGGATTTAAAAGCTGTTCGGGGCTAAGGGATGTGCCGCATTTTTCACACTGGTCACCATAGGCATTTTCATTAGCGCAAACCGGGCAAGTGCCGATGATATAACGGTCTGCTAAGAATGTTTTTGCATCCTCATCATAGTATTGTTCTGTTTCTTTTTTTTCCAGTTCACCTTTGTCATTCAAAGCAGTAAAAAATTCCTGAGCTGTTTCATGATGAATGGGAGAGGAAGTACGGTGATAGATGTCAAATGATATGCCCAGGTCAGCCATATTGCTTTTAAGCATGGCATGGTATTTATCAACAATGGCAAGTGGCGTGCTGTTTTCCTTCATGGCCTGGATGGTGATAGCTGCGCCATGTTCATCACTGCCGCAAACGTATACTACATCTTTTTTTTGAGCACGCAGGTATCGTACATAAATATCAGCTGGTAAATAAGCGCCGGCCAGGTGGCCAATATGCTTGGGGCCGTTGGCATAAGGAAGTGCTGATGTGATTAAGTATCTTTTTGGGGTGTTCATATTATTTTTTTTCACCGCAGAGAATAAGAGTTAAATGAGATTTCGCTGAGATATTATATCCTGCGGAAACGCTTTTTCTCTGCCTCTTTGCGGTTTTTACTTTACCTCAAATATAA
>JBATOU010000006.1:0-5771 GCA_049291115.1 Ferruginibacter sp.
GGCCCACTGCCCGCGCATCGCCTCTACGCTGGTGCCAAAGAAGGTTGCCGTGACGATATTGTCGACGACGTGCAGGATGTCGTCATCGCCTAGCTCAACGATCCCCATCATCACCCCAGCACTGTCAAAGAAGCTGCGCAGCGTCTGTTCAGCGGTGCGCAGCGCCTCCTCCTGCGCCAGCCGCTCGCTCAAGTCGGTGATCACCGCAATGCTGCCAGCGAGGGTGCCATTGACGATCCGCGGGGTGCCGGTGATCTGCACCGTGGTCATGCGGCCATCAGCGCAGCGCAGGCGGGAGAGGTAGGTGCTCGGCTGTCCCGCCGCCCGCTGTTCCCAGGCGGCCTGTAGCGCCGCGTGATCCATCTCTACCGTGAGCTCCTGTGGCCTGCGGCCAATAAGGTCCGCCGGCTTGTAGCCGAACAGCCGGGCGTAGGCGTCGTTGACAAAGGTAAACTGGCCGGCAGCATCAGTGACGGTGAGCCCTTCGCCCATCATCTGCATCACCTGAAGCGCGAACTCGTGCTCGGCGCGCAGCTGGCGCAGGAGGGACTGCTGGGTGGTCATGTCGCGGAGCACCACCAGCCATCCTACCTCCTGGCCGCGCGTGCCTAGCAGGGGGGTGGCGCGCACCTCGATACTGGCCGCGGCTAGCCCGAACGGCTCGACCAGCACGGCCGCCGTACGATCTCGGCTCACCGTGATTGCCCCAGACAGGGCTGGAAGGGCGCTGTCGAGAGGCTGCCCGATCACCGCGGCGTCGAGGTCGGCGAGGCGACGTGCGGCGAGGTTTACATCCACCACGCGCCGAGAACGATCCACGAGCAGAACTCCATCCTCCAGGTGATCGAACAGCACACTGCGGGCAATCGGCACCAGGTCGAGGAACTGGTAGGTGGTGAGCGCCCAGAAGAACAGCAGCCCGCTCAGCGTGAAGGCCAGCGGTGTCGGGTCCAGGCCGGGGATCGGGATGGCATGGGTAAGATAGAGCGCGTTGCCAACCCAGGGCAGAGCGGCGGCGGCAATCATCACGCGCAGCTGGGGGTGGAAGGGGGGCGGAGTGTGGCGCAGCGCGCGGACGAGGAGCACGAGCGCCGCGACCAAGAGCCCGTAGTTGTAGGCCACTGCGACCCAGAACCAGGGGCCGTGGTGATAGACCAGCGTCGAACAGACCGGCGTGATCTGGGCCCAGAGCCAGCCGTGCCAGTCGTTGGTCCAGGCCGCGGCCACGGTAAGCAGCGGGATGACGGCGAGTACACCCACGTGGCGGTGCCGCAGCTGGGGGAGACCGACCGCGCGATGTACGACGAGGAGCCAGAGGAGCGATACGCTTGCAATCGACAGGTACTGGAGCTTCGCCACCGCCACTTTGAGCGCCGGGGCGGGAACGAGCGTGTGCAGGTCGCTGAGAAGGCTCCAGGTGCCGAGGGCGAGCATCAGCCATACAAACGCCTGGCGGCCGGCAACAGCTGGTCGGCGGCTGGCAAGGCCGGCGGCGCCGAAGGAGACTCCCGCAGCGAGCAGCACGATGAGAGACAGGGGCGAGGGCGACATACGACAAGGAGCTCATCGGACCGGCAGACTAATGCGGCGAGGCATCGAGTGCGCGAGCGATGGAGCCTGAGCAGTCGGGACGTCATCAGTTTGCCTAACGCCCGCAGCGACTGGAAGCCCTGGAGCCGCGGCTCCAGGGGACAAATACCCCATTGATGGTACTGTTCGGTGCGTACGGCAGAGGAACCAATGCGTGGGAGATCGGTGACTGCAGCGCTACAACAGCCTTCGCTACCGGAACCCTAGACCAGGATGGACGACACCAGGTGCGAGATTCGGTAAATTCTTCCACCAAGTTTTGGCCCGACTCGCCCCAGAACCATGCTTCCGGTACGAGTTGACGCTCTCACGAGCTGCTCGTAGAATAGCGGAGCGCATTCTGACGCCTTCCGCTTGCTAAGCCTCCTTCCTGAGCGTGCTCAGAAAGGCGGCTGAAACTCGTACCAGAATCGTTCTGGCCGAACCGCCTCGCCATGGAACCAGCTTCTCCCGAGCCGCCGCCGCTCGTCATTGCCTATCTCGCGACGCTGGAGGCTAAGACACCCGCCACCGTCGACGCCTACCGCCGCGTCCTGCGCCAATTCTGTGCATGGCTCATCGAGCGTCCCGGGTGTGGCGACGGCTTCGCCCCCGAGCAGTTTACTCGCACCGCCGTCGAGACGTACCTCGCCCATCTGGAGCGCGCCGGCCGAAGCATCAGGGGGGTTGGCAACGATTCGTTGATTCTGCCGCCATAGAACATAATGTTACGACGCTGCTGTCGTAAGACGGCGGCTTGCGGTCGGGCGAGGCGGCGCTGGGCGAGTGAACAGCGTGAAGTCAAGCTCCGGCGGGCGCCGCTTGCGGTCGAACTCGTAGTGCCCGAGCCGGTTGATGTGGCTCGTGATGTAGGGGCTCAACGCCGCCAGCGCTGCGTCGTGGATCACTTCGCCTCGGCGCTCCAGGTCGGCCATCACCCGGCTCATCGCGAAGACGTTGTAGAAGATCACGCAGTTCGCCACCAGGTGGTTGTACTTCACCAGCTTGCGCTGGGCATCGCGGTCGTTCTCGGTAATCGTTCGGTCGCCGCCAAAGGCCAGCCACTGCACGAAGCGATTGAAGCTCTCGTTCTTGTTCGTCGCCGCGTTGATCGTGACCCTGAGCTCCTCGTCGCCGAGATACTCCAGCAGAAAGATCGTCCTGACCACCCGCCCAAGCTCGCGGAAGGCTTGGTAGAGCGTGTTCTGCTGATTGTAGGTGCTCAGCCGACGCAGGATGGTCGAGGGCACGATCCGCCCCGCCTTGATCGATACGACGACCCGCAGCATGTCGGGCAGGTGGGTGGCGATCAGCCCCCAGTCAATCGTATCGGTGAACAGCTCGTCGAGGTGCTCGTAGTGCGTGTCGCGGCTTGGCCGGTAGAACGTTAGATGCTTCCAGTTGCGGATACGCGGCATCAGCTTGATGCCCAGCAGGGCGGCGAGCCCGAAGACGGCCTCGTTCTGTCCGTGCGTGTCGGCATGGACGGTGTCAGGCTGGATGTCGCTGGTGTTCTGGAGCAGGCCATCGAGGATGTAGACCGCCTCCCAGACCCCACAGGGGATGAAGTGGCTGAACAGAGCGATGTAGGTGTCGGAGACGTGGTAGTAGCCGATGCCGCCGTAGCCGCCATAGCGGATGTGGTACTCGGCCATCAGGTTCTGCTCGTACAGGTCCCACTTGGTGCCGTCGGCCGCGACGCTGTGCCCATCGCCCCAGTGGCCGGGCAGGGCAAAGCGGTGATAGGCGTTGATGATCAGACGATTGGCGTTGTCGAGCGCCTCCTCAGTGATGTGCCGGAGGTGAACCCAGCCGAGTTGCCGGCGGTCAACCGAGCCAAGGGCGCGCGCGAGTTGGCTCGCCCCGATCTGACAGCCGTAGCAGAGCGTCGCCAGGAGGTAGCGCTTTGCGCTGTCCGAGAGCTTCGCGGCGTGGCCTGACACCGGGCCGAAGCAGCGTGTCCACTGGAGCCATACATCGGTGTCGGTGAGCACATCGAGGATCTTCACATCGCCCAGGCCGCTAGCGATCTGCTTCTCCAGCTTGCGCAGCCCTGGCGGCGTGGGGCGCGGTTTAGGGCGACTCACCCGCGGCTCGCCGTTCTCCAGGGTCACGGCCTGGTTTGCAGGAAACGCCTGGTCCGCGGTCCTGGCCGCACGCTCCAGGGCCTGCTGCCAATGGGCAACGAAGGCTGCGCCCGTCGTCGGTAACTCCACCTGCTCGCCGTACACCGCGACTAGGCGCTTGAACTCATCGTCGTCGACTAACTGCTGGCGGTAGTCGGCAAAGTTGTCGCTGTTTACCACCGCCAGGTTGCCGGCCTTCAGCGCCCAGAAGACGTGGACGCAGACGCAGACCTCGAACATCCGGCGGCGTACCCGGCGCGGTGCGGCCGGTCGCGGGATCAGGTCGCTGAGCAGGCGCCACCAGGAGTCAGGAATCCAGCTGAGGTCGACCAGCGGCTTCCAGATGAGCGGAGCACCCCGCCGAACAATGGTCTCGGCGGTATCAAGCCAGTCGCCGTTGCGGTGCTGGTTGGCCAGCAGGAAGCGCACCGCCTCTTCGAGCCCCGTGTCCTCGGTCGTACTGCGCAGCTCCAGTGACCCGAGCAGCCGGAAGAGCGCGGCCCGGTCGTCCTTGAAGGGGTTCCAGAGGAAGGGGAAGTGGCTGTTGGTGCTGTGGCCGATGTAGGCGTCGCAGGCAGCCAGCAGCGCCTCGCCCTTCGCTCCGATCACGGCGTCGATCGCGGCCAGACGCTGGTCAGCTGTGCCGGGGCTCTGATGCGCCGTGACCACCTCGCGCAGGGTGGCGACAAGGTGGTCGGTCTGCTGGGCATGGTTCTTTCGGTAGGTGGCGAGGGCCTCACGAGCCTGACGCTGGACGCGGGCCATGCGCTTGACGAACATCTCGGCAAGCTCATCGCGCACGCGGGCCGCCTGTACGGCAACCAGCGAGGCGAGCAGGGTGAGGCGCTTGGGCTCGCTCAGCTCGCGCATCCGCGCCGCGTCCAGGGTGCGGGCCTCGGCCGCGAAGCGCTGAACCTTCACCGCGGGGAGGGCCTGAAGGGCCTCGACGCCGACGTTCCGGGCGTCGAGCCAGCGCAGGTGGGCCTCCCACTCGCGGAGGTTCTTCAGCGTTGGCTTGCCGGCGTCGGCCTTGAGCCGCTCCCAGGGTGAGTGGATTGCTCCTGGTGCGACATCGAGCAGGGCCAGGAGTTGCTGACGGGCAGCGTCAGAGAGCGCTGCAACGACCTGGGCGTAGAGTGTGCGTGAGACCAGGGCGCGGGCGTGGCGGGCGGCGCTCTCCAGGGTGGGGAAGACGGGCAGCTCGAAGCGCTGGCGAACCAACTCCTCCAGCCCAATGTTGATCAGGTCGGCCAGGTCGTCCTTGCTACGGGCTGCCTCGACCATCGCCGTGAGCATGGCTCGTCGCGCGGCGTGCCCGTAGGGCTGCACCTGGAGGTAGGCGCGGATGACGGCAAGGTGGCGCCCGCGAGTGCCTGAGGCGTCGTAGCGCTGGAGATCCTCCGGCGTGACACTGCCGCTGGCGGCGCGGGCGATGTGGGTGCAGATTGCGAGCGGCAGCTCGGCGAGGAGCGGGAAGGCGCCGAGGCGCTGGAAGGCTTTGAGCAGGATCAGGAAGCCGACGCGAGCCGGCAGGCCGCGGGTGCTCTGCTTCGCGAGGGCGAGCTCATCGGCGGTCGGGGTGTAGTGATGGGCGAGGTCGAGGGCGGTGACGCGGCTGCGGAGGCGGGGGTAGGCAGTGTCCTGAATGCTGCGCATAGCACCTCGACAAGGCAGCGATCAGTCGAGTTCGGAGGGCTCGCCGAGCATGCGTGCAAGGTCGGCTGGTGAGGCGCGGGTGTAGCCGGCGGTGGTGGCAATGTCACTGTGGCCGAGCAGCGCCTGGACAGCGGGCAGGGTCGCTGGTGCGCGGTCGAGACCGTAGGCGGCGGGGTCGAGGAGCGCAGTGGCGAAGGTATGGCGGAGCTGATGCGGGCTCAGCGGCTGATCAAGCTTGGCAGCCTGGCCGAGCTGGGCGACGATGAGGCGGATTCCGCGCTCGGAGAGGGGGCCACGCTGGCCAAGGAAGAGATGACCGTCGGGCCAGCCGGCCCAGGTCGGAGCCTGTAGACCATGAGCGCTCGAGCGCTGCGCCCATCGCTCGGCAATGCGCCGGCGCTCGCCCAGGTAGTCCTGGAG
>JBATOU010000007.1:0-1675 GCA_049291115.1 Ferruginibacter sp.
TACGGTCTGCTAAAGATTCTCAACCGCGATTGCGGCGATTGCTGTATCCATTAATTTCGCTTCGGACGAAGAGACAATTTCCAGATAGTCAAAGATAGAAACTAAATTCCGTCTTGCGAAGTATCCTAGTATCGCATAGGAGGCATCAAACTGTACTAATACTTGGCTTTGTTGCACAAATCGGCTGACAGTCGGACTGCCCCTTCTCCCGGACAGACTTATCCTGCGACCCTCGTGACTGGGATGCCGAGCGCGGTGTAGCCGTTCAGCACGGCAACACGGACCTGGTCTGCCCATGAGGTCGGACATCACGCCGGGCCAGACATCGGATTATCTGGGCTTTGATCTGCTCATGGACGACAACTTGCCCGAACCGAGCGTCTTGCTAGCAGATCGCGGCTATGACTCTGATAAGGTTCGAGAAACCATGGAGGCGCGCAACGTCGTGCCGGTGATCCCGATGCGTAAGTCCCGAAAGCTGCGCGTGGCCGTGGACCGTACACTCTATCGGCTGCGCAACCTCGTCGAGCGCTGCTTCAACAAACTCAAGAACGCCCGACGCGTTGCCACTCATTACGACAAAACGGCCGAAAGCTTTCTGGGCTTCATCGACATCACATCGATCCGCCTCTGGCTCCGACATTTGTCAACATGACCTAAGGCGGGTTCCCGCCGTCAGGCCGCCTTAACGCGGTTTGCGCTCGGTGCGGCGGGGTTTGCTGCGGCATGAGCAGCCCCGGCCCGTCCCAGATACATGTCCGCGTGAAGTGTCATCAGACCAGGCCATATCGCGCGTGCGCCTCGGCAAAGGACATCAGTTTGCGCTCCGTTTCATCCCAGAGATGCAGCCGCACGGTGGAAAGGCTTTCACTGATCGTCAGGCGCTGCGCCTCCGCCAGTTCACGGTGATCCCGCAGCACTTCGGGCAGCCGGTAGAACGGGACCCGGGAATACAAGTGATGCACATGGTGGATACCGATATTCCCGGACAACCAGCGCAGCGGTTGCGGCAGCACATAATGCGAGCTGCCCTTGAGCGCCGCGTCATGGAGTTGCCAGTCTTCGCGTCTCGACCATTGGGTCTCTTCGAACTGGTGCTGGACGTAGAACAGCCAGACCCCGATCGTCGCCGCTATGATCGAGGTGGGCAGGAAGATCAGCAGAACCGGCATCAGCCCGCCGAACCAGATAATCAGGGCCAGGACGATCCCGATCATTGCATTGGTGCCCATGGCCGAGGTCCAGTAGCGCCAGCCGGATTTCATGAGGCCGAAAGGGAGACGGTTCTGCAGGATGAACAGGTAGCTCGGCCCCAGCAGAAACAGCACGATCGGGTGGCGATACAGCCGGTACATGAGGCGACCAAAGGCCGGGCGAGCCCGGTATTCCTCGATTGTCAGGGTCAGCACATCGCCGATACCCCGCTGGTCGAGGTCACCATGATGCGCGTGATGGATCGAATGCGTGCGCTTCCAGACAGCGTAGGGCGTCAGGGTCAGGACGCCGAGGCTGCGGCCGATCCAGTCTTGTGCCCTTCTGTTGGCCAGAAACGAGCCATGTCCGCAGTCATGCTGGATAACGAATATCCTGACAAGGAATGCCCCGTTGAGAAGCGCCACGACAAGCGCCAGCCAGGCGCTGACCGAAAGTGCCGCCCATGCCAGCACCCAGAGCG
>JBATOU010000008.1:0-14719 GCA_049291115.1 Ferruginibacter sp.
TAGGAACACGCCTCGAGGCGTGTTCCTACAGGTAAATTCACCCCCGGGGGGTGTTCCTACAGGCCTGTTTAAATACCTATTAAATTTCATCCTGCCATCATTATTTCTCGATCTTCTCAGAAACAAATTATCTTTATCAAAACAATTGCATTTGAGTCCCACGCTTCTTTATATTATCGGAGGTTACCTGCTGTTGATGCTTATCATTTACCTGGTGCAGGAACGCTTTATTTTTAAACCCGAAAAATTAAAGGCCGATTTTCAATATAAATACGATGCACCTTTTGAAGAATTGTTTTTTGATGTGGAACCGGGCGTTCGTATCAACGGCCTCCATTTTTATGTAAAAAACCCGCTTGGCCTAATCCTTTATTTTCATGGAAACACCCGCAGCATAAAAGGCTGGGCCAAATATGCCAAAGATTTTTACCGGTATAATTATGACGTGGTATTGGTAGATTACAGGGGATTTGGCAAAAGCACCGGTAAACGTAAGGAAGAAGACATGCTCAATGATATGCAGTTTGTTTATACCGAACTTGCAAAAAAATACAAAGAAGATCACCTTATTGTTTATGGCCGGAGCCTTGGAAGCGGGTTTGCCACCAAGGTTGCCAGCGATAATGATCCCAGGTATCTCATACTGGATGCACCCTATTTCAGTTTTGCAAAAGCAATAGAAAGGTTTTTGCCCATGATGCCGGTGCGGCTGCTCCTGCGCTATCACCTGCGAACAGATAAATGGCTGGGAAAAGTAAAATGCCATACCTATATCCTGCACGGTACAAAAGACTGGCTGATCCCCATCAGCAACAGCGAAAAACTGCAGGCCATCAATCCACGCATGATCACATTAATACGGGTGGAAGGCGGCGGGCATAACAATCTCCCTTCTTTTAATGAGTATCACAATATCATAAGGGATATACTTAAGTTTTAGGGTTACAATGCATCGATCATATCTTTTAGCTGCACCAGCGAAACAGGAACCACTTTGCCGGTACCGATCTTATCGAGTAAGATAAAATTAATGGCATTATTATCCCGTTTCTTATCCATTACCAGTTGTTCCCATGCTTTCATTTTATCAAATTGCAAATTAACCGGCAGTTGATACCTGGCCAGCAGGTTTTGTACCCTTAGTTTTTCGTCAGACGAAAACAGGTTGATCTCTTCTGAAAAACTGCAGGCAGCCATCATGCCGATGCTTACTGCATGGCCATGCGGCAATTGATACATGTTTTCAATGGCATGGCCAATGGTATGCCCAAAGTTGAGTAGTTTGCGTTCACCTGTTTCAAATTCATCCTGCAACACCACATCTGTTTTAATGCTTACATTTTGTTCCACCAGTGCAGCAAGTTTACCGCGGTCGTTCACAAAAGTTTCGGGAGAGTTTTTTTCGAGCATTTCAAACATGGATGCATCTTTTATGCAGGCATGTTTTATTATTTCTGCAAAACCATTAATCCATTCTTCTTCCGGCAGGCTTTCTAAAAAATTATAATCAAATAAAATGACCTCGGGCTGATACACCGTGCCCACCATGTTTTTACAGGCGCCCACATTTACGCCGTTTTTGCCACCAATGGCTGCATCCACCATGGCAAGCAGGCTGGTGGGTACCAGCGCCAGCCTCGTGCCTCTCTTAAAAACAGAGGCGGCATACCCGGTCATGTCTGTTATTACACCTCCTCCCACACCCACAAGTATGCAGTTCTTATCTGCTTCTGCTTTTAGCAATTCCGCAATAACCAGGTCAACCGTTTGCTGTGTTTTGGATGGCTCGCCCGGCGGCAAAATTATTTTTTTATAACCCTCAAATCTCCGGGCATGATGCCTGTTTACATTTTCATCTGTTATGATAAAAATATTATTGTGGTCAAATTCTTCACCCAGCCGTTCAAATGAACCGCCAAAAAGATAATCGGTTTTGCGGTGGCTGAAAATATTGGTAATTCTTTTCATTAATTTTTTTCCTGCTTTTTTTCGTTCATGACCTTGTTCTGGTGGCTGATACTTTCCATATGTACTGCATCAAAATAGCGTGTGATAAATTCGGCACTCAGGCCCATTTTTTCTCCTTTTTTGCTGGCACGTTCCAGTATTTCATTCCAGCGGTTGGTTTGCAAAATGGTAATGTTGTTATCGCGTTTGTATTCGCCGATCTTGTCGGCCACTTTCATGCGTTCGCCTATAAGTGCCAGCAGTTCATCATCAATATGATTGATCTGCTCCCGAAGTTTTGCAAGTGCTGTTAAAAATTCTTCTTTGTCGGTAACCTCTGTACGCCATACCAGGTTGTCGAGCATTTCTTTCAACCTGGCCGGGGTTACCTGCTGCTTGGCATCACTCCAGGCATTATCGGGGTCGGGATGAGATTCGATCATGAGCCCGCCAAAATCAAGGTCAATGCTTTTTTGTGCAATATCCTGCAACATGCTCCTGTTGCCGCAAATATGCGACGGATCGCAAACCAGCAGCATATCGGGGAAGCGCCTTTTCATTTCAATGGGGAGATGCCACATGGGCGCATTACGAAAAGTACTGTTGCCATAGTTTGAAAAACCGCGGTGTATCATGCCAATATCTTTGATGCCGGCTTTTTGCAGGCGTTCAATGGCGCCGCTCCAGAGTTCAAGATCGGGGTTAATGGGATTTTTAACAAGCACGGGTATGTTTGTTCCTTTTAGGGCATCTGCCACTTCCTGTACACTGAAGGGGTTTACCGTTGTGCGTGCACCGATCCATAAAATGTCCACATCAAAATGCAATGAATCTTCCACATGCTTGGCTGTGGCCACTTCCACGCATATGGGCAGGCCGGTTTTTGTTTTGGCCTGTTGTATCCATGCCAGGGCCTTTGTGCCGATCCCTTCAAACAAACCGGGTTTTGTGCGGGGTTTCCATATACCGGCCCGCAGCATGTCTACCTTGCCCGTTGCTGCCAGTGCTTCTGCTGTGGCCATTACCTGTTCTTCGGTTTCGGCACTGCAGGGCCCGCTGATGATGAGCGGGCGTTTGTTCCAAACCCTACTGGCGTCTTCTTTCATGGATGTTGTTGTTGTTTGCATGTAAAGTTATTATCGTTGTTGTGAAAAATATTTTTATTTTTTACCAGTTGATTGCCGGGTCATGTGTTAAAAACTATTTTGTTCAATGGGATATGTCCCATCCATTATTTTAATATTCGTTTTATCTTATTTGCATTTACGATCAGTTCTTCCAGGTATTCGTAATTTTCTTTTTCCAGGCAGCTTTTGAATTTACGCAGCTGGCTGATATGCTCATTTAAAACATCCAGCACATTTTCGCGGTTCTGCATAAATATGGGTACCCACATGGCTGCATTGCTTTTAGCCAGCCGCACCGTGCTTTCAAATCCACCGCTTGCCATTTCAAAAATTTTATCATCTTCTTTCTCTTTTTCCAGCACGGTATTGGCCAGGGCAAAAGAAGTGATGTGCGAAACATGACTGATATAGGCAGCGTGCAGGTCGTGCGCTTTTGCATCCATATAAATCGTATGCATGCCAAGTGTTGAATAAATTTCTTCTGCCTGTTTTAAGGCATCTTCATCTGAATTTTCTTTATTGCAAAAGACCACGGCTTTTCCTTTAAAAGCATCTTCCACAGCAGCTGTTGGCCCGCTGAACTCTGTACCCCACATGGGGTGTGTGGCCACAAATCTTCCCCCTTTTGCATGCTTTTCTGCTATGCTGCATACTGTTTCTTTAGTAGAGCCTGCATCCAGCACAACCTGGTTTTCTATATTGTTTAAGATCACCGGCAATATTTTCTCTGCCGCATTTACCGGTACAGCCAGGATGATTATGTTACTTTGCTTAACTGCTTCCTCCAGGTTTTTTGCTTCATCGGCCAGGCCAAGTTTCAATGCCTGCCTGGCATGTTCTTCATTACCGTCTACAGCAATTATTTTTTTTGCAATGCCGGCCTTTTTAAGACCCAGTGCCATGGAACCACCTATTAAACCCATCCCAATTATTGTAATATTCATGTTATGCTGATTCAGTTTTCTATAGTTGAATTGTTTAATTGCTCAATTATTTTTTTTAATTTCTCAACTGCCTGTCATCCCCGGTCTGTCGTCAGTCGTCCGTTTTCTGCTAGCTTAACCCACGCACCACTTTTACCCTTGCCAATGCCGCATTTATTTTTTCCTCTGTACTGCAAAGGCTGATGCGTACGTAATTATTTCCGGCGCTTCCAAAAATGCCACCGGGCGTTATAAATACATTCGAATTATAGAGCACTGCATCGCTCAGTTCGTACCCGTTTTTATAGTTATGAGGTACCTGTGCCCATACAAAAAGCCCCGCCTGCTCCTCATCAAACTCACATTCTAAATACCTGAGCAGTTCATGTACTTTCTTTTTTCTTGCACGGTAAACATTGTTTACCATATCGTGCCATTCTTTTCCAAGGCTTAATGCTTTGGCGGCAGCGAGCTGAACGGGCAGGAACATGCCACTGTCCATATTGCTTTTAAATTTCAGTATTTCATCAATACGTTCTTTCTTTCCACAGATCATACCCACACGCCAGCCAGCCATATTATGACTTTTACTGAGCGAATTGAGTTCAATGCTTACTTCCATTGCGCCTTCTGTGGATAGCAGGCTTAAAGGAGCGTCGTTCAAAATAAAACTATAGGGATTGTCGTGCACCAGTAAGATGTTATGTTTTTTTGCAAATGTCACCAGTTTACTGAACAATTCTTTAGATGGCAGTTTGCCGGTTGGCATCTGCGGATAATTTACAAACATCAGTTTCACCTGTTGTACACCGGCTTTTTCGATGGCATCAAAATCGGGGAAAAAAGCATTTTCTTTTTTCAGTTCATAGGCCAGCACCTCTGCACCGGCCAGTTCCACGGCTGTTTGGTAAGCAGGGTAACCCGGGTTTGGTACCAGCACCCGGTCGCCTTTGTCAAGATAGGTCATGCAAACATGCACAATACCTTCCTTGCTGCCGATGAGCGGCAATACCTCATCCGCTGCATTCAAAGAAACAGCATACCAGTTTTTATACCATTGGCTGATGGCGTTGCGCAGTACAACACTGCCCCGGTAACCCTGGTAAGCATGCGTGTTTTCTTTTGCCGATTCTTCATGTAATGTTTTTATAACATTGGGGTGGGGTGGCAGGTCGGGGCTGCCAATGCCGAGGTTGATCACATTCTTTCCCTCTTTGTTCATGGCATCTATTTCGGCCAGTTTTTTGGAAAAATAGTATTCGTTGATGCCTGCTAATCTTTTTGCCGTTTGTATCATCATTATTTTGTTTCTCCTTTTTTGTAAACACCATAGAGTTTGAGCTCTTTTGTGAGCGGTTTGATCTTCTTCATCACTTCTGTAAAACTTTTTTGCTGCTCAAATTCCATATCGGCATGAAAAGCGTATAACCATTCACTGCCGGGTATCGGAAAACTCTGCAGCTTGCTGAGGTTGATGCCGCAGCCTGCAATGGCGGTTAACACTTTTGCCAGGCTTCCCCTCGAATGATCTGTGTGAAAATAGACTGAGGCCTTATTGGCATCTGCCGGTATTTGCATATCAGCATCCCGTTGAAGTATTAAGAACCTGGTATAATTATTTTTAAGCGTATGGATATTGGGAGCGATGATCTTCAGGTCAAAAATTTCGGCGGCGAGTTTTCCTGCAATGGCTGCCACATGTTTGCTTTTATGCTGTTTGATATGTTTGGCACTTAGTGCGGTATCCTCTGTTTCCACCAGCTTCCAGTTGTATTTGTCTAAAAAATCGAAACACTGCTGAAGCGCCATAGGGTGTGAGTGCACTTCCCGGATGTCTTCCAGTTCAACGCCCGGGTTAACAATTAACTGCTGTTTGATGTGCAGGTATATTTCCCCGGTGATCACCTGGTTCGACTGGTGCAGCAGGTTATAATTTGGTAAAATGCTCCCGGCAATAGAATTTTCGATGGCCATTACTGCTGCCGAGGTTTTTTGCCTGTCTTTGGCTGTTTTTATTAACTCCCGGAAACTTGCACAAAAAAGCATCGGGGCATTTTTACCAAAAACAAGCTGTGCTGCCTGCTGGTGAAAGCTGCCTTCGAAGCCCTGTATGGCCACCGGTTTGGTTAAATCATTCATATACAGAAATTAAAAATCCCGGCCTTTGTGCCGGGATTTGTTGGTTGTTATATTTTTTTCATCATATACAAATGGATCCCGGCTTTATATCACAGAAATAGTAATAAAAGCTAAAACCAAATGTATATGTGCTGAATTTTCTCATTGACTGTTTCAAAAATAGGGTTTCTGTACCTTATTTCAAAATAATTATTGGGCCCTATATACGGTTTCCAAAAGGCAAAATGCGGCGGTTCGGTTAAAAATCGTACCTTTTACATCTAAAAACATGGTATGAAACGCAGCGCTTTTATTAAGAATACCAGTTTAAGCCTGGGCGGGCTGGCACTCTTTCATCAACAGCTGATGGCGGCCTGGGGCAGTGATCCATCCTATAAGATACGGATGCTTAAGAAGAATGTGGGTATTTTTACCGAACGTGGTGGCACCATTCTTTTTATGCTCAGCAATGAGGGAACCGTAATTGTTGATTCCCAGTTTCCGGATACGGCCGGGCACCTCATCAATGAAATAAGGAAACGTACCATAACGCCTTTCCGGCTGCTTATAAACACCCATCATCATGGCGATCATACAAGCGGTAATTTTATTTTTAAAGACCTGGTACAACATGTGCTTGCACACGAAAATTCAAAGACCAACCAGCAAAATGCAGCTATTAAAAATAAAACTGAAGAGAAACAGCTTTATCCTGATCAGACCTACATAGATAACTGGTGCGAAAAAATAGGTGCCGAAGAAGTATGCCTGCATTATTTTGGGGCAGGGCATACTAATGGCGACAGTGTGGTTGAATTTCACAAAGCAAAAACAGTGCATATGGGCGACCTGGTATTTAACAGGAGGCATCCTTATGTAGACAGATCGGCCGGTGCCAATATCAAAAACTGGATAACTGTGCTTGATAAAACCATCAATAAATTTCCTGCCAATACAAATTTTATTTGCGGCCATGCAGCCGAAGGATATGATGTGCTGCTGAAACAGGACGACCTGCAGGCGTTTAAAAATTACCTGCAACAGGTACTTACCATAGTGGAAGCCCAAATTAAATCAGGCAAAACACTCGACGAAATACTGAAATCAACCAGCAGTATCCCGGGAGCAGCAGAATGGACAGGCGGCGGTATTGACAGGCCGCTTAAAGCCGCTTTTGAAGAATTGACCGGCGCTTCCTGACCTGTTCAGAGTTTTACATTGATACCACCCATAAAGTTTACGGGTGCCATCGGAAAATAATAGTTTTCGGTTGTTTGCACACCGCCATAAATATAGCTGAATGTATAACCGTTGGGTTCGTAGTGCTTCGAAAAAACATTGCATACATTAAAGAATAATTTCAGTTCCTTTATTTTTATTTTACTGAAGCTGTACGATATTTTTATGTCCTGTGTGTAGTAAGGCTGCAGGCTCCGGTCTTTTTTTGATGTATTGTCGAGGTATTGCCTGCTTACATATTTACTTATTAGGTTGAGCTCGGTCCCTTTGGCCGGAAAAAAATTGAGCGAAGCACTGCCTGCAATAGCCGGGGAGAAAGCGATAGTTGTTTCGGGATAATAATTTGTTTTTTGCCCGCCGTTGTCATAATCATCTATATATTCTGTAAAATCTTTTATCCGGTTCCGGCTGAACGCTGCATTGCCACTTGCCGAAAACCATTTTGTAAAATTGGCAGCACCCGTTAATTCCACACCCATCCGGTAGCTTTTGGCGATATTGGTACGGGTATAAGCGCCCACATCGTTTATTTTTCCGGTGAGTACCAGCTGGTTTTTATATTGCATGTAATAAAAATTTACAGCCCAGTTATACTGCTTCTTTTTTTGTTCAACACCTGCTTCCATGTCGTTCAGGTATTCGGCCCTTGGTTGTTCATTTTTGCCAGCTTCAAAATCATCCCGGTTGGGTTCTTTGGCAGCACGTGCATAAGATAAATAGCTTTGTATATTGCCTTTGCTGAATGTAATTCCTGCTTTGGGATTAAAGAAAAAATAATCATTTTTAAGTTTCAGGCCCGGGTTATCCCTGAACCCGTTGATGCTGTACTGAACGCTGCGTACCTGCAGGTCAAGAAAGCTTTGCCAGTGAGAACCGATCTTTTCGGTCCATTTTGTATAAGCCGAAAGTTCAGTTTTTTTCGAACTATGATTGTACCATTTATAACCGGCCGCAATTGATACCGGGTCTTTTGTCCAGTTAATTTTTCCGTAGTGCTTTCCATCATACCGGTTCCAGCCGGCACCCATGATCAGTTGCCGTTTGCCATTATCATATTGGGCAGAAAAAATATTCCCGTAAAAATAATTATCAAGCCAGAGCTGTCTTACCAGGTCGGTGGAAGAAATTGTGTCGCTGCCATTTACCTGTACTGGTAGTCCATAATCGGCAAGATCACGAGCGGCTTTATACTGTTCATAATAGCCTTTTCCCCTTACCAGGTAACTGCTAAGGTTTGCTTTCCATTTGTGGGTGAACTGATGGTTGAAAAAAAGCTGGTAATGCGTTTGAAGGTAATTGTCTGTTTCATTTTCGTAAGGGGTACCGGGGCGTTCGGTGCCGGCACTGTTAAACCTGCGGTTTTTCTTTAACATAGATTCCGGAACGCCGTTCCATGCCTGGTAGGTTTTTTCTTTGCCGGTAATTACATTAAAGCGGATACTGTTTTTTGCTGAAATATAAGATGCACTTGCATACAGGGAACGCAGCCTGCTTTCTGCCCTGTCGATATAACCATCGCTTTGTAATTGGCTTAGTCTTAGGTCTGTGGTAAAATGTTTTCCAAGCAAACCACTGTTGAATACAAGGGTATTTCTGAAACTGCTGTAAGACCCTGCCGAACTGAAAAGTTGCAGGTTTTTTTTAAGAACCACTTCGTTTGTATTTACATTAATGCTGCCTCCAAAAGCCCCGGCCCCATTGGTGGAAGTGCCTACCCCACGCTGCACCTGTATGCCCGCGGCAGAAGCGGCAATGTCCGGAATATCCACAAAAAATGTTCCCTGGCTTTCCGCATCATTAAATGGAACCCCATTGAGCGTTACATTCAGCCTCGATGCATCAGATCCACGCAGCCTGATATTGGTATAGCCGATGCCGTTTCCGGCATCAGAATTTACTACCACCGAGGGCACCTGGTTCAGGATAAAGGGAAGGTCCTGGCCCGTATTATTTTTTTCAATTTCGGCCCTGCCAAGATTGGTTTTGGCAAAAGGGGTTTTATCCTGGGCCCTTACTGCATTGATCTCTACCGGCTGCAAAAGCGTGGTATCGTTGAAATGTTTGTTTTCCTGTGCCTGGGCATACAAAATATTACCACAAAGCAGCAGTGAAAAAAATCTTTTCATAATTACTTATTTGGCTGAAAATCCGCGGTGTACGGTAAGGAGTGAAGCATCTCCCTTCGCAGGCATTATCCTGTTCAGGTTTTGCGGGTATAATCTCAGCCCCTATTGGAGCACCCCGGAATTCAGACGGTGAATGAATTGCAAAAGTATAACTTTTTTTAATGGTACTGTAACTTTTTGGAGCCGGTCACGTATAAATAAAAAGTATAGCCATGAACAAACAGCAAAAAAGTTACCCGGAGCAGGAAAAGGATTTTCCGGGTAATTTTTATGGTGGGTTGTTATTTTAAAACCGGTTTAAAAGTATTAACATGAAAAAATTATTATTTGTACTGGCACTGTTTATCAATGTTCAGTTATTTGCACAAAAGGATGTTTTGGTTCAGGATCCGGCAGCTGTTGAACGCCCCCTGTCGGCCTCATTCAATTCCGTATCTGTTGCCACTGGTATAGAACTCACTATAACACAGGGCAATGAAGAAAAACTGGCCATCAGTGTTTCCGATCCCAAATACCTCGACCGGTTTGTGACCAAGGTAGAAAACGGGGAGCTGAAGATATATTACGATTATAATGGCGTAAAATGGCTTTTTGATAAAACAAAAAAATTAAAAGCATATCTTTCTGTAAAATCGATCAGCAGGCTAAAAGCTTCCAGTGGTGCAAAAGTGAAAGTGATAAATGAGCTTACCGCATCTGAGTTTTCTATCGACCTGTCGAGCGGGGCCAGGATGGATGGTACGGTAAAGGCCGTCAGCCTGGATGTGGAAGTAAGCAGCGGTGCCATGGTATCGCTAAATGGCTCCTCTTCTTCGGCTGATGTAAAAGTAAGCAGCGGTGCAAATTTTGAGGGATTCGATTTTTCTGCAGATAATTGTACCGCCAAAGCATCCAGCGGTGCCTCGGTTGAAATTACCATTAACAGGCAGTTGAAAGGAAAGGCCAACAGCGGTGGTTCTATCCGTTATAAAGGAGCAGTCACACAAATTGACTCAGAAAGCAATAGTGGTGGATCGGTTAAAAAAGCTTAAAGCATACAGCAATGAAAAAAATAACCAGCATTATATTTTTGCTTGCCATTTGCACGGGAGCATGGGCTCAAAAGCAGTTTGTAATAGACCCAAATGCAGAAGCCAGGGTGCTGACCGGCAGTTTCAATAAAATTAAAATACATGGCAGCATTGATCTTTACCTTAGCCAGGCAGAAGTTGAAGCTGTGGCTGTGAGTGCATCAGATAGCAAGTATATTGCCGACATTAAAACAGAAGTTAAAAATAACACGCTTTATATTCATTATACCGGCTCATGGAACTGGAGTGGCAAAAACCGAAAATTAAAAGTGTATGCATCCTTCCGCAACATAGAACAAATAGAAGCTGCCGGAGCATCGGACGTAATGATTGCGGGTGTAATTAAAGTACCGGAACTTACAATTGGTATATCGGGTGCCAGCGACCTTACAGGAGAACTGGAGGTTGATAACCTGCACATTGATGCTAGCGGTGCCAGCGATGCAAAACTTTCGGGCAGGGCAAAGAACCTGGATGCAGAATGCAGTGGTGCCAGCGATATAAAAGCATATGAGCTTACCACAGAGAATTGTAAACTGCAGGCCTCGGGTGCTTCAGATATTTATATTACAGTAAGCAATGAGCTCAAAGGAAAGGCTTCGGGTGCCAGCAGTATCTATTACAAAGGTCAGCCGCAGGTGAAAGATGTGGAAAGCAGCGGGGCCAGCACCGTGGCCTCAAGAAACAGGTAGTTTTTGATTTACTAACGGGATCAGAACATTTTATTTGGAACAAGCGCCTCAATTGCCTATCTTTGCATCGCGAAGTAGAGCAGCGGTAGCTCGTCGGGCTCATAACCCGAAGGTCACAAGTTCGATCCTTGTCTTCGCAACTAATAGATGGAAGACCCGGTCTTATCCGGGTCTTTTCATTTAAGGCAATGAAAGCAGGTTTTGTAAATATTTTTGGTAAGCCAAATGCAGGCAAAAGCACCCTGCTGAATGCCTTTATTGGCGAAAAAATGGCCATTGTATCCCATAAGGTGCAAACCACCCGGCACCGCATCAAGGCTATTTTGAACACAGATGACTACCAGGTCATTTTTTCCGACACACCCGGTATTATTGATCCCAAATACAGGTTACACGAAAAAATGATGGGTGCCGTAAAAAGCAGTCTCGAAGATGCCGACGTGGCACTTTTGATGGCCGATGCCACAGAAGACCTGCAGGAAAGCCATGAAATATTCAGCAAACTCAGGCTAAAAGTGCCCTGCATTGTTGTACTAAATAAGATCGATAGTGTAAAAGACCCCGAAACCCTTCAGAAGCTGGAAGATTTTTTTAAGGCACAACCCTATTGCAGGGAGGTTGCCTGCATTTCGGCACTTAAAAAGAAAGGGGTGGAGGAATTACTGGCATTGATACTCAGCTATCTGCCCGAAGGGCATCCTTTTTACGATGGCGATGACCTGAGTGACCTGCCCACTAAATTTTTTGTAAGTGAGCTGATCCGGGAAAAAATATTTGAACTTTACCACGAAGAACTGCCCTATCACACGGCTGTACTGGTTCAGGAGTTTAAAGAAAAAACAACACTTATAAAAATTACGGCAGATATTATTGTACAGCGTGATACACAAAAAGGGATCATCCTGGGCCAGGGCGGCAGTATGATTAAAAAGCTTGGAACAATGGCCCGCAAGGATATAGAAGCATTTTTAGACAATAAGGTTTTTTTAGAACTCTTTGTAAAAGTGCGGCCAAAATGGCGCGACAATGATATTTATTTGAAAGAATACGGGTATTAAAGTTGAAAGTTGAAAGTTGAAAGTTGAAAGTTGAAAGTTGAAAGTTGAAAGTTGAAAGTTGAAAGTTGAAAGTTGAGGATGTGTAAGAGTTGAAGTTAAGAAAAGGTCCCCAATATTCAATCTTAAATATTAAATATTACATCTCCCATGGTTTTTACAGTAGCAATAACAGGCAGGCCAAATGTGGGCAAAAGCACATTCTTTAACCGCATGCTCGAACAGCGCAAGGCGATCGTAGACGACGTGAGCGGCGTTACCCGCGACCGCCAGTATGGCGTGGCCGATTGGAACGGTAAAACATTTAATGTAATTGATACCGGCGGTTTTGTTAGCGGCAGTGATGATATGTTTGAGCGGGAGATCCGTAAGCAGGTGCATATTGCCATTGATGAGGCCAATGTTATTATTTTTATGGTGGATACCACCACCGGTATTACCAGCCTCGATGAAAGTATGGCCAACCTGCTGCGCAAAAGCGCTAAGCCGGTTTTTTTGGTGGTGAACAAGGTAGATAACCACAACCGCATGCTGGAAGCAAGTGAGTTTTACAGCCTTGGCTTCGAAAATATTTTCTTCCTGTCCTCCATCACCGGTAGCGGTACCGGCGAACTGCTTGATGCCATTACTGCGCTCATCCCCGAAACTGATCCCGAAGAAATAAAGCCCGAAGGTGAGCTGCCCAAGTTTGCCATCATTGGCCAGCCCAACGTGGGCAAATCATCTCTTCTTAATGCGCTCATTGGCAAAGAGCGCACCATTGTGAGCGATATTGCCGGTACCACCCGCGATACCATTCATACCCACTACAACCTGTTCAACAAAGAATTTATTCTGATAGATACGGCCGGTATACGCCGTAAGGCAAAAGTGCACGAAGACCTGGAGTTTTATTCAGTGATCCGTGCCATTAAAGCCATGGACGAAGCCGATATCTGCCTCATCATGCTCGATGCCGAAAAAGGGATCACGGCACAGGACCTGGCGATTTTTTCACTGGCCGTTAAAAAAGGAAAGGGCATCGTGATGCTGGTAAACAAGTGGGATAAAATGGAAAAAACCACCAACAGCGCCCGCGATTATGAAGCACAGCTTAAGAAAAAACTGGCGCCATTCAGCGATGTGCCCATCCTCTTTATTTCGGTTACCGAAAAGCAACGGATATTTAAAGCCATAGAACTGGCATTGCAGGTACACGAAAACAGGGAAAGAAAAATTCCGGGCGCACAGCTAAACGAAATTTTACTTAAGGCCATCGAAAGCTATCATCCGCCGGTGGTAAGGGGCAATGCCATTAAAATAAAATATGTGAGCCAGTTACCCACGCATACGCCCAGTTTTGCATTTTTTTGCAACTATCCCGATGATATTAAAATTCCTTACAAGAATTATCTCGAAAACAAACTGAGGGAGAATTTTAATTTTACCGGTGTGCCCATGAGGATATTTTTCAGGAAGAAGTAATTTTTTTCAGTACGATCCGCTGTTGCGCCCCGAACATCAGATAAATGTTGGCTTGAATCAAACATCTTTTTTGTAACTTTGTAATGCCGTAGGCATGCCACATAAGAAACAGAGCCATCGGCTCCCGAAACAGACTAAGCAATTGGTCTGTTTTGCTTTTGAATGCAGCCCACTTTCTTTGTTGTGATTTGCTTTCAAATTTTTGGTTAACTTAGTTCTCACACAACGCAGCCGTGCAAGTGTATTGCGATGCTGTTGTTGTGATTTGCTTTCAAATTTTTGGTTAACTTAGTTCTCACACAACCGGCGAGGTTAATATGATCCACCATGCCCAGTTGTGATTTGCTTTCAAATTTTTGGTTAACTTAGTTCTCACACAACCCCCCGGCTTTTTTCTTAAAGAGACCTCCTGTTGTGATTTGCTTTCAAATTTTTGGTTAACTTAGTTCTCACACAACCAAACTGATCGCTTTCAACTGTTCGTTCGGGTTGTGATTTGCTTTCAAATTTTTGGTTAACTTAGTTCTCACACAACGACAAATAGCTTTTTCAGGCTTTCGTAGTTGTTGTGATTTGCTTTCAAATTTTTGGTTAACTTAGTTCTCACACAACTCAGAAAGAAACCAGAAGGAGCTATTTTGGGTTGTGATTTGCTTTCAAATTTTTGGTTAACTTAGTTCTCACACAACCCGCTGTTATAAAGGTTTAGCGACCATCGTGTTGTGATTTGCTTTCAAATTTTTGGTTAACTTAGTTCTCACACAACCTGCCGCTCCCGGGAACCTGCCCAATTCCGTTGTGATTTGCTTTCAAATTTTTGGTTAACTTAGTTCTCACACAACATTCAAAGAGTAATCAACTCAACCGTAACTGTTGTGATTTGCTTTCAAATTTTTGGTTAACTTAGTTCTCACACAACTGAAGGAAATGAATTCATCACCCATAATCAGTTGTGATT
>JBATOU010000009.1:0-16570 GCA_049291115.1 Ferruginibacter sp.
CCCGATTTCGGGAAGTAGCTCTACTCAGCTTTTGTCCTTCGGTAGCTTCAGCTTTGGTAATTCTACTCTTAGGATCGAAATTTTAATTATTTTCTAAAATCCTGTGCTAACCCGAGTATTTTTAATAGCACACCCCGTTATTTTTTAATAAACGGAACCGACTTTCCAGAGGGCAATATAATACTGTAAAAACCAGCGGGCAGGTTTTGCATATTAACTTTTTGTATCCTGTTGCTGAGTACAAAGCCTGTTATTTTTTTTCCGTTATTGTCCACTATTTGTGCCCAACCACGTTCCTGGTCTGCCGCATCAATTTTTAAGCTGGCTATATCGTAAACCGGGTTGGGATAAATACCGGACCCCGTTGTTTTTTTAAGCATTACTGCGCTAACATTACTATAAGTTACCCGCCCATCATTATCAATACCTTTAACGCGGTAAAATAATTTTCCGGAAGGCAATGCCGCATTTACTGCCTTATCGCTGTATTGATAACTGCGTGTATCCACAGTTTGTACGGGCACTGCAGAACCAATACTTGTGAAACTACTCCCGTTCGGGCTGCGTTGAAGTTCGAGTATTTTCAAATCATCTCCCCCGGTAACTTCAAAACTGAGTAATACATCGCTGCCCGCAACAGTTGCCTGTAAAAAAATATTTTCCAGGGCTACGGTGCTAAAATTTTTGTAATGCATATACAGCGATACAGCATTGTCTGAATCGTAAAACACGAGTCCCGTTTCCTGGTCGTTAAATTTGCAAAGTGAAGTATGAGAACCGACGCTTCCTATTGAATGAAGAATTACCGGGGAATTCCAGGCGCTTCCATCGGCATCTGTGGCGGCGATCAATTTCAATTTTGCCAAGGTTTCATCAAAATAAGTGATAGCGGGTTTTCCATCCAGTACAGCAAGCGAGTTGTAAGAACCAACCGAGTTTGCGGCATCCAGCGTGGTAAGGGCGCCCCAGGAAGTTCCGTCGGCATCGTTGGCACGCACATAGCGCAGGTCAAATGTGTTGGTATTAAAGTGTGAAATGGCAGGATTTCCGTTGATCACTGCAAAGGAAAGATAGGACCCGGAAAAAGTACCGGCAACAAGGTATGGTGCCGGCCAGGAAGTTCCGTCGGCATCATTGGCACGCACATATTTAAGCCTGCCGAAATTTGGATCCACATAAGCAATGGCCGGCCTTCCGTTAATATCGAGCAGCGATGAAAATAATCCCACATCGCCCGTTGCCTCCACTGTTACCGGGCTTGCCCATGTATCGCCGTTTGCATCATTAGCCCTGATATATTTCAGGTCCCTGTTTGTGTTGTCGAGATAAGCAATGGCCGGTCTTCCGTTTATTACTTGTAAAGAAGGAGTAATTCCCGCATCATTGGTAAGCCCGTCAATGATCTGCGGTGCAGCCCAGGTATTACCATCGGGGTCGTTGGCCCTTACATACTTCAGGTTGCTGTTGCTGGCATCATAATAACAAATAGCGGGATTGCCATTCACTATATTGAGGCAGGTATAAAGCCCCACGCTGCCTGCGGCATCAATTACAATTGGGTTTCCCCATGTTTTACCTTCGGCATCCAGTGCCCGAATATAGTTTAGATCGAGTGTGGAGGAGTTGTTGGTATAAAAAGAAAAGGCCGGTCTCCCATTTACCTGTTTAAGCGAATTGAACAAACCCGAAGGGGCCGAGCAATAAATATCATACGGGCCCATCCAGGTAGAGGCGCTGATATCACTTCCTCTCCAGATGCGGAGACTTGCCCTGGGAGAACTATTTTTAAAACAGGCAATAAGAGGAGTTGAATTAACTGTGAATAAGCAGGCGAAAAGCCCTGTACTGCCCGATGCGTCAACAAACTGGGGAACGCCCCAGGTACCTCCATTGGCATCATTACTTTTTAACAACTTAAGACTTCCTGCAGTAGCATCCTGGTAAGCAATGGCAGGCAAACCGTTAATGATATCAAGCGAACTATACATTCCTACATTATTGATGGAGGCATCTAAAGTAATGCCCGTGCCCCAGGCGGTACCAGTTGCATCGCCGGCCCGTATAAATTTCTGGTTGGTATTGCTTACATCGTAATAGGCAATGGCCGGGTTTCCATTTATCAGTTTCATAGAAATATACTGGCCCGTATTTCCGGAAGCATCCAGTGTTAAAGAACTTCCCCAGGCTGTCCCATTTGCATCGAGCGCCCTTACATATTTTAAATCCCCGTTGCTAACATCATAATAGGCAATTGCCGGAAAGCCATTCACAATTTCCATGCAGGTATATTGCCCGGTAACCCCTGTTGTGGCAACCGATGCAGGCGGGGCCCAGGTTAAACCATCGGGGTCATTTGCCCTTACATATTTGAGATCTCCATTGGCTGCATCAAAAAATGAGATGGCCGGAATGCCGTTTACTTCTTTTAAGCTGCAAAAAGTTCCCATTCCCGAAGCAACGATCACCGATTCATTCCACGCAGCGCCGTTAATATCTTTAGCAATGGAATATCTCAGCGTATTTCCTGTTGCATCATAAAACGCCATGGCCGGAAAACCATGCAGGGTTGCCAGGCTCACATAGCTGCCAATATTGCCCGTTTTTGAAAGCGAGTCTACCAGCACGGGATCGGTCCAGCTGGTTCCGGCAGCATCATTTGCCCGGGTAAAAACCACCGTATTGTGCGTTACATCTTTGTAAGCAATGGCCGGGTTTCCATTTACTGCAGCAATGCTGGGATATTGTCCCGTGCTTCCAACAGTGCCCACTACAGATAAGGGACAAACAGGGTTATCCCAGGTTTGAGCAGAAACATTTTTCAAAAAAAGAAAAGAAAAAAAGGGTAACAGGAAAGAGGATTTAAAAAAAAGCATACTTGTTGATGTAATTAAAATTATTTGGTTTATCAGTTTCCATACTCACACAAAAATTTAATGCGCATGAGTTTTAATTGTTCCCAGTTAAAATTACTGTCGGCCAGTTCTTCCTGTGCCACCTGGAGTGAAGAGGTTTCGCAGCTTTTAAAATAGTCAATGATCTCTTCCTGTTCATATTCATCTACCAGGTCGTTAATGGCATAATTGAGGTTGAGTTTGGTGCCGCTGGCCACAATGGTTTCCATTTCTTCGAGCAGTTCATCGAGGCGCAGGTCCTTGTTTTTGGCAATTGTTTCGAGGGGTATTTTTTTATCCACGTTTTGAATGATGAAGATCTTGTGATTGTTTCGGTTTACCACGCTCTTCATCACAAAATCATCAGGCCGTATAATATCATTTTCTTCCACATAACGGGAGATCACATCTATGAACGGCTTGCCATAACGGATGGCTTTTCCCTTGCTCACCCCGCTTATCTTTTCCAGTTCGGGAATAGTGGTGGGGTACATGGTGGCCATATCTTCGAGCGATGTCTCGAGAAAGATAACAAATGGGGGAAGATTTTTTTCTTTGGCCACTTTCTTGCGCAGTTCTTTCAGCATTTCAACCAGGCGCTCATCCACTGCACTGGCATCGGGCCCGGCTGCTTCGGCTGCTTCATCATCGGCGTTTGCATCTTCAAACAAATTGTTGAGTGCAATTTTAAACGATGTGGGCTTTTTCATAAATGCACGTCCTTTAGGGCTTATTTTGAGCACCCCATATTCCACAATATCTTTTGTAAGGATGTCTTCGAGCAGCAACTGGCGGATGAGGCTGTTCCAAAAATGCGGCTCCCTATCGTTTCCGCTGGCAAATACATCGAGGTTTTCGTGGCGGAACATCTGCACCTGCGTATTGGCCTTTCCCATTAAAATATGCATCACGTATTCTATAGGGAAACGCTCTTCGAGTGCATCAATGCATTTAAGAGCAATAAGCGCTTCGGCCTTTGCTTCAATTTTTTCTTTGGGATTAAGGCAGTTGTCGCAATGGCCGCAACTTTTCTTATCATCATAATCTTCTCCAAAATAATAAAGCAGGGTTTTGCGGCGGCATACGCTGCTTTCGGCATAAGAAACAGTTTCGTTTATTAGCTGGGCGCCCACTTCCCTTTCGCTGAGCGGCTTATCACGCATCAGGTGTTCGAGTTTGGCCACATCTTTATGAGAATAGTAAAGCACGCATTTTCCCTCAAGCCCGTCGCGGCCTGCCCGCCCGGTTTCCTGGTAATAATTTTCAATTGATTTTGGAATATTATAGTGGATCACAAAGCGAACATCAGGTTTATCAATACCCATTCCAAAAGCAATGGTGGCCACAATCAGGTGTACCTCTTCATTCAAAAACTGGTCCTGCCGCCTGGCCCGCAATTTGGCGTCCAGCCCGGCATGATAAGCAACGGCGCTGATACCGTTTGCATTGAGCATGGCTGCCAGTTCCTCGGTGGTTTTGCGGTTAAGGGTATAAATGATACCGCTTTTATTTTTATGATGTTTTATAAAACGAACAATGCTTTCGTTGGTTTGTTTCAGGTTGACCTTGGGCAAAACCTCGTAATGCAGGTTGGGCCTGTTAAAAGAAGAAATGAAAATATTAGGATTGCGCAGCCCCAGGTTTTTAACAATATCGCTTTGTACTTTGGGGGTGGCGGTGGCCGTTAATGCAATGATGGGCAGGCCGGGGTTGATCATATCGATCATTTCTTTCAGCCTGCGGTATTCGGGACGGAAATCGTGACCCCATTCTGAAATACAGTGAGCTTCATCCACTGCCACAAATGATATATTAAGATCGCGGAAAAATTCAATGTTTTCTTCTTTGGTAAGCGTTTCAGGGGCAACATAAAGCATTTTGGTTTTTCCGCTGCTCAGGTCATCCTTTACTACTTTTTGCTGGCCCTTGTTAAGCGTGCTGTTTAAAAAATGCGCCACATCGTCTTTGCTGCTGTAGCCACGCACCAGGTCTACCTGGTTTTTCATAAGTGCGATCAGTGGAGAAACAATGATGGCAACCCCGGGGCTCATCATGGCGGGCAGTTGGTAACAAAGGCTTTTTCCGCCACCGGTGGGCATGATCACAAATGTATCGGTTCCGCCCATGATGCTTTCAATGATCCTTTCCTGGCTTCCTTTAAAACCATCAAAACCAAAATGATCCTGCAAATGATCCGATAAATTTCCGTTTGATTTGTTTACCGGTGCCTTTACCGCAGCTTTTTTTACCGCAGTTTTGCCGGTGCCTCCCGTTTTCTTTGTAGTAGCCATATCTAACTCACCTTTTTCTTTTAATACTGGTTCAACAATTTTTTAAAAAGGGACGCAAATTTAGCGCAATACCCGTGCAGGACAAAATAACCGTAGTTCCCTTTTTAAAGTTTGCAGGTTTTTTAACGAAGCCTTACAATCTATTAAGGTAAGAAATAGTTGGATATAAACCGCATTATATTTTTTTGTGTTTTACATTGTCTTCAGGGGCACAGACAGCAGGACGAAAATAATTATGCTTTAATGTGAACAGGGAAATGCAGAAAAAGGTCTTTGCTTGGGATATTCTCTTTTTTAAGTAGGTTTGCGGCAAATTATGGAGAGAGCTGCCATTATTGAAAGTGCAAAAAAAACGGTTCAACTGCAGGCCGGTGCCGTTGCGGGCATTGCTTCCTTTATAAACGAAGATTTTGTAAAAGCAGTGGAAGCCATTAACGCCAGTTCGGGAAGGCTGGTAATCAGTGGTATAGGCAAGAGCGCCATCGTGGCACAAAAAATGGTGGCCACAATGAACAGTACCGGAACACCTGCACTGTTTATGCATGCTGCTGATGCTATTCACGGAGACCTTGGCATGATACAGCAGGGCGATACGGTGATGGTGATCAGTAAGAGCGGCGATAGCCCCGAAATAAAAGTGCTGGCCCCACTGATCAAAAACTTTGGCAATGTGCTTATTGGTATGGTGGGAAACATGAACTCTTATCTTGCCGCACATAGTAATATTGTATTAAATACAACGGTATCGCAGGAAGCCTGTCCAAATAACCTTGCACCCACCACCAGTACCACGGCACAAATGGTAATGGGCGATGCGCTGGCTATCTGCCTGATGGAGCAACGTGGTTTTAAGGCAGAAGATTTTGCAAAATTTCACCCGGGTGGTGCCCTCGGAAAAAAATTATACCTGCGTGTGGGCGACCTGGCCCTGCCTCATGAAAAACCTGCCGTAAAAGAAAATACAGCTGTTAAGGATGTGATCGTGGAGATCACGGCAAAAAGGCTGGGTACCGCGGCAGTACTGAACGACAGCAACGAGGTGATCGGCATCATTACCGATGGGGATATCAGGCGGATGCTGGAAAAATATGATTCATTTGCCGCATTGCAGGCGAAGGACATTATGGGCAAAAACCCAAAAACAATTGATGCCGATGAACTGGCCCTGGAAGCATTACAAAAAATGAGGAGCAATAATATTTCTCAGTTATTGTCCGTTAAAGACGGCAAATACGCAGGGGTTATACACCTGCACGATTTAGTGAGGGAAGGAATTATTTAAAGCATTCGAATTTCAATGAACAAAAACAATTATGTAGCCATTATGGCCGGGGGTATTGGAAGCAGGTTTTGGCCGATGAGCCGTACTGATTATCCGAAACAATTTTTAGACATACTCAATACCGGGCGCACGCTTATACAGTCGACTTTTGACCGGTTTGCAGAATTTATAGATAAGGATAATATCTATATCGTAACATCAACGCAGTATAAAGATATTTGCATAAAGCAACTACCCGAACTGAACCCGGCCAATATACTTTGCGAACCATCCCGCAAGAACACAGCCGCATGTATTGCATATGTTTCGTATAAATTAAAAGAAATAAATCCAAAGGCAAACCTTATCTGCGCCCCGGCCGATCACCTGATACTGGATACGCCGAAATTCATTAAAGTGGCCATGGATGC
The DNA here is from genome assembly GCA_049291115.1 of Ferruginibacter sp. Taxonomy (GTDB): domain Bacteria; phylum Bacteroidota; class Bacteroidia; order Chitinophagales; family Chitinophagaceae; genus Ferruginibacter. The sequence continues at coordinate 6,875 of JBATOU010000009.1, forward strand.
GCTGCATTTTACCTCGCATATAAAAGCGCTGGTTACGCTTGGTATAAAACCAAGTAATCCCAATACCGGGTATGGTTATATCCAGTACGAACAAATGGCAGCGGCCGAAAATGTTTTTAAAGTAAAAACATTTACAGAAAAGCCCGACCTGGAACTGGCCAAAACATTTGTGGCCAGCGGTGATTTTTTATGGAATGCGGGCATATTTGTATGGGAAGTAAGAAATATTGTGCAAGCGTTTGAGAAGTACCTGCCCGAAATGCACGAGGTGTTTGACGGCGAGAAAGCATCTTTCAACACAGCACATGAGCAGGAGGCCATCGACAAAATATACCCCCAGTGTGTAAATATATCCATTGATTACGGCATCATGGAAAAAGCAGATAATGTTTATGTGATACCCGCTTCTTTTGGCTGGAGCGACCTGGGCACCTGGGCCAGCGCTTACGAAACTTTTGAAAAAGATTACCTGGGTAATGCCGTGGGTGGAAACAATGTGATCGTAATAGATGCCACTAACAATATGGTGCATGCCGATAACAAAAAACTGGTGTTGCTGCAGGGCCTCGATAATTTTATTGTAGTAGATACAAAGGACGCACTGCTGATCTGCAAAAAAGACAAAGAACAGGAAATTAAAGAATACGTAGCGGAGGTAAAACGCAATAAAGGAGATAAATACCTTTGATAAAAGTTTATTAATTTCATTTGGCAGGTATGTTCTCCTGATATTTTAAACGGATATCCATGTATAAAGGCATATTGATACTGCTGTCGGCTTTGTTATTGCTGCCCAATTTCATCAACAGGGATATCAACAAGCAGTTTGCTTACGATCATATTGAAAAATTCAACCCTTCACTTCTGCGCATTCAAACGGCGGAAGAGATGGAAGCTTATACCGACAGCCTGGCTTTTACAAAGGGCATCAATGTATCGAGCCCCGAGTATTTTGTGCTGCTCGAAAATAATATTGCAGAAAGGTTTTATCACAGCTATTCCCATTATACATTAAAGGAAAACTGGCTTGCGGCAGTTACAGAAAAATTTTCAGCAATAGCGCTGGCCAGTAAGGTGCGCCCGGCGGAAATCTTTAAACAACCCGTTGCGGCCTGTTCTCAACAGGCTATTGCAATGATGCAAATTGCAAAGAACAAGGCCGTTGGATACCGCAAAGTGGGGTTTCCGCACCATTATGCGCTGGAACTGTATATCAAAGGAAACTGGTATTTTTTTGATCCCAGCAAAGAGCCCAATGTGCCGCTTCAAGCAAGGCTGCACCAAAACTGGGCATTGAATGCCAATAACCTCAAACCTTATTACAACAATGAGAAATATTCCGATATTGATCTTGCTCTTGGTATAGGCAGCAGTCAGCCAATATTACTGGGTAATGAAAATGCAGATCCTGCTCCCAGGGCGGTACTGCTGCAGGATGTTACAGCACTGTTATCTAAAACTTTGTGGATACTGCCCTTACTGCTGCTTTTTATGAAAGCGGGAAAAACTAAAAAATTGCGGCGTATACAGGAGGCCGGCGCTGCGGGGGCAGGCATCATGATGCTTGTTTTTCACTTCATGTTTTTTTAAGCGCTAATTTTACTGCATCAATAATACAATTACTTTGCAACCGATCATCCAGAGCAAATTGCCCAATGCCGGCACCACCATTTTTACGGTAATGAGCAGTTTGGCTGCCACATATAATGCCATTAACCTGGGCCAGGGTTTCCCCGATTTTAATATGAGTGAAGAACTGATTGCGCTCGTTGATGCATCCATGAAGCAGGGCCATAACCAGTATGTGCATATGAATGGCCTTCCGGCCTTAAGGGAAGCGCTTGCAAAAAAAATCAATGAACTCTATACTGCAACGGTGAGCCCTGCCGATGAAATAACGGTAACCCCGGGCGGTACTTATGCCATTTATACGGCACTTACGGCTATTTTGCAAAAAGGAGATGAGGTGATCGTTTTTGAACCGGCTTATGACAGTTATATACCAAATATTGAGATCAACGGAGCGGTGGCGGTGCCTATTCCCTTAACATTTCCCGGCTACGAAATTGACTGGCAGCAGGTAAGAGAAAAAATAAATGCTAAAACAAAAGCGATCATCATCAACTCGCCGCATAATCCCTCGGGTAATTTGTTAGCAGAAAAAGATATTGACGCTTTAAAGGAAATCGTGAAAGATACCGGCCTATTCATCATAAGCGATGAAGTGTACGAGCATTTGACCTTTGATGACAAAAAGCATTTGAGCATGCTGAAATACCCCGAGCTTTTTGAAAGGAGTTTTGTGTGCTTTTCATTTGGTAAGGTTTATCATTGTACCGGGTGGAAAATGGGTTATTGCATAGCGCCGGCTGCTTTTATGAAAGAGTTCAGAAAAGTGCACCAGTTCAATTGTTTTACCTGCAACAGCCCGGTGCAGTTTGCCCTTGCGGCATTTTTAGAACAAAAGGAACAATATCTTCAGCTGGGAAAAATGCTGCAGGCCAGGCGTGATTATTTTTTGGACGCAATGAAGCAAACAAGGTTTAAACCCCTGCCCTCTTACGGCAGTTATTTTCAGCTATACAGCTATGAAGACATCGGCCATGAAAAAGAACATGATTTTGCTGTTAGGCTTGTAAAGGATTTTGGCGTTGCCAGCATTCCGGTATCGGCCTTTTATAAAACAGCAGTTGATAACAAAGTGCTTCGTTTTTGTTTTGCCAAAAAGGAAGAAACCCTTGCTGCTGCTGCGCAAAAACTACGGGCGGTTTAAAAGCTTCCTTTGCCCGCAGTGCGTCTATTTAAAAATATTATATACCGCCCAGCTCAACAGGTAGGCCAGTGTGGTCATGTATAAAAACTGTATGATGGGCCATTTCCAGCTGCGGGTCTCTCTTTTTACAACAGCAAGCGTGCTCATGCATTGCATGGCAATTACATAAAACATCATGAGCGACAAAGCGGTTGCAAGCGTATAAACTTTCGACCCATCGGGCCGCACAGCAGCCTGCATTTTTTGCCGGAGTGTTGCATTGTTTTGATCTGCGGTTTCTCCCACGCTGTAAAGCGTGGCCATGGTTCCCACAAACACTTCTCTCGCAGCAAAAGAAGTAACGAGGGCAATGCCGATCTTCCAATCGTAACCCAGGGGTTTTATGGCCGGCTCAATTGATTTTCCTAAAATGCCGGCATAAGAATTTTCGAGATGAGCGGTTTTTCGTTGTTTTTCAATTTCTTCAGCCTGTGATGGGTTTTGTTTTACAAGCGCATCGTATTGCTCCTGTACCTGCTGCATTCTTTTCCCCGGTCCATAACTGCTCAATGCCCACAGAATTAAACTGATGACCATGATGATCCTTCCTGCATCAAAAACAAAGATCCGGGCTTTTTGTACCATGGTGTTGATCACATTTTTCCAGCGGGGTTCACGGTAAACAGGAAGTTCTAAAATAAAAAAACTGCGCTCGGTAGATTTAATAAATTGTTTCATTGCCCAGGAAACCGTTAAAGCCAATATGGTGCCCGAAGCATAAAGGGCCATCATTACCAGGCCCTGCAGGCTTAAAAACCCAAAGTAATATTTATTGGGAATAACGAGTGCAATGAGAATGGTATACACCGGAAGCCTGGCGCTGCAACTCATCAGTGGTGTTACCATTATGGTGAGCAGCCTCTCTTTTTTGTTTTCGATGTTACGGGCACTCATAATGGCTGGTACTGCACAGGCAAACCCACTGATCATTGGCATTACGCTTTTACCATTGAGGCCGGCTTTGCGCATCAGCTTATCTGTAAGAAAACTGATGCGGGCCATATAACCCGTATCTTCCAATAAGGTGATGAGGCCAAAGAGGATCATGATCTGCGGCACAAATACAAAGATGCCGCTGAGGCCGGCTAAAATTCCGTTTACAATAAGATCGCTGAACCAACCCTGCGGTAAAACAGTATGGAACCAGGAGGCCATTTTTCCAAAACCCCATTCAATGGCATCCATGGGGTATTGTGCAATGGAAAAAATACTCTGAAACAACGCAAAAAGCACCAGCAGCAAAATGATATAACCCCAAAGCCGGTGCAGCAGTATATTATCAAGTTTTTCGGTAAAGAGCGATTTTTTGAGCGGATCGGCCTCCACAATGGTCTGCTGCATTACCTGCTTAATGCGTACATAGCGCTGCATGATCTCTTCTGCCTGCGTTTTGGTGGGATTGAATTGGTTGTTGATCTCAATTTGTTCCACTGCATTTTGTTGCTCCCCGTTGAGCAAAAAACTTTCGTGGTTAATAAGGTAATGAAGGGCAGCATAACTGCTCAGCTGCGGAAACATATTTTGCACCTGGCGCACCGCTTCGGGCGATAAAGCTGTGGTATCAATAAAATCGCGGGGCAATACCTGTTCAATATTGCCCGCCACCAGTGCAATTGCTTTTTTGAGTTCGGGAATGCCCTTGTTTTTCCGGGGATTCACAGGTACAATGGGTACGCCCAGTTCCCGCTCCAGCCCCGGGATATCGATCTTGGTGCCGTTTCTTTTGGCAAGATCCATCATGGTGAAGGCAATGACCACCGGTATTTTTAAGTCAATGATCTGCGAACAGAATAATAAATTTCTTTTAAGGTTACTGGCGTCGGCCACCACCAGCAGCATATCGGGTTTGATGCCTTCATCTTGCTGCAGTAAAACCTTATAACTCACCCACTCATCGGCACGTTTTGGATATAGACTGTAGGTGCCGGGCAAATCGGTGATCTTTGCAGCAAGCGTTGGGTTGATCTTTGTGTTTCCGGTTTTTTTATCAACGGTTACGCCCGGAAAATTGCCTACTTGCTGGTTAAGGCCGGTAAGGGCATTAAACAAAGATGTTTTTCCGCTGTTTGGGTTTCCTACCAGTGCTATATGAAGAACAGAATTATCCAAAATATGGTGGCAAAAATAACCTTTATAGTAAGAGGGCGGTTACGAAAGCCGGAACCGGTTTTTGAAAACAGGAAAAAGAATCCTCCATTTTCCGGTTTATACGAATAAATTATCCTTTTTTCCAAAAGAAAGCACCTGGGCGGATAAAAAATAAAAAAGTTAAGTTATCTTTCCTTTCCTATCCACACCTATAGAATCCAGTTACTTCTGTAAGCTATCCGGCTACCCGCTGCATATTCACGCATTTAAATTTTATTTATGAAAAAAAGATTTTTATTTTTTGCATTTGCTCTATTATCTGCATTGGCATCAATGGCACAATTTCCTGCCCCATACTGTGCGGAAGCTTATGGATCGGGAGTGGAACCCATCACCAGCGTAACCTTTAGCAACATCAATAATACCTCTGCGGCTGCTATTGGCGGAGCTGCCCACGAAAATTTCCTTTCTGTCATAGGAAATGTGCAGTCGGGTGCCAGTTATCTTATGACGGTAAAAGGAAACACAGACGGTGATTTTAGTGATTATATCCGTGTATTTATAGACTGGAACAATAATAATCTTTTTACTGATGCCGGAGAGGGCTATGATATTGGTATCATCACCAATTCAACCGGTACAGATGCAATTACGGCTTCGGCCAGCATTCTTGTTCCTTCGGCACAAGCAGCCGGTAACGTAAGGATGAGGGTAACAAAAAAGTTTTTATCTTACCAGTTCAGCTGTAATATATCAGGATATGGCCAGTCGGAAGATTATACCCTGGCTGTAACTGTGCCATCTTGTTTGCCCCCCGGAACACCTTCCGTTTCAGCAATTACTGCAAGTTCTGCCACATTTAGCTGGACAGCTGTGGCAGGTGCTTCCGGTTATCAATACCAGGTATCCACTTCTGCCACGCCACCTGCCTCGGGAACTGCCACCGCAGGCACCTCTGTAAATGCCACTGGGTTAGGCGCCTCTACACAATACTATGCACATGTACGAACTGATTGTGGTGCCGGTGGTTTTTCTACCTGGTTAACTGTACCGTTTATTACAAGTTGTAACAGTACTAACATTCCGTACAGCGAAAATTTTAACAGCGTTACAGCCCCTGCTGCACCGCCGTGTATTGTTATTCAGGATTTGAACGGAGCCAGCGCATGGGAAAATATGGCAAGCCCTGTGGCAGTTGTTATTGGGGCGCCAAATTCGATGGTTTATGCCTATGATGCCGCAACCGGCGCCGATGACTGGTTCTTTTTACAGGGGCTAAACCTAACCGCCGGCACATCCTACAGGCTTACCTTTAGCTGGAAGAGTAATCCCAGCTTTCCGGAGAGTTTTGAAGTAAAATATGGCAGTAGTCCTAATGCTGCTGCAATGACCATTGGCACCCTTTATACAAATACTAATGCGGCCAGCAGTTCTGTAGTGATTCAATCGGCCGATTTTACACCTTCAAGTACAGGGGTTTTCTACATCGGATTTCATTGTAATTCTGCCGCAGACCAGGATTTTTTGGCAATTGATGACATAACTGTCAATCTTACGCCATCATGTATAAACCCATCCGGCCTCGCTATTAATGCAGTATCTACAAGTTCTGCAAACTTTTCCTGGAATACCGTAGCTGGATCTGCCGGTTATGAATGGCATTTATCCACATCTGCCACTCCGCCCGCAAGCGGAACGGCCACAGCATCAACTACCACCCTTTTAAGCGGCTTGATTTCTGGAACACAATACTATGCACATGTTAGAAATGTTTGTACCGGACCTTCTTATTCATCCTGGAGTACGCTGAGTTTTGGCTGGATACCTAACGATTCGGCATGTGGGGCCAAGCCACTTTTGCTTAACGGGGCCGCTGATTGTATAAATACAACAGCAGCTACTTCTTTATCAGACCCTTCACTTCCGGGAGGTTGCAGCTCTCCCAATAACACGGTGTGGTATTCGTACACGCCTGCAGCAAGCGGCCAGGTAATTGTACGGACAGAAATACCGGCTGCAAGCAGTAATGGTTTAAATGGCTGGATTGCCTGGTATACCGGCACATCTTGCCCCGGAACCACACTAACTGCTGTTGCAGGAAGTGTATGCCAGGCATTTGGGCCAACTGCTGGCCAGGTTGACTCACTCCTTTCCCCTGTACTTACCGGCGGAGTTACCTATTACATTATGATTGATGGCTTTTCCGGCGATGTCGGCGATGTTTGCATAGGTATTGTAACACCTCCCCCTCCTCCTGCCTGTGTTACCAATATCAATCCGGCCAATGCTGCCACAGGGATTTCCATTACCCCAACCATTTCATGGAATGCTGCAGCAACAGCTACTTCATATGATGTGTTTTTTGGTACGGTTAATCCTCCCACAACAAATATTGGTACCATTGCAGCTCCGGCCACATCGGCTGATATTACCGGTCTTGATTATGGTACAACTTATTATTGGTATATCGTTCCTTCAAACGTAGGGGGCGCTGCTGCCGGTTGCAATACAAATGTAACTTCGTTCACCACCCTTAATACGCCGGCTAACTGCGTTCCGCTGTATGGTGCAGAAGCAGGAGAAAATTGCTCTGGTGGAGATTATATCAGCCTGTTCCGGCTAAAAGGGGAAACAACACAATTAAATATCAATACCGGATCTGGCTGCAACAGCCCAACAGCTTACGTGGATTCGACAGATCACCCGGTTATAATTGACCTGGCACGCGGCAAGAGTTACTGGGGCCAGGCCTTATGCGGTTTTGCAGACGATGCCATTACCATTTGGATAGACTTTGATGATGACGGATTGTTTGAGGATGCAGAGAAGCTGATGAACAACCTTGAGATCGGAAGTACCCTTACTAATTTTAACCTGTTTATACCACTTACCGCCAATACCGGCAATCACCGGATGAGGGTAAGGTGTGTTTATGGTCCCAATGGCATGCCCACAGATCCCTGTACTTTTTATACTTATGGAGAAACCGAAGATTATACGGTAAATATTACCAGCTCCGGCACATCTTACACTGTTTCAACTTACACATCTGCAGGAGCCTGTAATCCTGTAAGCGGCAGCATTATTATTGATGACCTCTCGAACAATAATTCGGGCTATGTTCCTATTGTTGACAGTGTAAATGCAATAGTGGCACAATTGTACCCCCAGGGAAATATCCTGGGCCGCGTTACCACCAGCTATTACAAACACAATGGGGCGGTTAGGCAAACAACCGACGGCCGCTATTACTTAGACAGGAACATTACCATTACCCCGGAATTTGCCCCCACCACACCCTACAACCTTCGGTTTTATTATCTGAATTCAGAATTAAACGCATTGATAGCTCAATCGGGTTCTGGAGTTACATCTCAGTTCGACCTGGTGTGTACCAAGAACGATAACGCCTGCCTGGCGGCAATTAATGCCCTGGCTTCGGCTGGAGGCGTTTTGTTGAGTCCTACCGGGTTTGGTACTTTAGGAGGCGACCGGCTCCTTGATTTTACAAATATTACAGGTCTTTCCAGTTTTTATCTTCACGGAGGCACTACGGCTCTCCCTGTAACGCTGGTTAGCTTTAACGCCAGCCGTTCCGGAAAGCAGAATAATATTACATGGAGCACTTCGCAGGAAATAAATACCAGCCATTTTATTCTTGAAAGAAGCAGCAATGGGTCAGATTTTGTGGCATTAACAAGAATCGCCGCTGCGGGAAACAGTTCCGTAACCAGGAATTACCAGTATACCGACGCTGCGCCCCTTACAGGAATGAATTACTACAGGCTCCGTATAGTGGATTTGGATAACAGGGAAAGCCGCAGCGCCATAAAACAAGTGCGCAACGATGCTGCATATGACCTGCAGGTTTATCCAAACCCCGCCAGGGATATTGTACAGCTGGAACTTTATTCAGAAAAAGCTTCGCAGGCAAACCTCATAATAACTGATATAGCAGGCAAAGTTATGCATACGCAGACCATCAGGCTCAGCAGTGGTAATAACAAACTTCCGGTGAATATCAGTCGTTTTGCTTCGGGTGGTTATTTGTTTAAAGTAAGCCTGGAAGAAGGCACCGTGATAAGGAAGATCAATAAGCAATAAGATCTGTATTATTAATAAAAGCTGCATCAAAGTAAAACTCTGATGCAGCTTTTGTACTTTACTGTATAATTGTTCTGAATGTTAAGTTGATCCTTGCGTTATTTATTTTAGTGCTGGGAGGCAGTCTGTGCAGCCAGTGTGTTTGGGTGGTACCCGTCATTACCAGCAGGCTGCCATGTTCGAGCTGTATAGAAACTTTTTGCCCTGTTTTTTTATGTTTGAACGAAAACTTTCTTTCTGCGCCAAAACTGAGGGACCCAATAGCGCCGTTTGGTTTCAGGTCTTTTTCTCCATCGCTGTGCCATGCCATGCCTTCGGCCCCGCTGTGGTATAAATTAAGCAGGCAGGAGTTGAAGGTTTCTGCGGTTTTTTCTTCCAGTTTCTTTTTAAGTAGTAAAAGTTCTTCGGTCCACCCAAGTGCTTTTTTGGTGATGTTCGAATACGTGTATTCAAATGCTGCATCGCCATACCAGGCTGCTTTTCTTTTAGTGATGATATGTTTACCCAGCAGGAAGGCCTCATCATTTTTCCAGGCAATGTTTTGGAGCAGCTTTTCTAAGTATAGGTTGGCCTCTGTTGCAGAAAAGATAGGGCCGTGGTAATAAACTTCCCCGTCAAATGGAAGAATGTTTTTTTTATGGTCATCTGCCGTACCAAATAAATTCATGATACCGCAATATCAATATAAATAC
>JBATOU010000010.1:0-17263 GCA_049291115.1 Ferruginibacter sp.
GGCCGTGGCACAATATGCCTACCCACTGGATGCGGTAGCTCAAAAACCATCACCTGAGTCGGGTTATGTTGTAAATGGCATCTCATCCATACTTTCATTGAATGAAAACCAGTTGCTGGTGCTGGAACGCTCTTTTTCAACAGGCAATATAAGCCTGGTGGTAAAAATATATCTTACCAATTTAACCGGGGCAGAAAATATCCGGGATAATGAATCTATATTACTAAGCCCGGTTAAAAAGTCATTAACTAAAAAATTAATCTTTGATTTCAGTTCTTTAAAAATAACGATCGATAACCTGGAGGGGATCTGTTTTGGCCCAAGGCTGCCCAATGGCAACCGTTCCCTGCTGGTTATTGCCGACAACAACTTTAACCCGCTGGAACAAACACAATTGTTCCTGTTCGACAGCGGCATAAAATAAATATTGATACCATGAAATTTTCTGCAGACCGGTATAATAATATGTCCTACCGCCATTGCGGGAACTCAGGATTGAAACTGCCCGCCATTTCACTTGGCCTCTGGCACAACTTTGGTGATGTAGACGATGAAAAGGTTTATAAAAAAACGCTTCGCAAAGCATTCGACAACGGTATCACACATTTTGACCTGGCCAACAATTATGGGCCGCCACCCGGAACTGCAGAAAAAAATTTTGGTAAAATTTTACATGATGATTTTAAGAACCATCGTGATGAAATTATTATTTCCACCAAAGCGGGCTATACCATGTGGGATGGCCCTTATGGCGACTGGGGAAGTAAAAAATACCTGGTAAGCAGTCTTGATCAAAGCCTGCAGCGTATGCGGCTCGACTATGTTGATATATTTTATCATCACCGACCCGACCCGGAAACCCCGCTCGAAGAAACGATGGGCGCTCTTGACCTCATCGTAAAGCAGGGCAAAGCATTGTATATCGGTCTTTCAAATTATGGAACAGAGGATTTTTTAAAAGCAAATTCGGTTTTAAAAAAACTGGGTACAACCTGCATCATCCACCAGCCAAAATATTCTATGTTTAACCGTTGGGTGGAAGATGGCTTACTGGATGCACTGGAGCGGGAAGGCACAGGTTGCATACCATTTTCGCCGCTTGCCCAGGGATTGCTTACAAGTAAATATTTAAAAGGAATCCCTAAAAACTCACGTGCGGCCAAAGAACATGGTTACCTGCAAAAAACAGAAATAACCGCTTCGCTGCAGGAACAAATAAAAAAACTCGACGAAATAGCACAACTCCGCGGGCAATCGCTGGCACAAATGGCCCTTGCCTGGATATTAAAAGACAACCGGGTGACCTCTGTACTTGTAGGTGCGAGCAGTGCGGACCAGTTGATGGATTCATTGAAATGCCTGGGCAACACCAGCTTCAGCCACCAGGAACTGGAACAACTTAACAGAATATTAAGCAGCAACCTGCAGGCCGGTTAGGTTGTAGCTGCAATTACAGCCACGGAGGAGGCTGCTGCCTGCTGTGCAATAGCACCTGCAGCAGCACTATTCATATTTGCCATACTTACAAACTGGTAGCCCCATCCTTTCAGTTCGTTTTTCCAGATGAGTGAGCCATCTTTGGCCGAAAGGCAGATCAAAACCCCATCGCAACCAACGTAGAGCTTATCGTGCTCAGCCATTAGTTGGCCGATAGAATTGCTGGTACCCGTGGTTACATATTCTTTTAACTTTACCTGCCAGATAATTTCTCCGTCTTTTTTATTGATGGCAGCCACCCTGCCTTTCGATAAAATGTATAAAATGCCTTCTTGTTTCATGGTTATTATTTTTGGTTAGAAATTTATACAGCCTCCGCAAACATACCGTGATATCCGGCCAAACAGTACCCATTCATCAATAAAATAAGTTTGTGCATAAATATTTCGCAAACGTTTACGTAAACAAATTTTATCATATTTCCCTGAAATTCAAGGGAAAACGGGTCATAAAATTTTTTTTATTTCAATAATTTGCTACATTTAATATCCCAATATCCCAACTGAACTTCTAAATCGAAATCCGCCTGTTTTTTTTGACCTTAAAACATTTATTATGCAATTATCAAAAACATTGCTTTGGCTGTTGACCATACTTTGGTTTGCAGGTGCTTTATGGTGGTACAGTACCAGCCCATGCTCATCCTGCAATACCGGTTCAGCAATAATCAGCAACGTAAGCAGTCCGGCGGCCCCTGCTGTAAATAATCTTGCCGGATTTTCGGTATCAGACAGTAGCTGGAATGCATCTGCCAACGACAACCTCCGCTTTGTTAAATCGGAATCGGTTCCTGTGATCAGCGAAAGCGTTAACAAGGCGCTCAATGAGGTAGCTGGTTATTCAAAAGCAAACGGGCAAAAATCAATTACCGTTACGGGGCATTATGCAGCAGAAGAGATTAATAATACCGGCTTCGAAAACCTTGGATTGGCGCGTGCCGATACTTTAAAAAAATGGCTGGTGGCAAAAGGCGTTCCTGCCCTCAACATTATTACCAAATCACAGCTTGATGCAGCGCCTGCTTTTAACCCTGCAGATACATTGGTTGGAGGTATTACAATGGCATTTAACAGCATCGCCCCTGCCGCTGTTTCGGAAGACCTGTTTAAACCCTACACTGTTTATTTTGCCACAGGGCAAAACTCGCTGAATGTTTCGGGCGAACTGCAAACTTATTTACAGCAGGCGAATGCCTACTTACAAACACATTCAGATAAAAAACTGGTGGTTACAGGTCATACAGATAATGTGGGCAATGCGGCAAAAAACCTTAGCCTTTCTGTACAAAGGGCGGCTTTTGTAAAAACTCAGCTGGAACAACAGGGTATTGCGGCCGACAAAATAAACAGCCAGGGAAAAGGAATAACAGAACCTGTAGAAGACAATAATACCGCCGAAGGCCGTGCAAAAAACCGGCGGGTGACCATCCAATTACAATAACATTCAGATAACGCTTAAATAATTAGAATTATGAAACTCATGAATATTTTACTTGAAATTAATTTTAGCTGTTTGCTTCCCATGCTGGGATTTTTACTGGGTTCTTTTGCTCTTGGATGGCTGCTTAACAAAGCGCTTGGAGGTGCTGCCAGCAAGGCATACGCAACACTTAAAACCGAATTTGATGCACTTGGCAAGAAACATCATGATTATGTGGCCGATCACGATAACCGCTACAAGATGCTGCATCATGCACATGACGAACTTAAGATCAGCTATGCAAAAGCAAGTACAGATTCCGGAAAACTCGGCGAAGCAAATGCAACTATTAAAAGGCTTACGGCAGACCTGGAAATTGCCAATAATAAACCCCCGGTGATCCAGGAAAAAATTGTGGAGAAGAGAGTGGAAGTTCCCGTAAAACAGATCGTTGAAAAAACCGTGGAAGTGGTACCCCAACATGTACAGACCGATCTTGAAAATTTGAAAAAAGCCTTGTTTGCAGCTCAAACAATGCCAGCCAATGTAGAAGAAAAAATAGTGGAAGTTGAAAAGATCGTTGAAAAAAGAGTGGAGGTGCCAGTTGAAAAAATTGTGGAAGTTGAAAAGATCGTTGAAAAAAGAGTGGAAGTGCCGGTTGAAAAAATTGTAGAAGTTGAAAAGATCGTTGAAAAAAGAGTAGAGGTGCCGGTTGAAAAAATCGTGGAGGTTGAAAAAATCGTCGAAAAAAGAGTGGAGGTACCGGTCGAAAAAATCGTGGAGGTTGAAAAAATCGTCGAAAAAAGAGTGGAAGTACCAGTTGAAAAAATTGTAGAAGTTGAAAAGATTGTTGAAAAAAGAGTGGAGGTTCCGGTTGAAAAAATTGTGGAGGTTCCTGCCGCCGTTTCGCCAAAATTCTATGCCTCGATGAGTAAGTTTTATGGCAAAAAAATTGTGGCCGACGACCTGAAACTGGTGGAAGGCATTGGGCCAAAAATTGAAGAGTTATTTCATAATGCAGGCCTAAAAACATGGCATGCCGTTTCGCAAACACCTGCTGCCAAACTGAAAGAAATACTGGTGGCAGCGGGCGAGCGCTTCCAGATGCACGACCCCACTACCTGGCCAAAACAATGCCAGATGATGGCAGAAGGCGAATGGGCCGAACTGAAAGAATATCAGGATAAACTTTCGGGCGGAAGAGCGTAGAAACTAATAAGTAAAATTATAAAAGCCGGTGAGATGAAATTTCTCACCGGCTTTTAAATTTGATTTCAGTTACACACTCTAATCCCAATCAAATAATTTTGATAAAGGAATATCAAGAAGGGCTGCTATTTTGTACAATGTCCAAACAGTAGGATTCGCATGACCATTCTCAATTTTATTAAAATTCTGTTTTTCTTTATCAAGCATATATGCAAACTCCACTTGGGAAATCTTTTTCTGTTTCCTAAGCCGGGCAATCTGCGCCCCAAGTTTTTGTTGGAATTCTTTTTGTAGCACCTCCTTTCTGGCGTGCAAACTCTGCAAAGAATATTTTATTTGGTAATACTATATCATTACTTTAGATTTATACAAAATCACCAATATGAAAAAAGTATTATTATTCATTTACGTTATCTTGCTTATAAGTTGCAAAAAAGAAAGTATTTTAGAAAATAAGTTTGAAAAAAAATCAATTAAGTCTGAATCAGTAAATGAGTGGCTTTTAGCTCAGAAAGGAAGTTTCACTCCAGTAAAAAATAAAATGGTGGAGAATATTATAAAAAATATGGACTACTCAAAAATGTGGGTTGAAGTTTATAACAGAACTGAAAATTTTACTGTAATTCCTATACTTGGAAAGCGCTTTAGCCAGCATATATTCGAAAATAAAACCCCATTGCAGTATTTATTATTAGTCACAGATAAAAATGGGGAAATTCGGCGTGGGGACCTTGTGTTCTTTTACGCTTTTGGTAGTAATACTAAAGAATTAACCCCGGGATCATTTTATGATTTTTACAAAAAACAAAGCTTCCCACACAACGGAACATATCAAATGATCTCTTTAGGAGATATTAAGAGGTATGAGTTCGATTTTTTCGATAAGAAAATTTTGGGAAGCAGAATATGGCTACATGAATCTAGTCAGCAAGATAATATAACCGCAACGGGTTGTACTGATTGGTATATGGTTACTACTACTTATTATGCAAATGGTACAACCATAAGGGAGAGAGAATATGTTGGCACGACTTGCGAAGGTGGTGAAGGAGGCTGCCCACCAACATATATTTGTGACAATCCTTCTGGAAGCGGTGGTTCAACTCCACCTCCAGATCCCGGATATTTTGCAGGAGCCGAGCCGACCAGCATTGTATACAGTCAGAGCACAAATAGTAGTCTTTGGGAAGTACGTTTAACCACTAATCTAATCGGACAGGCATTTAATGACCCATCCGAAAACTACTTTTATACGAATTCACAAGGTGGTTCTGTACGGGTACACTATGGCACAGACGGTGCGCCCAACCAGCCTTATTATGTAATTTACAACCCTTTATCTTACGTAAACAGTTTATCAAATTATTACAAAACTGCATATGCAGCTGTAAATTTTTCTTATTACTACCCCAATTGGCCAGGTGGTAGTACTACTCCTCAAATAAGACTTGGTTATGTTTATTATGATGCAGCTGTAGCGCTTCATTAACTTAATAATTGTATATGTACAGATTTGTTTTAGGCATTATCATATTCATTGCTATACTATATTCCTGCAAAAGCAGTCGTGTACAACGTCAAGGGATTATTTCATGGGAAAAATATTTTGAAAATGATTCTTTTAGGAAGCACTCACAAATATGGTTTTACGACAGTTCTGTAATACTCAACATAAAAAATGAATTCAGTTTTAAGGCAGTTGCAGCTATCCCAGTAGATACACTTGTTTATGAAACATTAAAGTTCACCTATCTCAATTTGAAAACCCGGCGCTGTCAAGACTACTATGATTTTAGTGACACCGCTAAAGCCTACTGTAATTATACCTTGTCTGAGATTGAGGGCATAGATGGTTTTTTTCAAAATGTTTCCATCAATCCGCAAAAAAAAATATGGAGTGATCCAAAGCCAATTGCTGACACTACAATAGATAACATAGTTTATAAAAGACTACGTTCAGATTATATAAGTGAAGGCGTTGAAGGCGTTTACGCAGAATACTATTTAGACTGCAGTAGCAGGAAACATATTTTTCATTGGAATTATTCTGTAGATAGACTGAATAAAGATTGTACAGCTACCCGAATGGAAATATACTCACCGGGTAGGAAACATGTGCAATTTTTCTCATTAACGACTGGTAAACTGACAAAAAAAGAAAGAAAAGTTTTTAAAGCCTGGATTGAAAATTCAAAAAAAACAAATCTTCCCCTCTTTACTTTGCAGGAATCTATGCAAAAATGCAATCATCTTACAGAGGGAAAAGATTCCTCCCGTTTAAAAAAATATCTACCAGGTATGTTTAAGAGATAGTCTCCCAGTTCAAATATTACCTAAACAAGTAAAATCATATTTTCTCCACTACCCCGTCCACAATTCCGTAAGCCACACTTTCTTTGGCATCCATCCAGTAATCGCGGTCAAAATCCTTCATGATCTTTTCTACCGTTTGGCCGCAATTTTCTGCCAGTATGCGGGCACCCATATCTTTTGCTTTTTGCATTTGCACCGCCATAATTTCCAGGTCGGCACTGGTGCCGCGGCCACCACCGCTGGGCTGGTGTATCATCACTTCTCCATGCGGAAAAATAAATCGCCTGCCTTTTGCGCCACCACTCAGTAAAATACTTCCCATACTGGCGGCCATACCCATGCAAACAGTACTAACCGGGCTGCTGATCATTTGCATGGTGTCGTAAATCACCATACCGCTGGTAACCACGCCCCCGGGGCTGTTGATATAAAATGTAATTTCCTTACCGGGATTTATTGCTTCGAGGTAAAGCAGCCTGTCGGTAATGTCTTTTGCGCTTTTATCATCTACCGGCCCCCATAAAAAAACTTTCCGCTGTTCAATAAATTTTTTATCGAAGCGCCATCCGCTCATCATTTTCTCCATGGGATTATCGGGTATGTTCACTTCGGGGTTTTCTTCCTCTTCGGTATACCATTTATTCATCGTTGATATTGTTATAGGTTGAATGCTTAAGAATTTAATATTGAAGATCTCTTATTTAATATTTGTTACTTCTTTTCTTTCCTGGGGTTGATGAGCAATACTTCATCCACCAGTCCGTACTCTTTTGCTTCCGTGGCAGTTAACCATTTATCGCGGTCGCAGTCGGTTGCCACTTTTTCTACCGGCTGGCCGGTATGGTAAGCAATGATCTCATATAACTCGCTTTTAAGTTTGCGGATCTGGTTCACCGTAATTTCGATATCACTGGCCTGTCCACCAGCACCTGCGCTCGGCTGGTGCATCATGATACGGCTGTGCTTGAGCGCCGTACGTTTTCCCTTGGTGCCGGCGCACATGAGTACCTGTGCCATACTGGCTGCCATGCCTGTACAAATGGTGGCAATATCGGGTGTAATGAACTGCATGGTATCGTACATACCCAGGCCTGCATGCACACTGCCTCCGGGACTGTTGATGTACATCTGTATATCACGGGTACGGTCGGTACTCTCTAAAAAAAGTAATTGCGCAGTTATAATATTGGCCACTTCATCGCTGATAGGATAACCTAAAAAAATAATGCGGTCCATCATCAGGCGGCTGTACACATCCATTACAGCAACATTCATGGGCCTTTCTTCTATGATGTTTGGTGTAAGCCCTGTAACCAGGTAGGGATTGGCAGCGCTTAATTTTTCCGTATTTTTTTCCTGGTAACTGTGCAGCGTATTGCTGCTGATACCTTTGTGCTTTACAGCATATTTTTCAAATTCTTTTCCTAAGTCCATATATCGGTTTTATAATTGCGTAAGATAGGTAAAAGGTTTTAGAGGTTCAAAAGTTCAGGGTTCAAAGTTGGTGAAATACTTATAGAACCTGGCTATTGTTAAAGTGATTTTTGGTGATCCCATTAACAGCACTTTTTCCTCAGCCCCACTAATCATCATTGCTTCTTCCCATAAAAATCATTACATATTGCAGCAGCATGGCCACCGATGCTAATGCTGCCACTACGTAAGTAAGTGCGGCCCATTTAAGTGCATCTTTAGCGCCATCGTGTTCCTTCGCTGTAGTGATGCGTGCATTATTAAGCCATGCAAGGGCACGTTTAGATGCATCAAATTCCACCGGAAGGGTTATCAGAGCAAACAATGTGGAAACTGCAAAAAGTATGATACCCACCAGTAAAATAGTTGGATTACCATTGCCAAAACCCATAAAGCCCAGGCCGATCATAATGATCCACTGGCTCATGTTACTGCTGATGTTTACGGCAGGCACTAATTTACTTCTGAGCTGAAGCATAGAATAAGCAGTGGCATGCTGCACCGCATGACCGCACTCGTGTGCAGCTACAGAAGCGGCTGCCACATGGCGTCCATTATAAACATCGGGGCTCAGGTTAACAGTTTTATTGGTTGGATTGTAGTGATCGGTTAGCTGCCCGTCAACGGCGGTGATCTTTACGTCATAAATGCCATTGTCTTTGAGCATTTTTTCCGCCACTTCGGCGCCACTCATGCCAGTACTCGTGGGCACTTTACTGTAATGGGCAAATTTGCTGCGCAACCTTGCCTGCACGATCATACCTATTACCATAAAAACAAGAGAAATAATCAATATTCCAGGTGTCATTTTTAAATTTTAGGAAGTAAAGTTACAAAAACTGTTCCGTGTGGCAGAACTGCCATTTTAGCGGTTTTCTTAAAAACAGTTGATAATCCATTATTGAGTATTTTCGGTGTACAAAAACAAATTATGAAAAAGCTATTATTGTTTATCCTTTTACCTGCAGTGCTTGCTGCAAATGCACAAATGCCTTCCGCAGCAATAGACTCGCTTGCCGATCTTACTTTAAAGGAATTTGATGTGCCCGGTATGGCCATTGGCGTGGTAAAAGATGGCAAACTCATTCATGCAAAAGGATACGGGGTTCGTTCGCTAAAAACAATGCAGCCGGTGAACGAGAATACGCTTTTTGGCATTGCCAGCAACAGCAAGGCCTTTACTGCAGCCGCCATTGCCATGTTGATAGAAGAGGGAAAAATGAACTGGGATGACAAAGTGCGTAAATACATCCCGGAATTTACCTTATATGACCCTTATGTTTCCGAAGAATTTACCATCCGCGACCTTCTTTGCCACCGCAGCGGGCTCGGACTGGGTGCCGGCGACCTCATGTTTTTTCCTGAGGGAGGAAATTTTACTGTTAATGATATCATACAAAACCTGCGCTACCTCAAGCCGGTAAGCAGTTTCCGCAGCAAGTATGATTACAATAACAATATGTTCATTGTGGCAGGCGAGGTTATTAAAAGAGTAAGCGGCAGCAGTTGGGAAGATTTTATTGAAACCCGTATTATGAAGCCCCTTGGTTTTACAGCAAGTACAGCCAGTTACAACCGGGTAAAAAATAATGCAAATATCATTGATGCCCATGCTCCTGTTAATGGAAAAGCCGTTCAGGTTCCACACGACTGGAACGAGATCGCCGATGCAGCCGGGGGTATTATGAGTAATATTACCGACCTGAGCAAGTGGGTGATTGCACAGCTTAACGGCGGAACATACGGGGATGGCAAAAAACTCTTCGGTGCAAAAATGCAAAATGATATGTGGAATATTCAAACTCCTTTTTATGTAGCGCCCAACGGACCTTATGGATCGGGCTTTGGTGGTTACGGACTCGGATGGGTGCTCAGCGACGTAAAAGGACACAAACAGGTGGGCCATACCGGAGGACTGATTGGCACAGTAACACAAATAACTTTGATACCCGATATGAAACTCGGCATCATTGTGCTTACCAACCAGCAGGTGGGTGCTGCCTTTGGTACTATTACAAATACCATAAAAGACAGTTATCTTGGCTATCAAAAAAGAGATTGGCTAAAAATAAACAGCCAACGGGTTTCAAACAATTGGAAAGAGGCAAATGCCATTACCGACAGCATCAACAGGCTTGTTTTGGCAGCTGAAAAAATAAAAGCCCCCTGCCTGAAACAGGACCAGGTAACAGGAACCTATCATGACAACTGGATGGGCGATATTCACATTATTAAAAAGGGCAATGTACTAAGTATCCGGTTTGAGCGCTCACCCCGGCTTACTGGCCATCTACTCTATTTAAATAATAATACTTATGTGGCCCGATGGGATGACAGGAGCTATGATGCAGATGCATACATTACATTTACCATTGATAAACAAGGAGTTGCAGAATCATTTAAAATGGAGGCCATTTCGCCCATGACTGATTTCAGTTTCGATTTTCATGACCTGGACCCAAAAAGAAAGAAATAATTGAACAGAAATAAAATAATGTTAAACAATTGTTCGTTAATGCAAATGCTTTACTTTTGCGAAAATTTTAAAAAAACAACCAACACAATCATGAAAAAATTTCTTGCTGTTGCAGTTATCGCCGCTTCATTAGTAGCTTGCAACGAAACTAAAAAAGAAGAAACAACTACTCCGGCCGCTGATACTTCTGCAACCGTTCCTGCTGCAGTTGATACCGCTGCTAAAGCTTTGGATACCGCTGCTGCTGCAGTAGGTGGAGCTGTTAACAGCGTTGTAGGCGACGTTAAAGAAGGCGTTAAAGATGCTGCTGCTGATGTTAAAGCCGGCGCTGATAAAGCCGTAGACGCTGCTAAAGAAGGTGCCAACAAAGCTGCTGATGCAGTTAAAGAAGGTGCTGATAAAGTGAAAGAAGCTGTTAAGCATTAATTTGCTCATCATATTCAAAAGAAGCCTGCAGTAATGCGGGCTTTTTTATGCTTATAACTTTGTACCTTTCTTGCAATAATTGCATCATGAAAAAACTTTCCCTCCTTTTACTGTATACAGGCATTGCCTGCCTTGCTGCTGCACAAATTAAACCAGCAAATATTTTTGGTGATGATATGGTACTACAGCGCAATAAACCTATCCCTGTTTGGGGATGGGCCACACCCGGAGAAAAATTAACCGTTAAATTTAACCGGCAGTCGAAAACCACTATTGCTGCAAAAGATGGTAAATGGTTGGTAACGCTTAACCCTGAAAAAGCAGGCGGCCCCTATGCGCTTTCTTTTATATCAAAAAATAAAACCGAACTTAAGAATATTTACGTGGGCGATGTTTGGATCTGCAGCGGGCAAAGCAATATGGAATGGACGGTGGCAAATGCCCAAAATGGCGCAGCCGAGGTAGCCAACGCAAATTATCCCCTCATCCGGCACATAAAAATTTTAAACGAAACCAGCAGCAAACCAAAAAATGATATCAGTAAAACAAACTGGAAAGTATGTACACAATTGAACGCGGGAGATTTTACCGCGGTGGGCTACTTTTTTGCAAGAAAAATTTTCAACGAAACCAATATCCCGGTCGGGATCATCAATACAAGCTGGGGCGGCTCCATGGTGGAAACCTGGACAGGCCTGGATGCCTTTTTGCAAAGCCCTGATTTTAATTATCTCTTCAACAATACAAAAGAGCTTGACCTGGAAAAACTGATCGCAAACCGTAAGAAAAAGATGGTTGAAAAAATTGAAAACCTGCAGGGGAAATTTGAGCCGGCTGCCAATACACAAGCATGGAAAGGAGCAGAACTCGACGACAGTAAATGGCCGGCGGTAATGCAACCAGCCCCCTGGGAAGAAACAGGATTGCCCGGACTGGATGGAGTAGTTTGGCTGCGCAAAAAAATAATGATCCCCGACAGCCTTGCCGGAAAACCAGCCCTCCTGCTTTTGAGCAAAATAGACGACAATGATATCACTTATGTAAACGGCACTGAAGTGGGCTTTACCAACAGTTGGAATACCCAAAGAAAATACAGGATTGGGCCAGGTATTCTTAAAGCCGGCGAAAACTGCATTGCCGTTCGGGTAGAAGACACGGGAGGTGGTGGTGGCATATATGGCAGCAGCGATGATATGAAACTGGTCATTGAAAAAGAAACATTCTCACTCGATGGCAGCTGGAAATTAAAAGTGGAATCCATGCTTAATGCAGATCATGTGAACCCAAATGACCTGCCTGCCCTGCTTTACAATGGCATGGTACATCCATTGATACCGTTTGCGTTTACAGGCGTGTTATGGTACCAGGGTGAAACAAATGCGGCAAGGTCTTTTCAATACCGCAAAGCATTTCCGCTGATGATCAACTACTGGCGCAAAAAATGGAATGCAGGTAATTTCCCGTTCTATTTTGTTCAGCTGTCGAGTTTCGACCCATCTCACAGTGATGGTTTAAAGGGCAGCAACTGGGCAGAGCTGAGGGAAGCGCAAAGCATGACCTTAAAATTGCCAAATACAGGTATGGCAGTAAGTACAGATATCGGCAATGTAGATGATATACATCCGCGAAACAAACAGGACGTTGGGCTCCGGCTTGCGGCCATTGCCCTTCATAAGGTATACGGCAAAAAAAATGTTTATAGTGGGCCTTCTTTTAAAACTATGCAGCTGAATGGCAATAAGATTGCAGTTCAGTTTAACCCAAATGGAAAAAGTCTTGTTACCAAAAATAATCTCCCGCTAAAAGGATTTATGATCGCCGGTGCGGATAAGATATTTTACCCGGCCGAAGCGGTAATTGAAGGAAATAAAGTTGTTGTTTCGGCTGCTCCTGTTACAAACCCGGTAGCCCTGCGTTATGCATGGAAAGACGATGCCGGCGATGCCAATTTATACAATTCCGAAGGGTTCCCCGCTGTTCCCTTTCGTACAGATAACTGGGAACCGGTTACAGCCAACTTTAAATTTGAGTTCTGATTTCACCCGGCAAAAACTGTATTCCACCCAATGAGGGCGCATCTACACCCGGTTTCATAAAATTGATGGTTTTACACTGGTATTTTCGGGTCACTAAATTACCTGTAAACTTCACTATTATGAAAAGACTCTTCTTTACCGCATTCTTTGCAGTTTCAATATCGGGCATATTTGCACAAACAGAAAAAAACTGCTGCAGTCCTTATCACAAGACCATTACAGTTTCGGGAGCTGCAGAAATGGAGGTAACACCCGATGAAATTTATGTAGAAATTTACCTGCGTGAGTACAAAAAGCGGGGAGAAGAAAAAGTGGCACTTGATAAAATAAAATCAGATTTTATTTCGCTCTGCAAATCTGTGAATATCGCCGACAGTAATATTGTAGTATCAGACTACCAGGGTTTCAATAATTATTTTTATTTCCGCAGAAGCAAAAAACAAAACCCCGATCTTTATTCCTCTGTACGGTACATGATCAAATTCAATAATTTGGTAAAGCTGAATGAGCTGGCAGATAAGCTGGATGATGAAGCGGTACAAAGTTTCGACATCACCACTGTTACCCACAGCCGCATACGGGAGTTTCGCCGGCAATTAAAAATTGAAGCGGTGAAGGCTGCCAGGGAAAAAGGGATCTACCTCACCGAAGCAGTAAATGAAAAACTGGGCGAAGCCATCAGCATTGCAGAGCCAAATGAAACGCTAAGCCTTCCGTACCAGTCAAACTCCAATATGATGGTAAGCCAAAAAAGAATGGATGCATATATTGACAAACAGATCGATAATATCAATTACAAGAAAATAAAATTCAGGTACTCCGTAGAAGTTGTGTTTGCGCTTAAATAGTTTTTGAAAAATCAACCAGGCCCTTGGTATATAATTTTGCCCGCTGTTGTGCAAAGTAATCAAACCCGAGGGAAATCAGCGCCTGTAAAGCCAGGGCCAAACCAAAGCCTGACCAAAAAATACGTGCATCATTATTCCTGGCATATACATACAGGCCAATACCGGCCAACAGCAGTAAAATTTCGGCCCACATATACAGGCTGAAATTTTTACTGACCTTTTCCATGCGGGGAAGTTCCTGGTTCTTTAGCAGTTGAGGACTCATATCAAATGCATATACATTTTTTTTCCGGTCGGCATCGCAGCGTTTATAAACTGTATAGCCCACAATGCCCTGCAGCAGCCCTATAACCAGCAATGGTATGGCAAATCCTTTGTGCCAGCTTGTTTTCATTACGAAATACAGTATTACAGCAGCTGCAATTGAAACAATTCCAAGTACAAGAAAAAAAAGCGTGGCATTTTTTTCTGCGAGAAAATATTTTTCGATACCGGTTTTAGAAAACATTTATCAAGGTTTTAAGATTGTTATCACGCTAATGTTTACAAAGAAGATTCAGCAATTGCCGTTTCCAGTTCTGCCGACCCAGGCTCCACACCCGACTGAAAGAAATGGGTGAGGTTACCGTTTTCGTCAATAAGGTATTTACAAAAATTCCAGTTGGGTGCAGCGTAGTTCCAGCCATTTTTATTTTCATCGGTAAGCCATTGGTAAACCGTGTGCTGTTCTGCTCCTTTGATCACGGCAGATTTTTTTACCAGCGGAAAACTTACTCCATAATTAACCTGGCAAAACTGTTCAATGACATCATCCGTACCTTTTTCCTGTTCGCCAAAATCGTTGGATGGAAAACCGATAATAAAAAGTTTTTCTTTATACTTTTCATGCAACTCCTGCAAGCCCTTATATTGCGGTGTATAGCCGCAATCGGAAGCAGTATTAACGATCAAAACTTTTTTTCCTTTTAAAGAAGAAAAGCTGAGTTCAGCACCAGTACCAAGTGTAGCTGCCAGATCATAAAAAGAAGTTGCTGCCATTTTATTTGATTGAATGGTTTTATTCTTCCCGGCCAATTTGCTGAAGAAACTGAAAAAAGGGTATGCGAAAATTAAGAATTTTTGCCTTGTGGTCATTTTGCTCATCCAAATACTTTTTTAAAAAGTGAAAGCTTTCCGCCAAAAGGAGGATATTTTACAGATGGATCGAACCAGGCAGCTGTTTTCATCACTGCTTTTTTATGACTGAAGGTATCAAAACTGAAACGGCCGTGATAACGGCCCATGCCACTGTTTCCCCGGCCGCCAAAAGGCAAATGGTGGTTGGTAAGATGGTAAGATGCGTTATTAACACAACCACCTCCAAATGCCACCTTATCCAGCCAGGATTTTTCTTTCCTGCTATCTGAAGTAAAGATATAAAAGGCCAATGGATTTTTATGCCGGTCAATAATACGGAGCGCCTCTTCCCTGTTTAAAAAACTTATCACGGGCAAAACAGGACCAAATATCTCCTCCTGCATCAACGGGCTTTCCATGTCCACGTCATCCATCAGCGTGGGTTCAATATACAATGCTGCAGCATCTGTTTTTCCCCCACATAGTATTCTTCCGTTTTTCAGATAGCCGGCCACCCGTTCAAACTGGCGTTGGTTGATGATCTTGCCAAAATCAGGACTGTTCTTTGCATCGTCTCCATAAAATTTCTGCAGTTTGTCCTTTACAGATTCTATGAAAGCCTGCTTTTTTGATTCATGCACCAATATATAGTCAGGGGCTACACACATTTGCCCGGCATTAGAAAATTTGGTGGTAACAATGCGGCGGGCAGCCACTTCAATATTTGCGTCCTCCTCCACCACACAGGGGCTTTTTCCACCCAATTCCAGCGTTACAGGCACCAGGTTTTTTGCTGCCATTTCGTATATCTTTTTTCCAACGACCGTACTGCCTGTAAAAAAAACATGATCAAAAACAAAATGATCCATCATCGCAGGGATCACGGTTGCCCCTTCTCCTTCTGCATACAAAACATAATTCTCGGGAAAACAGGAGGTGATTATTTTTTTAATTACGGCAGCTGTATGCGGTGCAAATTCGGATGGTTTGAGTACAACCGTATTACCGGCAGCAATGGCGCCCGCCAGTGGGGCTAACAGTAATTGAAAAGGATAATTCCAGGGGCCAATGATCAAAACGGTTCCCAAGGGTTCTGCCATAATATAACTGGAACCCGGAAAGTTGAGCAGGTTGGTGCTAACGCGGCGTGGCTGCATCCATCCTTTCAGTTTCCGGAGCTGGTATTTGATCTCGTTGAGCAAAAAGCCATTTTCGGTGATCCAGCATTCTTCTTTCGATTTTTTTAAATCATTGAAAAGGGCCTCATATATTTCTTCCTCGTGTTTTTCAACCGAATCCCTCAGTTTCTCCAGCTGTGTTTTCCTGAATGCATATGATTTGGTGGCACCGCTTTCAAAATAGTTTCGCAACGCCGTCAATTGATCCGTCATTCGGTATAAATTTGTTTAAAGTTAGGTAATATGACCGATGAACAATATATGCAGCAGGCTTTAAAAGAAGCACAAAAAGCATTTGAGGCAGACGAAGTGCCTGTGGGCGCCATTGTGGTAATGCAAAACAAGATCATTTCGCGGGGCTACAACCAGGTAGAAATGCTCAACGACAGTACGGCCCATGCAGAGATCATTGCCCTCACAAGCGCCTATAATTTTCTTGGCAGCAAGTACCTGCCCGAAGCAACCTTATACGTTACGGTGGAGCCATGCCTTATGTGCAGCGGTGCCCTGTATTGGAGTAAGATCGGCAAAATAGTGTTTGGCGCTTATGACGATAAAAATGGCTACCGGCACAGTACGGGAAACAATAATCCCTTTCACCCAAAAACAACTATAACGGGCGGCATACTGGAGGCAGAATGTGCACAGTTGATGAAAGATTTTTTTAAAGAAAAAAGATAGTTCTTTCGAAATCCGAAATATCAGCCCCTGTCAAAATTGCTTTCTGTATTTCAGGCCTTAATTTTGCATAATAACTTTAAGAAATCATTTTTAAACTATAAAATCAACAGGTTATGGCATTTACATTAGCACCCCTGCCTTATGCTTATGAGGCTTTGGAACCGCATATTGACACAGAAACGATGAAAATACACCACGATAAGCACCACCAGGCTTATGTTGACAATCTTAATAAAGCCGTTGCCGGCACTGAAAACGAAACCATATCACTGGAAGACCTCGTTAAAAAAGCCGGTAGCATCAGTACAGCTGTTCGTAACAATGGCGGCGGCCACTGGAACCACGATTTTTTCTGGAACAGTTTAGCCGCCAATGCGGGTGGTGCGCCTACCGGAAAACTGGCAGAAGCCATTAACAGCAGTTTTGGCAGCTTTGACACATTTAAAGAAAAATTTGAGGATGCCGGTAAAACACGTTTTGGCAGCGGATGGGCCTGGCTGCTGGTAAAAGACGGTAAACTCGAAATAAGTTCCACCCCTAACCAGGATAATCCACTGATGGATGTGGCCGATGTAAAAGGTACACCCATCC
>JBATOU010000011.1:0-2347 GCA_049291115.1 Ferruginibacter sp.
CGCTCTATCATCCTTTCCACCATTTTATAAGTGGCCGGGCAGTAATCGATGTTTTGCTTATGCACATGCGCATACTCCACCCATTTCTTTTTTGAAAGATGCGGAAAGCCTGCACAGTCTTCGGGGCGTATTTCGTAAATATTGCACATATTGGTCTTTAGGTCGAGAAACTGGCAGGGCTGCAGTTTATTCACCAGGTCTTTATTGCGGTCTTTTACCAGCCATTTTTTGCGAAACTCCTCTGGCGTTTGATTAAAGTGGGCCGAGATCCGTTTGAGGTCTTTGGTAGTAAAAGTGGGCGTCATGGTTTTGCAACAGTTGGCGCAGGCAAGGCATTCCACTTCTTTCCACACTTCCTTTTCAATTTCGGGTGTTAGCTTATCGATTCCACGGGGAGGATTTTTTTCTGACCGGTTTAAAAACTTACGAAAAGCCTGGCGGTGATGAACCAGTTTTCTTTTTAATGACCTGATAATGGGAGCCTGCATGAAATGTTTTATTAGTTAAAAAATCGCAGCGAAATTAGGGTTTAAATGAATTACAAGTTCAGCGGCAGGATGTTTTCTTACACTTTAATACGATTGATTATGAATTAATGATTATTTTGCCCATACATTCAAGCTTTGAAACATTGAATTGTTGAACGATACAAGATGTGGGAACCTTATAAAAAAGGATACAAGGCCTGGCTGCAACTCGAAAAATCGCTGAGCGATCATTCGGTGGAGGCATACCTGCACGACATTGAAAAACTTACTGGGTACCTCCAGTTTTCGGGCAACCTTAAAAACCCCGATGCCATTGACCTGAACGACCTGCAAAGTTTTGTAAAATGGATACACGGGCTTGGATTAACACCCGCATCGCAGGCCCGCATCATTTCTGGTTTAAGGAGTTTCTTTAAATATTGCAGCATCGAGCAACTCATATCCACTGATCCAACGGTTCTTTTGGAAGCGCCAAAACTTCAGCGCAAGCTGCCCGACACACTTGCATTCCAGGAAATAGAGGCCATGATCGGCGCTCTTGACCTGAGTAAACCCGAAGGGGGCAGAAATAAAGCCATACTGGAAACCATGTACAGCTGCGGGCTGCGGGTTAGCGAAGTGGTGAACCTTAAACTCAGCAACCTTTTTTTAGAAGTGGGTTTTATAAAAGTAACCGGCAAGGGTGATAAAGAGCGCCTGGTTCCCATTGGCAGCGATGCCATCAGGTATATCGGCTTGTATAAAAACAATATCCGCAACCATATCAGCATTAAACCCGGCGAAGAAGACATTGTTTTTCTTAACCAGCGTGGCAGCAGGCTCAGCCGGGTGATGATCTTTCTTATAATAAAAGAGCTGGCCAAAAAAGCAGGCATTCAAAAAAATATTTCGCCTCATACGTTCCGGCATTCATTTGCCACACACCTGGTGGAAGGCGGCGCCGACCTGCGTGCTGTTCAGGAAATGCTCGGGCACGAAAGCATCACCACCACAGAAATATATACACATCTCGACAGGGAATACCTCCGCAACACCCTGCACCAGTTTCACCCGGCTTTTAAAAATTGATTTCACACAAAGAAAAAAAGGAAACAAAGGATATGGAATATCTGCATATTAAGCACTTCATTATGCCCCTTATATTTCTCGTAGTTGTTGTGTAAAACAAACATCAGCATTTGAGGCAGCTCCGGCTAAAAATTTGCTGATTTCGTCAATCAGAAATATTTTAATAAAAGCGAATTTCATTGTGCAGCTTCAACAACATACTGGTTTCTGGATAGATCTGTAAGCTTTTTAAAGGTTTACCTGGGCCCTGCCGCTGATTTTTACAATATGGCAGCAATCGTGCCCGATCACATAATTTTCACGTATCACTTCGAGGTTATTTACATAGCCAATAAAGGTAAAGCCGGTTCCCTGGCGGGATGTTAATTGCATATGACCATCATTCAATACCGGGTAAGTACCCTGGGCACGAAAGAGTGAATCTTCGTAAGCGCTCAATGCACTATGAATATCAATTACCATACTGTCTGAATGACGCTTGGTGATATAATGATCCAACTGGTATGGAGCTGTGCTATTCATAACTTGCACATGAACACTTCTGAAATCCTGTGTGCATACAAGGTCACCCTGGCAATCGCCGGCGTTTTCCTTATTACAGGATGAACTCATAAGTAAGGATGCAAAAATTAAGGCCAGAAGAGCTTTCATAGATTAATATTTAAACGTGTTGTGCTATTGAGTTTTTAAATTTTATTGAAATTCTTTTAAATTTTTACTTTGTTCTTTTTTGCTTGCCCAAAAAAGAACCCAAAAAAGGCACCCGAAATCCCTGCCTGCATGACGCAGTC
>JBATOU010000012.1:0-1668 GCA_049291115.1 Ferruginibacter sp.
GCAGTGGCTGGTTCGGTCAGCTGATTCAGCGGTCGGACGATGGCGGCGTGACGTGGAATCCGGTGGGCAATGAATTCGCCTACGCCGGAGTGACGGGGACGCACCAGTGGTATGACGGCACGCCGCACCCGTGGGAGTTCAAGCGCATCTGGCACCTCGAGCCGTCGCTCACCGAGGCCGACACCGTGTATGCGGGGGCCGAAGACGCGGCGATGTTCCGCTCCACCGATGGCGGAGCGAGCTGGCACGAGCTGGCGGGGCTCCGCGGCTGTGGTTCGGGCGAACAGTGGGCGCCTGGCGCCGGCGGAATGGGACTGCACACGATCCTCCTCCATCCCACCGATCCCCAGCGCATCTTCGTGGCCATCTCGGCGGCGGGCGCCTTTCGGACCGACGACGGCGGTACGACCTGGAAGCCGATCAATCGTGGTTTGAGCTCCAAGTACATCCCCGATCCGACCGCCGAGGTCGGCCACTGCGTGCACCGGATCGCGCTGCACCCGTCGCGGCCCGACACGCTCTTCATGCAGAAGCACTGGGACGTGATGCGCAGCGATGACGCCGGGGAGAACTGGCACAAGATCAGCGGCAATCTCCCCACCGACTTCGGCTTCCCGATCGACGTGCACGCCCATGAGCCGGAGACGATCTACGTGGTCCCGATCAAGAGCGACGGCGAGCATTACCCGCTCGAAGGGAAGCTGCGTGTCTATCGCAGCCGCACCGGCGGCCACGAGTGGGAGGCGCTCACCAAGGGACTGCCGCAGCAGGATTGCTACGTCAACGTGCTTCGCGATGCGATGGCGGTGGACACGCTGGACGATTGCGGAGTGTACTTCGGCACCACCGGTGGCCAGGTCTACGCCTCGACCAATGGGGGCGACAGCTGGGAAGCGATCGTGCGCGATCTCCCGGCCGTGCTCTCGGTCGAAGTGCAGACGCTGCCGTGATCCGCGTGATTCTTCCCGCTCCGCTGCTGGCGCTGGCGCGCATCGACGGGGAGCTCGCCTTGCCGATTGACGCCCCGGTCACGCAACGCCGAGTGCTCGACGCGGTGGAGGCGCGCTATCCGATGCTGCGCGGCACGATGCGCGACCACGCGACGCAACGTCGCCGGCCGTTCATCCGCTTCCATGCCTGCGAGCGGGACCTGTCGAATGAACTCCCGGACACGCCGCTCCCCGACGCGGTCGCGTCGGGAGGCGAACCCTTCCTCATCGTGGGGGCGATGTCCGGGGGATGATCGCATCGCGGCCGAGCGCCGCGAGATCCTCGTGCCCGTATCCCTGGGCAATCAGGACATCCATGCGCGCCGCGATCCCCGGCAACGAGGTGAGCGGCGCGTCGCGTGCCGTCTCCAGCATCAGCTGCACATCCTTCCGGGCCATGGTCAGCTCGAAGCCCGGAGCATACTTCGCCTCGGCCATCGACTTGCCCCTGCCCGCCACGATGTTGGCGGCGTTGAAGTACTCCTGGAGCTTGGCGAGCACGTCGGTCGGCGCCACGTCACCGCCGCGCGCCACGCTGTAGGTATCCGCCATCAACGCCGTGATGCCAAGGATCAGTGCGTTGCCGCAGAGTTTGTAGACGGCGGCCAGGTCGGGACGCTCGCCGAAGTAGTCCACCTTGGTCGCCTGTGCCGCGAGGGCCGTGGCCACGGCATCGTAG
>JBATOU010000013.1:0-48790 GCA_049291115.1 Ferruginibacter sp.
TTCGGGAAGTAGCTCTACTCAGCTTTTGTCCTTCGGTAGCTTCAGCTTTGGTAATTCTACTCTTAGGATCGAAATTTTAATTATTTTCTAAAATCCTGTGCTAACCCGAGTATTTTTAATAGCACAACACGTTAATGAACTAAGCATTTTAAATTTTCCATTTTCAATTAATATTACACCTGGAAAACCCCTGTTTTAAATTCTTCGATATGGGGATTGTTATTGGCGGCTGCTATGCCTTCGCTGATCAAACGGCGTGTTTCCGCCGGATCGATAATGGCATCCACCCAAAGCCTGGCTGCAGCGTAATAGGGGGTGGTTTGCGTGTTGTATTTATCGTTAATATGTTTTAAGATTTCCTTTTCATGTTCTGCCGTTACATTTTCTCCCTTGGCCTTCATGCCTGCAACCTGGATCTGCAACATGGTTTTGGCCGCCTGTTCGCCGCCCATTACTGCAATTTTTGCCGTGGGCCATGCGTAAATGAAACGGGGGTCGTATGCTTTGCCACACATGGCATAATTTCCTGCCCCGTAAGAATTTCCTGTAATGATGGTAATTTTAGGCACCACCGAATTGGCCACTGCGTTCACTAATTTTGCTCCGTCTTTTATGATGCCCGAATGTTCGCTGCGGCTGCCTACCATAAACCCTGTAACATCCTGCACAAAAACCAATGGTATCTTTTTTTGATTGCAGTTCAAAATAAAACGGGCAGCTTTATCTGCACTGTCGTTATAAATAACACCGCCCATCTGCATTTCACCTCTTTTGCTTTTTACCACCAGGCGCTGGTTGGCCACTATGCCAACGGCCCAGCCATCAATGCGGGCATAGCCGCATACAATTGTTTTACCATAATCTTTTTTAAATTCGTCGAAACTGTTTGCATCGGCAATACAGGCGATCATATCCAATACATCATAAGGCTTGTTGTTATTTTCGCTCATGATGCCATAAATTTCTCCGTTGTTTTTAGCAGGCGCCTGCGGCTTTATGCGGTTAAATCCCGCCTGGTTGCCGGCACCAAGCTTACCGATGATCTTTTTCACCTGGTCGAGGCATTCTTCTTCTGTTTTGCATTTATAATCTGCAATGCCCGAAAGTTCATTATGTGTGGCAGCTCCACCAAGGGTTTCGGCATCAATATCTTCGCCAATGGCAGCTTTTACAAGATAGGGCCCGGCAAGAAAAATGGATCCGTTCCCTTCCACCATCAGCGTTTCATCGCTCATAATAGGCAGGTAAGCGCCGCCCGCCACACAGGCGCCCATTACGGCCGCAATTTGTGTAATGCCCATGGCACTCATGCGTGCATTGTTGCGGAAGATGCGTCCGAAATGTTCCTTATCGGGAAAAATTTCATCCTGCATGGGAAGGTAAACGCCGGCACTGTCTACAATATAGATCAGGGGCAGCCTGTTTTCCATGGCTATTTCCTGCATGCGCAGGTTTTTTTTGCCGGTGATGGGGAACCAGGCGCCGGCTTTTACTGTTTGATCATTGGCAACGATCATGCATTGCCTGCCGCTTACATAACCGATGCCGCTCACCGTTCCACCAGCAGGGCATCCGCCATGCTCCTGGTACATTTCATAACCTGCAAATGCGCCTAATTCTATAAAAGGCCTGCCTTCATCGCATAAATATTCAATGCGGCTACGTGCAGTGAGTTTGTTTTTTTCTTTCTGTTTGGCAGCAGCTTTTGCGCCTCCGCCTTCGTAGATCTTTTCCAGTTTTTGGCGCACGGCAGTCCAGGCCATTTTCATGGCGTCCTCATTTTTATTGAATTCAATATTGGTCATAAAGAAGTATTTGCAAGCGGCGGCAAGATAATACAGTTGGGCGTTTTCACCTAACTTTCGTTTTGAGGTTTCAGCAACCAATGCCGGCTTATTGGGCTGACCGTAATTAGCTTACCTGCTTACGGCGGTCATTACCTGCGGAGATGGCTTTTCCGAATTTGCAGCATAATAAAAATTATGCCAGGTAAAGCCCATTATAATGGTTTGCTGACCGAATACCTCCAGGTTGCTTTTTTTTCAGCCATCATACTTTACCTGGGAAAGACCCTGTTCATACCTTTGTTCTTTGGATTGCTGATCGCCATTGTAATGCACCCGGTTTGCAAATGGCTGGAACTGCATGGGATCAAAAAAATAATTGCTATTACGGTCTGCCTGCTGATTGTTTCAGTATTGTTTGCAGCACTTTTAGCATTGCTTATATGGCAGCTTAATGTTTTTGGAAAAGATGCACCCGCCATATTTCAAAAAGCAGCAACAGCAGAGCTGCAATTACAGCAATGGCTGATCTCAAAAACAGGGATAAACCTGAACATTGCGGGAAGCATCAATGATAAATTGCCAGCCGGCGTACTAACGCTTGCAGGCTCAGCATTTGAAACAACCATCAGTACATTATTTATCTTTTTTATTACACCCGTGTACACCGCACTTTTTATGTACCACAGGAAAGTATTTGTGCAATACCTTAAACTGATCACGCCCGAAAAATACCTGCATAAACTTGACCGTATCCTTGCCGAAACGATTCATACCTATTCGAGCTATATCAAAAGTATGGTGCTGGTTTATATCATCGTGGGTATATTAAACAGCCTGGGATTGTACGCACTTGGCGTTAAAAATGCTATTCTTTTTGGAATGCTTTGTGCAATTATGACCATCATACCGTATATCGGAATTATAGTAAGCGCCATGCTGCCGATCTCTGTGATCTGGCTCGAAACCGGAAATCCCTGGTACCCTTTGGGCGTTGTGGCCGTATTCAGTTTTGTTCAATACCTGGAGGCCAATGTGATATTTCCCAAAGTGGTGGGAACGCAGTTGCAGGTAAGCACAATGGCCATGCTTGTAGCCATTATTGCAGGAGGTATAATTTGGGGAGTGGCCGGTATGATATTGTTCATTCCGTTTGCTGCCATTCTGAAGATCATTTCAGATAATATTGAAGAATGGAAAGCGCTTAACCTGCTGTTGAGCCGAAAGCAAAAACCAGGTTAGTTTCAGATCTTCACCGGGTTGTTCTGTATGAAAAATTCGTATAATTTATTCAATACCCATGCAGCAGCTCCTTTTCCAAAACGCTGCAGCAGCAGGAGTGCCAGCATGATGGCAAACCCGTAGGCCGCCAGATCGGGAGATGTTTTATATGCGGGGTTCATGATATTCATTTTAACGGGTTTGTAAAAATTTCTGAATGATAATAGATATCGGCATTGATAGAATTTGTTACCAGGCAGTTCTTATGTGTTTTTTTCAGGATAACAGCAGTTTTTAGCCTGAGTTTTTCATCGGGAATTAATATCTCGGGATAAACATCAATGCGGGTAAACTTGTATTTGCTTCCTGCCAATTCCACCTGCCCGATACAATTGCAATTGAACCCGCTGATTTTAAGCTGGTTTTTTTTCGCAAAAGCAAGCAAGGTTTCTAAAAAACTTCCACTAACAGAACTCAGAAACAAATGTTCGGGTGCCCACTCTGTACCTTCTCCACCAAACTGAACTGCTGTACCCACCCGGATACGGCTTTTTATTCCGGCTGCCGTGAGCACTGCCGATGGACCTGCTTGCCAGTTAAGCCCGCATTCAAATAAGAACCGTTTAATACTTTTTCCGCTCATATGATTTTTTTAAGGACCTTCTCCAGGTTCCGGCGCTTCATAAGGTACGATTGGAATTTCTTCTTCATCGGGTATGGTATCGGCCAGGTCTTCGGGTAAAATTTCCAGCGGCTCCTCCGGGTCTTTATCCCATTCCTCTTCCCAATTTTTTTTCTCTTTTATGTCTTTTTGTACCAGCTTGTTTTCCTGCTTTTTCATGTCTCTGGATTTTGATTTGATTAAAGCAGGCAGTACCTGCCATATTCAAAGCAAATTCATTTTTCATTTTTATTCAATGATGACTGTTACCGGCATTGCTGATGCCCGTCATACTGTTATTGTTCAGGCACAGCTAGCTTTGGGCTTCTAAAAACTATTTAACATGGCAACCGATATTAAAAAAGTGGTTAGTCTTCATGACCTGCTTGATTATGAAGCAAGAAAATTTACCAGTGCAGAAATTCATTTAAAAAACAACCTGCAAAAATGGGTTGGGGTTGCAGGTGATTTTAAGCTTAAAGCGGTATTGCAGAAGTATACCGATATGGTAACTGTGCACGTACAGAAGTTTGAAAATTTCTTTGCCGAAGAGGGCATCTCCTCGATCAGTTTAAACAACCTGGTAATGAACGCATTTGTTAAAGAGACGAATGACCAGGTGGGTGCCTGTGCCGATACGGAAGTAAAAGATGCCTGCTTGCTTTCCTGCATCCAGGCGATCAATCATTTTAAGATCAGTATGTACGGTACGGCTGCAGCATTTGCACAAAAACTTGGTATGGAAAATCAGGCAGCTGTTTTTCATGAGTCCATGGCCGACGAAAAAAAAATAGACGAGCGCCTGTCTCAGCTTGCCGAGCACGTGGTAAATATCAAAGCGGCTTCACCCCTTGCCATAAAAGGCTAAGCTATAAATATAAATGATGACCGGTACCGAAGTATATGCCAGTAACGGCCAAGCCGTATTGACCCAGCATGAGCAGATCGTGCATGGTGGAAGTGAATATTTTAAACTATTGCTGCAACTGATCGATCGTTCTGAGCATTGTATACATTTGCAAACCTATATTTTTGAAGAAGATGAAACCGGTAAGATGCTGGCAAGTTCGCTTAGGTCTGCTGCAGCAAGAGGTGTTGAGGTTTATTTACTGGTAGATGGATATGCTTCCCAGTCCTTATCTAAAAATTTCATAACAGAATTAAGGGAAGCTGGTATTCATTTTCGTTTTTTTGAGCCGTTGCTAAAAAGCAGGAATTTTTATTTTGGCAGGCGGATGCACCATAAGGTATTTGTTTCCGATTCTGCCTGCGCACTGGTGGGCGGCATCAATATCAGCAACCGGTATAACGATATGCCCGGAACGCCTGCCTGGCTTGATTTTGCATTTTATACAGAAGGCAATCCCGCAAAAGAACTTTGTGTGTTATGCTGGAAAACATGGAATGGATTTTCGAGTAACACAGGTATTGCACCCTGCGAAAAAAATTGCTTCAATTTTACGGGAACAGCAAGGGAAAACAGCTTTGTGCGTATGCGCCGGAACGACTGGGTGCGCACAAAAAATGAGATATCCCGAACCTACCAGCATATGTTCCGACAGGCACATACCGGTATTACTATTATGTGCAGTTATTTTTTACCGGGCAATTCTATCCGCAGACTTTTGGGTAAAGCATCGGCCAGGGGGGTAAAGATCAAGGTGGTTACGGCCGGGCTGTCTGATGTAATGCTTGCCAAGCATGCCGAAAGATGGTTGTACGACTGGCTGCTGAGGAATAAAATTGAAGTGTACGAATACCAGCCTTCTGTATTGCATGCAAAACTGGCGATATGTGATGGGCACTGGTTTACCATTGGCTCTTACAACCTCAATAAAATCAGTGCCTATGCCAGTATTGAATTGAACCTGGATGTGCATCAACCGGCAATGGCCAGGGCTGCACATGAAATGGTGGATAAGATCATCAGGGAAGATTGCCGTCTTATTACCATGGAAGGCCATCTCCGTTCAAAAAATCCGTTCAATCAATTTATCAGGTGGTGTTCGTACCAGTTGATCAGTATTATCTTTCACCTGCTTACTTTTTATTATAAGCAAAGGAATTGAAATCTCACGTTTTACTTTTCCGGTTTTCTCTTTAGCCGCAATGCTGTTTTTTATTCTTTTATAAAATTAACCGTTCTTGTTTCTGCATTATTTCCAACTCTTAAAGTGTACATACCCTTGCTGAGATTAATAACGGGAATGGTTATGATATTTTTATTTTGAACATAAAGCGTTTTTACAATTTTTCCGTTCATATCTGTGATGTCGAGCCGGGCCTGTTCAAATGGAATTTGTATGTTTAAATAAGCTGCAACAGGGTTGGGCCATATTTGTAATAAGTTGCCCTGGCTGATTTTTATTTGCCTGGTCTCCGAAAAAATATAATTTATGGGCATGCCGGCATATTTTATTTTGTATAACCATCTGCCATCTGCTAAGGCCTTGTCGGTATACCCATAGCTACGGGCGTCATTTGCTGCAAGTTCAGCAATTTTCACCCAATTATTTTCTTCTTTTGATCTCCATATTTCGAAGTAGGTATTGGGCGACCCTTCGCTTGTTTGCCAGTTCAGCCAAACATCATTCCTGTGCTGCAGTACAACGCTGAATGAAGTAAAGCGGAGCGGAAGCGGGTTTGTTAATGCGCCCGATGCCAGGGTAAACGGGCTGAAATTTCCGATACTGTTAAGTGATGTAATTGTACCGGCATCGTTGCTTCCTGTGGTGCCTCCGTTTCCTTCATCTTTCCACTGCAGGCCGTTCCAGCGGGCAATTTTAAGGTCGGTCATATTGTTCACCAGCCCGCTGCGGGTATTGTTCCAGCTTAACGTAACATATAGGTTTGATGAGCCTGCATTTTTTGTGAGCAACCAGTATTCTCTCGCTGAGATATGATGGATAACGGGGTCTTTCAGCGAAGAATCATAACCGTGGTCGTGAGCAGGGTTCATAAAGTATTCTGTGCTGAATACCTCTGTACTGCTAACAGGTGCACTTATTCCAATTTCTGCAATTTTATTTCCTTTACCTACGGGGAAAAGAAATGCATCGTTCCCGGTTTTTTTTGCCGGGCCATTTACAAAACTTGCGTTTGAAGCGCCTGTGTGTGTTGCGTTATCAGCAAAAACAAGTTCCTGGCCTGTACTGCTGTTGATGGTACCGCTAATAAAATCAACCGAGCCGGTTACAGTAACAGAATCGTTTAATATTAAACTTGCGGGGCTTGTTTTTTCAATGATCATTTCTGCAATTTGAACCGGTTGAGTGGAGAGTTGTTCTATTACTGCATTAGAGCTTCCATTGAATTTTATTTTGCCGATGCTGATGCCGTTTGCAGCGTTCAGGATAAGGTTGCCGCTCACTTCATTAAATGCACCAGCCCCGGAAATTATAGGGGCGCCATTTTTTCTATAAGTTAAATTGCCAATATACTTATTGCCGGTTCCGTTTTCACCTGCATCTAAAAATAAATTAGCTCCGTTATTGGTAATACTGGTGTTTCCGTTAATGGTATTGCTCCTGAAGTAAGAGTAGTATCCGCCTGAATAACCGGCATCATCCGCCGTTGTTACATTGCCTGAAATATAATTATTGCTGAAATCGGCATACTGGCTTCCCCCGTAGCCCAATAAATTTAAGGCAACAACCTTCAGTGTGTCATTTTGAATATTGAAGCCAGCTGAATTTTGAATCAACAGACTGCCTCCATTGGTTTGATTGATCAGGCGGTGCATTACAAATTCATTAGGTGACGCATATATAGCATTGATGTTAATAAGGCCGCCTATTAATGTTTTATACATCTTGTTGCCAAAATAAGTGTTTCCCCCGCTGTTATTTGTAAAGCTGAAATTACCATGTATGGTAGCGCCGGCATTAAAGGCCGATGTGGGCCCGGCGTTAGCCCGGTTGATGCTCAAGTCGCCTGTGCAATAAAGTGTATCCAGGTAAGCTATAAACATAGTTGCAGCGCTGGTGCCGTTAAATGTCACATGGCCAATATACCTGTTACCATAACCGGGTCCGTCTGCTTCCGCAAATGTATTATATCCATTTACTGTGAATACACTGTTACCGGTTATAATATTGCCGCGTATATTGCTTGTAAAGCCACCACTATAACCTGCATCATCTGCAATGTTTACATTTCCATTGATAACGTTGTTGAACAAGTATGCGTACTGGCCGCCACTGTACCCGGTAATGTTGAAGCTGGTAACCAAAATAGTATCGTTTTGTACACTAAAGCCACTTGAATTTTGAACCAGCACACTGCCGCCATTTGTTTGATTTATTAACCTGTGCATAACAAATTCGTTTGGCCCGGCATACACGGCATGTATATTTACCTGGCCGCCTATATACGTTCTGCTTCCCAGGTTTCCTAAATAAGTATTACCGCCAATATTATTTGTATAACTAAGATTGCCGCCAATGCTTGCACCGGCATAAAAGGCAGATGTAAGCCCGGCCGCTGTACGGTTAATACTAAGATTGCCGGTGCATACCAGCGAATCGAGGTAGGCAATGTATATGTTTGCCGCACTTGTACAGTTGAATGAAAGGTTACCAATATACCTGTTGCCATAACCGGCTTCATCTGCTTCTGCAAACGTATTGTACCCATTAATAGTAAAGCTACTGTTACCGGTTATTACATTACTGCGTATATTGGTGGTAAATCCGCCGCTGAACCCTGCATCATCTTCAACAACGAGGTTGCCGGTTATGCTGTTATTAAACATGTAGGCATATTGCCCGCCTTTGTAACCAGTTATATTAATTTCGGTTACAAGCAGGCTGTCGTTTTGCACACTAAAACCCAAACTGTTTTGAATATTGATGGCTCCACCGTTTGTATGATTGACCAAACGGTGAATTACAAAATTATTGGGTAAACTGTAATTGGCATTGATATTTATAGTGCCACCAATATCAGTTTTATTGGCCAGGTTGCCTAGGTAGGTTTCCCCGGACGTATAATTGCTGTAACTGAAATTTCCACTGATGGAAGCGCCGGCATTAAATACCTGGGTGAGGCCCGGAGCTGTGCGGTTAATGGCCAGGTTGCCCGAGCATTGCAACGCTGCAGCATGCGAAATATACATAGCACCCCCGGCAGCGTTGAAAGTTACATTGCCCCCGTAATTATTTCCGGAGCCGGTAATATCCCCTTCTAAAAAACTGTTAGGGCCATTAATGGAAAAAATACTGTTCCCATTGATTACATTATTACGTACATAAGTAAAAAAACCGCCCGAATAACTCGCATCATCGGCAATATCGATATTTCCGGTGATCCTGTTGTTCATGAAATATGCGTAATTACTTCCCCTGTATCCTGTAATATTCAATGCATTTAAAATTAAGGTATCGCTTTGTAAATTGAAGCCTTCAGCGTTTTGTACATTAATAGTACCGCCAGGGGTTAAGTTTCGAACCCTGAACATTTCAAAGTAAGAAGGGGCCACTTGGTAGTTTGCTGCGATATTTACCGTGCCGTTAATAAGGGTGGAGCCGCCCTGTGTACCCATACCTGTTACCCATCCTGCATTATTAGTATAACTGAAATTGCCATTTACCTGGGCTCCTGCATAAAAAAGCCAGGTAATACCTGCCACCGAACGGGTTACTGTTAGGTTGCCATTGAACTGTGAAGCTGAGCCGTATGAAATATGTACCGTCATGCTTCCGTTAATATTGAATACGGTATTGCCATTGTACACATTAGCCGCTCCCTGGGATTCTGTAAAGAGATTGCTGCCTGTTAAATTTAACGTGATATTGTCATTAATGGTATTGCTGCTGAAATAAGTAGTGTAGCCTCCTGAGCCTGTATTGATATTTATTTCAATATCGGTAGAGCCATTGCTGTTATTGAGCGTGGTTCCGCTGAAATTATTGTTAGCATTCATGCCATTTATAGTTATTGAAAACCCGTTTACATCAAGCCGGGAGCCGGGTTGCAGTTCAATACTGTTGATAACGGTATTTCCTGCCAATACCGGCCAATTTCCAGTTGAAACTGAACCAGGGATAATTACATTTCCATTACTTGCCGGCACTGTTGCCGGGGTCCAGTTATTGTTCGTACTCCAGTCGTTATTTACAGATCCGTTCCATGTTTGCGCCGCTGATCTGTTTATCAGCATACATGAAATTACGAATGGAATGAGTAGTGTCTTTTTCATAATTAATATTTTGAGATGTTGCCTTACATAAAATTCCGTACTGCAAAATTATTTTTGAAGAGAAATGGGTTCAATGATGGCAATCAGCCGTTTGTATGACTCACAAGGGCTTGCCGGGAAAACAGGCATCATGGGAGCTGACCACACTCAATATTTTTACTGACAAAGGTTCTTG
Organism: Ferruginibacter sp.; assembly: GCA_049291115.1. Taxonomy (GTDB): domain Bacteria; phylum Bacteroidota; class Bacteroidia; order Chitinophagales; family Chitinophagaceae; genus Ferruginibacter. Next base: position 10,041 of record JBATOU010000013.1, read on the forward strand.
TGGTCGGGTAGCTTGTCGAATAAATTTGCATTGTTAATACAATTCATTCAATCAAAAAACAAGGAGGTTATTATGGGAACCCAAGCATTAGCCAAAGTAGGTGAAAGGATACCATCTGTATTTGATGATTTTTTTAAACCCTGGAATGAATGGTTCGATGCCGGAAATATATGGGGCCGCACCATGAATATCCCGGCTGTGAACATCACAGAAACAAAAGACGATTACCAGGTAGTATTGGCCGTGCCCGGAATGAAGAAAGATGATTTTAAGATCGATGTAGATGGAAATATGCTTACGATCAGCAGCGAAAAAGAAGAATCACGGGAAGAAAAAGATAAAAAATTCACCCGCAAAGAGTACAATTATTCATCCTTCAGCCGCAGTTTTACCCTGCCCAATGAAGTTTTAAAAGAGAAAATAGAGGCTAAATATGAAGATGGATTACTAAGAATCTCTCTGCCAAGGAAAGAAGAAATGAAGGCTGCTGCAGCCAAACATATTGCTGTCAAATAGACTGCAGTGTTTTGGGTTATGCCCCGTTATAGTAACGGGGCATTTTTATGCTGATGATTATCATTACAGGAACTGATGACAGTTCTAACTGCATACTTACTTCGAAATTACCTTTGCGTTTATAAGTTTGAGTATGAGGTCAGGATGTTTAAAAAGTATAAAAATAATGCATGCCACAGGTTTTTTTAAAGCAGTTACAATATGAAAGCGATGCGTGGAAGCGCCTTCTCAGTTTCATAACAGATGAAAATATACATTTGAAAAACAGGCTCTCCGTTGTTTTGAAAGAGCATTTTAGTGATCACCTGCTCGAAGGAATAGAGGTTTTTCAAAACAGTTTTGTAAAAGAAGATGAACTGGTTTCCATTCTCCGTAACGAGGTATCAGAATTTGACAGGTTACTCGTCAGGGAGGTTTTTGAAGACGGAAAAATTGCCAGGGAAGTACGCAACAGTGCTTACCGGCTCCGCAATAACATTTCAGTTGCAGAAAAACAATTCGGGAAACTCAAAATGGCTTTTCATAGTTACCTGTCAGAAAACTTGAATTACCGTGAAGAAGAATTACATTAGCCGGGTACTGCTGCTTTTGACCCTGAACTTTTTTTCAACAGGCTTATTTGCCCAGGAACCCTTAGCGCCAATAAAAACCCTGCTGGAAGGGGATGCCAGGCTTTCGGCCTATAAGTTGAAAGATAAAGAGCTTGTAAAAGAATTTTACAGGTTATGCAGTTATAAAGCAGTGTGGACCGGTGCAGGTGATACGACCCATTTGAACCAGCTTATTCACCTGCTGAACAATACAGGACATCTTGCACTGGAAGACGGTGATCACGCTAAAAAATTTCCTGCAAACAATAATGACTACGAATTGTATACAGAATTAATGTATACTGATGCGGCGCTGCATCTTTTTTCTGAAATGGCTTTTGGGAACCGTAAGCCCGTTTTTGGGTTTAACGGGATAAAATATGAGCCCGGCTGTTACAATATACCTTCCCTGCTTGCCCAATACATTTCTAAAAACCAGTTGCCGGCGTTAACCGATTATTTTTTACAGGCAGATAAAACACTGCAAACACTGATAACCTGGCTGCAAATATTTTACAGCAGGGTGGAGGAACCACATTTTGCAGAAACAGCTGTTGTGTCTGACAAAGTCAGTTCATCAAACAAGCCACTCCTCAAAAGGCTTTACCAGCTTGGGTTATTGCCGGGTGAACCTGCAAATATCCCCGATTCACTCCTTAAGAAAAAAATTAAGGAAGCACAGCGGATGTTTAACGTGCTGGATGATGGCCGCCTCCGCAAAACTTTTATCTCTCAATTGAATATCCCTCTCCCGGTGCGTATCCGTCAATTAAAACTTGCTGTTAATTATTACAGGTGGCTGCATTGTGTGAGCAGCCGTCAACCCGCAATTGTGGTAAATATTCCTTCAGCAAACCTCTACCTGTGGCAGTCGGGCAAATCCTTGCTCTCTATGCGGGTGATTGTTGGAAAAAGATCTACCCCCACACCCACGCTTGCCAGTGTGGTGGATGAGGTGGTGCTGTATCCATACTGGCATGTGCCTTACAGTATTGCCACTAAAGAATTACTGCCACTTATAAAACGCAACCCGGGTTACCTTAACTCGGGTAATTTCCAGGTGCTCGACAGGGCAGGGAGGATCGTGAATCCCTATCATGTGAAGTGGCGTACATTGAGTTCCCGTTATTTCCCTTACACCATCAGGCAGAGCACGGGATGTGATAATTCTCTCGGCCTGCTAAAACTGAATTTCTACAGCCCTTTTGGCGTTTACCTGCACGATACACCCGCTAAATCTTTGTTTATGCTTAATAAGCGTTATTTCAGCCATGGTTGTATCCGTATAGAAAAGCCAATGCAACTGGGGCATTTTTTATTGAAAGGAAACGAAGTGGCCATTGATACACTCGAGCAAAAAGGCTGCTTAAGGAACCAGGCTCCCGTGAAGGTGCCGGTAACTGTTAAAGTGAATGTACTGGTTTGGTATAACCTGGCAGAGGCAACCCCGGATGGCAGGGTGATATTTTACGAAGATATATATGGGAAATTTGATTGAATGGGAACCATATTGCAATGACCGGTTCTTCCATCACTGACGGCCATTGCCGGTTCACTTGATAGCCATCATTTTTGAACCCCGGCTGTGGAGTTAACTTGCATCACACAAAATTTAATTTTATGAAAACGATGAAATTCCTGCTGGCCGTTGCAGTGTTAATTTTGGCCGCCTGCTCTTCTTCAAAAATAACTTCTTCGTGGAAAGCTCCTGATTTTTCTGCAAAAAAATATAACAAAATACTGGTGTTGGGCCTTATTCATGATAAAGACCGTTCCATTTGCGAACAGATGGAATCGCATCTTGTGGGCGACCTGCAGGATAAGGGCTACCAGGCAGTATCTGCCATGAAAGAATATGGCCCAAAGGCATTTGAAGGGCTGGACGAAAAAGGAGCACTCGAAAAGATCAAAGAGAACGGAGCCGATGCAGTGCTGACCATCGTATTACTTAATAAAGAAAAAGAAACAAAATATATACCCGGGCAGTGGAATGTTTCGAACCGTTTTTGGGGCTACTATGGTTACCGTTACAGGCGCATTTATGAGCCGGGCTATTATGTTACAGACACCCAATATTTTTGGGAAACTAATTTTTACGATCTCGGTAACCAGGATCTCCTGTACTCTGCCCAAACAAAATCTTTTTCTCCTTCAAGTACCGAAGCACTTGGCCACGAATACGGCCGCCTGATCGTAAAGAACTTTGATAAGTAAATGATAGCCCTGGTTTTTCAGTTAGCGTGCAAGAAACTGGTCAGTTTATCATAGCTGCCAGTTTTTTTGCATCCAGTATCCTGATGCGGCTGTTTTCAATGTCGATCAGTTTTTCATTTTTGAAATCCCCTAAAGTGCGTATCAGCGATTCTGTAGCTGTTCCGGCAATATTTGCCAGGCTGTCGCGGCTGATATCAATGGTAAATATATCTTCACTTTGGGTGCTGAATTTATTTTGTACCAGTAAAAGTGCATCGGCAACTTTTCTGCGAAGCGAATTATAGGTAAGGCTGAGGAGATGATCCTCTTTTTCGGAAATGTTTTTTGCCAGTATCTGTATAAATGATTTTGCCACTTCTGCATTGTTATTGAGCAGTTCGTCAAATTCTTCTCTTGGGATAAGCGCCAGCTCACTGTATTCAAGCGCTTCAGCAGTATCTTTATAAACCGTGCCTTCCATCATGGCAATATGCCCTAAAAAATCACCGGGGCTGTAAAGATCTGTAACCAGTTCTTTGCCTTCATCGTTTGTTTTGTAGGCCTTTACTTTTCCCAGCAGCACATAATACAACCTGTTGGGATGGTTGCCTTCGGAATAAACAACCTGTTTTTTCTTGTATTTGTTGATGCTCCTGTTTTGAATGAGCGCATGGAGTATTTCTTTGGCAGCAATTTTTTCTGCAGGTTTTCCGCCGGCAGATAAGATTTCCTTTTTTACCTGTTCTGCTTTTTTAAAGCGTGCATCCACGGCATTGAGGAGTTCGGTGCCGTCGAAAGGCTTGCTGATATAGTCATCGGCGCCAAGTTCCATTCCTTTTCTGAAATCGCTCCGTTCTGTTTTAGCGGTAAGAAAAATAAAAGGGGTATGCCTGAGTTTTTCGTGCTTTTGAATGGCATGTAAAACCGCATAACCGTCGAGTTCGGGCATCATAATGTCGCAGATGATCAGCCCGGGGTTGTACTCAATGGCTTTTTCGATGCCTTCTTTGCCGTTTTCGGCAGTGAGTACATTGTAATTGGCAAGTTCCAGTATTTCTGCCGTGTTGTTGCGGATATCTTCATTGTCTTCTATGAGCAAAATCGTTTTCATGTTGATGTGTTATTGATCGTGAAGGTCACAATAAACTCAGTTCCTTTATTGAGTTCGCTTTTGCATACTATTTTTCCGTTAAGCAGTTCGGCATATTTCGAAACAATATGAAGGCCCAGGCCGGTACCCTGTATATTGCCTGCATTGGCCCCCCTGAAGAAGCGTTCCATCAGGTGCTGCTGGTCATCTTTTGAAATGCCAATGCCATGATCTTTTACAGAAAGCTCAAGCCGGCCGCCGCTATAAATGGTCCTTACATCAATGGCCGCCGCCTCCGGCGAAAATTTGCTGGCATTGGAAAGGAGGTTCATCACAATATGCTTCAAAAGTGATGGATCGAGCATCACATGCGGACTTCCCTGGTGGTGGTAATGTATCTTCTGGTGAGTTTTTAGGGTGTTCTTCATTTCGCCAGCAATGCCAATGATCAGCTCCTGTATATTTATTTCTGCTGTTCGTACCTGTATCTTTCCTTCTTCGAGTTTGCCTACACTTAAAAAATCGTTCAGCGTGTCTGTAAGCATGCTCACGGCAGAAATGATGCGGTGCAGGTGTTTTTCCCTGTTTGGCTGCTCCTGGCTGGTTTGATATTTTCCTATAAGGTAGGCAGAAGTTTGTATGGTGCTGAGCGGTGTGCGAAATTCATGGGAGGCCATGGATACAAATCTTGATTTGAGTTCGCTGAGCTCCCTTTCCTTTTCAAGCGATTTCGAAAGTTCATCTTTCGACCTGTTCAATTGCTGCAGCGCTTCGGTCAGCTGATGTGTACGCTGCTCTACCTGGGATTCCAGTTCACTTTTAAGATCATGTACTTCTTTTTCTGAATTCTTCCGGATGCTGATATCACTGATAAAAACAATCACGTTATCGCCGGTATTATTTTTATAGTGTGCCAGGCTGATCTCTACCGGAAATTCAGTGCCGTCTTTTTTCACCGCAATGAGATCCATTCCAACACCCATGGGCCTGTTTTTTTCATTTTGCAGATATTGGTTCCGGTGATGTACATGATTTTGCCGGAAACGGGAAGGAACCAGTGTTTCGATCGGGTGTTTAATGATATCTTCTCTCGTATAATTAAAAAGTGAGAGGGCAAAGGGGTTTATTGATTGAATAAAAGCATTACCGTCCACTACAATTATGCCGATAGAGGCATGAATAAAAACAGCTTCGTATTCCTGAAAATCGTTCATAAAAAATGAAATCGACTGGGTGTTTAAAGTTACGTACAAACGCCCGTTTTTAGCGCTTTTGATCCATATTTTAAACCACCATCATTATTTTTTTATTGGTTGAAACAGGCAGCCCAATCATTTATTGGATGGCTTTTGCTGCTTCTTTCTTTTTTTGTTTTTCGAGCCGCTTAAAATATCCCCTGAACAGGAAACTGTGTTTTAAAGCGTCCATGCTCTGGTTAAACCCTTCCGTTCCGTTCTGGATACTGGTAAGGCTTGCGTTTATTTTTTTTACAACCAGCGAATCTTTCAGCAGGCTGTTAACTGTCCCTTTTCCATTACTGATATCTTCCTGTATACCGTTCACCATTTTGTTAAGTGCCCTGGCAAGTGAGTCGGCCTCACTGCCCGCACTACCGATCTTAACAGCTGCTTCCTGCAGGTAATGTGCAAAACTGCTGTCTCTTAAAAGCATTCCTGCTGAACCTTTTCCTTTTTTTATATCTGCAATCACTTCTTCCAGGCTGGCAGCCATAAGCCCGGCCCTGGCCGTTGCCAGGCGTAAATTGGCAGCTGAGGCTTTCAGGCCATCGGGCAATGAATGATCGTTGAGCAAGGCCCAGAGTGCCGTACTGCTGTTTAACTTTTCAACGGCCATTTTAAGGCCGCTTGCCACGCCAGCCACATCATTATTTGTTTTATAAAGTGTTTCCATCATCTCTTCTGTATCCACGGCTTTTTTTGAATAAAGTATATCGCCTTCTACTGCCAGGGCTGCTGTTTGCCGGGCAGGACTGATATTAAGAACTTTATTGCCCACCAGCCCATCTGTGCCAATGGAAGCAATGGCATTTTTCCTTATGATATTCTGCAGTTTGGTTTCAATTGTCATGGTCACTTCTATTACGGTATCATTGAGGATAGTTACTTTTTTTACCGTACCGGCCTGTATGCCGGCGTACCTCACATTGTTTCCGGGAACCAGCCCATGCACATTTTCAAATCTTGCTTTTAAAGCATAATTGCTCCCAAAAAGATTCCTGTTCTTCCCGATCATGTACAGGAGCAGTACAAGAAATATCAGTGCAGCCAGCACAAAAATTCCCAATTTGGTATTATTTACAGTTTGTTTGCTCATGGCATTTGTGATTCAAAAAATTGTTTTACCACCGGATCGGTACTGTTAAGCAGTTCTTCAAAAGTTCCGTTGGCATGGCATCTGCCTTCTGCAAGAATGATGACCCTGTCGCTGGCCATGCGCACACAGTTAATATCGTGCGAAATAATAAGCGAAGAAGTGTTGTACTTCTGCTGGATCTCCTTCATCAGTTCAATGATTTCACGGCCGGTGATGGGATCCAGCCCGGTAGTGGGTTCGTCGTACAGGATCATTTCCGGTTTAAGAATGAGGGTGCGGGCAAGTGCAATTCTTTTTCGCATACCACCCGACAGTTCTGCAGGCATCATGTTTACGGTATGTTTCAAACCCACATCATCGAGCGCATCTGTTACCATATCGTTTACTTCCTGTTGCGAAACCTTTATCCAGTGGCGACGCAGCGGAAACTCAAGGTTTTCCCTCACCGTCATAGAATCATAAAGCGCATTGCTCTGGAAGAGGAATCCCACTTTGGCCCTGATCTTATCCAGCTCTTCATTCCCGAGTTCGGGAATATTGCTGCCAAACAGTTCAATACTTCCTTTATCTGGTACCAGCAGGCCAATGATGCATTTGATAAGTACTGATTTTCCGGAACCCGATTTTCCCAAAACCACCACCGATTCACCTTTGTAAAGGTCAAGATTAAAGTCGGCCAGCACATGATTGTTCCCAAAAGATTTGAAGAGGTTCCTGATGCGGAGAACCTGTTCTGCCTTTGCAGCTGGAATTTTCACTTTTACCGGTTTTAATGTTTCCACCATACTGTTTAATTGATGCCCAGTACATCGGTGATCTGTACGGCAAGCAGGTCAAGAATAAAAATCAAAACAGACGAAACCACCACGGCAGAATTGGCCGACCGGCCCACGCCCTCCGTTCCTTTTTTGCTGTTATAACCTTTATAGCAGCCGATAGTGCCAACAGCAAATCCAAAAAAATAACTTTTGATGAATGCGGGCAGTACATCATTGAAGGAGAGGTTATCAAAAACCTGTGTCCAAAAAAGGTTGAAGCTGGTATTACCCCGGATGTTTACGCCTATCCATGATCCAAAAAGAGAAATGGAATCGCCCAGCATTACCAGTACGGGCAGCATGAGTGTTGCGGCAAGCACCCTGGTAACCACCAGGTATTTAAATGGGTTTGTGCCGCTCACTTCCATGGCATCAATCTGTTCTGTAACCTTCATGGAACCCAGTTCGGCGCCAATGCTGCTGCCGATCTTTCCGGCAAAGATGAGGGCTGTTATAACCGGGCCAATTTCACGTACGATGGCAATGCCCACAATGGCCGGCAACTGCGATTCCACCCCGTAATCCATCATTGATGGGCGCAGCTGCATGGTAAGTACAAGGCCCATAATGAAAGCTGTAAGACCGGTAAGGGGGAGCGATTTATAACCGATGATGAAACATTGCCTGAAAAATTCAGCAATCTCATATCGTGGCTTGAAACACTGGACGAAAAATCTTGCTGTAAAACGGGAAATATCTCCGGCCTCAGAAAAAAATGAACGCATATTTGCAACAGCTTCCATGATCGTTTAATCAGCACAAGTTGAGTTTTTTTACTGATATAAACACTGAACGCCGTCAGTAGGATACATGACGGCGATCAGTTATTTGCTAGGCTTGTTGCAGGAAATTGATATTTATTGGTGCAGAACCATTACGGGAACATGACTATGCAGCACAAACTGTTTGGTGATGCTTTTTGACAGCAGTTTGCCGGGGAGTAAATGATGTTTTGGAACAACAATCAGCAGGTCGATCCTGTTTTTATCTGCAAATTCAATAATGCCTTCTGTTATGTTCCTGTTGCTGATGAAATGATAGGCAGGTTTGAGGTCTGCGATCATTTCCTGCAGCATACCCGACTGAAATACCAGTTCCGGGCTGTATTTATCATTGGTGCCGGTATTAAGTATATGAAGTTCTGCCTTAAAGTCTGTGACCATTCTTTTGATCTCCTTTGCGGGAATGGTTTCAACCACATGATCAAAGTCGCAGGCGAGCCCGATCTTTTTAATATTACGCAGGCTTGAATTTACCGGAACGGTTATTACCGGCCATTCAAGATGTTTGGTGGTATAAACAGATTCGCTGCCAAAAAACAGCCTTTCTGTATTGGAAGTTCCCTGGCTGCCCATTACCACTGCATAAGGCTGAATGCGTTCGCAAAGCCTTTTAAGTTCGGAAAAAAACACGCCTTCTTCCACAACTGTTTCTATCCTCAGGTTGTTATTGATATGCCCCATAAGCATGTTTTTCAATTTTGAAATATCTTCTTCGGCATCTGTTCTCAGGTCATTTGCACTTAACGTAAGCGGAACATCGGCATAGCTTACCGGTACCTGGAAACTGTGAAAGATAAGCAGTGCGGCATTTAGTGTAATGGCCAGGTCTGCGGCGTATTTGGCAGCATTTTCCGCTGCCGGAGAAAAATCGGTGGCAATAATGATTGTTTTCATGATCTCAAATTTTGAGGATGATTGTCTTTATTTTGCCCAACGAAGCTAAGCGCAAACAACAGCATAAACACTGATACCCATCAGCAGGGCTGTTGATTATGCTCAATTGTGGAATGTATTGATATTATTGGTTGCCCCATATGCGGATCAGCAGCGAGCGGGCTGTTTGCATGTTCCAGCCTTTAAACCGGCCACGCTGCACCACCAGTTCGTTGCCATCGGGATGCTGGAGAAAATAATGAAAAACAAATTTTTCCTGCGGGTTTTGCCAGCCAATGATCTGCCCAAACCTGAGGTCGTTAAATACAAGTGTATCATTCCATTTTTCTACGGTATAAAACTGCCTCGAAAAACGGATGAGCCGGTGCAGGTCTTCATGCTGCAACAACGGCCTCAGTAAAGAATCATTCCTTGGAAAATACTCAAAATGAATTTCTTTTTTCCGGTCCAGCAAAGAACGGAACGATACATGATAACCACTGTCGGTTCCCGCCACCACGTACCAAAGCCAGTTTTGCAGCGGGGCAGGCGTGGTAAAAAACCGGCTGTAAGAAATATGCTGTGCCTGCAATACCTGTTTTACATCGGCATTGATCCTTGCCTTGTTTACCAATGCCAGCGCCAGGTATAAGGCGGGAAGATAAAGGCCAAAGCGCCACCACTTTTGTCTGCTTTTGCTTTTGCGGCTTAACACTAAAAGTGCCAACATGCCAATAACAGGCCACATAGAAAAAAAAGGATCGGCTACATAAATGGCATTGAACGAAATTCTTGTGTGACTGAACGGCTCCAACCATCCCACGCCATAATTATTAAATGCATCAATAAAAATATGGATGAAAATAACACCTCCAAAAAAAAGAGTCCAGCGGCGCAGGCGCAGGTTATGTGGTTTGTGCCAGTGATCTGCCAGCAGGGCCAGCAGGGGCGTTATGATGGCACAAAACAAAAATGAATGCGTAAACCCCCTGTGGGCCAACAGGCCAGAACTGGTGTCCATCCACAAGGAAGCAATAAAATCAATATCAGGGATACTTTGTGCCATTGCACCCCATAGCATAGCTTTTTTGCCCAGTTGCTTTCCGGCAAATGCTTCTCCCATGCAGGCTCCCAGTGCAATATGGGTAATTGAATCCATAAAATGTTGTCGGCAAGGTATCCAGTAATAAAGGGATGCAGGCTGACAGTGGTAAGTAAGCCAGTTGATATTGATCAGCAAACCCAGGGTTTAAAAACCTGCCCTTCTGTGTATTTTATCAATATTATTTGGCCAGGTTTTTAAAAAAGCTATTTTGTAGTACCAAAACTCACTATTATGAAACTAAAACAAAGTTTTTTACTGGCATGCATATGCCTTTTTTCTTTTTTACAGGTTAAGGCCGGGCCCGATGATTCACTTACCAATGAATTGATAGCGCAGTTCAAACTTATAGACTCTGTAAACAAGGCAATGAACTGGCAGCACAATACCGTTATGATCTCAAACGGGGCCATCAAACTTAATGTTCCAAAAGGGTTTAAGTTTTTAAATGCCGAACAGAGCAAATACATTTTGCACGACATTTGGGGTAATCCTCCGCGGCCTGATGTATTGGGGATGATCTTTCCGGATAAAGGTGGCCCGTATGCCGACAGCAGCTATGCATTTATTTTAAGCTACGAAGAAACGGGTTATGTAAAAGACAAAGAAGCCAATAAAATTGATTATGACGAAATGCTTGAAGATATTAAAAAAAGTGAGCCGGAAGCAAATAAGGAGCGGCTTCAGCAGGGATACGATGCCATTCATGTTATAGGATGGGCTCATAAGCCCTATTACGACGAACAGAAAAAGGTACTGCATTGGGCCAAAGAACTCAAATTTGGAAGCGATGAAGCCACCACGCTCAACTATGATGTTAGGGTACTGGGCCGTAAAGGAATTCTTTCAATGAATGCAATTGCCTCAATGTCGGAGCTGCCGTTGGTAAAGGCCAGTATCAATGATGTACTTCAAATTGCTGAATTTACAGAAGGCAACCGGTATGCCGATTTTAATTCAAATACAGATAAAGTGGCTGAGTATGGAGTGGGGGCACTGGTGGCCGGCGGGGTACTTGCCAAAACCGGCGTGCTGGGCGCTATTGGAAAATTTTTAGTAGCAGCATGGAAATTCATTCTAATTGGAGTTGTAGCAGCAGCTGCAGCTGTCAAAAAATTCTTTACCGGTAAGGATAAATCTTCACCCGGCGATGGTTACAGTACAACAGAATAAAATTTATTAAATCTAAAGGAAGCTGTCCCTGTATGTAGAGACCGCTTCCTTTTTTCTCATGCTGCCTGTAATAAAACAGCAGTATCTTTTAGTTGTTAATGATCTTATTGAAATTTTCTGCACTGAGTACAACCGGTTTGTAATTGACACCCATATTGCCAAGCCTGCGGTTAAAGGCACGAAGATGATTTTCTGAACCCATAAGCAGGTACTGAAACGAGGCAATGATCTCCTTATTGCTGGTATGGCTGATGCGCAGTTGCAGGTCCTTTATATCGGTCTCTTCGATCAAGGCACCTCCACTCAGGGCTTCTTTCATTGACAAAGAACTTTTTGAAATGCAGGTTTTGTACAGCATTGCAAGGCTGGTATCAGAAAATTTACCTGCGGCAGTGTCCGCCTGGGAGGCGTCTTTAACCCCAAATTTTTCAAGGAGGTTTTCCATTTCATGCATATGCCTGCGTTCACTGTGGCGTATGTTGCCAAATGGGTTTGTTTGGTACCTGCTGTACATAAAATCGTAGGCATCCCGTGCCAGCTTTTCTTCCTGCCACATAAAGAGCAGGTCGTTTTTTTCCTGAACGGAGATGGGTGTTTGTGCTGCAGCCTGCAAATAAAATACAGTTGCTATGGCCAGCTGGAGTAAGTGTTTCATATAAGATCAATAAGGGGCATTGCGCATTTAGTAAACTATTTGCTCAATGCCCGGCCCCGAAAATATTTGTTGGTCAATCAGATAAAGAGCATATGAGTGCCAGCGCCTTCCGATTTTTTATAAAAGTCGCCAACAGTTATCACTTCGCTGATACCTTCAAAAAGGTCTTCTTTTTTGTAGTGAAACATGTCCATGGCAAGTTTGCAGGCCCACATTTTTACGCCGGAAGCTTCCAGTATTTCAAGAAATTCAGGCACTTCAGGCATATCTACTTTTTCCATTTCCTTTTTCATCATATAAGTGGCCAGGGCCTCCATACCGGGTAAACCACCCAGCATGGTGGGCATATGCATGGCAGGGTTGCCCACGGTTGCTATATGCAGCTTTTCATATTTTTTCTTGTGTACGGCTTCCAGTCCAAAGAAGGTAAAGAACATTTCTGCTTCAATGCCTTCCATGCGTGCTCCATTAGCCAACACAAAAGCGGCATATACATTTTCCAAGGTGGCTTTGGAAAGTATGATCATCATCTTATTTATCTTACCATTATTCTCGCTCATTGCTTTTAATTTAAATTGAATAATCAGATACAGCTTGCTGGTTTGGGTATACCGGCAATTTTAGTGGCTGTTTTTAAAGGTGCGTTTGGAAAAAGGGCATAGAATTCTTTGATATCCACCACGCCGCTTTTACCAATTTTGCGGATGCTCAGCGGTACTTCTTTTTTGTATTCGCCCTGGATGTAATCAATTACCTGCCAGTGACGGGGCGAAAGGCTGATCTCATTTTCTTTGGCTAGTTCTTCGCCTATTTCTTTTGACCATTGACTGAAGTTTTTCATGAAACCTTCATCGTTTACTTCAATGGGTTTACCTGCTACTATCTTTTCCATAATTGTGGGGTTTATATTGTTTAAGTAATGAATTAGTCAAAATGTTTTCCTGCTTCCTGCATGCCGGCCGATACAAAGGGTATATGCCTTCCTTTCAGCAGCATGTTCCAGTAAATCCACCGGAAGGCCAGTTTGCCCATATGGTTCATACGGCTTTCTTTCATCAGCCTGAGCGGGCCCACACCGGGGAAGGGGAAAGTGCCTTCCACTGGTTCGTGTGTATAGTTGAAATCGATCAGTAAAGCCTTACCATCGCCGGTTTCAATAAAGCAGTTGGCATGTCCGTCAAATTCTGCTTTAAGCGGTTCGTTGTTGATGAACCTTTTGATATTTTCAGTAAGTATTTCCGCTTCAAAATGTGCCACAGAGCCTGCTTTAGATGCAGGAATATTGCTTGCATCCCCTATAACAAAAATATTTTTATGCGCTTTAGATTGCAGGGTGGCCTTGTCGGTGGGAACGTAGTTGAGTTCGTCGCCCAGGCCGCTGCGTTCCATCAGCTCATCGCCTTTGTTGGTGGGTACGGTTACCAGCAGGTCGAACGGTACTTCTTTATTTCCGTAATCGATTATTTTTTTGTTTTCATTGTCTACTTCGGCAATGGCAAAGTCGCTTACAATAGAAATGTTCTTATCGTGCAGCAGGTGATCGAGTGCTTCTGTTGCCTTTGGTTTGGTAAAGGCCCCGCTAAGTGGCGTTACGTAAGTGATTTCCACCTTGTCACGCATCTTTTTGTGCTTGAAATAAGAATCGGCCAAAAAGGCAAATTCAAGCGGTGCCACCGGGCATTTGATGGGCATTTCGGTAATATGAACCACCAGTTTGCCACCTTCCCAGTTGCGGAGTTTGTTTCTTAGTGCCAGGGATCCTTCAAAAGTATAAAAATCAAAAACAGATTTTTGCCATTCAGTTCCTTTCATACCTTCCACTTCTTCGGGGGCAATTTTTGCGCCGGTGGCTATTATGAGTATATCGTAGTTCATTACTTCGCCATTGGCCAGCATCACCCTGTTTTCTTCCGGTTTGATCAGGGCTATTTTTTCCTGTACAAGCCGCACATCATGAGGTATGAATTTTTGGATGGGTTTTATGATATCCTCGGGCTCATAAATATCGAAAGGCAGAAAAAGATATCCGGGTTGGTAATAATGTTCTTCCCGTTCATCAATGATCGCTATTTCCCATTTGTCCATATCCAGTTCATGACTGAGGTGGTTGGCCATCATGGTTCCGCCTGTTCCGGCTCCGAGTATTACTATACGTTTCATTTCAGGTGAGTTTTGAGTTATATGTTAAACCACTGTTACAGTGGGGTTAAAAACAATTTTTGATTTTATGGAGTTGGAGATAAGGCAGGCGGCTTCCGATTTTTCGAGGATCCGCATTGCTCTTTCTTTTTGCTCTTCATTCTTTATTTGAAGAACAGGCATCAATTCCACTTCGCTGATCATGAATTTACCATCCACTTTTTCCAGCTTTCCCTTTGCATTGCTTTCAAAATGTTCAAATTCGAGCTTCGAATTTTCTGCTATTGCCAAAAATGTGGTCATCAGGCAACTGTTTACGGCGGCCACAAGCAGGTGTTCAGGACTCCAGATGCCGGGTACTCCGGCCGGAAATTCGGGTGGCGTGGCAACTTCTATCTGTACGGGTAAAACTGGAGAACTCATCATCCCTTTTCTGCCTGCTTCCCAGTTAACTTTCACTTCGTAAAAATGTGCGGTTTCCATATCCTTTTTTTAACTTGTTAATTGATGACACAAAGTTATTAAGGGCAAAAACTGAGCCACGTGACTATTATCACTTTGAGAGGTAAATGCTGTATGATTTTAATCAGGAAATAAGTTGAGATACATTGGATTACAGTAAAGGATTGATATAGGCAATTACTTCATTTTAATTGAATGGGTGCATTCAAAACTTAGTTGAGCAATAAAAGATGTAAGAAAGATTTTTTGGGCATAAAAAAACCCAACGGTTAGTTGAGTTTTTTGTGCCCAGGACTGGATTCGAACCAGCACACCTCGCGGCGCCGCCACCTGAAGACGGTGCGTCTACCAATTTCGCCACCTGGGCATTGTAAGTTTCAATGTTCCATTGTTCATTGTTGGTTTCCCAACCTTTGAAACCTCTGAAACTTTTGTAACCCTTAACCCTTTTTTGTGCCCAGGACTGGAATCGAACCAGCACATTCTTGCGAACGGCAGATTTTGAGTCTGCTGCGTCTACCAATTCCGCCACCTGGGCAATTTGAAAGTTCCAGAAGTTTAATGTTTCAAAGGTTGAAGAAGTTGGTGCTCAATAAAACCATTGAAACTTCTGAAACCCTGTAACTTTTGAAACTTTTGGGGCTGCAATATTACATCAATCGGCCAACCTGTCCAAAATACGGTGCAAATATTTTTTCTTGTAAAAATATGCTTTCAATTGCTCCAGTTCTGCTTCACTATAAGACGCTTCTGCAGGTTTATTAAAGATGTCTTTTACGTCCTGTTCCAGCCGGTTTTCAAATTGCGCAATTGTATTCCCGGCTGCTTCCTTTCCTGCTTCAGAAACGGATTCATTAATATCCATCATTTCCATTAAAAAATCATCCGGCAAAGCATATTTTTCATCGGCCGTTATAATGCCATTCTGTTGCAGAAAATATTCCAGGGTCTTATCGCTGTTCCTGAAAATATTATAAGCTTTATTGATGTGCGCCGATTGCTCCAGGGCATGTTCCTGCCCGTCTTCGTCCTCCTGCGTAAAATAATCAGGATGAAACTTTTTTTGCAGCTCAATATATTTTTTCTGCACCCTGGTATGATCAATGCTTGCCCTGAAAGGGAGATCGAACAATTCAAAATAATTCATCGGGCAAAGTTAGTAACTTGCGCCATCAAACAGAGATTGCTATGCTGAAAATAGGGATAATAAAAGAAGGAAAAATTCCTTCAGATAACCGGGTTGCCCTTACACCGGCCCAATGCAAATGGATACATAAGAACAGAACTGATGTAAAACTCACCGTACAAAGCAGCCCCCACCGTTGTTTTACCGATAAAGAGTATGAGCTAGCCGGGGTAGAAGTAAAGGAGAACCTGGATGAATGCGATATTTTACTGGGTATTAAAGAAGTGCCGGTAAATATGCTTATTGAAAATAAAATCTATCTTTTTTTCAGCCATACCAAAAAATTGCAGCCTTATAACCAGAAAATGCTGCAGGAGATCATCCGCAAAAAAATTACGCTCGTAGATTATGAATGCCTGGAGCACCAGGATGGTACACGCATCATTGGCTTTGGTTTTTTTGCGGGCGTGGTGGGTGCCCATAACGGCATGATGGCATATGGCAACCGCACTAAAAAATTCCATCTCGAAAGGGTGAATTCCTCCAAAAACTTCCAGCATCTTATTCATACTTACTTCGGTTTAAAACTTCCGCCGGTAAAAATTGCCGTAACCGGAAGCGGAAGGGTGGCACATGGTGTGCTGGAGATCATGAACCTCATGGGCATTCACGAAGTGGAGCCCGACGACTATATGGCAAGGGAATTTGAATACCCTGTTTACGTACACCTGAAGGGCGCAGATCTTTACCGGCATAAAATAAGCAGCCAGTATTCCCGCAGTCATTTTCACGACCACCCGGAGGAATATGAATCCCTGTTTGTAAACTATCTTTCCAATACCGATATTTTGATGAATGGGGTTTACTGGACCGCCGATATACCCCGATTATTTCAGATGGAAGACCTGGTGCGCCCCGATTTTCGCATCCAAACCATTGCTGATATTACCGACGACAAGAACGGCTCGGTACCATGCAACCTGGGCGACAGCAGCATTGCCGATCCTGTTTATGGAGTAGATAAAAGCAGTTTTGAAAAAACAGCGCCCTACCTGCCGGGTTCTGTTGATGTTATGGCAGTGGGCAATCTCCCCAACGAACTGCCCCGTGATGCCAGCCGTTATTTTGGCGAGCAATTGATCAAATATGTACTGCTCGACCTTATAAATGGAAATACCGATTTGATTAATAAAGCCACCATCATAAAGTCGGGTGAAATTAACAGGGGTTACGAGTATATGAAAGCATACGCTGCACTTTAATACTTTAAGCATTTTTCCTGTATGCAATATTTAACCCGGATTTCTCAAATCATACCTGGGTATTAAAATTAAAAAAGGCTGTCTCTTATGTAGCGACAGCCTTTTTTAATAAGAAATAAATTTTTTACCGTTTAAAAAATAATGAAACAAATGGTCTTCTTACATCAGTGGAGCCAAGTCCTTTGTATCCCGATGCAAATACAGTATAAGACCGCCCTTTTGTAATGGAACTTGCACTGCTGTATGTTGCAAGTGCGGTTGAAGTTGGTGAAGCTCCTGCTTCCCTTATTGCCCAGGCCAACGTGCCGCCTTCAGGTCTTATTACAAAACTGGCAGATGTGTTAAGGTAGGGGATATTAGAGGCCACTTTAACTGTGCCATAATACAGATCGAGGAATGGTACATTAGGCATCAGGTTGGCGAAAGTATATTTTACTATACTCGTATCAACGCCGGTTCTGTCGTCTTCAAAAACAACTGTTTTGGTGTTTGCACCCGTATCCGTAATATGAAGTGTGTATGATTTTCCGCCAATTAAATAACCTGTATTGGTTGTAAATATCACAACAGAATCGGTATTCGTATTTTTTTGGGGAATGGTAACAGCAACCGTGTTATCACCTGTTTTTACCGCAAGGTAATCAGCGGTGCTTCCCCCGCCTGTATTAAAGCCACCACCCGGAAATGGGGTTCTGAATGTGATGAGGTTACTCACCCTGCTGTCATTTACCTTCAATTGTACAGATGGGTTAGACCTGTAGGCCGAGAGGTAGTTTATTTTAATATAGGCTATTGAGCCGGTTGCAGCATAGCTGAATGGCGCCTTGTAGTCGGGTACCTGCTGCTTGGTGCAGGAAAAGGCAATAGCTGATATTGCAATTAAAAAGAAAATTATTTTTTTCATGATCACTTGGTTTTTTATGGTTCTGTAATCCAGAGTTTTTTAGTATGATAATTATTGGTGGTGGCGCCAATACGTTCAAGTTCCTTTATGTTCCAAACGTATTCGGAATTGAACCTGGGATAATAACGGTACACCGGCTGGTTCTGGTTGTCTGCAAAAAGCGTGGGCAGCTGAAAGCCGGTATAAACCTGGCTGCCATTATCGGCATCTGTATAATGGTACCTTCTCAGGTCCATCCATGTTTCCAGCACGCCATGTCCAAACATAGCAATATATTTCTGCAGCATAATTTTGGAAAGTGTAATATCTGCAGAACTTGCAGGAATTACAGCAGTATTTGAAAGGAAAGCTGCCTTCATGGCCGGGGTGATCACTTTTGCTGCGGGTATATTTGCGCTGTACACAGTGGTAAGCATATCAAAATGCAGGCTGATGCCTTCAGTATAAGCCTGTAGAGCAGCAGCCTTATCTCCGAGTTTATAGGCAGCTTCTGCTTTTATAAATTTCATTTCTGAAGCTGTCATTATCGGGAAAGGAGCGTTGTTGGTAAAAATAAACCTGCAATTTACATCCGAAGTGGGAGCTGTGTTAGAGGCAGTAGCCTGTGCCACCCCCCAAAAATTTTCTGGCCGGTCGGCCGCAGGTAGTGCCGCCTGGCCTGCACTTGGAGAAACACCTTTAATGGTGCCGTTTCCGTTTCCACGCAGCATATACCATGCCCTTGGATCTGTTACACCGGTAAAAGCTGCATTTGCCCCAGTTAGCAGGTTGGCTATAAATGCGCCCTGCCTGATGGCAGTAGGAGCGGTTACACCTGTTCCAACAAAATTTCCTCTTCTTGGGCCAAAGAAATTGTTGGTTGCACTAAGGTTGGTGGCCAAAAATTTCACGCTGGCCATTTCATCAACAGTAGAAATCGCCCTGTCGGCATAATAAATGGCCGAATCTGCTTTGTAAACAGGTTTGTTGCTAAAATGATTGTGATACCTGGCTAAGATACCATATACAAATTTCTTCCATTTGCCTGCATCGCCATTATAAAAATAAGCATCGCCCAGAGCCAGGTTGGCAGGGCTTACGCCATCGCCGGTCTTCGAAAGATTATCAAGCGATTCAAAACATAAGTTCCTTATTTTTTCATATACCTCATCCTGTGTATCGTATTGAAAAGTGAGCAGGTCCTGGTTAAAAGCCTGTTCCATGATCACATCTCCATAATAATCCGTTAACACCATCCAGCTCCATGCTTCAATGGCCTTGCCCACACCCACATAGTCCCATTTTTTTTCTTCTGCAGCCCATTTCATCATACGCTGGTTATTTTGGCCAATATCATAATAATGCATCCGCCAGGTTGATTGTGCCACATCTGCCGAACTGTTTGTATATCCCATTGCATCAAAATTGCTGTTGGCAAGATAAAAATGCCAGTTTTGTATATAGGCACCTACATATCTTGAATCGTTCATGCTGCCATGACCTGCATAGTTGGCAGCCATTGCAGAAATGATCTGTGGTAAGAGGGTTTCTACAGGAACCTTCACAGGTGCATTGGGACTTTGGTATGCGTCATCTATTTTTTTGGTGCATGCGGTAAACTGCAAAAACGCCAGGCATGCAACGATGATTTTTATTTTTTTCATTATCGTAATTTTTTTATTTAAAAATTAAAACCCGGCCCTTATTCCAAAATTAAAACTCACGGGCATACCCAAATTGCCATAATCCATTCCAAAAGCACCAACACCACGGCCACCGGATGTATTTCCGTTAACCTGCGGATCGGCGCCAGAATAATTTGTGATAAGTATGGGGTCGTTGAGCGTTACAAATGCACTCAGGTTTCTTACATACTTCAGGCGATCGATAAGGTTTTTACTAAAAGAATAACTTACGGTTATATCTCTCAGCCTGAACCAGTTTACATCTTTTTCAATAAACTCTTCCTCGGGCATCAGCTTATAATAATTATCGTTCAGGTAAGGTACTACCGCAATGGTATTTTTGGTAGGGTTATCAGTGTTTTCAAGGCCATCGGCCAGTACACCGTTTACAACAATGGGTAATTCTCTTAACTGCGTGCGTAAACTCCTGCCATTTGTGGTAAGGTACATATCTGTGGCATTGTAAATATCGCCGCCCATCTTAAGGTCCCATAGCATCGAAATCTTGAAGTTTTTATAAGTGAAATTATTCTGCCATCCCAGTGTAAAATCAGGATTCCTGTCGCCACGTGGCTTAAATAAAGATTCCACCAATGGCAAACCCGTGGTGGGCGATACTAATATCTGCCCTTTGTTATTGCGCTGGTAGCCATAGCTGGTGAGTGTGGTGGTGGCACCGCCCCTTACCATCCCGCCTCTTGTATTAAAGGCCAGCCAGGTATCGCCAATATAAAACTCCGGCACGTTATCGGGTAGTGTGAGTACTTCGTTCCACATCTTGTTAAAATTGAAACGGCTGTTCCAGCTGAATTTTTTGTTTTTAATAAGGTCGGCACTGATGGCAACTTCCACACCCTGGTTTTGGGTAGAGCCCACGTTCAGGGTATTGAGTACAAAACCGGTACCATAACTGGAGCGGAAGCCTTCTACGATCAGTTTTTTATTTTTTGTATTGTAATAAGTGGCATCTATGGTAAACCTGCTGTTTAAAAACCTTGCCTCTGTACCTACCTCAAAGGTTTCCTGCCGCTCGGGCTCAAGCAGGGGGTTGTTGTTGCTGAAGCCATAATAAAATCCGCCACCACTGCCGGTGTTATCGTTAAACAAAGACTGGTTGGCATAAGGGGCGCTTGTTCTTGCTGTGTTTGCTAAGGAGCCCCTCAGTTTCCAAAAACTCAGCACCCGGCTTTTTAAGCCCGGTACCAGGTCCGAGAGAATGATACTCATATTGGCAGCCGGGTAATTATAATTCCTGAAATCTTTAGGGAAGATGGAAGATGTTTCAAACCTGTGTGAGTAGGTAAGGTATATCATATCTTTCCAACCGATCATTACTTCTCCAAAATAGGCCATCTGCCTCGAAATGCTGTAGTTTGGCAGCCCCTTCTTTGCATTGGAAAGACGTACCCTTGTAGTGGAATCTGTATTGCTGCTGTCGGTACGGTTCATACTTTTGAGGTTAGATCCGGATACGGCATATTGCTGTGTTTCGTAATCCTGCCACATATTACCCACCATCAATCTTGTTGTAAATTTTCCAAACTTTCTTTTTGCAGTTGCTGTAAGGGTATGGTTGTAGCCATAATAATCACGATAGTAATTATCCTGGTATCCCTTTTGTGCCCTTGTGGTGTAAAACGACATGGAATCAAACCTGGTGTATCCATCTGTATGGTAGGTATCGTATCCAAACCTGCCTGATAATGTCAGCCAGTCGAAAGGCGTTACATTAATACCAAGTGTTGCTACAAGGCGGTTGGTTTTATCCTGGCTGGGAATTTTGTTAACGTTGTACAGCGGGTTATCAAGCTCTCCATTGGGGTTCTGGTTATAGAGCGGCTTTTTTAATCCATCGCTGGTTTGGTAATTCCTGATATCGTCGTCAACTGGCCAAACAAGTAAGTTGAGCAGGTAACCACTGGCGCCTCTCAATACCTTGTTGTTTTTTGTATTGGTGTAAGTGACAGAAGGGTTGATCTCGATCTTTTTACCAATTTTAGTTGTATTGGAAAACCTGGCCGTGTACCTGGTAAGGTCGTTGTTTGGTATTACAGAACTTTGGTTAAATACAGACCCCGAAAGCCTGAAGCCTACATTAGGTGTACCAAATTCCACTGCCATATTATGTGTTTGTGAATGCCCTGTTCTGAAAAAATTATTCCTGTTATCATAGAGCTTGGTATTGGCATCATATGCCGGGCCGAATGCTGCAAAGATATCCTGTGGCAGACCGTTGGTTCCACCCATGTACTTGTTATAGTTTTCGGGTAATCTTGTTTGTTTTGATATCCTGAAACTGTTATCGTAATTGATGCGAAGCCCTTTTGATGTTCTTGCTTTTTTGGTGGTAATGATAATGGCGCCCGAACTGGCCTGGCTGCCGTATAATGCAGTAGCTTCGGGGCCTTTCAGCACCGTGATGCTTTCAATATCATCGGGATTGATATCGGCCATGCGGTTCGAATAGTCATTTGCCCTGTTTGGCCGGTCAGACGCAAGCCCCAACTGGCTGCCACCACCGCTGGTTTCGTTAACGGTAGAATTGTCGGCAATAATTCCGTCTATCACAAAGAGGGGAGAGTTGTCGAGCGAAAGTGAGTTAAAACCTCTCAATACGATCTGGCTTCCCGCACCTGCAGCCCCGCTGGTTGGGTTAATGGTAAGACCTGCAATTCGTCCCTGGAGCGAATTAAGGATATTCTCCCGCTGGCTTTGTTTTAAATCATCTCCCCTGGCAGTTTGGGTGGATGCACCCAATTCTCTCGGATTCCGCTTTTGGTCCATGGCAGTTACCACCACTTCCTCTAGCTGCGTTTGAGATAATGACAAACTTACATTGATGCTGCTTCCACTACCCACTTTAGCTTCCCTGGCAGCATAGTTAACATAGGAGAATACGAGGGTTTGCCCGGCACTTACATTTACACTGTAAACTCCGTTTGCATCGGTGGATGTTATGTTGGTCGTTCCCTTTACCGTTACGGTTACGCCCGGTAATGGCCGGCCACCTTCTCCGGTTACCACACCACTCACATTTTTACTTTGGGCAAACACAAGGGGTGCATAAAATAATAGTATGCTGAAGTACAGCATCAGTTGCAGCATTCTTTTCATAGCAATCTGTTTTGTTTGTTTAATGTTAAGCAAGTTTTGTTTATAATAATTATCCGTCTTGGTTACAAAATATTCAGCCCGGCATCTGCATAGGGTTTCAGCAAGGGATCACCGGGATCCAGTTCTGTGATCAATGTGTGCACTTTTTTGATTGCACATACATGCACCGGCTGAAAACTATTGAGTTTTTCGGAGATGCTGATACAAACCGTTTTTTGTGCCGACTCTATCATTTGCTGCTTTACCTGCACCACGTCCCAATCATTATCAGTAATACCATGAAGGATATCAATTGCATTGATGCCCATGATGCATAGGTCGGCTTTTATATGCTTTAATTTATTAATAGCATCCATTCCCACCGTCATCATAGCAGTTTTGGAAACTCTGTCGCCCAGTACAAGTACATCCAGGTTTGGATGATGCATATACTCTGTAATGGCCGCAATGCTTCCCGATACAAAACTGGCTTTTACAGCAGGTGGTATTGCTTTGGCAAATTCCAAAACCGTGGTTCCTCCTCCTGTAAGCACAAACATGCCGTCTTTTATGAGGGCGGCAGCTTTTTGCCCGATTATTTTTTTACTGGTTTGGGCATAGATCCTTGTTGGGTAGAATCCATTATTTGAAAATGAATGGGAGAGTGCCCCACCATGCACTTTTATCAGTTTGCCGTCTTCCGATAATTCAAGCAAATCACGCCTGATTGTATCCTCAGAAACCGAAATTTCTGAGCTCAGTGTGGCCGACAAAACTTTATTGTGCAGGTTAAGCTGATGTAAAATATATGCCTGTCTTTCTTTTTTAAGCATAAAACCGTTTCCCTTTATTACATAAGGCGGCTGTCTCAAAAGAAAATGGATTTTTAGAAAATGCAATTACCCTTAATGGCAAGGGACAAGTGTTAAGGTAAAGTTAAGGGAAAAACCTGCACAAAAACGCATAAAGCAGAATAAATCCACGGTAATTAGTCGAAAACAGCTTATGCCCTGCGCTTTCTTGCAGGTTTAAGAGGCGATATTTTAACTGCTGATGCCGAATCTTTTAAAGCTGAACTGCTGTCGGCAGATGTTTTTTTGCTGCTGTCTTTAACCGATGCATCGGTATCTTCTTCAGCCGGCACAAAATAATTGGAGAAAATATTTGAAAGCTGGTTGATATGGTAGGTGGCACGTGTAAAACGGTTATTTACCGCAATGAGTGTTACATCTTCATCAATTAACCTGGTAAAAGCAGAATTGTTTCCATGCCACCAGCCATTATGAAAAATGAGTTTTTTGCCATTGTCGTAAATATTCATCCGCCAGCCCAGCCCGTAATTGCGGATACCGGGTTTTTCATTGCTGTACGGGGCATAGGCCTGTTCTAATGTTTCGGGTTTAAATAAAACGCCCGAACTCAGCAGCCGGTCCCATTTAAGCAGGTCGCGGGGCGTACTGTAAATATTCTTATCGCCATATACAAAATCAAGATAGTTCATCGGGATCTCATCGCCCCGCCAGTCGTAGCTGGGCGTTGCCTTAGATGAATCAGCAATGCTGAGTACATAGGTATCGTTCATGTGCAGCGGCTCAAAAAATTGTTGCTGCATGAACTGCGGATAACTGCTGCCCGAAACTTTTTCTATTAAAAGTGCAAGCAGGGCATAATTGGTATTGCAATAAGAAAAATGGCTGCAGGCAGCTGATATATCGGCCATAGCACTTCTGTTGCTGATCAAAAAGTCGAGCACATCCCGGTTGCTTACCGGCCTCGCTTGGTTCCAGCCCATTCTTTCGAGAAAATACACATAATTTGGCAGGCCGCTCCGGTGATTGAGCAGGCATCTTACCGTAACCCCCGGGTAGTTGAAGGCTGGAAAATATTTATTGAGTTCATCATCGAGCTGCAGCTTCCCATCCTGCCATAGTTTTAAAACAGCCATGGCAGTAAAGGTTTTTGTTACCGATGCAATGTGAAAGGGAGTGGAGGCTTTGATCTCATCTGTGCCGTTCAGGTGCAGGTTGCCCCGGTATTTTTCGAAAATGATATTTCCTTTTTGTGCAACCAGCACGCCGCCATTGAACACGGTTGTGGCCAGGCTGCTGTCGAACCATTGCCTGCAGGCTTCATAAATGCGTTGTTTTTCCTTATCCTGTAATTTGCCGGGAGCCGGTAGTATAAACGTATCTTTTTTTTGGACCTGTTTTTCAGCAGCAGCCTCCTCTTTGGGCTTTACCGCCGAATGGCATGAACAAAAAGCGGCAGCCATTACACAGAAACACATAACTGCAAAAGGATATTGAATTGAAAAGTTTTTCATGAATAAGCGCAATCTTAAAAAATATTAATGTATCAATGGAATATCTTTGTGCAAAATACGATTTATACCAGTATGAGCGACAAAAGGACAACCAGCTATCCCAAAGAAAAAATCAACATCCTTTTTTTAGAGAACATCAGCGATGTGGCTGTGCAGCAGTTTGTAAAAGCCGGTTACAGTAATGTTAAAAAGATCAATGGTGCTGTAAGCAGGGACGAGCTGATTAAGGCGATTAAAGATGTGCACATCCTTGGCATCAGGAGTAAAACGAATGTAACCGAAGATGTATTGCAGACAGCCAAAAAATTGCAGGCCATCGGGTGCTTTTGCATTGGCGTGAACCAGGTAAACCTCCAGGCTGCCACAGAAGCCGGGGTGGCTGTATTTAACGCACCTTACAGCAATACCAGGAGTGTGGCCGAACTGGTAATAGGTGCAGCCATTATGCTGGTAAGAAAGATCGTTGATAAAAACAAGGCCGCTCACGATGGTATTTGGAACAAGGATGCCGGCGGAAGCCACGAGTTGCGGGGAAAAACGATCGGTATCATTGGCTACGGTAATATTGGCAGCCAGGTAAGTGTACTTGCAGAGGCAATGGGCATGAAAGTACTTTTTTATGATGCAGAAACAAAGCTGCCCCTGGGCAATGCCTCAGACAGCAAGAATTTAAAGGAACTGCTGCACCATTCAGATGTGGTTACCCTGCATGTGCCCGAACTTCCGTCTACCAAAAACCTGGTCAATAAAAACAACCTGCCGCATTTTAAAAAAGGCGCTGTACTCATCAATTATGCAAGGGGAGGAGTGGTAGATCTCAATGCACTTAAAAAGTATATCGTTAACGGGCATATCGGCGGGGCGGCGGTGGATGTATTTCCCGTAGAGCCAGAAAAGAACGGCGATGTATTTAAAACGGTGCTGCAGGGATTACCCAACGTAATGCTGACCCCCCATATCGGCGGCAGCACCCAGGAAGCACAAAACAATATTGGGGTTGACGTTAGCAACAAACTTTTTAACTATCTCGAAAAAGGTATCAGCACCGGTTCTCATACCATTCCCTCACTGGCATTGCCTGCGCAGGAAGGTGCTCACCGGATATTACATATACACAATAATGTTCCCGGTGTACTTAGCCAGATCAATACCCTGCTGAGCAAAAACAATATCAATATCGTGGGCCAGTACCTCAAAACAAATGAACAGATCGGTTACGTGGTGCTCGATGTTGACAAAGGCCTCAGCAAACATGCGCTTGATCTTTTGCGGGGCGTTAAGGAAACCATAAAAGTAAGGATGCTGTACTAAATAAATTTTCTAAATTTTCAGTATTTATTGAAAATATCGTACCTTTATGCCCTAAACAGGTACACATGAAACTCATCATCATCGGCGGGGGATTTGGCGGTCTGAGGCTTGCCAGGGGCTTAAGCAACAAAAAAGGGTTTGATATCACGTTGATAGACCGGTTCAATTTCCACCAGTTTCAACCATTGTTTTACCAGGTGGCCACGGCGGGGCTGAATGCAAGCGATATTTCTTTTCCGCTGCGCAAGGTTTTTCACAATAGTAAAAATATTTCTGTCCGCATGGCGGTGGTGGACCGTATTGCTGCAGCAGAAAATAAGGTTCACACAAATATTGGCGCATTTGAATATGATATGCTGGTGATAGCAACCGGTGCGGGCAATAATTTTTTTGGTAACCTGCAGTTGGAACAATATGCTTTTCCCATGAAAAGTACCAACGAAGCACTGCAGTTGCGGCACCGCATTCTGCATAATTTTGAAGATGCACTTTCGGCAACAGACCCACTGCAGCTGGAGCGCCTTATGAACATAGTGGTGGTGGGCGGAGGCCCCACCGGCGTGGAACTGAGCGGCGCCATTGCAGATATGAAACATTATGTACTGCCAAAAGATTATCCCGAACTTGATTTTGAAAAGATGCAGATCCACCTCCTCGAAGGCGGGCCAAAACTGCTTGGCGCCATGAGTGAAAAAAGCAGCTTTCAATCACAAACATATCTTGAAAAACTTGCGGTAAAAGTTCGCACAAATAGTTTGCTGGAGAGTTATGATGGAAAAACCGCTGTTCTGAAAGACGGGAGCAAAATTGAAACTGCCATGCTTATCTGGGCCGCAGGTATCAAAGGCAATATTCCCGCAGGTGTTGAAGCTAGTTTGCCGGCAAAGGGAAACCGGCTGAAAGTAGACAGGAAATGCAGGCTCTTGAACAGTGAAAATATTTTTGCACTCGGTGATGTAGCCTTTATGGAAGAGCCGGCGTATCCAAACGGCCATCCGCAGGTGGCGCCGGTGGCCATGCAGCAGGCCGATCTTATTAAACATAATTTGCTGCGCAACAACAAAAAGGAATTTTCTTACCACGATAAAGGTTCCATGGCTACCGTGGGCCGCAATCTTGCCGTGGTGGATGTTCCCAAACCAAAACTTCATTTTGGAGGGTTTATCGCCTGGTTTATCTGGATGAGCCTGCACCTTATGCTGATTCTGGGGGTTAAAAACCGCTTCTTTGTTTTTCTCAACTGGTTGTACAGCTATTTTACAAGAGACCAGAACCTGCGGCTTATTTTTAAAGATTATTATAAAGAAGATATAGCTGTTTAAGGCCGTATTGTAAAAGTTATGCAGGTTTGATGGCTTTTAAAAATTGTTTTGCCCTTACTTTAAATGCGGCTGTTTGGCAGGGAAGCTGGTCTTCTAAGATCAAAGCTATTTCGGGTACAATTTCGGGATATTGCAGCGCAAGCCTGCTGAGTATGGTTAATGAAAAAGCTTTTACCGCCACTTTTTCCTGCGGATCGCTGATGTATTGAAAGCAGGTATCCATTACCCGGCCCTGCCATTTTTTGGGAATATCAACTGTTTGAAGTAACCTTACGGTATTTCGTTTTACCGCATTGTGAATACCTGGTTTTTGAAGGTTATTCAATAGGGAACCAAAATGCTTTTTTATAAACATGGGATGTGCCTGCACGCAGTAACTCACCGGCCAGGCTGCCCGCTGCACCACCCGGTATTCATCATGCAGGAATAAATTAAAAAGTTCATCAAACCTTTTTTCAGAGCTGCCCACCCAGTTTACAATTTTTTTACACTGTGCCTTTGAATGCTCCCCGAGGATGGTTTCACGCAGGTTCATGTTGTGTTATGCTGTTTAGTTGCCGGAGCATCATTTTTACTTCCTGGGCATCAACCATTATCTGATCCGGTTTTTCTTTCATAGCGCCATTATTATATTCCATTTTAGTTGGTATTGTAATGCGGGCGCTGCTGTGAAACTCGGTTGCTCCTGTAGCTTCTGCAACCTTTTTAATGTTTCCATAACGCAGGCCGCTTCCGGGCATAATAATAATGCGCCCGGCAGCCAGTTTTACAAGAACCGCCAGGTTTTTAAGTCCTTCTTCGGCCACCGGGTAAAGCCCCGAAGTTAAGATCCTTTCACAGCCGCAATCAATCACATCTTCGAGCGCTGATGCCATATCATTTACCCGGTCGAATGCCCGGTGAAAAGTTACACTCATGGGATAGGCAAGCTGAACAAGTTTGGCTGTTCTTTTTTTATCCACTGTTCCATCAGTGTTAAGCAATCCAAATACCACACCATCGCAGCCCAGTTTTTTGCATACAGCTATATCTGTTTTCATCATCTCAAACTCATCATTTGAATAATAAAAATCTCCGCCCCTTGGCCTGATAATTGGAAAGAGTGAAATACTTACAGCACTGCGGGCAGCCTTAATAAAACCAAACGATGGGGTGGTGCCGCCTTCTCCTGCATTATCGCAGAGTTCTACCCGGTGGGCGCCGGCTGCTTCAATGATTTTGCAGGATTCTATATTGAAAGCGATGATCTCTAAAAGCATGGTATAAATTTAAGCCATGAATTACATGAATTATCGTTTTTCATCCTGTTTTGTAAAAGGGCTTTTCATAAGCCGGCCAAAATTCTCATCTTCTTCGTTTGGATAATACCGGTCGAGCCCGTACCTAATCTCCGATGTATCCAGTTTGCTGAACGTGCCCAGCAGCCTGTCCCATACCGCAAGTACAGCCCCGTAATTGGTATCGGTATAAGGCTGTTTCCAGTGATGATGGATCTTATGCATATTGGGCGACACCAGTACATAACTGAGCCAATGATCGATTTTTTTTGGAAGGCCGATATTGGCATGTGTAAATGCAGTGGCAAAAACCAGTATGGTTTGAAAGATCATTACGGCATACATAGGGGCACCCGAAACAAAGATGCCGGCAAAGAAGAACAAACCCCGCAAAATACTCTCACCCGGGTGATGGCGCAGGCCCGTGGTAACGTCCACCTTATTATCTGCATGATGAATGATATGAAACCTCCACAGAAAAGGTATTTTATGTTCAACAATATGAACCAGCCAGCCTCCAAAAAAATCGAGTATTAAGAAAGCGATCACAATGCTGCCTGCTATACCCGCATTGAACCAGTATACAAGTCCAAAATGGTTTGCCCGGCACCAGTCGCTGATGAGTATGATCACCAGGGCCAGCACACTGTGTATGGCAAGATGTATGACCGTAAAGATAAAATTGATGCCTGCATGCGACAGTTTATTTTTTTTGTAATTCAGTTTATAAAGTGGTATAGCGCCTTCAAGGATCCAGAAGAACAACAAACCGCTTACCAGGATGGCCAACCGCTGAACCGGGTGCTGTTCCAGGCTGTTAAAATAGTTGATGATCGATGTTATCATGATTTTACACTAAACAGGCTTGAGGTAAATATAAGTCAATAAAATAAAATCAAGCGCATTTTGCTTTTGCCTGGCTGCTGCTCCTTTAGCTAATTGTTTATTAAAATTTACCACCGGCCACTTATTATTTGCATGATAACAGAATTTTGCAGTAAATTTATTTTACGATGTTTTCAATTTTACGAAATATTTCTTTAGTGCTGCTGCTGACCGTATCTGTTCTTTTTGCAAATGCGCAAAATATCACCGGCACCTGGGAAGGCCGTATGGGCACAGAAAAACTCCAGATAAATATAGAGCAGAAAGGCAGTAAAATATGCGGTTATACACATGATTATGTGGTAACAAACTCCGAAAGTTTCTGCAAGGCAAAATTTGAAGGCTATCTTGATGGCGAAACCAATACCTGGTACCTTCGGGGCGTGCAATTTTTTGAAAACAGCGGAGACCATGTATTGATGCGGCTCGCATTGTGGAGAAACCGGGGCGATGGAAGAGATGAGCTTAGGGTTGCTGTATCTACGGGCTCTTTATTATCCGGCGGGATGTTTGGCGACAGGGATGAAGTAATATTGAGAAGAGTTTCGGCAACACCCAATAATTTACCCGCTTACCTGCCTCCCTGTTTTCCTAAAAAAGAAAAAAAGCCCGTGGTAAGTCCTAAACCCGAAACACCAAAACCAGTTACGCCAAAACCCGTAAATCCCAAGCCAGTAACCCCTAAACCGGTTACTCCAAAACCCGTTACACCCAAACCCGATCCAGCCTTGTCGGTCAAAAAAGATACCATTAAAAAACCGGCCCCTGTTCAGCCAAAACCCGAGGCAACGCCTATTGTCAAGAAAATGATCCAACGCAGGCAATCTGAGCAAAGCCGTATTGCCATCAGTTCAAACCATCTTAATATTAAGGTGTACGATAATGGCGAAATTGATAATGATACCGTTTCTATTTTCTATAATAAAAGATTACTTATAAGCCACAAGCGATTGTCTGACAAGCCAATAGAATTTGATATTGATCTCGATCCTGGCGTGAGCACCCACGAAATCACCCTCTTTGCCGAAAACCTCGGAGGCATACCGCCCAATACAGCCCTCGTGGTGGTAAAGGCTGGTAATAAGAGATACGAACTCAGGAGCAAGGCGAGTTTACAGGAAAATGCTGTATTGGTATTCGAATATAAACCGGGTGGACCCGAATAGCCTTTTTGTAGGCGCTTTGAAGCCGATAGTTTTCCTAATTTTACATTTGTGGCATTTATCAAAAATATTTCGGGCAGCAACCAAACCGATGCGGAACTGGTACAGGCATACAAAGACAGTGGCAATATGCAGCCGCTCAGCATGTTGTACCAGCGTTATATGGAATTGCTCTACGGTGTTTGCCTCAAATACCTCGAAGATGCAGATGCGGCAAAAGATGCCGTGATCGACATATTTGAACAGCTGGTAACCAAACTTCATAAGCATGAAGTGGCCAATTTTAAAGCATGGGTGTACCAACTGGCAAAGAATCATTGCCTTATGAAACTAAGGTCGGGCAAAAAGTTTATAAAATCACAAACCGATCCGGAACTTATGCAAAATGCAGAAATACTGCATCTGAATGGCGAATTGGAAAAAGAAGATAATTTCAGAATGCTGGAATACTGCCTCGGTCAATTGCCCGAAGAGCAAAAAAAAGTAGTGGAACTGTTTTACCTTCAGGAAAAATGTTATAACGATATTGTGAGTGCAACCGGTATAGAATGGAACAAAGTGAGGAGCTATATTCAAAATGGCCGGCGAAATTTAAAAATATGTATGGATAAACAATTAAATGCCGTCTGACAATCAACATATGAAAACCTGGGCTGCCGCAGATTTTGAACGCTACCATTCCGGTAAAATGACTGCCGCAGAAATGTATGCGCTCGAAAAAGCAGCGCTGGAAGATCCTTTTTTGCAGGATGCGCTGGATGGTTATGTTCATACAAAAACTCCTTTTAAAGACCTGGAAGATATAAGGCAGAAATTACCAAAGCCGGCAGTACAAACTGCGCCGGTCATTAATACCCGGCAAAAAAGATTCTATAACCTGCTCAAAATTGCTGCTGTTCTTGTTTTATTTGCTGGTTTTGCATGGTTACTCAATAATAGCAAGGCAGGTCTTGAGCAAAAGGATACTTCACTTGCAAAAGCTGAAACAAAAGACCAGGCTCCAACAGGGGCTGTGCCTGAAAACAAGTATTTGGCTGATTCGGCACAGGCAGGCGATTTTGCAGTTCTGGAGAATAAGCCATTACCAGAGGCAGCACCCATATACAAAACAGAAACAGACCAGTATCAAGGCACTGTATCCCAGCCTGAGAAAAATGATCAAACTTCCGTTGCGGCTGCCCAGGCGCCGGTATACCCGGCAGAAACAAATGCCGGTGAAAAAATTGAACGCAAAGATGAGGCGGAAGCCGCTTCACAACCTGTTGTGGTCACTGATGCATTGAAAGGAAAAGTGGCAGGGGCTGAAGTGCGGGAACTAAACACTTATTGGGGAATGGTAACCGACCCCGGTGGAGAACCGGTTGTTGGGGCCACTGTTTATGCAAAAGATAAAAAAATTGCAACGCAAACAGACAGCAAGGGAAAGTATGTGATCAATACAAATGACACAGTGTTAAACCTTACTGCATCTGCTGTGGGTTATAACAGCAAGCAAAAAGAAGTAAGGGCCGATGATATGGCAGGAAATTTTGTGCTCGAAGACAGGCAAGCGGCCTTAAATGAAGTGGTGGTAACATCGGCTGCAGGAATAAAGCGTCAGAAGAAAGAGGAGTCGGTTACGGCAGCAAAATCTGCAACACGCAGTTTGCTTCAAATAAAAATGCCATCAAATATAACCCTCAAAAATGCCGACCTTGTTTCAGGACAAACAGAATTGATCAGGTTTGCAAACGACAGCCTGCGGCTTGCGCCCGAAAAAGGTTCAGTGGAACTTGCTTTTGATACAGATGATAAAGGTTCGCCGGTTCGTATCAAAGTAATAAAACCACTTTGCAGTATATGCGATGAACTGGCCGTAAAACTGCTTCAGCAGGCAGCCTGGAAAAAAATAAAAAAGGGGAAAAAAGCCGCCATTACGGTGAATTTTCAATAACAGCCCAAGCAAAAACCCCTGCAACTTTCGAAGCAGGGGCCAATTTTTTCAGGAATGAGGGTCTTTTCTTTGGGAAATAATTTCATCCTGGTTTAGAGTGCAATACAGGTCTTTTTCGGCCGCAGCCTTTTAGGATATTGGTCTATTGGTTTCTTTGGTTTTGGTTTTCGATGCCTTTTACAGCTTTGGGGTACAAAATCTGTTGTTTTCTATGGATACAGGTTTAAAAACGGAACCTTTTACTACGGTTCTCTCTCGGTTTATTGGATGTTAAAGCTTTCGCCGGATCGTTGGATAAAAAATAGAAGTTGACTGATATTGGATTTGGTTTTTTTACTGGATATTGTAATCGCTTGGTTTATCAGGATTCTTGGATATGATTGATATTTATCGTATCAATCAACTTCTGGTACAAAGATGCGGCAGAAAAACAATCCCTGCAAGAGCAGAATTGCCCATTTTTTTGCACCTCATTAATACGCACGGCATCGGAACTTTCTTATTTTTTTTACAGGAACTATACGATGGGCGGTTTAGTAAAACTACGATGCCCGGCTGTACAGCAGTTTGTTGCAGATCCGCTCAAACCCTTACCATTCCTTCATTTCACTGCTTTTGAATGTATATTCAGGGGTTTCAATAATTTCATCTTCATTGAGTTCGTACCAGGGCGAAAGCTCCTGGTTCATAGGGTTCTTAAGAATATGGATGTCTTGCGCCGGCATATAACTTTGTGCCAGTAAATAGATCTTTCTTCCTTTATCATCGGTTGCCATGTCAACAACAATGGCTGCATGACCCGGAAAGCCTCCTCGTACAAAAGCATTGCCCGGCGTCATATTCTGCAGCGCTGATCTTTTCATTTGTTTCGAGAGCGAAGCCGTGCCACACATCCCAAACACCTTTTCGAGATAACTGTTGAAATGCGTTTGGGTGAATGGTTCATTGAATGCATAGCGGCTCCCTTCATTATCGAAAAATAAAATACTGCCGAATTCTTTTCTGGCAAAAAAATACATAGCACGCAGTTTCATCACGGCATCGGCGCATTGCTGAAGGTTTTTGTTGCCGGTTTCAATATCCAGCACCCTGTACTGGGCATCCTGGTTCTGTTTTTTTTCTCCGTTGTACAAATACACGGTATTGTCTTTTCTCAATGGAACATTGCGCAGCCATTTGGCAAAAGACCCTGGTTCTTCAATTGTGCGGTTAAATCCATCGGGAGTTGGGATATCTTCAATTTTATTTAACTGGTTTTGTAAAATGATCCCGCTTTCGGGCATTGCTTGCGCTGGTTGCACAGCATTTTGAGGCTCCCTGGCATTGCAGGCCAGGAACATTAATAATATTCCGCTTAATTTAAACTGCATAAATCTTTAAATTTGAGGTATCTTAAACAGATGCAGATACTGCCTTTTTTCATAAAACCCCTTCAAGTATGGCCAATATCCTTATTATCGATGATGAGAAAGCAATCCGTAAGACCCTGAGCGAAATATTGAGTTTTGAGGGGTATAAGATCGATGAAGCCTCGGATGGCGAGGAAGGCCTCAGAAAATTTTCCGAAAAAACATTCGATATTGTATTGTGTGATATCAAAATGCCCAGGCTCGATGGCATTGAATTTCTCGAAAAAGCAAAGCATATCAACCCCGATACACCCATTATCATGATCAGCGGTCATGGTAATATTGATACCGCGGTGGAAGCTGTTAAGAAAGGTGCATTTGATTATATCAGCAAGCCGCCCGACCTCAACCGCCTGCTCATTACACTCCGTAATGCCACCGAAAAGCAAGACCTGGTTACCCAAACAAAAGTGCTCAAACGTAAAGTGAGCAAGGTGCAGGAAATGGTGGGAGAGAGCAAGCCCATACAAAAGATCAAAGAAACCGTAGATAAAGTGGCTCCTACAGATGCCCGTATACTTATTACGGGCGAAAATGGTGTGGGCAAAGAACTGGTGGCCCGTTGGATCCACGAAAAAAGCAACCGCAGCAGCGGCCCCATGGTAGAAGTGAACTGTGCCGCCATACCGGGAGAGCTGATAGAAAGTGAGTTATTTGGCCACGAAAAAGGCTCGTTTACTTCAGCCATCA
This sequence comes from Ferruginibacter sp., assembly GCA_049291115.1. Lineage (GTDB taxonomy): Bacteria > Bacteroidota > Bacteroidia > Chitinophagales > Chitinophagaceae > Ferruginibacter. The sequence goes on from JBATOU010000013.1 coordinate 45,130, forward strand.
AACAGCGCATCGGAAAATTTGAGCAGGCAAACGGGGGCACGCTGTTTTTAGATGAGATTGGCGATATGAGCCTTAATGCACAGGCAAAAGTACTGCGTGCGCTGCAGGAGGGAAAGATCACCCGTGTGGGTGCCGATAAAGACATCAGCGTGGATGTGCGTGTGATAGCTGCCACCAATAAAGATCTGTTAAAAGAAGTGGAGGAAAAGAATTTTCGCCTCGACCTGTACCACCGCCTGGGCGTGATCATCATTAATGTGCCTTCGCTCAATGAAAGAAGAGAAGATGTACCCGCCCTGGTGGATTATTTCCTCGAAATGATCGCTTCAGAATACGGGCAAAGCAAAAAGATCATCGACAGCGATGCACTGGATGCCCTTAAAATACACAACTGGACCGGCAATATACGGGAATTAAGAAACGTGGTGGAAAGGCTGATCATACTTTCGGGCAAAACCATCAGCCTGCAGGACGTGGAGAGTTATGTGATGCCGAGATGATATAGACTACAGACCACGGACGACAGACCACGGACGACAGATCACCGACGACAGACCACGGACGACAGATCACCGACGACAGACCATGGACGACAGACCAGGGCCGTGATAAAACGGCACCGGTGGTCAGTGGTCCATGGTCTGTGGTCTTAATTTGTAACAAATATTTACCTCCCGCATCTAATATTAAACATTTATTTTTGCGCACTTAAAACCTGAATTATGAGTATGGGCTGGATCATCTTTATTATTGGAACCATTGGCTGGCATATTGGTATGTACGGAATGTTCCGGAAGGCACGTATTGAACCTGCCTGGAAGGCTTTTATACCTTTTTATAATACCTGGTGTATTGTAGAAAAGATCGGGCTGCGTAAAATGTGGTTCTGGCTGCAGTTCATTCCCATTGCCGGTGCATTTATTACCATCTGGATCATTATTAAGTTTGTAGAAAATTTTGGAAGGTTCAGTTTACTGCACCATGCGGCGGCTGTTTTTCTGCCCTTTATTTACCTGCCTTATCTTGGGTTTTCAAAAAACGAAAAGTTTGCCGGCAAACTGGTGATGGATAATTATAAAAAATCCGGTGCAAGAGAATGGGTGGATGCCGCGGTTTTTGCAATAGTGGCTGCCACACTTATCCGGACTTTTATTTTTGAAGCTTACACTATTCCTACACCTTCTATGGAAAAGACCCTGCTGGTGAATGATTTTCTTTTTGTGAGCAAGTTCAGTTATGGCCCCCGTATACCCAATACACCCATTGCCATGCCTTTTGTACATCATACGCTTCCGTTCAGCAGTACAAAATCTTATTCAGAAGCTATTAAAATACCCTATACACGATGGTTTGCACAATCAGTAAAGAGAAATGATGTGGTGGTGTTTAATTTCCCGGTAAATGATACACTTATTAATGATGAAGTAAATTTTGGCAGCAGGGTTACTTATTACCAGGAAGTGAGGAGTATTGGCCGGGATGCAGTATGGGATAAATACGAAGATATTATCATTACCAGGCCGGTTGACAAAAGGGAGAATTTTATTAAGCGATGCGTAGCCGTTGGCGGAGATGAACTTAAAGTGGTGAATGGGAAGGTTTTTGTTAATAATCAACTGCAGGAAATATTTCCCCGCTCGGAACGCTATTATTTACTGGAAGCACCAAAAGACACGTATATTGATAAGGACAAGCTTGAAGAAATGGGCATTGCTATACGGGAAGACCAGGGAGATATGCAACAGGGCCAGGGCGGACAATACCTTGTAAATATTACAAATGAAGAAAAAGCAAAATTGAATTTGCCCGCCGGATTTCTGCTCAAAGATTATTTGCCCGAAAGCCAGCCAAAAGATATGTTTCCCTACTATGATACTTCACATAAATGGAGTGTAGATAATTACGGCCCGCTGGTGGTTCCCAAAAAGGGAATGGCCATTGACCTTACACCCGATAATATGATCCGTTATGAACGCTGCATAAGGGTTTATGAAAATAATGAGGTGGAAACAAAGAACGGCCAGGTTTTTATTAATGGCCAACCGGCAAAAAACTATACTTTTAAAATGGATTATTACTGGATGATGGGCGATAACCGCCATAATTCACTCGACAGCCGCTACTGGGGTTTTGTACCCGAAGACCATATTGTGGGCAAGGCATCGCTTATTTGGTTCAGTTGGGAAAAGGGCCCCAGGTGGAAAAGGTTGTTCAATACCATTAAATAGTTTCGGAGGGGAATGGTTTAATTGTTACAAAGCAAATATTAATAAATGAATGACCGGCATCAACCCGGTCATTTTTATTTTAACAAATATTAGCGGGTTACCATTCTTATGTAAAGAGAATAAACCTGCATCTACTGTATGTAAGGCCAAACAGCAGTTATCATCATTTAATCAACCAAAAATATTTTTATGAACCTGAAACGACCAGGGGCTGTATTGCTCCTATGCGTAATGGCATTCTCCTGCCATCAACGAGTTGAAAATAAATCTGAAACGGCAAAAGACAGTATGGTGCCCGGCATTGTAAGTGCCATTCCGGATGAAACCATACCTGCTGCTACAGACTCAATGGACGAACCCGAACCTCAGCAATTTGCTCCACCTCAAAATAACGGCCCACAGCAAAACAATCCACCTGCCCAAAAGCCTGTATCGCCGCCTGTAAACCCCGACTGGGATAAGAAGATCATTAAAAACGCCACACTTAAGCTGGAAGTGAAGAATTTTAGAGAGTATAACACAACCGTTCATGATAAAATAAAAAAGTACGGCGCCTATATTGCCAACGAAAACAATACCTATTCGGGCGATCAAACAGAAACCAACCTTACTATCAAAGTTCCGGTGGCACAATTCGAAGACCTGCTTAATGAACTCAGCACAGGCGAAAGCAAGACTATTGAACGCAGGATCAGCACTGATGATGTAACTGCACAGGTGATAGATACCAAGGCCAGGCTGGAAGCTAAAAAGGAGATGCGCCTCAAATACCTTGAATTTTTACGCCAATCAAAAAATATCACAGAAGCCCTGGAAGTGCAGGGAGAAATAAACGGTATACAGGAAGAAATTGAATCGGCTGCCACCCGCATCCAGGCACTCAGGCAACAGGCTGCATTAAGTACCATTAACCTGGGTTATTACCAGCCCGTAGCAGGTTTTGTGCCGCCTGCACCCGGTGAAAAACCTTCTTATATCACAAGACTGGCCGCTTCATTCAAAACAGGGGCATCCTGGCTGGGTGAACTGTTGGTTGCTTTGGCAACACTCTGGCCGCTCTGGATCGTTTTAGGTGGAGGGTTATTTATTTACAGGAGAAAATTTGCCGGCGTTTCAAAAGTTTCAGTGGTTTCAAAGGATAATGTGATAATGTGATAATGTGATAATGTGATAATGTGATAATGTGGGAAGATAGAGATCCAAGATACTGAAACTTATAATTCATAACCCATAACTCATCATTCATAAAAAAAGAAGCCGTCTCATAAATAAATGAGGCGGCTTTTTTATACATAAGATTTTTTTAGGTGTTGTTATAGAGAATTTATTTTTGTGGTTAGCTGCGGTACGTTATGAGTGCAGAAGTTAAGAATGGCTTCATTTTAAGCAGCCTGCCTGCCGACTGCTGTGTCTTTTTTGTTGTTTTGGAAGGA
>JBATOU010000014.1:0-1951 GCA_049291115.1 Ferruginibacter sp.
GGTTTGCCGGCCGGCTCAGCAGGAACATATATTTGGTAAAAAATTTAAAATATCTAACATGAAAAAAATCTTTATTGCCATTTTCTCAGTAACAGCACTTTATTCCTGCACTGAAAATAAAAGCAACATAGAACAGGTAAAATCTTCAGCGGCCACATTTTCTACAGATGGAAAAAAAGTGATCGTATACAGCACAGCCGATAGCACGAATCTCAGGTTGTCATCAACCGATACCCTGAACTTTAAAGACAAAGGTCAGCCGTTTGAAAACGAAGTGACAGTTTTTGTTGATCCGTCAAAATCTTTCCAGACCTATTTTGGTATAGGCGCAGCACTTACAGATGCCTCAGCAGAAACTTTTTATAAACTGCCCAAAGATCAGCAGGATGCACTGCTTAAAGCCTATTTTGATAAAGACAAGGGCATTGGTTATACAGTGGCCCGAACCAACATTAACAGCTGCGATTTCAGCAGCGATATGTATACCTATGTTGCTGAGGGTGATAAGGAATTAAAGACTTTCAATATTGATCATGATAAAAAATTCAAGATCCCGTTCATCAAAGCTGCCATGCAGGCTGCAGGTGGTAAGCTCAATTTATTTGCAAGCCCCTGGAGCCCGCCTGCATTCATGAAAGACAACAATGATATGCTGCAGGGCGGAAAACTGAAACCGGAGTTTTATGATAGCTGGGCTACGTATTTTACAAAATTCATTAAAGCCTATGAAAAGGAAGGAGTGCCAGTTTGGGGAATTTCAATTCAAAATGAACCCATGGCCAAACAGCGCTGGGAAAGCTGTATTTACACTGCCGAAGAAGAAAGGGATTTTCTGAAAAAAAGCCTTGGCCCGATCATGGAAAAAGAAGGATTAAAAGAAAAGAAGATCATTGTGTGGGACCATAACCGTGACCTGATTTACCAGCGTGCACAAACCTATTTCAATGACCCCGAAGCTTCAAAATATATATGGGGTATTGGTTTTCACTGGTACGAAGACTGGAGTGGCGGCACACCCATGTATGATAATCTTAGAAAAGTTTATGAGGCATTTCCGGATAAAAATATATTTTTTACAGAAGGCTGTGCAGAAAGTTTTAATGCAACCCGATACAATGCCTGGAGTTTGGGTGAAGAATATGGCCGCTCCATGATCAATGATTTTAATAATGGCATGGTGGGATTCACCGACTGGAATATTATCCTGGATGAAACCGGCGGGCCAAACCATGTACAGAATTTTTGTTTTGCACCTGTACATGGAGATACAAAAACCGGCCAGCTGATTTTTACCAATGCATATTATTATATCGGCCATTTTTCAAAATTCATCAAGCCAGGAGCTAAGCGGATCATCAGCAGCGCCACCCGCAGCCAGTTACTTACTACGGCATTTAAAAATGAAGATGGATCTGTTGTAGTAGTTGTCATGAATCAAAGCAGTATCAAAACAGCTTATTCCCTTTGGATAAACGGCAAAGCTGTGGAAGTAACAGCGCTTCCGCATTCAATAGCCACCCTTATATTATAACCTGATGAGCAATCATAAAAACATATTTACGGGGCTGATGATATCATCGCTACTATTCTTAACCGTTAGCTGTGGTAAAGATGATGATCCGCAGCCGGCACCCGTTCCGCCATCAGCCCTGGTATTGGTTAAAGCAACACTCAACAGCAGTACGGCATTAACAACAGCAACCAATTACAATATAAAGACCAATGTAGCTGTCCGCCTGAGTTTTAATAATGCACTGGACCGTACATCTGTAGCAGCAGCCGTTTCTGTTAAGGAAAACGGCACTGTGCCAGTACCGGTAAATTACAATTACGAGAACAATGACAGTACGGTTGTAGTAACGGCATCCGCAGCGCTTAAAAATCTTACAAAGTATACAGTAAGTGCAGGTACCGGGTTAAAGTCTGTAAAAGGAGGATTCCTGAACACAAA
>JBATOU010000015.1:0-31623 GCA_049291115.1 Ferruginibacter sp.
CCATAGTGGTGGCCAGGTACACCCCAAAATTCCAGTTAAAAGACTGGTACACTAATGGTACACCGGTGCTTCTTCTTCCGCCAAAAATAAACCCTTCAATGGGTACGCCTTTGGGGCTGTCCCAATCGGGATCTATAGCAGGGTTTTGATGTGCAGGCGCAGTAAATCTTGAATTTGGGTGTGCTGCAGGTTTTCCGCTTGCCGGATCCCATGGTTTTCCATGCCAGTCGGTAAGGCCCTGTGGCGGCTCCTTGGTCAATCCTTCCCACCACACATCTTTATCTGGGGTAATGGCCACATTGGTAAAAATGGTATTGGCCCTGATGCTTTCCATGGCATTGGGATTGGTGGCATAGTTAGTGCCCGGTGCCACACCAAAATATCCCGCTTCCGGGTTAATGGCACGCAACCCGCCTTCTTCGTCTTTATGTATCCAGGCAATATCATCTCCCACCGTTGTTACCTTCCAGCCTTCAAAAGATTTTGGGGGAATGAGCATAGCAAAATTTGTTTTGCCACAAGCGCTCGGAAAAGCTGCTGCCACATAAGTTTTTTGCTTATCCGGCCCTTCCACACCCATGATGAGCATATGCTCTGCCAGCCAGCCTTCTTCTTTTCCCATTACGGATGCAATACGCAGGGCAAAACATTTTTTACCCATCAATGCGTTTCCACCATAACCGCTGCCGTAAGAAATGATCAGCCTGTCGTCGGGAAAATGCGAAATATATTTCACATCAGGGTTGCAGGGCCAGCTGGTATCAGCCTGGTTGCCCTGCAATGGTGCACCCACAGAATGGATACATTTTACAAAACCATTTTTTTGGATATGCGGTAATACTTTTTCGCCCATGCGGGTCATGATGTACATATTTACCACCACGTATTCAGAATCTGTGAGCTGAACACCATATCTTGAATAAGGTGAGCCCATGGGGCCCATACAATAAGGAATTACATAAAGCGTACGTCCTTTCATGCTTCCGGTGAGCAAATCCTGGAGTTTATTTTTCATTTCGCCCGGCTCCATCCAGTTATTGGTAGGCCCGGCATCTTCCCTGATGCGGCTGCAGATAAAGGTCTTGTCTTCCACCCTTGCCACATCGCTGGGATCGCTGAAGCAGGCAAAACTATTGGGCCTTTTTTCAGGGTTAAGCTGTATAAAGGTTCCTTTTCTTACAAGCAACTGGCAAAGGCCGTCGTATTCTTCTTTGGAGCCATCGCACCAATGAATACGGTCGGGTGAACAAAGTGAAGCGATCTGGTTTACCCAGGTCTCTATTTCTCCTTTTGCAGGAGCGGCCTGGAAACCGAATGAGGGGTTTTGATGTAACATATCGTAGGAGTTTTATGCTTTACAGGTTCAAAATTCGAAATTAAATCCCAACCTGCTGCTGGTATCAATCATTTGCAAAAATGATAAAAATCAGTTCATAAATGTACGTGTTATACAGTAAAAGACCGGGCAACTTTTTATGTTATCCAATAATCTGTAATTAATAATAAAATGCATTACGAAACAAGCCAACTCAGCAGAAATCCTATACCGGCTGTGTTGCCGTTCCTTCTTCCACCAGATCCAGTTCCACTTTCAGGTTCTGAATAATAAAATCCTGGCGCTGTGGCGTATTTTTTCCCATATAATATTCCAGCAGGTTTTGTATATGGTCGCCCTGCTCTGCTATCACCGGATCTTTACGCATTTCGGGGCCAATAAAGGCTGCAAACTCATCGGGACTGATCTCTCCCAAACCTTTAAAACGGGTGATCTCGGGTTTGCTGCCCAACTTTTTTACAGCAGCCTGTTTTTCGGTTTCGCTATAGCAATAAATGGTTTCCTGTTTATTGCGTACACGAAACAGTGGCGTGTCGAGTATATAAACATGCTGGTTCTTCACCAGGTCGGGAAAAAACTGGAGAAAAAAAGTCATGATCAATAAACGGATATGCATCCCGTCCACATCGGCATCGGTGGCAATTACAATATTGTTGTAACGAAGGCCTTCATAGCCTTCTTCAATGTTAAGCGCATGCTGCAGCAGGTTGAACTCCTCGTTTTCGTACACCACTTTTTTGGTGAGGCCATAGCAGTTCAATGGTTTGCCCCGAAGGCTGAATACGGCCTGTGTATTTACATCCCTGGCCTTGGTGATAGAACCGCTGGCACTATCGCCCTCGGTTATAAAAATGGTTGTTTCCCGCTGTTTTTCCAAAATGGCATCCTTGTCTTTTCCGGCTGGTTCATCATTGAAGTGAAACTTGCAGTCACGCAATTTCTTATTGTGCAGGTTGGCTTTTTTTGCCCGCTCATTGGCCAGTTTTTTAATACCTGCCAGCTCCTTGCGCTCCCGCTCATTTTGTTCAATGCGTTTTTTAAGCGCATCGGCCGTTGCAGGGTTTTTATGCAGGAAATTATCCAGCTCCTTCCCTAAAAAATCGTTCACAAAATTCTTCATGCTGGGGCCGCCTTCATAAACTGTTTGAGAACCCAGCTTGGTCTTTGTCTGGCTTTCAAACACCGGCTCCTGCACCCGCACGCTGATGGCCGCACAAATGCTGCCGCGGATATCCGATGCATCGTAATCTTTCTTAAAAAATTCTCGAATGGTTTTTACATAGCCTTCCCTAAAAGCAGCCAGGTGCGTGCCGCCCTGGGTGGTAAACTGCCCGTTTACAAAACTGTAATATTCTTCGCCATAAGTGTTTTCGTGCGAAATGGCCACTTCAATATCTTCTCCCTTCAGGTGAATGATGGGATAACGCAGTTCATCTTCATTGGTCTTACGCTGCAGCAGGTCAAGCAGGCCGTTCTTGCTTACATAACGTTTGCCGTTGAGGTTCATCACCAGCCCGGCATTTAAATAACAATAGTTCCAGAACTGGTTATCGAGATATTCCTGTACAAAATGGAAATTCTTAAAAATGCTCTCATCTGGTACAAAACTTACGAACGTGCCATTGTCTTCTTTTGTGGCCGATTCTTTGTGTTCTTTTGTAAGCACACCCCGGCTGAACTCGGCTGTTTTTTCTTTGCCTTCCCTAAATGCCGTTACTTTAAAGTAATTGCTCAGCGCATTCACCGCTTTTGTACCCACACCATTCAGTCCCACACTTTTTTGAAATGCCTTGCTGTCGTATTTGGCCCCGGTATTCATCTTGCTCACCACATCCACCACTTTGCCCAGCGGAATACCGCGGCCATAGTCACGCACGCTGATGGTCTTTCCATCAATGTTCACATCCACATGTTTGCCATAACCCATTGTATGTTCGTCAATGCAGTTGTCTATCACTTCTTTCAGCAACACATAGATCCCATCGTCAGGACTGCTGCCATCGCCCAGTTTACCGATATACATGCCCGGCCTCAGGCGGATATGTTCCTGCCAGTCGAGGCTGCGTATATTGGCCTCGGTATAGTCAACTAAAATTTTGTCTTTTTCTTTTTCAGCCATTTGCTAATATTTATGTTACCGGTTGCATCACATTTATGCAGTACATCTTTGTCAGGCTCCTGCATGGAGACGCTTTATAATATGTGTGCGCTGGCAGCCTGCGAATATAGCAGAAACATCCTCATCATGCCTATGGCGTTTTATCCACAGTATTCTTAAAAATGTTAGCAAATTTATTCTTTTATGCCCCTATAGCATTTAAGCGCTACTTTAGAGGCTTATCCCGCTGAATTTTGGTAACAGACAAAGAATTTATTGCAACAGAAGCCGAGAAAAAAATGGAGGAGAATTATTATTTTTCTCAATATATTAAAGAACGGCCGGCCGATCAACTGGACGCTATTTTACAACCCGTGAGTGATGCAGTGACCAGGGCTGTAGACTGCACCCAATGCGGGGCCTGCTGCAAAGTGTTAATGGTAAATGTAACGCAGGCAGAAGCCAAATCTGCTGCACGCCGCCTGCAACTTAGCGAAACCGCTTTTAAAGAAAAATATATAGAAGAAAGTCAGCAGGGCCAATACATCATCAGCCATATTCCCTGCCATTTTTTAAGCGGCAAGATCTGCAGCATTTATGAAGACCGTTTTACAGAATGCAGGGATTTTCCCCACCTGCATAAGCCCAATTTTAAAGACAGGGTTTCCAATACGCTTACTTATTATGGCATCTGCCCCATTATATACAATACCATTGAAATTTTAAAAGAAAAAACCGGTTTCAGGTTATAATACCCGGACATGGATTACTGGTATGAAGAGTTTTATACATTTAAGCAAATCATGAGAGTATACTGCCCGTGTTTCCCTAATTTTACATTATGAACCTCAGTTTATCCGGCAAAACAGCCCTTGTTTGCGGCAGCACCCAGGGCCTTGGATATGCCTGCGCTGCAGAACTTGCCCTGCTGGGCGCTGATATTGTTTTAATGGCCCGCAATGAAGAAAAATTAGCGGCCGCTGTACTTACACTTGATACATCAAAAAAACAGGAACATAGTTTTATTGTAGCAGATTTTACTCATCCCCAACAGGTAAAGGAAGCTATAGAAAACTATTTGGAAAAAAAATCGTCTATACAAATACTGGTTAATAATACAGGAGGCCCGGCAGGAGGAACTGCGCTGGACGCTCCAGTTGATGAATTTCGCCAGGCCTTTAATGCCCACCTGGTATGTAACCATATTTTGGTACAGGCATTGGTGCCGGGCATGAAAATTGATGGATATGGAAGGATCGTGAATATTATTTCCACTTCGGTAAAACAGCCCATTGCCGGCCTGGGTGTAAGTAATACCATCCGTGCAGCCGTGGCCAACTGGAGCAAAACCCTTGCAGGTGAACTTGGAGGGTTTGGCATAACGGTCAATAATGTATTACCGGGTTTTACCAAAACCATACGTGCCGATTACGTGGTAAAGAAAAAGGCGGAAACAAGCGGGAAAACAGAAGAACAGGTGATGAATGAGTTGCTGGCTGAAATTCCGGTTGGCCGGATAGGCAGGCCCGAAGAGTTTGGCGCCGCAGTTGCTTTTTTGTGCAGCCCTGCAGCAGGCTATATCAACGGAATTAACCTGCCGGTTGATGGTGGAAGACTGGGAACTTTATAAAAATATTTTAAATAATATACGGTTACCTTTTTTAATAACCGCATATAAATGTTTTGGAAAAACTTTTGGAATAATAATTGCAAAACAGATTTTTTCCATTTCTTTGGTATCAAATTTTTAATTCAAAAAAACACAACAACATGAAACTTTCAAAAGTACTGTTTGCGTTGGTGATTGCAGCTACTGTTAGCTTTGTAAGCTGTAAGCCAAAAGATGCCGACATTAAGGCGTCTGTAGAAAAAGCCCTGGCCGCTAATGCCGATTTTGCCAAAGCTGCTGTAACCGTTACAGATGGCGTGGCCACTATTACCGGCGAAGTAAAGGATGATGCCACAAAGGCTGCCATTGAAACTGCCGTTAAAGCTGTTTCGGGTGTAAAATCTGTAGTAAACAACGCCAGCGTGCCTCCCCCGCCCCCACCAGTTGTAATTGCTGCCGATGATCCGCTTACTCAAGCTGTTAAAGATGCCACCAAGGATATTCCGGGCGTTGCTGCAACAGTAACAGACGGCGTGGTAAAAGTTACTGGTACCATTAGTGCTGCTAAATGGAAAACGCTCAAAATGGCGCTTGATGCATTGAATCCCAAAAAAGTAGACGGCTCTGGTTTGACGATCAAATAATTTATAAATTTTAAAAAAATCTTTGAAAAATGACTTTACAAGATAAATACAAAGCATTAACGGATGCCGCACTGGCTGCTGGTGTATCGGACCTTGCTGTACGCGACCAGGATGGTGTACTTTATGTAGATGGAACTGCCCCAAGCGGCGCAGTAAAAGACCAACTTTGGGACATTTACAACCAAATTGATCCTAATTTTTTAAGTGGCGACCTGGTGCTTGATGTAAAAACATCAGTTGACGCATCTGTAACCAAGGCAAGGGTAATTACAGAAAGCAGCAACCTCAACATCCGCAAAGGGCCCGGCACCGACCAACCCATTGTAGGTAAGGCTGCCAAAGACGAAGTGATCACACTTGTTAGCCAGGCAAATGATCAGTGGTGGCAGGTACGCACCGCCGATGGCGAAGAAGGATATGCTTATGCACAGTATCTTTCTCCGGAAGCATAATTTTAAAATTGCTTTATAAAAAATGCCACCTTCGCAGGTGGCATTTTTGTTATTCAGTGCTTGATTGAGTGCTAACAAAATGAATTGTAACTAATACCAAATCCGTACTTGCCCGTCTGCCCCGGTTGTTCCATAGTAAATCCCTGGTCCTCCAAGATAATTTCCAGAACCACCACCACCAACGCCTCCGGGATAAACGGGACTTATATATCTTGAAATTACACCAGTAAATATTATGTAAGCTCCTTCCCCACCAGAATTAGGCGAATTAGCGCCGTCACCACCACGGCCTCCATAAGTATGCTCAACAAAACTAGTGGTACTTGTTTGCTCCCATACAATTTTGTTCGATTGGCCATCCTGCCCCACGATACCGTAATAGTTCCTAAAACCTGAGGTGGCGGAGTAAGCTCCCCCTGCTCCACTAAAGGCATTAGTAGCGGAATACAGTATACATCCTCTGCCACCCAATGCAGAAATGGTTATGGATCCAAAACTTGCTGTGCTTGAAGTTCCTGAACTTGCAACGTTAGCAGTAGTACTGCTACCGGAATTACCTCCTTGGCCAACCGTATATGTAATTGAGTTGCCCGGAACTACTGTAAAGTAAGCGCCTATATAACCACCGCCACCACCACCACCAAAACCTGACCCACCACCACCTCCGCCCCACAATTCCACAAAAATACGTGTAACTCCTGCAGGCACGGTCCATACTGCACTTGTTCCGACCGTAAATGTTTGGAAATTTTTATACTGAGACAGATCTCCCCACGACAGCACACCGTTGTTGTTTTTCATTAATACCTGGTTGGCATTACCATCACTTCCATTGGCTTTAATGGTACCCCTTACATTTACATTACCATTTACATCCAGTAACTCAGTGGGGGCTGTAGTACCAATTCCTACATTCTGAGAAAAACAATAAACAGGTATGAATGAGCATACCAGTAATGACAGCATTTTCATAAAAAATTTTCTTACAAACCTATTCTGAACTTTATCATTATCCTATACCCTTTTCGGGTAATATAGATAACTTGCCGGATCAGGAAAATAGCCCGGGAAAAATTGCAAGCTTTCAGCTTCCATTATTAATTCCCCCTATCTTACCGCTGTGCTAACTAAATTCTTCCAGTATTGGATCGTGGGTATGAAACTCAATTGATTGCTTTAACAAGAAATTTATTCTTGGTAAAAAGACCATTTAAGACCGTAATTTCCGGACCTTATTAATTGGTGTAGCTGCTTTGTTTATCTGCACTTGCCACACATTCCCGCTCCCAATTTTATAAACCCCTGCAAAACTTCCCATATTCAGTGCAAACGAAACCTGCATCAGGCTGTTAAGATACAGTAAAGGTTTGCCTATGGCCACTGCACCAAACGTGCTGCAGTAAGGCATCAACCCATCATAGATCTTCTTTTTATCATGAAATATTTTTACCCGCAACCGGTCGCCGGTTTTTACCTCCAGGCGGTTAAACAGGCTGTCGCCGATATTCGTCCACACATTGCCATATTGCACATCCAAAATACTGATGGTGCCCGATAACAGGCCTTTTTCATACACAGCTTGCTGGTATGGCAGTGAAACGACTGCTGCAGGAAGCAACTGCCCCACTTCTTCAAAACTTATTTTCCCGGAAGCCAACCGGGCAGCAGTATAAGCATATACATCACGCCCGTGAAAGGTATAAGAGCGGGTTGAGTTTTGGCGGCGGTTTACAGCCTCATCAATTTCACGTATCGCATCAATACCAAGGGATGCTGCAATAAGCGTAAGTGTTCCGTTATCGGGTGTTACTATAAAATGACCGGTCTTTGTTTTTAGCACCACCGATCTCCTGTTTGTTCCCACGCCGGGATCCACCACCGATACAAACACGGTTCCTGCGGGCCAGTAACTCATTGTTTGCTCAAGGCGATATGCAGCTTCCCAAATATTGTAGGCTGGAATTTCATGCGTAAGGTCAAAAAGCTTCAGGCTGCTGTCAACCCCCATGGCAACTCCTTTCATAGCGGAAACAGCCCCGTCTTTCAATCCAAAATCAGACTGAAAAACCACAATCCTGTTTTGCGCCTGCACAAACTGCGTAAAAGGCCCTGCAAAAATTAAGACAATAAAATACTGAATGAATTTATTCTGCATGTTGCTGTTTAAAAAAGTTTGGCAACCTTTTAAAAGATTGCCAACCATTATTGAAAAATATGATAGTGTATCAGTTTGAAATTTTCGTTATAATTACTATTTGAACCACATAGCATATAGGGCACAAAGAAGGAAACAAATATGGATTTCTATGTGAAATCTATGTCTCTATGTTCCTATGTGGTTCAATAAGTTCAAACTGATACCCTGCTAAAAACATATTTCACTGCATTAAAAGTTAAATGCCAATTTGGTGAATATCCTGCGCCCGTTAAAACCCATTTGCACCGATTCCCATGGGCCACCGGTTTCATTATCAAATGCCTCATAGCGGGCATTTTTAACAGCCGCAAATTCGGGATGCACATTCAGCACATTATCGGCACCTGCAAAAATGGTAATGACCTTGTTAAGCTTGTATGAAACAAAAATATCAGTGGTGATCTTTCCTGTGTAATTAAATATTTCTCTTTCTACATGCACCTGGTCGCTGTATCCGTCAATATCAACGTAAGGATCAATACCTGTAAAGCTTCCCGATATTTCCGGGTCGCCCGGGCCTCCTGTTCCGGCTGCACTGGCAAGCCCCGTCCACCCAAAACCAAGGGTTTTAATATTGCCGTAGTAGTTGATATGCGTTCCAACACTGAATTTATCCATCCCATATTGAAGTCCCAGCATGGCCTTTGCCTGTGGTGCAGATGCAAGCAGGAAGGCTTCTTCCCTGTCGCTGAAGAATGTTTTGCGGTGACGGTAGCTGTCGTTAAGCGCTGCAGGAATATTTACCCCATCCACCTTCATCTTCTGGAAATTTCCTGTAAGCAAGCCCTTAAAAGTTTTATTACCCCATTTTTTTGAATAATCCAAAACGATATCCACTCCAAAATTGGTAGTGTTTACCGAATTGGCAAAAAACTGTGCGGTTTGTACATCGAGCGCTGCCAGTTGATTGGTGAATGAGGTTGGCAATGAAGCGTCATCTTTATCAAATAAACCAGAGAGTACAATGCGGTCTTTTACTTTAACCATATAGCCATCAATGGTAACAGTTAAATTACTCATGGGCTTCCAGGCAAAACCCAGGCTGCTGTTAAGCGATGTTTCTTCCTTAAGCGCAGGTATACCTGCTGCCTGCGTAACGGCATCGCCATTACTTGCAATGCGGCTTTGTACAAGCTGACCAGCACTAAACGAGGTAAGCGTATTGCTGAAATTGATCTGCTGCAAAGAAGGCGCCCTGAAACCGGTACTGGCAGATCCACGCAGGTTGAAATTATTGGTAACCTTCAAACGGCTGGCAATTTTAAAATTAAGCACAGCGCCAAAATCCTGGTAATATTCCCAGCGCAGTGCCCCATCTACCAAAAAGGCCTTGCTTACATTCAACTCGGCATCGGCATAAGCACCCATGCTGTAACGGGTGGCCTTAATCACATCATTCGGACTAAAGCCCGGAAAGCCCTGTGCACCGCCTGCCTGCTCCAAATCGGGGTCATAAGATAAGTAAGAGGCTTCTTCTCCTTTATTGATCGTATATTTTTCGTGGCGGTATTCTAAACCATAGGCAAAATTGAGCCCTTCAGCAATTGATTTAAAATTCTTGCTCATGTCCACATTCAGTGTGGCCTGCCTGAAACGGAATCCACCGTCGGCAAAACGTGTTTGTGTTGTATTGCCGATCATAGAGGCGTTAAAGGTTCCTGATCCGGAATACTGGAAATCGTTTTTACCGTTGGTAAGGCTGATATCCCAGTTCCAGTTTTTTACGCTTACGCCTTTAAAGCCAAGTGCAAGGGAGGCATCATTTATTTCTGTTCCAATATGCGGGTTATAATAAACTTCTCCATCATTGGCACGGTGCATGATGCCCTCTACAAATATGGGATCGCCTGATGCATCAATGGGAAAACGGTCGGGCCTTGCACTCAGGTTGCGTGAATAAGCATAGGCATCCGATTCTTTTGTATTTACACCCCCAAAAGAATAAAAAACAGTTTTTGTTCCTGCAATGGGAAGCTCCATATTTGACATAAAACCAAATGTCTTTACCGAGCCATCGCCAAAAGCACGCCTGCTGGTATTAAGCGGCAATGCATCTTTATTGCTGCTCACATTGGTATCGGGAACCTGCCTGAATGTTTTGGCCTGCGTAAGATAGTCGATCGAAAAATTTACAAAACCATTTTTACCAAGGGTTAAACCATTGTTGGCCGAAAGGCTGAAGGTTCCCCCATCAATTGGCTTACTTGAAATATACTGGTTGGTAGCCCTTGTTTTATACGCATTGTATTTGGTATCGTAAAAACCGGCCCAGCCCGCATTCACCGTCCAGTGATTCACATCTTTTTTAAGAATGATATTCATTACGCCGGCCATGGCATCGCTGCCGTATTGTGCAGAGGCGCCATCTCTTAAAATTTCAATCCTGTCTACACTGCTTTGTGGAAATGCGTTGAGGTCGGCGCCCGAATTTCCACGCCCCCTGGTGCCAAATAATCCTACAAAAGCAGTTTGGTGCCTGCGTTTGCCGTTAATGAGTACAAGTGTTTGATCGGGACCCAGGCCACGCAATGTGCCCAAATCAATATGGTCGGCACCATCGGAGCCGGTTTGTTTATTATAATTAAAGGAAGGGGCCGCCATATTCAATATTGATGTAAGGTCCATTCTTGCAGTGGGCGCTCCCACCTGGTTTATTTTTATTACATCAATAGGAACAGCTGTTTCTGTTTTTGCCCTGGGGGCACCCCTGGTACCTACGATCACCACATCGCCCAGGTCGAGCATTTGTGCATTAAGATTCACAGAAACATTTGTATTGGAACCCAGTTTGATTATTTCGGGCGCATAACCCACACTGGTTATTTCCACCCTGTCGCCGGCTTTTGCAACAATTGTATAAATACCATCGCCCACCACAGCTGCCCCCTTGGTAGTGCCATACAAAACAACAGACGCATCTGTAATTGCGGCACCGGTTTTAGCATCACTTAATTTTATAGTATAGGTTTGCTGTGCTGCAGCAATTCCGAAAGAAAGCAGCAATGAAAATGAAAGTAGTAGTTTTTGCATAATGAATGGTTTTGATATAGAAATATGCCTGTAGCTAAAATTAGGTAATTTTACAATATTAACAGAGATTAATAGCCTGCCTATATTTTATTTATACATAGGTAAAATATACCGTGGCTAAAGATATTAAGGTACCACAGCAATCAACAAAAATTTCCGTTTTTCAATTTTAAACTAATATTGCAGAAATCTTTCTGCAGCTTTTTGATGAATATTGGTATGCCGTACAAGTGAGTGACACAACAGTGCTGAGAAGGGAATGGGTGTGGGAACACATTCATAAATATTTGATTTTAAACGAATTATAAAGAAAGGAAGAAAATTATGGCCAAAAATTTATTGATTGTAGAAAGCCCGGCTAAAGCTAAAACCATTGCCAATATCCTGGGAAAGGATTTTGAGGTAAAGAGTTGTTTTGGACATATCCGCGACCTTGAAAAGAACGATATGGGCATCGATATTGAAAATAATTTTAAGCCCAGTTATATTGTTCCTGCCGAAAAACAAAAAGTGGTATCGGAACTTAAATCGCTTGCCAAAAAATCGCAGGAGGTTTGGCTGGCATCGGATGAGGACCGTGAAGGGGAAAGCATCAGCTGGCATTTGGCCGAAGTGCTGAACCTTGATCCCAAAACCACCAAGCGCATCGTTTTTCATGAAATTACCAAGCCGGCCATTCAACAGGCCGTGCAAAACCCACGCACTATTAATATGGACCTGGTAAATGCGCAGCAGGCACGCCGGGTACTCGACCGCATTGTGGGTTTTGAACTGAGCCCCGTACTCTGGCGAAAAATTGGCAGCCAGGGTGGTTTAAGCGCCGGCCGGGTACAAAGCGTGGCAGTGAAACTGATCGTAGAAAAAGAAAGGGAAATAAATGCGCACGTTGCACAAAGCAGTTTTAAAACAGAAGCCACACTGGCAGCTACAGACCTCAATAATAAAACCGTAAACTTTAAGGCCGAAGGCGAAAGGTTTACCAATGAAGCTGGTGCCGAAAAATTTCTGCAAAGTTGCATTGGTGCCGGTTATACCGTTAAAGACATACAGGTAAAGCCTGCCAAACGCACACCCGCAGCGCCTTTTACCACCAGCACCCTGCAGCAGGAAGCCAGCCGCAAGCTTGGTTATGGCGTAAGCAAAACCATGTTACTTGCACAGCGCCTTTATGAAAGCGGCCAGATCACTTACATGCGTACCGATAGTGTGAACCTGGGCGATACGGCCAGGCAGAGCATTAAAAAAGAAATTGACAGGAGCTTTGGCGCCGATTACCTGCAGGAGCGCCACTATAAAACAAAATCGGCCAGTGCACAGGAAGCGCACGAGGCCATACGCCCTACTTATATTGAAAACCAAAGTGTTGATGACCCCGAACTGAACCGCCTGTACGAACTCATCTGGAAACGTACCATTGCCTCACAAATGAGCGATGCGGAATTTGAAAAAACAACGGCCAAAATAGAGATCAGTACCAACAATGCAACCCTCACTGCCAGCGGCGAAGTACTGAAATTCGATGGCTTTTTGAAAGTTTATATGGAAAGTACTGATGAAGATGAAGCTGATGAGGAGAACGACAGCCGGCTGCCCAATTTAAGTGTGGGCCAAAAACTTGCCTTTGTACGCATGAGTGCCACAGAAAAATTCACCCGCCCGGGCGCCAGGTATACCGAAGCCTCGCTTGTAAAAAAACTCGAAGAGCTGGGCATTGGCAGGCCAAGTACTTATGCACCCACCATCAGCACCATCATTAAAAGAAATTATGTAGTTAAAAAAGATAAGGATGCCATCAAAAGGAATTTCAGGGTGCTTGTGCTGCAAGACGATAAAATAAAAACAGCTACGGAGCAGGAAAATACCGGGGCAGAAAAATCAAAACTCTTCCCCACCGATCTCGGCCTGGTGGTAACAGATTTTTTGAACCAGCATTTTAAAGATGTAATGGATTATTCTTTTACAGCAGAAATTGAGAAAGAGTTTGATGAAATAGCCGATGGTAAAATGAAGTGGAACAAGATGGTGGGCGATTTTTACCAGCCTTTTCACGAAGGAGTGGAACATACACTCGAAAATGCGGGCCGTGCGGTGGGAGAACGTGCCCTTGGCGAAAGCGAAGGTAAGCCTGTAATAGCCCGCATGGGCCGCTATGGCCCCATGGTGCAGATAGGTGCTTCAACCGATGAGGAAAAACCAAAATTTGCACGCCTTAAATATGGGCAGAGTATTGAAACCATCAGTTTCGATGAAGCCATGGAACTATTTAAGCTTCCATTACAACTGGGCGAACACGAAGGCCTGGAAGTATCGGTAAACATCGGCCGTTTTGGCCCTTATGTAAAATGGGGAGAGCAGTTCATTTCTATTCCAAAAGGCGAAGAGCCAACAGAAGTTGACCTGGCCCGTGCCGTGGAGATCATAGAAGCCAAACAGACAGAAGATGCTCCTATTGGTTTTTATGATGACAAACCGATTACAAAGGGTAAAGGAAGGTTTGGCCCCTTTATTAAATGGAACGACCTGTTCATTAACGTACCAAGGGCTTATAATTTTGATGAGCTGAGCCAATCGGATTGCGACGAACTCATTGCTAAAAAAATAGAGAAAGAGGCCAACCGCTATATTCAGCAATGGCCCGCCGAAAAAATTGCCATCGAAAATGGCCGCTGGGGTCCGTTCATTCGTTTTGGAAAGAAAATGATGAAGCTGGGTTTAAACAAAGAAGGCAAAAAATACAGTGCCGCCGAATTAACCGGCATCGATATTGAGGAAGTAAAAAAAATGATAGAGGCCCAGGACCCGGCTGCTTTTCAAAAGAAAGGGGCAGCAAAAAAGAAAGCGGGGGTAAAAAAAGCTGCGCCTAAAAAAGCAGGGGCAAAGAAAAAAGTTGCAAAGAAGAAAGGTTGATCATTAATCAGAGCGTATCTCAAAAGTGGAGTTTTCACGCAAAGGCGCTAAGAATTTAAGTCGCAAAGAGGCGCTTTGCGTTTTTACCTCCTGGTGACTTTGCGTGAAATGCTTTGTCCAATTACTTTTTAGCTGCCTTCTTGTTATTACTGGTTATTTTAAGGCGCTTTATAAGAAATACAAATTTCTATTTTTGAGGCAATGGATTTAAAAAGCCTCTGCGCACATATTTCTCTGCGGTAAAATCTAAAATCGCATAGAAAGAAGAAAAAGAGTTGCCGAAAACAAATCCTAAATCTGCAAATCTGCGGCAATTTTATTGATAGTTAATACTCGATGTTCTCAGTTCCCGAATGTATTTCCAGTTCTTTTTTGTTTGATGCCTCCACCCTGCCGATCACCTGCGCATCAATACCAAAAGCTTTAGAACTGTTTATAAAAATTGGGGCATCGGCTGCTGCACAGTAAATTTCGAGGCGGCAACCCATGTTGAACACTTCATACATTTCACGGAGGCTGCTGCCGCTGTTTTGCTGAATGATCTTAAACACATCCGGTGCTTCAAATAAATTATCTTTTATGATCTTAAAATTTCCCGGGAGGTATTTCATACACTTGGTTTGGCCACCGCCACTGCAATGAATGAGTCCATGGATCTTTTCAAAATGATGATGCAGCAGTTCTTTCATTACCGGCGCATAGGTTCGGGTGGGGCTTAGTATCAGTTTTCCGATACTGGTATCCTTATAGGCCTCTGAAATTTTGTGTTTGCCAATATAAACCACCTCGTCTGCAAGATTGTTATCGTAACTCTCCCTGAAATGACCGGCATAAAATTTTTCCAGTACATCATGCCGGGCGCTGGTGAGGCCATTGCTGCCAATACCGCTGTTGTATGATGTTTCATAACTGGCCTGTCCAAAACTTGCCAGCCCCACGATCACATCACCTGCCTGTATTTTTTCATTGCTGATGATGCGGTTCTTTGGCCAGCGGCAGGTCATGGTTCCGTTTACCGCCACGGTACGCACCACATCGCCCACATCGGCCGTTTCGCCGCCGAGATAATGGATATTTACACCAAATGTTTTTAGGCTATCAAATAATTCCTGTGTGCCGTTAATGATCTGCTCAAGAACTTCGCCGGGTATTAAATGTTTGTTGCGGTCGATGGTGCTGTTAAACACAATATGATCATAAATTCCCACACAAAGCAGGTCATCAAGGTTCATTACCACGGCATCCTGTGCTATGCCTTTCCAAACAGAAATATCACCGGTTTCTTTCCAGTACAGGTAAGCAAGAATGCTTTTTGTGCCCGCCCCATCGGCATGCATGATGTTTACAAAAGCATCAGCGCCTCCCAGGTAATCGGGATAAACCTTACAAAATGCGTGTGGAAACAGGCCCTGATCAAGCTTTTTAACGGCTTCGTGCACTTCCTCTTTTTGTGCCGAAACGCCCCGTTTGCTGTATAAACTCATGAAATATGCTATAAAATTTGAATGATGCAGTAGAATACTGCTTTAACCCGGCGCAAAGCTAAATGCTGACGCTATTCATTATTACATTTTTATCAGTTAGTTTTGCACCAGTTTTATGCAGGTATATACAAATGTACAGGAACTTCCAAAGTTCAAAAAGGCGGTTGTTACCATTGGCACTTTCGACGGGGTGCACCTTGGCCATGTAAAGATCATTCAGCAACTACTTGCCGAAGCCAGGGCAATTGGCGGCACCGCTGTTCTTATTACTTTTTTCCCGCATCCAAAACAGGTGGTAAGAAGCAATAAAAACCGCCTGTACATGCTCAGTACACAGGAAGAAAAATACCAGCTGCTCCAAAAACAGGGGCTGGAACATATTGTAGTGGTTCCTTTTGACGAGGCCTTTGCTGAACAGTCTGCCGAACAATATATTAAAGATTTCCTGGTGTCAAAATTTCACCCGCATACGATCATTATTGGCTACGACCACCGTTTTGGCAAGGGCCGCCAGGGAAATTTTTCACTACTCGAAAACGAGGCTGCAAACTACAGTTACCGGGTAAAGGAAATTCCCGAACACGTGCTCGAAAACGTGATCATCAGTTCTACAAAAGTAAGAGACGCTTTGCTCGATGGCGATATTAAAACAGCTGCCGACTACCTGGGTTATCATTACGCATTCAGCGGCACGGTGATCCCCGGCAATAAGCTTGGTCGCACCATTGGTTACCCTACTGCAAACATCAGCATCAATGACGAAAACAAACTGGTGCCGGGCAACGCTGTATATGCAGTGGATGTGGAGTTGAGAAAAAAACTTTATAAAGGGATGATGAATATTGGCAACCGCCCCACTGTTAATGGCAAAGCCAGGGTAATTGAAGTGAATATTTTTGACCTTGATGAAGATATTTATGGCGAAACACTCAGGATAACCCTGAAAAAACAGTTGCGGAGCGAGCAGAAATTCAATGGAATAGATGCACTGAAAGTACAGCTTGCAAAAGATAAAATCTCCTCAATAAAGGCTAATCCTTAAAGAATATCCGTTTTAAATACGAACCACTTAAGGCAGCCAGCCCGGCAACTAATCCTCCAATTAAGGCCGTAACTATTACCAGCATCACCGGGCTTTGACTTTTTAAAATGAGCATTGAAACTTTATTGGCAAGCAGGTGGCCGTTGCTCATGCTGATGATATAACTCAGGCCAGCCCACAATAAAAACAAGGCCGCAAAGCCCGAAAGAAACGATCTGCCGGGTTTTTGAGAAATGAAAACCGCTACCAAAAATGCAGCAACGGCAATGCTCCACCAGGGCAAAAATAAACAGGCGGCATAACTTAATAAGGCTGTCAATATGATTGAAGTAAAAAATTTCATGATGGCTTAATTATCCTTTTTTAAAATTCATGATCCATTTAATGCGCTTATCGCCGGTTTCTTCTTTGGTCATCATCCACAGGCTGTAATACTCACCCTTTGCCCACTTATCAATAGCATTGTCGTAAAACCTGCTGCCGGGGTTTCCACTCTGTCCGCCCGGATAAATGCCATAGGCCTCCGTTTTTTGCGTAAGGCTCACCACCATACGCCAACTGGGACCATGATTGGGTTTTGCTGCATTAATAACATGTTCACCACCGCCAATTGGCAGGTGAAGCCGGCTGAACGGGGTCATTACCTTGGTAAGATGTTCCACCCTTGTGTCTTTGTATTTTGCCCACTCGAGTTTTTTTTCTGCTTCAGCTTTTTTAATATCAACTGAGGCGGCCTTAAAGGCCTTTGTTACCACATCAGGGAGCGTTTCTTTTTCTGTAGTTGCAATATCGTCGATGAATTTATAGGCAGAATCACGCAACAGGGCCTCCATCAGGGTACTTTCAAAAGGTTTCATTGCGCCTTCGGGTGCTTTTGCAAATTCATCCGTAAAAATGGATTCCCGGAGCTTTGCCCAGCAAATGGAAAAAACAGTAGCCCCGGTTGAAGAGGGATCATTCTTTAGATCCCAGTTGCGGAGCATGGCAAAATACTTTTGTTCTTCACCGGATAGCAGGTCAACTTTTATATTTCTGAGCAAAAGGGGCAAGGCCATTTCGGCAAAAACATTGTAATTATTTGTTTGCAATGCCATCATATCCTGGGGTGTAACCTGCAGCATTCCGCCCAGCAACCGGTTTATGATCACTCCTCTTGCAGATGGATATTCCCTGCCAAGATAATAGGGATAATCGGGCGCTACCGGGCGCTGGTTGGCACTGCTCACAAAACCGCGTTCGGGATTGTATTGATAAGGCACTTCATTCTGCGGGATCATACCCTGCCACATATAACTGCTGTCGGTTCCGGGCATCGGAAAATCGCCCTGGCCCCTCCATTTTGCCGGCCATTCTCCCTGGGTACGCAGTGCTATATCGCCGTTCTTACAGGCAAACACCACGTTTTGTCCCGGCGTATGCAGGTTGGTACAGGCATCCACGTAATCATTATAATTCTTTGCACGGTTCAGGTAATAAAATATTTTCAGTTCCTTGCTGGCATCATGTGCCTTCCAGCGAACGGCATAATTTTTATTACTGGTCTTTCTTTTTCCACCAAAAGATTTATCGTACATCACCGGGCCAAATAAAGTATAAGCCACCGTATCGTAAAAAGCGGGCTTACCGGCTATTTCAATTTTTTCTATTCTGAAACTGGTTTGTTTCCATTCATTGTTAAACCGGTATTCTT
Organism: Ferruginibacter sp.; assembly: GCA_049291115.1. Taxonomy (GTDB): domain Bacteria; phylum Bacteroidota; class Bacteroidia; order Chitinophagales; family Chitinophagaceae; genus Ferruginibacter. The sequence goes on from JBATOU010000015.1 coordinate 18,490, forward strand.
TTCTTGATTCATCTTTAAACTGTATTTCGTAGTAGTCACGCACATCTCTTCCGCCATTGGTGAAGCCAAATGCACAACTGTCGTTAAACCCAATGATAACACTTGGTGCCCCCGGAAATGTGGCGCCGTATGCGTTGTACAACGGTGTTGAAAGCTGCATTTCGTACCACAACGATGGAAGATTAAGCCCAAGATGCGGATCGTTGCAAAGTATAGGTGCACCACTCTTTGTTTTACTCCCGTTAACCGCCCAATTATTGCTCCCGTTTGCTTCATCTGCTTTTTCATATTCCATTGCCGTAACCTCGCCATGCAGGTAAAGCGAATCAACCGCGGGGGGACTTGCTGTTTTTATAGCCGGATCGGGAAATAAAGTTCCTTTTGGTATGATGGGATCTGCAGAATCCTGCCTTACAGGATAAAGCAGGTTAAAATCTGTGGAATCAAAATAGTTATGCGCTGTTGCCATTTCAAAATCACGCTCATGCGAGGCCAGGTCGTAACTCATGTACTTTAAAAAAAGCGAGGTACGCAGGTTGCTCCAGGCTGTTGGTTTATATCCCATCAATTTGTATTCAATGGGCAGGGTGCTTTCGGTAAGGGTATTGATATAGGCATTCACCCCGGCAGTATAAGCATCGCAAACTGCTTTCATTTCAGCATCGGCTTCTATTTCCCTGAGCGCATTCTCTGCCGCATATACCATGCCCAGGCGGCGAAATTCACGGTCGTGATTAAGGGCAACCTCCCCTACTACTTTACTTACTTCCCCGGCTGCAGAAAGAGTTTGCAGGTCCATTTGCCAGAGCCGGAATTTTGCATGCAGGAACCCCTGTACAAACATGGCATCTGTTTCATTATCGGCAAATACATGCGGTACCAGGCGATCATCGAGATAAACGCTGGTATTACCCTTTAAATTCGGGAAATGCAGTTCGCCGGAAAAATTTTCATTTTCTTTCTCGGCATTCTGCCATACACCGCTTTGCGGGGCGAGTATTTTACCCAGGGGGGCAGGCAATACCAGTTTTGAATTTAATATAACAATCAGGGCTACCGTAGCAATGGCAGACAATAGAAAAGCAAAAATTCTCATAACAGCATTTGTAGCTGTAAAGTAATAAAATTTGTTTTATTTCGGTGATAATTAATTTTGCAGCATGAGCAATACCGACAATATCGACGTAAAAAACATCCTGGGCCTGCAACTGCCCACCGATCCCCGCTGGGTTAACCTGGCCGAAATACAGTTGGAAGAGATCCTCACCGACCATGCTTACTGTGAACAAAAAGCAGCCACTACCTGCATTTCGCTGATCCAGAAAAACCCTGACAAGGCATTGCTGCTGGAAGAACTCAGCCCTATTGTTACAGAAGAATGGGGGCATTTCAGGGCCGTACTTGCCGAAATAAACAAACGGGGCCTTAAGCTGGGCAAACAACGAAAAGATGTTTATGTAAACAAGCTGCTCGATTTTCAAAAAAAAGGAGGCAGCCCCATGGAACGGTTCTTAGACCAGATGCTGATAATGGCGCTTATTGAAGCCCGCAGCTGCGAAAGGTTCAAACGCCTGAGCGAAGGGCTTGATGATGCCTATATGCGTAAATTTTACCGGCGGTTTATGGAAAGCGAAGCCGGGCATTACACACTTTTTATCACACTTGCAGAACATTATATCGATAAAAAAACCGTACGTAAACGCTGGAAAGAATGGCTCGAATATGAAAAAGAACTCATGAACAGCGAGGAAGTACGGGGCGACAGGATACATTGAGGAGGGTAGATGAGGGATTTAGTATTGAAGATTAATATTTAATATTTGGGGCCTCATTTGTAAGGTTTATTTGGGATGAAAGGCAATATTTATTGATGGGCAATGAAGCGTTATTGCTGCTTTTATTGCCATAAAGAAAAAAAATGCGCAAACTATACCTTCTTTTAACTTTTTGCATACTATCTGCACCACTTTTTTCTCAAACCGGCAGGTTACCCTGCAGCAGGCCACTTTACCGGCAGTTTGATTTCTGGATCGGGGAATGGGAAGCTTTTGGCCTTAACGGAAAAAAGGCGGGCGACAGTAAGATCAGCCTTCAGCTCGACAGTTGTACCATTCTCGAAGAGTGGACTGCTGCCGGCCTGCAACGTGGACTACGCTATGCAGGAAAAAGCTATAACATGTACAATGCAGCCAGCAAAAAATGGCAGCAGTACTGGGTCGACAATACCGGTAATATCACTCAATATTTTGACGGGCATTTTGAAGACGGTAAAATGATTTTACAAACCGCCAATGAAAAACTAAACGATACAAGCTGGCAAATACAAAAAATGACCTTTTACAACCTTTCGCCCGATAAGGTGAGGCAACACGGCGAAACCAGCAATGATGGCGGTAAAACATGGACCACGGGCTTTGACCTCGAATACCGGCGCAAAAAAGACCTGGCAAACATAATCGTTGATTCCATGTTAAGGAAAATGGAAGCCGATTATCATGCCGGTAATTTTGAGAAAATTGCAGGTTATTATTCCGCCAATGGCAAGATCATCAACAAAAAAATAGAAGCGGGTGGCAGAGAAGAACTGGTAAAATACTGGAAGGGTTTTGAACGCATGGGCGGCACCTGGAAACTTACCAATGAAAAGTCCGAAAAACAAGGGAATCTCATCTGGCAAAAAGGCGTTTCGGTGATCACCGACAAACAACTGAAATCTTACAGGGTCGACTTTACCCTCCTATGGGTAGAAGAAAACGGCGAATGGAAAATTTTACAGGATGCATACTGGTAAAATAATATTTCCGGTTCTTGTAACCGCCTTATTTTGCTGCGCAAATCCCGCCGGCAAGGATCGGCCTGCTTATTTTACCGGGGAAATTGAGTACAGCTATAGCTACGAAAGCAACCGGCTCAACCAGGATTCACTCAGTAACACAAGGCCATCCAGGGGGATATTCAGGTATGATAGCAGTGATTATCAAAGCAGTTTCATAGGAAAAAAAGATACTTTCACCTATTACTATTCAGGCCGCCGCAATAAATGCCTTTCTTCTCTTAATGGCAGTATCGACAGCACCTGCGAAGATTATTCAATTGTAACTGATTCGATCATAAACTGGAAATTATACCCAGCAGATGAAAAGTTGAACGGGCAATTTTGCGATGTGCTTGAAATGCAGAAGAAAAATTCATGGGTTCGGTATTATGTAAGCAGGCAACTAAAGCTTTCTCCCACCGGCTACAACAGGCACAAATCCTATAACTGGGACTTTTACGGAGAAAAAACAGGCGGTGGCCTCATCCTGAAACTTGAACACCGTTTTGCCAATTTTACAATGAAGGGTGAGGCTGCTTCAATAACAGAAAAGGGAAAAGACTATCATGCGCTGACCATACCGGGCAGCGAATTTGAAAAATTTTGTAATAAATAAGCAGGCGTCTATTTTTTGAAAAAATCAATATCCCCGGCAAAATCGATATAAGGATACTGTGCTGCAAGCATTGACAGCTTTTGACTGAAGGTTCCCTTAAATTTCTTATGCGCTTCCGATGCAGGGTTAAAAGGCTTATGATTTTTTGCTGCATTGATCTCATTAATGGAAACCATGAGGGTCCGGGAAGATTCTTCCATACAGGCTGGCACAAATTTTTCCCACACATAATTGGTGGCGGCATAATTTGGATGCACCATATCTTCGGCATAAAAGCGGTAATCACGTAAATCATCGATCAGCAGTTCGTAGGCTGGAAAGTAAAAAACATTTTCAACCGTATCCACTGTATGATGAACGCTTGTGATAAGCGCAGCCTTACTGCGGTTATTTTCCACAAAGCCTTCCCGTAAATGCCTTACCGGGCTGATGGTAAAAATGATCTTAACGGCAGGATTGAAAAGTTTTAAAGCATTGATCATTTGGTCAATGATCGCATCCAACTCGGGCATACCCAGCAGGCGCCTGTTAAACCAGGCAGCGGGTGCTTTATGGTTATTTGCGGCCACAGCGCCTTTTACGGCATTTTCTGCCAGGGCTGTTAACTCGTATACCCATGCAGAACCAAGGGTGATGATCAAAAAATCTGTTTGCTTTAACCAATGATGGGCAGCAGCGGTGGCTGCATTAATTTTTTGGATGGCTTCGCTTTTATCCGGGGAGGAGAACCTGCTGTGGTGCTGCCAGCTATGCCATGCCTCATTCAAATAAAAAAGGTCATTTTCGCCAATGATCTTATTACTGATGTAATTATCAAGCGACTCTTTTACACTTACCGGATTGAATAAAATTCCATTGGGGTTTTGCAGTACAGAAAATTTATGTGCCAGCAACTTCTCCCCTATATTTTCTGTAAAACAACTGCCCAGCAACATTAGTTTATGCCGGTGGTTGATCTTTTGATCGATCGGTTTGGGTGTATGTTCTAAATGAAATTGCAACTATTTTAATTCTTAGGTTACTGAGCTTCAAAAATGGATCAAGACTTCCCTGCTGAAAATATTAAATATTAAATCTTCAATATTAAATATCCAATTTAACTCCTGAAAATCTCTCCTGCCAGTAAAACACATTCTTGTAACGCTTCTTCGTTTAGTATGGGAGCTATTTCTTTGTTTTTAAAATAAGACAGCATCCTTTCTGTGTCCATATTGCCCACCAAGTCATTCCCGGCCATTGGGCAGCCTCCAATGCCTTTCAGGGCACCGTCGAAGCGGCGGCACCCGGCATTAAAAGCGGCATCCAGCTTGGCTTCCCAGTTTTCACTGGTACTGTGCAGGTGAACGCCTATCTCTGTTTGCGGCAGCAAACCCAGCAGGTATTTTGTCATTCGTTCTACCTGTGCAGCAGTTGCAATGCCCACTGTATCGGCCAGTGAAATGATCTTTATATCCATATTCACCAGTTTGTTCACCCAATCAAAAACGATCTGTTCATTATAATCATCTCCATAAGGATTACCAAAGCCCATTGAAATATAAACCACCAGTTCCTTGCGGTTTTTTATGCAGAGATTTTGAATTTCTTCCACCCGTTCAAGAGATCCGGCTATGGACGAACCTGTATTACGCTGCTGAAATGTTTCTGAAACAGAAAAAGGAAATCCCAAAAATGATATCTCATCAAATACTACGGCATCCTGGGCCCCACGCTCATTGGCCACAATTGCCAGCAATTTGGTTTTAGAACCTGCCATATCCAGCTGTTTAACAATATCCTTTGTATCTGCCATTTGCGGAATCGCTTTTGGCGAAACAAAACTTCCAAAGTCGAGCGTATGAAACCCAACTTTAAGCAATGCATGCAGGTATTCCAGTTTTTTAGCAGTGGAAATAATATGCGGCCAGCCCTGCATGGCGTCACGGGGACATTCTACTATTTTTAATGGAGTACCTTCCATAGTTATTTTCATTCAACATTCAACACTCAACACTCAACACTCAACATTTAACATTTAACATTTAGTATTTAGCATTCAATCTTTGCCTTATTGCCTCGTACAGTATCATACCGGTTGCAACGGATACATTCAGCGATTCAAAATTGCCTGGCATGGGAATATAAAACTGCTCATCGCAGATTTTCATCAAAGCGGGGTATACCCCTTTTTCCTCTCCCCCCATAACGATACAGCATGGTTCCGAAAAATTACAGTTGCTCATCATTGTTTTAGCGGTCATTTCGCTGGCAAATACCCTGATGCCGTTGAGGTGCATTTCGTCCACCGCCTTCATAAGGGAATTGACCCTGCACACGGCAATTTTTTCAAGGGCACCGGCAGAAGTAAAGATCGCATCTTCATTCAGTGCGCCCACACCTTTGTCGGGTATAATGATGGCATGCACGCCCATGGCATAAGCACTTCGGGTAATGGCCCCAATATTACGTATATCGGTTACGCCGTCGAGCATCAGCAGCAAAGGCGTTTCGCCATTTTCCACGGCAAGCGAGATCACATCCTGCAGTTGCTGGTAATGAATTTTTGAAAGCTGGGCAATACAACCCTCATGATTGGTTACATTAAAACCATTTAACTTTTCTACCGGAACCTTGTTAACAGGAACCAGCTGAATGAGTGCATGCTTTTTAATTTCCTCCACATCGGGCCCATGAAGGGTGTTTTGTATGTAAATGCGCTCCATCTGTGCACCTTCTAATAAAGCTTTTAAAACAGCAGATTTGCCTATTATCAACTGACTTTTTTTGGGGCGTTGCTGCGGGTTTCTGAATTTTTTCACACGCTAAAATTAAAGTTTTTGAGCCATATAAAACAGCTGGTTCATTTTGCATAAAAAAGAGCAGAACAAAAAAGCCCCGCAATATCACGGGGCTTTTATTATCATTTAAGAGGTTTATTTCAACCCGAATGCTTTCTTCACTTCTTTAACTGCATCCAGTTTTTCCCAGGTAAACAGCTCTACTTTCTTCTTAATCACTTTACCATTGGGGGATACAAAGGTTTTTTCCACCACTTCGTTCTTGCGTCCCATATGACCATAGGCAGCAGTTTCGCTGTACATAGGGTTACGCAGCTTCAGGCGTTGTTCAATAAAGTAAGGGCGCATGTCGAAACATTTCATTCCCATTACTTTTTTAGCAATTTCGCCATCGGTCATTTTTACTTTGGCCGTACCATAAGTGGTTACATTGATGCTGGTGGGCTGTGCCACACCAATGGCATAAGAAACCTGCACCAATACTTCGTCGCAAAGGCCGGCGGCCACCAGGTTTTTAGCAATATGACGTGTGGCATAAGCCGCACTGCGGTCTACCTTGCTGGGATCTTTTCCGCTGAAGGCACCGCCGCCATGTGCACCTTTACCACCATAAGTATCTACAATGATCTTACGCCCGGTTAAGCCGGTATCGCCATGCGGGCCACCAATTACAAATTTTCCGGTGGGGTTAATATGATACTTGATCTTGTTGTTGAAAAGATGGGCGTATTTGGGATATTTTGCTTTTACCCTTGGAATAAGGATATTGATGATATCTTTTTTGATCTTTGCGAGCATGGTATCATCCTTTGCAAAATCATCGTGCTGGGTAGAAACCACAATGGCATCGATCCTTACGGGCCTGTTATTATCGTCATATTCAAGTGTTACCTGGCTTTTAGCATCGGGGCGCAGGTACTTGATCTGCTTGTTCTCCCTGCGCAGCACGGCCAGTTCTTCGAGAAGTTTATGCGCCAGGTTGAGGGCCAATGGCATATAATCTTCGGTTTCGTTGGTTGCATATCCAAACATCATTCCCTGGTCGCCGGCGCCCTGCTCTTCTTTCTTTTTACGGTCTACACCCTGGTTGATATCGCCCGACTGTTCGTGTATGGCAGAAAACACACCGCAGGAATGCGCTTCAAACATGTACTCGCTCTTGGTATAGCCGATTTTACGGATAACACCACGGGCAATTTCCTGCACATCAAGATATGCTTTACTTTTTACTTCGCCGGCAAGCACCACCTGGCCGGTTGTTACCAATGTTTCGCAGGCGACCTTGCTCTGCGGGTCAAAAGCTAAAAAGTTATCAATTAAGGCATCGCTGATCTGGTCGGCCACTTTATCGGGGTGTCCTTCACTCACAGACTCTGAAGTAAATAAATAAGGCATATGTTTTTTTTTGAGATTGCAAAGATAAGGCCCGGCGTTAAAAGAACAAAGCCCTTTATGGTAAAGGGCTTTGAAAAATATGATTTATTATCACAATTTTGTCCACGTCATCACCAATCTCATCCTGTAATTGGGATTTGAGCCTCCACCAACCTTGATACGCCCAAACCCAACCGGGTTATCGTATTGCAGTGCAAACGGGCTGTATTGCGGGTACCTGAACTTGAACGGCGCAAAGAGGCGCATATCATAATTCCTGATCTTGCCTGTAAATAAGTTCTGCATGTAACGGCTCACATTAATATTATAATACCGGATCGTTTGTCCGAGCTGGTTCACTTTTGTTCTGCTGATACTCCCAAAATAACTATGGTCCACTCCCCCGGGGTAATAAGCTGCCGCCAAATCGGGATTATAAAAAATGGCAGGATCCAGGTCGTAGTAAATGGGTTTCCATTTTGGAGTGGCCGTTGACGTGTCTATAAGATCAAGGTAAAGGATTGGTGTTGAAAAAATACTGTCGTAAAAACTACTGCCGGGTATTTGTTCAATTACAATATCGGCCCTGTGAATGATCCGGTTAGTAATGGTATCAGGTCTTAATCCCGGGAAATGAAGTTTAGCAAAAGTTCCAGGCCCGCCCTGGATATACAAGGCATCTGCAGTGGGGTTAACAGATTCAGAGCCTGTTCTGTCGCGGTGAACATAGTTTGCCGTAGCAGATGGTGAAATGCTTGGGGTAGAACTGGCCTGCAGGGGGAAAACAGAATAAACAGTATCATATTTATTCCTGCGAAATTTCCTGTAATGCACTTCCAGCCTGGTATTTTCATCGGTGAGGTTCACATACATGAGACCGTTTCCCGACAAACTCTTTACCGCCAGGCCTTTAAATGTTTTTCGGTAAATAGAATCATTCCGAAAGCCTTTTTTGGGAGCAAGCAGTGCACTGTCCTGGTCATAAAGTTCCTGTGCAAACGCATCGCTCAGTTTGATCCTGATCTGGTTTATAACAGAATCCCTGTTTTGATTGAACCGAACCGTATCTTTTCCTATTCTCCTGGTATCAACTGTTACCACATTTGAAAGTGCGGCACCAATTTGAGGTTGATAATTTACATTATGGATATCCGAAAGAGAATCTGTAAAACGTTCGTCTGTTATTTCACTCACCTGTATCTGCTGCACCGTATTGGTATCGCCCCAAACCCCTTTGTAACTAAGGCAGAGTACTACAGAATCAACCCCCACACCCGTATAATTCTTCACGGTATCTGTGGCAAATCCAAAATAATAGGGATAAAACGGTGGCTTAAGCTGTAAATAAATATTGGCTTCAGTGGTTCCAAATAAAGGGTCATTACTGATGGTGCCCAGTGCATAGTTATCGGAAAGGGTAACTACAGAGGTATCATTAAAAAAACCCTGCGTGGTTTCAATATTGAAGGTATCGCGGAAGGTATGCACATTGTCTACTGCAGGGATCAGGTCGGTACCAAGATTGGTAGTGTCTAATTTTGTACAGCCCCAGGCCAGTAGAACTACAAATAAAAAACTAAGAAAAGCAGCAGGTAAAACTCTTTTATGCACAAACAAAATTTTAATAATGGGATTGGGTGATTACTATTTGGCAAGGTCGGCATATAATTGCAAATAGTCTGTTAAATCAGATTCTGCATCATACTTGAGCACTTTTTTCCCTTTTACTTTTGAAAATTCTTCTGCCAGTTTCTTATCCACTTTGGCAGCACCAAAAGTTACCGCATCGGCATAAGCTGCCCCCACCCTGTACATAGATGTATTATTGATATCTTTATAAACATCCTGCTCCTTTTTTGTAACCGCATCGCTGATGGCGGTAAGCTGCAGAAAATCGGCCCCCAGTTTATCTTTAAAAGTATTTTCCCCGATGGTATACACTACTTTGCTGTGCCCAAAAACCGGCTCACGTTTGTAGGCGGTTTTAATGAACATGGGAATAAGCCCTGTCATCCACCCACTGCAGTGAATGATATCGGGCGGCCAGCCAAACTTTTTTACAGTTTCAAGCGCTCCTTTACAGAATAATACCGTACGCAGCCCGTTATCATCCATCCACTTTTCATTTTCATCTGTAAAAATGGATTTGCGTTTGAAATAATCTTCATTGTCGAGGAAATAAACCTGCAGGCGGGCATTGGGGAGAGAGGCCACTTTTATCACCAACGGGTAATCATCATTATCGATCGTTACATTGATACCCGACAAACGAACCACTTCATGCAGCCTGTGCCTCCGTTCATTAATAACCCCAAATCTTGGCATAATGCACCGTACTTCCATATTATTGTCGTTCGACAATACAGCAAGTTTATTTACAATTTCTGCAAACTCGGTAAGTTCCAGGTACGGCGACATTTCGTTTGCAATGAATAAAATTCTTTTCTTTGTTGACATTTTTGGTCTGTTGTTATGCTCGAAACGGCAGTTTTTTGCCGAAATTGGCTGCAAAATTACTGTTTTTTTATGAGAATTCAGGTTTTTAGGCCGTCACAGCTTATTTTAACACTATCATGATCATTGCAAAAGCCATTAAGGATACCAGGTTTTACCTCAATAAATGGAAAAATAAAGGGCTTTCCACCGGTTTTGCCCCTACTATGGGTGCCCTGCATGCCGGGCATATTTCCCTTATACAAACATGCAAAAAGGAAAACGATACCTGCATTTCCAGCATTTTTGTTAACCCCACCCAGTTCAACAACCCGGCCGATTTTGAAAAATATCCCATAACCATTGAAAAAGACATTGATATGCTGGAGGCTGCCGGCTGCGACCTGCTTTTTTTACCCACGGTAAATGAAATATACCCCCCGGGTTATAAAGCAGAACACTATGAGTTGGGGTACCTCGAAAGCATTCTTGATGGTAAATACCGCCCCGGTCATTTCCAGGGGGTATGCCAGGTAGTGGACAAATTATTGTCGGCCATTCAGCCTCATAAGCTTTACCTGGGCCAAAAAGATTACCAGCAATGCATGGTCATTAAAAAACTCATCGAACTTAAAGGTTATAAAACCAGTATCTGTATCAATCCTACCATCAGGGAAAAAGACGGGCTGGCCATGAGCAGCCGTAATATGCGGCTTAACCAAACCGAAAGGCAACAGGCCCTTGCCATCAGCAGGATTTTGTACCATATAAAAGAAAACATGGTACCCGGTTCGCTTGGCCTCTTAAAACAGCAGATGACCGCCCGGCTGGAAGCCGAAGGCTTTAAAGTGGATTATGTGGAGATAGCCGATGCCGGTAACCTTGAACTGCTCGATCATTGGAATGGCCATACAAAAACAGTGGCCCTGGTGGCGGCATTTTTAAACGAGGTAAGGCTGATAGACAATATGGTTCTTAACTAACTTTGTTGTAGGTTGTGAGTGATTATGACAAAAAAAATATTCACATATTTACAATATATACTCTTTTTAGGTGCCGGTATTTTTTTGGTATGGTGGCAGTTAAATTCTATGAACGATACTGAAAGGCGGGAATTTTACGGTGCTTTAAAAAATGCCAACTACTGGCTGGTGATACCGGTGGTGATCATGAGTATACTGAGTCATATCAGCCGGTCTATGCGCTGGAAATTATTGATGGAACCGCTTGGCTATAATCCCAAACTTTCGAATGTTTTTGCGGTTACCATGGTGGGTTACCTGGCAAATCTTGCCGTACCAAGGCTGGGCGAAATTCTTAAATGCACTTTTCTTGCACGGGAAGAACATTTAAAAGTTGATAAACTGGTGGGCACTATCCTGGTAGAGCGTACATTTGATTTTTTTTGCTTCCTGCTCTTTATAGCCATCACCGTATTAATACAGGTTGAAAAAGTGAGCGGTTATTTCAAAAAAGAGATCAGCAGTATTGCTGCAGCTGAAGGCATGCCGCTTTGGGCAAAAGCCATTATCATCATTGCTCTCATCCTCCTTGTTGTAAAAAGTATTCACTGGCTGATGAAAAAATATCCATCCAATAAATTTATCACCCGGATCGATCATTTTTTTCATGGTATAGGAAAAGGCTTTGCCGCAATCAGGGGCCTGAAACGTCGCTGGCTCTTCGTGGCACACACCCTGTTTATCTGGAGCATGTACCTGCTGCAGGTTTATCTTGGTTTTTTTGCATTTGAAGGAACAGCCAATCTTGATATCAAGGCATCATTTTCTGTGCTCTCCCTTGCCACGCTGGCAATGATAGCCACGCCGGGAGGTATCGGATCCTTCCCTTTTTTTGTAATGGAAACATTAAGTATTTATGGCATATCCGAATCTACAGGAAAAGCATTTGGATGGCTTATTTGGGGTGCAAATACCGTTATTGTACTGGTAATTGGCAGCATTTGTCTCATATATTTGTTATTAATCGATAAAAAAAGAAATGAAAACTATACAGGCAATCCCCGGGAAAATATTTTCACCGACTGATATACTTATGCAGGTGAAAAGATGGCGCCTTCTGGGGAAAAAAATTGTATTTACAAACGGGGTGTTCGACATCCTGCACCAGGGGCATATTTCTTCCTTAAGCGAAGCGGCAGCGCAGGGAGATATTTTGATCGTGGGTTTAAATGCAGATGCCTCGGTAAAAAGACTGAAAGGAGAAAGCAGGCCCATTAACCATGAAACCGCCAGGGCACTGCTGCTGGCATCGCTGGTAATGACCGATGCCGTGGTGCTTTTTGAAGAAGACACACCGTTTAACCTCATAACATCCATTCTGCCCGATGTACTGGTAAAAGGAGGCGATTATACCATTGAACAGATCGCCGGCGCCAAAGAAGTGCTGGCAAACGGCGGAACCGTGCACCTGGCAAAAATATTGGAAGGCACCAGTACCACCGGTATCATACAAAAAATGAAAGGGGCTTGAAGAATTCATCATAATTTAATATACCTGCACGGGCACCTGCCTCACACGCAGTTATTTTTGTACTCTAATAAAACAGTATCGCTTGCAACACAGAAAAATGATTGTTCGGGACCTTAGCTGGCTTTCATTCAACAATCGTGTACTCCAGGAGGCGGCCGACCCTGCAGTTCCGCTACGGGAAAGAATCAAATTTTTAGGCATTGTATCCAATAACCTTGATGAATTTTTCAGGGTACGGGTGGCAGCACTCCGTAAAATGATTGAACTGGGGCCCAAAGCCCGCATGCATCTTGAACTGAATCCCGAAAAAATACTCGATGAAATACAGCAAAAACTTCTGCAGCAGCAGGATAACTTTCAGCTGATATGGACAAACATAAAAAAGGAACTGGCCCGTCAAAAAATTCACCTGGTTACCGAAACAGAGCTCAGTAAGGAACAGCAGGAATTTGTATCAAATTATTTTACAGAAGAAGTGCGCAGCTATGTGATCCCGCTGATGATAGAAAGCATGCAGGCTTTTCCTGTTTTAAACGACAAGTCCATCTACCTCGCCTGCACCCTTTCAAAAAAAGATGGCAGCATCCCGGTAAGGTTTGCACTGGTATCAGTACCCACCCGTCACC
>JBATOU010000016.1:0-119191 GCA_049291115.1 Ferruginibacter sp.
CTGCTGCTCTATTCGCTGGGACTTTTTTTGTTTGCTTTTGCAACCGAAAGCTGGATGATGTTTGCTTTTTTAGTTCCTTACTGCATGGGTGGTATTGCCGGTCCCGCACTGCAGTCGATCATTGCCCATAAAGTACCTAATAATGAACAGGGCGAAATACAGGGCGCCCTTACCAGTTTGGTAAGCCTTACTTCCATTGCAGGGCCACCGCTTATGACCGGGCTATTTGCTTATTTTACCAGGCCGTCGGCACCGGTTCATTTTTCGGGCGCTGCTTTTCTTTTAGGAGGGATCTTTATGCTGGCCAGTACATTCATTGCTTACCGTGCACTAAGCAAAACCCAGGCTGCATAAGCCTTTCGTAGTTTTACCTTATTATTTTATGAGGGTTTTTCTATAGAATATAAATTACTTAAAAGTATATTTACGAGTTTTAATATGTCAATAAAAAATATGTATTTGGGGCCATTTTAATACACAATATTTTTCAGTTACAAACGCTTAATATACAAGTGCAGCATTTTCTTACACATGATGCAGCAACCAAAACCTGAGAAGAAAAACACCATTACCTCTTGCCACTGTTACCGCTAACAATAGTGTGCCCAAAAGCATGTAATCATTTTATCTTACCGGTTTTAATCTGAACTACCAACGCGGTATGAACATACTGCAACAGTATTTTTTTGTTAGGCATACAGGACAAGGAGGGCCCCGGTATTGGACGGGGCTTCTTCGTTTTTATACATGTGGAGTGAAGGTTTACAAAACAACATAAGCAGCCACAAACTGGCATATCATGCCAATAAAAAATCCCGCATATACTTCACCGGGTTCGTGATCGCTAACCAGCAAACGGGCGGTACAAACCAGGCCTCCCAGTAAAATAACAATGCATAATGGCCAGGTCATGAGCATGGTATTGGAAAAAGCCAGTACAATAAAAAATCCCAACCAGCCGCCCATGCCCAATGCATGCATACTTACTTTTAAATAAATATTGGCAATTAGTGCCGCATTTACCGCCAAAAAAATGCCGAGTATAAAAGAAGGAAGCATTAAGGGGTACAGCTCCTGTTTTTTAAAAACAAGGTAGGCCCAAAAGAAAAAAATGCTGCAGGCAATATAAGGTATGATGCGGTCTTTTTTTGTGCGCAGAAAAACAGAATCAATAAAACCCAATGCCTTCAGCAGTACGATGGTAAGCAGGGGAAAGCCCACCAGGTTTAATGCGCTGATGAATACGGTGTACATTTTTTGCTTTTCTGAAAAGCCCGAAAAATAGGAAGGATGTACATATACCAAAAACCAGATGGCATATACCGGTACAAATACCGGGTGAAAAATATAACTCAGCAATATGGCCGGCCATTTTATTGCAGGCGAAAAATTTTTGTTGTAAGCGGGCTGCTTATGTTGAACTGCGGTTGTCATGCTGCAAAAGTAATTAAAGGATCTTTCTTAACCTTGCCGGGGCTGTATTCTATTAGTGTACCAGTTTAAAATTTCCATTATACTTACTATTTGAACCACATACATATAGGACACAAAGAAGGAAACACATAGGGATTTCTATTTCCAAGCAACATCTCACGTAGTGAACGTTGCCCACTTTAACCAGGAATTAAATTTATTTCTGCCGCCGCAGGTAAGCCATACCTCCAGCTTGAGACACCCTCGCCTGGTCTCCTGACCAGCGAGGCCACCCTAAAATAAATTTACAAATAATTTCTTAATTTTAATCTCATGCCCAAAGAGTACCCAATTGAATGGCCCGCATTTTTTACTTCCACCATTTACGACTGGAAACCGGTATTGCAAAATGACGGGTTTAAAGATATTATTATTACAGCGCTGAAATTTTTAGTGGGAGATGGCAGAGACCTGACGGCGGCGTGCACACGGGCGGCTTCACCTACGGCGGCGGAATCATGTTCATCTTATTTGGCAACCAACTATGAAATACAGCCACGCCGATATACAGGCTTCGTTTATGAAATTTACTGCCGGCAAAATAAAGCAAAAGCTACTCAGTGAAGACCCCGATCTTGCTGCGCATTACTCGTAAATAAATACGACCGTAAATACCATCCCGATAACTATCGGGAGGAAAAGGGAGCCATTAAAAGTGGAACTATTTACCCCTGCCGTACTGCTTCAAAAACTGGAGTACATCCATCTAAATCCTGTAAGGGCAGGGTTATGTAAATACCCCGAAGAGTATAAATATTCTTCTGCCGCTTTTTATCTTAATGGAAATGACCCGTTTGGGATTGTGGCTCATTATGAAGGTCGATATTTTGCAGGCTCGTTAACGACCCTGCTGCCGTAGGTCAGGAGACCTGACGGCGGCGGGCGCACGGGCGGCTTCACCTACGGCGGCGGGAGGTGTTTCTTGTCTGCCCCGCTGCCGTAGGGCAGGAGCCCTCACTAAAAACAGGAAGCAAAGATGAAGGTTTGTAATGGCCAACTCTCGTAGCCCGGTGATAACACCGGCTACGGCCCCCCACGGGAACTCCAACAGCGGCGGAAAAATCGGCGGCGGAAATCTTCATTTTCATACTCCCTTGCCAATCCGGATTGTCTTAATTAGGTCAATTGATTTTTCAATAAAACTCTTTGCAATTGTATCATTCTCTCGTGCCATCAGTTCATACTGAAACTTTACAAGATTACTTTTAATTGTTGTTACTGCTAATACTTTTTTTGATTGAATTGTATTAGATTTTTCCATTACAAAAATTGAGTAATACCTATCATTAATTCTCTGAATAGTATCAAATATTATTGGTGGAATAGTTTGGTCCGACAACAATTCCTCTTTTAGATGATTATGTCTTATTACACTTTTTGTTGTATCGCCATCATGAAAAGGAAAATCTAATGTATGGCTAATTGTAAAGCGATCTATAGAGTCTTTAGGCACTTCCCAAATCCAACCAGATTCTTTTATTAACGGGAGTTGTTTAGATTGGAAGCGATATTTCTGTTCATTGCAAGCTTTACCACAATCAGAGTAATGCACCCATGAAAAACTCGTATCATAACGAAGTGGTAAAGAAAATTCAATCATGCCCAAACTGTCAATTAACAGGATTTGTACGGGGTTAGAATCCTCAGGTCGCATCTTAATCTCATTCTGATTTTCTACCGTGTTACAGGCAATAAAGCAAAATAAAAAAATAATTATTAATAGTTGTTTCATAATTACTGTTCTGTTGGTAGGGCAGCATTAGGCGTATTGTTACCAAATCTATGAATATACATCTGCTGAATTGATATATAGCCATTCTTTGTCGGTTGTCTATTAACTGGTGAATTTATAAACGTTTGAAGGTTTTTACCTTTTAAAGAGTTGCCTTCAGACATTACATTTGGGCCTAATGGAACCCATGTTTGGTCATTATAATTTCCCTTTTCATCATAAGCATTTTTGTCTCCATCATGATTCATATTTGCATTATGTCCTGCTCCATGATTGACTAAAAATGCTGCCCCTTCCTCAAAGGTAGAATTTGTTTCTTTTGCTAAGGCTGAAGTTGCGCCTGTAGCAATTGCTATAATATTTCCATCACTCTGCACTTTACTTCCTCTTGGATTTTGGCTTTGCTCAGGGTTAGTGCCTTGGTCTGTTTTAATTGAACCAAACGAACTCCCTAGCTCTTTTTCAAATTTTGCATTATAACTAGAAATTGACTTTCGAACAGCATTAGGATTTCCAATAACGGCCACAGCATCTGTCTTATCAAGCTTTCCATAAGAGACCTTATCAAATTTTCCTTTAAAAACTTTTACTTGGGTTTTTAATCCCATTGCAGCAAAATTTGCTGTTGCTTGTTTTGCTATCTTCTTAAGTTGCCTTCGTGAAACGCTCTCATCAGCAGCATATAAGTAAACAGTATTATCCCTCCCATCTGGGTCTACGAACAATAAAGGATTATTAAATGTGTATACCCAAGGAGAGATGCTTGGATATTTTTCGGCAAGGGGATCAGGGTTATGCCAAACGCCCAATTGTGGATCATAATACCTTGCACCAAAATCATAAAACTCTAACCCACTCCCATCGCTAAATTCTTTGTTCTGTAACTCCTTGCCATTATACTTGTAATTATTATCCAATTTCCCTGCCGCCTTACTACTAACCCCCGCCATCGTCAAGCCGAAAAGATAATAATGTGTCTCCTCCATTATTGGCCCTGCTGTATGTACCACTTGCAGGTTGTCAAAGAACACATCAAAGTTACTCTCATTGCTCACATAAACAAATAAATAACCATTTTTAGTAACGTTAATGTTTTGTAAAGACGCATCCACATTCCAGTGGTTTTTAACAGTGCCGCTAGTACCAACCCGGCTTACATTACCGCCTGCATACTGAAATTTTTCATCAAAGAAAATATAGTTGATATAAGCCTTGGGTACTGTTGTACCGGTTTCTCCATTATTGCCTGTAAAAAATGTATTAGGGATTAAGCCTGTATTCAGCGTTTGCATCTGGGCTGCCGTTATCCCTTTTGCAGCAGCAGGGTTTACCGGGGAACCAAGCATATTGGTTACTAAGCTCAATAGATCCAGTGCTGTAGAGTTGGCATTACTTACAGTAGTGGTATTGAGGTAATAGGATTTACCCAATATATCAATCTTATCGCCTGCCATCACTTTTATCATAAACTCCAGGCCGGTCTTATTTGTAGTGGCATTAAGTTTATAAAGCTTTGTACTTCCCGCTGTTTGTACAGGGCTTACGCCAGGTGGGTAATTGGGGTTAGGTGAGGCTGGTGGTATATCATTATGGTTATAATAGAGTTTTGTATTGGCCAACGTTTCTGTACCCCAGCTGGGTATGGAGGTTTCGGCCACCACTTTTGTATTATCTATCTTATAAAAACCTTTCTCCCAGTTTATCATGCTGTTTGTACTGGCATCAAAAGTTCCTTCAAGAGTGGATGCAGGATAATAGTTTTGCTTTACCTCCTCTGTTAGTACCATCCTTACATTTCCCAAGTGGTCTTTCAGCATATAATCGTAATCTATTCCGGTGGGTGTATTGGGCGTGGCGCTGTTGTTGTATAATACCCGTATACGCCCTTCTTCCTGCGGTATAAACTGCAGTTTGTTGGTATAATCATTATTGGGTGTATTGGCAGGCACCCAGGTTTTGCTTTCGTACACCAGGCCGGCTATATACTGGGTGGTGGTTGTAATGGTTTTATTGCCATTGGCTGCACTGGGACTTTCTGCCGTAACTTTTTTTAGTTTATTACCTGCAGCATCATAAGTGTAGGTAATGCTGCCCTTACCGCTAACAGTAATTACAGCAGGCAGGTTTAAATGGTTATAGGTAATGGCCCCGCCAGTTGTAAGGTCTAACCCTACACTGGTGCCTATGGCCTTGTTCTGGTCGGTAACAAGGTTGCCGTTTTTATCGTAACCATAATCGTTGAGTGTGCCGTTTGTGCCATCTTTAAAGTCGCCCAGTTTACCATTGTCTGCACCAGCGATAGCATCGGCCACTTTTGCCAGCTTATTGGTATTGGTATAGTAGGTATAGCTAAGCTGGTCTATCAGCGGGGCGCTGCCCACCTTCATACCCTTTTGGTTCATGGTAAGTATATTACCGTTGGCATCGTAGCTAAGGTTGCTCACCGTAAAATCTACCAGGCTGTGGCTGGCAAAAGCGCTGCCGTTGTACTGTGTAAAATTTCCGGCGGTTATGCGGTTGGCCGCATCGTAGGTAAAATCATACTTGCGTTTTTCTCCATCGCCCTTGCTCTTCCATACGGTTCCGGTGATGTTTCCGTTGTATTGGGCAGCTGTATAAGCCTGGTTGTTAATAAGGCCATTGGTTGTTTTATCGTATCCTAAATCAAAACCAAAATAATTATTGCTGGCGGCATCTTTTGCATAATCCCTGTTTACGCCCAGCATCCAGCCACGGATATTATAATCGTAGTTCTGTGTTTCCAGGCCGGCATTGCTGTTGTAAGCCGGAGCCAGTATTTTCTTTTTTACCCGGCCCAATGCATCGTATTCGTTTTTGGCAATCACTTTATAGGCGCTCATAGCATTGGCATTCACTAAAGTATTGCTGAGTTTTTTTTCTGTTTGTACCAACCGCTCCAGATCGTCGTAAGTATATTTTGTAACTACCACAGAAGTTTGTGCATTGCTGCCGGCCAGTTCTTGTTTTTGTACAGTTACCAAGGGCTTACCGTTCCAACTGTACTGGGTGGTTACAACATCTACCGCCCCACTAATATTTACAGTTTGGATTTGTATAACCCGGCCTTTATCGTCGTAAATATTTACTGAACTTATATATTGGCTTGCCGTGCCCAGCACCTTAGCCTGTACCCAGGTGACCATGCCTTTTACGGCTGTATTTTGAGTGGGCATTTGAGGGTAAGGCCAATTCATATTATCTGTTGCAGAAAAATGGGTATTCCATGTGCTTAAATAAGTGGAAGATAAACCTGCAGGTAACCCGGTATAAACATCGTAAGCCGTTTTTGAGAGCATTTCGTAAGTACCTGCTGGTACATAGTTGGTGCTGGTATAGGCCGTACTTAAATGCGTGGCAAAAGCAGTGCTGTTGGTAACCAGCCCGGTTTCTGTGGGGCGGTTAAGCCCATCGTACTTGGTGAGCAGCCATTTTACCGTACCGGTGCGCAGGTTGCCATCCTGGGTAAGTACCAGCCTGTCTAAATTATCATATACCATGTAAACCTCAGCTGCACCGGGCACTTTTTTTACGATCATACGGTTGCGCTGGTCGTACTCGTAGCGGAAACATTGTTCGGCTAAAATGGTAGCATCGTTCAATAACCAGCCTGTACTTATTAATTCTACTCCCTTTGGCTGTATTACACAGCGCAGATTATTTAAATTATCATATAAATAATAAGTGCATAGCCAGCCCGTATGCGCACTACCGGTGCCGGCATCGGCAGTTGCTGTGAGCTGTACCTTTTTCAAAATAACCCTTCCCTCCTTGTCTTTAAATTCTATCACCTGTTTGTTGTGTTCATCTGCTGTTACGTTTTTGTACAGTTCGCCTGCATTGTATGCGCCGGGACTGCTGTAGGTACCCCAGTTACCTATTGTGGCGTTATCTGTTACATTCCAGATACGTACTGCATCTGTTGCGGTATTGGTCCAGTATTTAGCTTTAACCGACCTCCGGTTGGTTTCAAGTGCCTGGGCCTGTGTGCCCACCCAACTGTTACCGGGGGCAAAACTCTCCTGCGGCCGCCTCATAGGTGATGCTTCAAAATTTGTTTGGCTATAGTAATAAGTTTCTCCCTGGTTTTTAATAACCCCATTGGGGTCGGCATAAAAAGTAGCCTGCTGCTGAAAAGGGTTGGTCTTAAAACCACCATCGGTTATAGAGGTATTTGTACCGGTATTATTGGCCACAAAAGGCAGGTATTTATATTTTTCCAAACCAAACTGATCATATACAACCGGGCTCACCATATCTGTTGGCGTTCCGCCAGTAATGAGAGATGCCTGTTTTGCCACCGTTTGCAGCGGGCGTCCAAGGCCATCAACATACTGGGTAGCCTGCTTTACATCCTTTAGCAAACGACCCGATAAGGTATTGGGGTTTGTTTCGGGTGCCGTAGCATCCCATGTTCTAACATAACTAACCGGGATAGCCCCGTAGGCTGCGGGCGGGGTTTGCTGGGCATACAATTGTAACTGAGCCAATAAAAAGAAAAACAACAGGAGCGTTTTATACAAACCACTCAAACTATAAAAAAGATGCACTAAGCCGGGGCTTGTATATGCATTGAATCTTCTATTATTTACTGCATTCATAAAATGAGTTTGAATTTTTTATTGGCTGAATATTACCCTTGCCGGCAGTACAACCGGGTTGGCTGTTGGCAGGTCGCCGGTTGAAAACTTTAAATAACAATCCCCATTACTGCTAACCCGCATAATGTAAATCGTGTTTATGAGGTTAAATGAAACCGTTCTTTCAGTTGATGGCCTCAAGCCGGTTGGCTCCTTAATATTCCCCACCAGGTGTTCCTCCTGCCAATTGATATTATTGGGGTGGTAAAGCAACACTTCAAGAAGTACACTATCTGTACCCTGGGCCGATACATAGGAGTTCAATATTTGCCAATCACCGGCAGCATTGGGCGAAAACATAGTGGTATCGGCATTGGCGATCACCGCCTCTGGCACCTGCGCACTTGAATTTTTTGCCAGGAATAAGACAATTGAGAGGATGAATATTTTTAAATATTTTTTCATGCTTTAAAGATTATAGGTTAATGTAGCGGTACTGATGGTAGTATTGGGCGATACGGCCGTTCCGCCAGTAAACTGCCAGGACATGATACCTGCGGGTATGATCGTTATTACCCAGTTTCGTCCACCTGCTGTAAAATTAATGGTACGGGTGGCAGATGGCCTGCAAGCCGTGCTGATAGTGGCCACCTGGTAAGATATGCCCGGTTGCATGGTAACGCTAGGGGAATAAAATGCCATGTAAAATGAAACCGCCGTTCCATTATGCCCGATGCTGTTGGTGGGGCTCACATAACCGGAGAACATAGAAAAAGAACAGGAAACCGATGCCGGGCTCAGTGTAAAACTTATATCAGATGTAATGCTGAGATTAGTGATGGCAAAACTGGAGGCGGTTTGTGTTGTTGTGCCATATTGCAAAGTAACCGATGCCGAAGAATAACTGGATGATATGTTAATGTTATAAGTTCCCTGTGGCAACTGCCCGAGTAACTGAACAGAGGGCGATGGGTTAACGGTATAAGTAGTAACTACAGATGTAGCCGTATTAGTAAACACAACAGTATAAGGGTAGCTGGTATTGTTCTGAAAGTTTACGTTAAAGGGACTGGGTGTACAGGTGCCATTAGCATTGGCATAAGCCTGGCCATTTGCATCAATATCTCCTTGTGCCTGTGCATCGGCATCGGCCTGGCTGATGGCAGAATAATAGGTATTTGCAGGCACCGTATAAGTAACAGTACTTCCTGTGTTACCCGGGGGACAGCTGCGTGTAAAATTTTGCGATTTTGCAGCATTGCCATAAAACGTACAGTTTTCAGGAATGCCTGCATAGTTATAGCAAACTTTTTTGAGAATTTTTCCATCCTGGTCTTTGATCAACGTTAAGCGGTTTAGGCCATCGTATTGGTAATAAATGGTCTTACCACGGGGGTCTGTTTCGCTGGTGATGCCAATACCAATTGCATAAGTATATGTTGTAACAAAGGCATTCGGTAAACCAGTCCTTATCTTGTTCAATTCGGCTCGAAGGATATTATCTGAATTATGGTTGTACAGAAAACCGGCTGTATGTAAAATGGACTGATTAACCAGGGCTATAGCATCGTTATAATTTGCACCTGTTATGCGTGCAAGTACCTGGCTGTAGTTAACACCCCAAATAAATACTTCTTTTACCCCATTTGGTTTTCGTACTTCGAGTGGATTGCCTTTAGGATCGAACATCAATACTTCTTCCCTGACCTCACCTGAATTAATGCCGTTTTTAACAAGGATATTTTGGGGTACATAAATACCAGTAGACGGATTCGAATAGTTTGCAGTTATTTCCGAAACAGGAATTTGAGAGGCTCCAACTTGTTTAACGGTACTCGTTTTTACAACGGGTGCCAAAATATGTGCATTTACCATTGCAGAATAGGTTGTTCCGGAAACATCGGCAGGGTATTGATAACTACTTGAAATTGTTTCGCCAGAACTATTCACTTTGTTCTTACTAATAAGAAGTTTACTTGAGTTATTATAAGCATAATTCTCCGTTTCCACTACCGGGTTAGCCCCATTTTGGTCATAAACAGTAGTTGTTTTAATAGCCGGCGTATAAGAATAAGTAAATACTTTTCGGGCTGAAGCAAAAGTTATTCTATCATTTGGCACTGCCTGCACACCGTTTGAATAATATTGAGTGTGTGCATTTAATTCATTCCGCTTCTCAATAAGATTAATATAGGAAGAAAATCTGGCAGCATCACTTCTGTACGTAAAATGAGTTTTTTTAAGTAATGTATTATCAGGCTTATACTCGAAACTCGCAACAAGTTTGCCCCGTTCAATCTCGAGTGTTGATTTTGGGAAATAATTATAATTCATCCCGGTTATCCAGCCCAGAAAGCCCATTTCTGGCATATCCCAATGAGAAACACCATTATAATCAGCATCGTAATTTGTAAATAATTGTTTAGTGTAAGACCCATCCAGGCTCACTTCAACCACCTCCTTATACCCCACGGGGGAACCTTGCCCAGTATAGCCGTAATTTCCACTGCTGAAAAAATATTTACCCCCTCCATTAAAATAATAAATCCCATTTTGCCCCGGCACGCCAGTAAAACCAAAATCATATACAGGCACTCCATTTAGCACACCACTCGATGCTAAAGTAGAAAGATTAGCCCCAGCGGAATACCCGTTTTTGTAATAGTAGTTCTTTTGGGAAGCAAGTATGCCATCGGCAGAATAGCTCTTTATCTCTGAAATCCTGTTACCCCCGCCAAAGCCTGTTGATCCATTGCCCGACAATCCAATTGGCGCATGAGTTGCATACGAATAATTGTCCAAACTTTGGCGGTTTAATGAAACGATCTTTGAATAATCATTTGCTTCCCATGTAAAAACGGTACTACCCCCCGTTGGGTAAATAATTTTAGTCAAAAGTTCTTTAGTTGACACAACAGGGTCAGCTGCCCTGGCCAATGGTACATCAGTAAAATTATTTGGACTAACACCTCCATAAGTAGTCAGATCTTTAGCGTTAAAATACCCCCAATGGTCGGAGAAATTTCCATCTGCATGCAAACTTGGTGATTGAGTTACAAAATCACCATTATAAGTAAACTGGTATTTAAAGGCCTCGGTGCCATTTTTGTTAATCCGTTTAAATGCTCCCAACATTAACCTTTGCGAAGTAGTATTATTGTAAGAAAATGAAAATTTGTTTGTCACAACCGGTTGATATTGATACATACCCACTGAAAATGTATTGTCAGTAACTGTTATTGTATCGAGTTTTTGCCATTTAATATTATTCAGGTAAATATTGGGGTCATAGCTGGAAACACCTTTCCCAAGTAAAATTGCCTCCAGTTCTGTTGTGGAGTTTGCATTTCCGGAAAAATCAGCATAGTTGAGCTTTTGTAGTGAATACCTGTTGTGATCATCATTGGAAAAACTGAATTTTACAATTTCATTCGGAGTAAGAATTTTTTCCATGTATACCGGCCATTGCATTACTTCTGATAATACATACTTGTTGTAATCTGCACCACTTTCAAAAGTGATACTCGCTCCCGAATTTGTTGCAATACCTTGCACTTTATCTACATTATAAAATTTATTTGTGGTGGGGAAGGTACTTTTGTAATGATAAGTAACTTCATTCCCATTTGGATCGATAATTTTAGTCAGGTGCCAAGTGTTGACCTCAAAAACAAGGTCGGCCACCTGTGAAGCAGGATCGGTTGCTATACCCCGTGGAGAAGAATACTCCACAGCATCTGCCACATCATAAAAAACCACGCTATTTGTAGGTTTATAAGGGTGTTTTCTGTTGCCAAAAACAAATTTTGTTCCATCTGGCATGGTGAGAATGAAGCCACCAAACATCCTTGATTGCAATGAATTGCTTGGCGTAGGATGAAAAGCGGCATTATACCCAGAGGCATTTATCCTTTCGTCCATGCCAATTGCAATTTCAATTGGTGAGAGAAAATCTGTTAGTTCCACTTTAATGTCTTCATCTGAAACAACTTTCCAACCACTATTAACCCCTTCGTAATAAAATTTACCACTATGGCCAAGTACATTGAAACTGAATTCATCTGCCTCTGGATCCATACTTGGTGCAGAAAGAATTAAACCAGTATAAGGATCAGTAAGGGCGATGGTAGAAAAGTCAAACGCCAATGAAGATGAACTTGCCCAATTGGGAAGATTAGCATAATGGCTCCCGGGGTTACTTGCATTATATAGAGCACTAGAGGTTGGGAAGGGATAATATGCCCGGGTGTAAAGAGCATCGGGAGTTGGCCCATCGTAATTATTGACAAACCATTCGTCGACTTTACCGTGCTTTGACCTTGTGATAGCACCCCCAAATTCTACATTCCAGCCACTTCCCACCCAACTGGGCTGCTGTGCCGGTTTTACCGAGGCCGAATTGTACCTTAAAGTTATTGGTAAATTAATTTTACCATAATTTATAGTATAAATTGGTATGGAAATGTCTGGCGTACCGGTAAATAGGCTTACAGAAGTTTCGCCATATTTATCAATAGCTGATGCATTGGGGCTTTGATTTTTTGGGGGATAAATAGTTTGCCCAAAGGCAAGATTATACGATAATAAAATGGATACTACTGTAAAAAGCAGTTTACAATTTCTAATATTCCTATTCATAACCCTTTTTTTATAATCCATACCCCACCCTAAACACCCAGGCCTGTCCCACCGGCACCTGCTTTTGATGCAGCATGTCGTAGTACAACTGGAATTTGGTGGATTTGCTGAATTTTGTTTTTAATTCAATTTTTTTACTGAGCCCTATCAGCCCGCTTTGCTGCCAGGCAACCCCCTCCCGGCCTCCCCCAAGGGGGGAGGAGAAAGCAATATTTCTTAACCCTGGAAAATAATTTCTCTCATAACCACCGCTCAGGTAAAAATTGGAGAATATTTTTCCTTTGGCGTTTACAAGCTTCCAGTCAATAAAACTTCTTAACCCAATACCCTCAGTAGAAAATTTAATTTTTTGTATGCTGCCCATGCCCAGCTTATAAGCCGCTCCTAGGCCTATCGTGCTCTTGTCGTTTAATTTGTAACCGATATTCATTCCCATATCGGCCGTGGATGGCAGGTAACCGTTTGGTTTGCCAAACTGGAGGTTGGGTGTTAGTTCCAGGCGCTGAAAAAAGGTTTTTGTCTTTTGTGTATTGACCTCACCCCAACCCCTCTCCGAGGGAGAGGGGCCACCATCCCAGCCGCCATTGGCATTTGTTTTAAGGATTTTATCTTTCAGTTTGTTTAATTCTGCCTGGGCTGCCTGCATATTTTGGCTGAACATTTCCCGGGCATTGGGGCCGCCTGCAGCGATCCTGTCCTGTATCAGCGCATTTACACTGGCCCTTGTTTGCAGCCCGGCCAGGCTTTGCGGTGTGCCGTAGTTTTCGGGCATCCTGAACAAGGATGAAAGCATACTGTTCTTTTTGAAAAACTCGTTAAAGGCCGGTACTTTAATCAAAAGGTTTATAACGGTTTCTTCTGCTTTTTTAGGATCATTAAAGATCTCTTTATAATTACGCATTGTTTCTGCGTAGTAGTATGCTTCTTTATTGATCTTTACCAGGTATTTGCTTTTGCCAATATGCTTTATGGCCTCATCGATCAGTTGCTTTTTTCTTTCTTTAATGAATTTATCCAATGCCTCGCTTTGAGCAAGTTCTCCATCAAGTTCCTGCATCTTTTGCTGCAGGCCTTTGGCTGGCTTTGCATATTTATCGCCCAGTTCTTCTTTTTGCTGTTCAATATATTTTAAACCCGTGGTTAGTTTATCCCTGTAATCGCTGTACTGGGCTTTATAACCCTGTGTAATGCTTTCGCCTTTTTTTAATTGTTGCAGTAAGGAAGTGAAGCTGGTTTGATTGTTTCCAAAAAGTTTGGCGGCAGTTTCGGGGTTAGTTTTTTCGAGCAGGGATTTTATCTTGGTTTCCCAGCGGGAGAGTTTTGTGAGGGTTTTTTCTGTTTTACTGCTGATGCGTTTGCTGTATTTATCAATCTTACTATCTACCTCTTTGAAAAATTTATCGGGAACCTTAGTGAAGGTATTTACCAGGCTGTCTGTTTGAGCTTTAAGGGAAACAGATGAGGCCATCCATATAAGCAGTATCGTTATTCTTAGGTACACAGTTTGAGGCACGTGTTATTTGGTTCGGTAAAGTGAATCTAGAGAGATAATTTTATTCCAACAAAAAATATTTTTGTGTGCGAAGATTTTCGTAAATGTTCATATGCCGCTCAAATGCAGTGTGAGCAAGGGTTTGGGGATGTGGATAAAATTTAAAAATATACGTCGTACTAATACGACAGCGGGAGAACCGGGCTAGTGAAAATTTATTTTTTACTCCGAGCAACATCTCACGTAGTGAACGTTGCGCACTTTAACCAGGATATTAAATTTGTTACCTGGCGCAATTTCCCCTGCAGGAGACATTGCCCGGAACAAAAAAGTAATTAAAGTATCTTTCTTAACCTTGCTACAGGTATATTCAGTTGTTCGCGGTATTTGGCCACGGTGCGGCGGGCAATATTGTAGCCTTTTTCCTGCAGCATTTCGGTAAGCCTTTCGTCGCTGTAAGGATGTTTTTTACTTTCTTCGCCAATAAGATCGGTCAATATTTTTTTCACCTCACGGGTACTTACTTCTTCGCCGCTGTCGGTTTGCAGGCTTTCGCTGAAAAAGAATTTAAGGCGGTAGGTACCAAATTCTGTCTGTACAAATTTGCTGTTGGCCACCCGGCTTACAGTGGATATATCGAGGTTGGTGCGCTCTGCAATATCTTTCAGTATCATGGGCCGCAGATCGGTTTCATCGCCCGATGCAAAAAAATCGTGCTGGTAGTTCATGATGGCCTCCATGGTGTTCATGAGCGTGTTTTGCCTTTGCTTAATGGCATCTATGAACCATTTGGCTGAATCTATTTTCTGTTTAATGAACAGCACCGCTTCTTTTTGCCGCTTATCTTTTTTGCTGCCCCTGTCATAATCTTTCAGCATATCGCGGTAACCTTCGCTGATGCGCAGGTCGGGCGCATTTTTACTGTTGAGCGTTAGTTCCAGTTTGCCATTGTTGTTAAAAATAAAAAAATCGGGAATGATGTAGTTACTGTTCTTACTGCTGCCCTCGAGGTTGCCGCCGGGCTTGGGGTTAAGGCGGATGATCTGGTTAATTACATCTCGCAGTTCTTCGTCGGAAATATTAAGGGCACGTTGAATTTTTTCGTAATGCTTCTTGGTAAACTCATCGAAATATTTTTCCAGCACTTTTATGGCCAGTTCCACGGGTTTTCCCTGGCCTGTTTTTCTTTCGAGCTGGAGCAAAAGGCATTCCTGCAGGTTACGGGCGCCCACACCCGGTGGATCAAACTGCTGTACCTGCAAAAGCAGGTCGGCAATTTCTGCCTCATTGGTCATTACATTTTGCCTGAAGGCCAGGTCGTCGATAATGGAACTGATCTCTCTCCTGAGATAGCCATCATCATCAAGGCTGCCTACCAACTGCTCTGCCACTTTTTGCTGGTGCTCATCAAGATTGAGCATGCCCAGCTGCTGCAGCATCATTTCCATAAAACTTGTTTCTACCCGGTGCGGAATTACTTTATTATCGTCGTGCTCGGGGTAATTGCTGTCTCTTAAGCGGTAATCGCCCACTTCATCATCTCCATCCCTTACATATTCGCTGATATCTATATTTTCATAATCTCCCTCGCTTCCATCTACTTCATATTCTTCATTTTCATCGCTGGCAAACTCGTCATTCTCATATTCATCATCGTGGCCTTCATCGCCCTGCTCCAGGGCCGGGTTTTCTTCCATTTCCTCCTTAATACGTTCATCCAGTATGGCCGTAGGCACCTGCAGCAGTTTCATTAACTGAATCTGCTGTGGCGATAATTTTTGAAGTAATTTTTGCTGTAAGCCTTGATAAAGTGCCATTATTTTTCCAGGATATACTCCTTTACAGGTTTTTTAAGTAAATTGTACCTATTGTCTATCTCAACAAAATCAAATGCTTAAGCAATATAAAGCCTTTTTATTAATTTTTAGCACGGTTTTTGTGATAAATTTCTTAAAAGCACAAACTCCTTTCGTAAAACACAGTGTTACAAGGAGTTTTAATTATCTCTCCTACCCTGTTCCCGCATCGAATTCTTTCTCAAAATTGAATTTTTACAGCCTTCCGGGAAATTTTTATTCAAAAAATTCAGGTTTTTTTTGCAGGCAGGAATGGAAGTTCCAGGCAAAAACAGGGCTGCCTTTAAAATTGAGGCTGGGTTCAGTGGCTTATTGCGATTGGATGGAGGGAAAGATCAATGCTTATAAACCCTGAGCAACTATTTGATTATTTTGGGGGCGGGCGCTGCTTCTTTAAAATAATTGAGGCGTAGGCTGTCGGACCAGCCATTGGGATTTTTTTCGAAGACCTTACTGCTGTAAAAGGCCATACCCTGCATATTGGCTGTTGTTCTTATTTTTTCGATCTGGCGGGGAAGCTGCGACCTGTCTTTCCATGCAGCATTGCTGCCGGCTCGGTAAATGCCCAGGCCAATATAACAATTGACCCCGTAAGTATTTTTACTCCACCATTCCACCAGCGTATTGAACTCTGCAGCAGGGTGGCCAATTTCCCAATAAACCTGTGGTGTTACATAATCGGCCCAGCCTTTGCGCAACCAAAGCAGTATATCGGCATAAAGATCATCGTAATTGGTTTGCCCTGCTTTTGTGTTACTGCCGGCAGGGTCTTTGTCGGTATTACGCCATACGCCAAAGGGGCTGATGCCAAACTGGCAATGCGGGTTTGCCTTTTTAATGACCCGGTACAGCATTGCAATAATAGAATCGGTATTGCTCCGGCGCCAGGCATCTTTAGAGAGCCCGTTGCCAAATTTTAAATAGGAATTATTATCAGGAAACTCTTTTCCGGTAATACGGTAGGGATAAAAATAATCGTCGAAATGAATGGCATCTATATCGTAACGGCTCACCACATCTTTTACCACGTTGGTTACATAAAGCTGCGCCTCCCGGTTTCCCGGGTCAAAATATTTTTTATCGCCATAAGTTAAAAACCATTCGGGGTGAAGCCTTGTTATATGTGTGGGCGAAAGCACGCTGTTGTTTATATTGAACACCGCACGGTAAGGATTCATCCAGGCATGAAACTGCATGCCCCGTTTATGGGTTTCGGTAATCATAAATTCCAGCGGGTCGTAATAAGGCGAAGGGGGACGCCCCTGCTTTCCGGTAAGCCATTGGCTCCATGGCTCGTACTGCGATGGATAAAGTGCATCGGTGGCGGGGCGTACCTGCACAATAAGTGCATTCATGCCGTTTTGTTTATGCATATCGGCCAGTTTAATAAATTCTGCTTTTTGTGCCGCACTGCTGAGGGCCGGGGCAGAGGGCCAGTCGATATTACTGACAGTAGCCACCCACACGCCCCGGAATTCGGGCCGCTGGCCATTAGCCTGGAATGTCATTAATGAAAAGAGGAGAAAAACTATTTGAAAAATCTTCATGTACCAGTGTTACTTCTTTTCCCTGATTTTATCGAGCAGGATATTGAGCGTTTTTGTTTCGTCTTTAGTGAGGCCTGCCAGTATCCCATCCATTTCATCTTCATAAGCATCCATTTTTTTTAAAAGGTTGGTCCCTTTAGTGGTGATACTTACATCTACCAGGCGTTTATCGGTATCTGAAATTTTCTTTTTTACCAGGCCTTTTACCAGCAGCCGGTCTACAATACGGCTGGTGTCGCTCATTTTATCGAGCATGCGCTGGCGTATCTGGAGCGTGGATATAGGCTGACCTGCCCCCCGTAAAATGCGCAGGATATTATATTGCTGGGAAGTGATATCGTCCCGCTCAAAAATATCTCTTAATTTTTCGTTCAGCCAGTTAGATGTAAAAATGAGGTTTACCACAGCTTTCTGATACTCGGTTCTGAATTTTGACTGGTTAATGTCTTTTTGAATTCCCATTCGGCAGGTTTTATTGTCCTTCTAGCTTCTGTGCAAGATCGCCCAGTTCTTTGTCTTTTTTTCTTTTTTCTTCGTCTTTAACATCGTCGGGAAGATCGGAGTCTCCAAATTCATTCATATATATTTTAAGCATCACTAAAAAATAGCTCACGAGCAGGGGCCCAAAAACCAGCCCTATAAAACCAAAAAGGCTGAGGCCCACAATTACGCCGAGCACAGTAACCATCGGATGTACATCGCCCATCCGTTTCATCAGGCCGAGTCTTGCCAGGTAATCAACATTTCCGGTAACCACAATGCTGTAGATCAGCAGCCCCACCGCCTGCCAGTTTTGACCCTGCGAAAAAATATAGCCCATCAGCGGCACCCAAATAATCATGGTTCCCACCAGGGGGAAAAAAGCAAACACGCCGGTTACAAAACCCCACATGCCCCAGTCTTCAATGCCAAATATCCAGTAGCCAATGGATGCGGTAATACCCTGTATAATGGATATAATGGGAATGCCCAATGCATTTGCCTTTACCATCATACGTGTTTCGCTTCCCAGTGCATCAATATTATGCCTTTCGAGCGGTATTACGTGGCCGAGCCTTCGTTCTACCGTACGGCCTTCTACCAACAGGTAATACAGCAGGAAGAACATCATGATGAGGTTGGTAAGGATGGATGCGGTGCTGTTAAGCAATTTAGGAATAAGGGCAGTTGCTTTTTGGGCCAGTTCTTTTGCCGTATCGCCCGACAGAATTTTGAAACCGGTTTTTGTTTGTACGAACCCTGATATCTTTTGGGCCACTTCCACTATTTGATCCTGGTTGTTAAGCAGGTTACTGATCTTTGGCGATATAAGTGTGATGCTGAAATAGATCGGCAACGAAATAATGACGAGGTAGGCCAGGATGAACAACATGGCCGTCCAGCCTTTTTTCCATTTATTTTTAAACACCAGCCTGAAGTAAAGCGATCGGCTGAGGATATACAGGGTAATGCCACCCAGCAGGCCGGGTATAAAAGCTGTAAGCTGGCTCACCAGCAAAATGCCCATAATGATAATGAGCGCCAGTATCAGTATTTGCCGGAGGCGGTGGTTGAACAAATGTTGTGTCATATTGCGAAAATTAGATCAAAATTACCGCCAAACACTCACACCCTCACTGCAGTTGGCACAAATGTCTATGTTTTTGCGGCTTTTCATGAGTTCTGCCCTGAAATTTTTATAGTTATCGTTGTTCCATATTTCTTTAAACGACTGCCCCTCCAGGTTGCCGAGCTGGTGCATGGCGTCTTTATCAAAACAGCAGGGAACCACTAATCCGTCCCAGGTAATTACATTGGCGTGCCAGAGCTTCCAGCAATGATTGGCCAGTTTGTTTTTAGGTGAATAGCTGCCATTTGTATTTTTTTTATACCGGCTGAATTTACCTGTTTCGGGTATGAGGCGGTTGGGATCGGTTTCATAATCATACACCTGGGCTGTTTTAAAACGCACTTCATCCACGCCCACTTCTTTGGCAAGTTTTTTTATTTCCTCCACCTGGTGTTCATTGGGCTTAACCACCAAAAACTGGAAAAAAACGAAGGGCTTTTTACTGTTGAGTTCTTTTTTCCATTTTACAATGTTTTTTGCTCCAGCAATCACTTTATGGAGTTGGCCGCCCACCCGGTATTGCTGGTACACGTCCTGCGTGGTACCATCGATGGAAATGATGAGCCGGTCGAGCCCGCTTTCCACTGTTTTTTTTGCCGCTGCGTCATCCAGGTAATGCGCATTGGTGGAAGTGGCCGTGTATATTTTTTTTGAGGAGGCATATTTCACCATTTCCAGGAAATCGGGATTGAGGTAAGGTTCACCCTGGAAATAAAAGATGAGGTATAAAAGTTCTTTGTGTATATCGTTGATGGTTTGACGGAAAAAATCTTTTTGCAGCATGCCGGTGGGCCTTGTAAATGCCCGGAGGCCACTGGGGCATTCGGGGCAACGCAGGTTGCAGCTGGTGGTGGGCTCAAAAGATACAGAAACCGGGTAACCCCATTGAACCGGCCGGCCTGTTATCCTGCTCAAATAAAAACTGCCCAGTACTTTTACCCCGTTCCAGAGCCGGCGGGGCGTAAGTTTACCTGCAAGGTTTATACTATCGTTGAAATTAAACTGGGGCATCAGGGCAAAGATAGCTGCTATTTAATGCCGGTAATTATGAGAAAAGGAATAGTGATTAAATTTTACTTTGTTCCAAAAAATCCTTTAGCCCCTTTTTCACAATATATTCCCAGCCGGTATCAAAACTTTCCCTTGAAAAATTAGGGTCGCTCCCGCTTCCGAAATTTTCCACCCCGTTGTGGATCAGCCTCACCATGGTATTATCTCCCTGTGCAAATATTTCCCAGGTTACCACCGAGATCGCATCAAAATTTTGCGGGTAAGACCAGGTATGCACCAGTTTCTCATTTTCTTTTACTTCCAGCACTTTACATGCATGATAATACTGGCAGGTTTCATCGCCACCAAAAAAATGGAACTCAAAACCGGGTTCGGCTTTAAACTCTTTTATGGCAAAATACCAGCCCTTTATCTTTTCTATATCTGTAAGTGCTTTCCATACAGTTGATGCGGGGGTATTTATGATTGTTTCCTTTACAATGGGTTCGCTGGCCATATTAGCATTTTATATCTTTAAACGGGTATTAAAAATATGTAATTCTGGGGCAATAGCAACAGCAAAATGCAGTTATTAGGCTGTAAAGCACGAAATTTGCAGGTCAACAAACTGCTGGCCTGCCGAAATGATGAGATATGGAATTTTAATACTGATCTTTTTCAACACTGCCCGGGCATACAGCCAATGCAGCAGCCCGATAAATATTTTTCCGTACCGGGAAAATTTTGAACTCAACGGCGGCGCATGGACCATTGGCGGCGACCGGCCTTCGTGGGAATGGGGCACCCCGGCAAAAACCATTATCAATTCGGCCGCCAGCGGAACTAAATGCTGGATAACAGGCGGAATAAACAGTGCTGCTTATAACAATGCAGAAAACTCCTGGTTGCAGAGTCCCTGTTTTAATTTCTCCACATTACCATATCCTCAAATTTCCTTTAAAGTTTACTGGGAAACAGAAAAAGGCTTTGATGGTGCCCAGCTGCAATATAGTACAGATGCGGGCTCAAGCTGGCAAACAGTGGGTGATGCTGCATCAACTGCAGACAGCTGCCTTTCTAAAAATTGGTACAATGACCCTTCTGTAAGATATCTCTCCAGTTCACCGGGCTGGGCTGGTTCTACCGGCAACAGTTGCCCCAGCAGCAATGGCAGTGCGGGCTGGGTTGCAGCAAAACATAACCTTAACTTTTTAGCCGGTCAGCCGCAGGTCCTTTTCCGTTTTAGTTTTGGGGCAGGCACCACCTGCAATAATTTCGACGGTTTTGCCATTGATGATATCAGCATAGAAAACGCTCCTGCAAGGTTGAGCAATTTCACTTATACCTGCAAAGCCGGGCGTGTAGTGGATTTTTCTGTAAATACCGGCTGTACTTTAAATCAAAGCTGGAATTTTGGCGACCCGGCTTCGGGTACAAATAACACGGCAACCGGCTCAAATGTTACACACGGTTTTTCTGCTGCGGGTCAATATACCGTTACACTCACAACTAATTTTACCAATGCCCCGCCTTATGTGGAAACCAGGCAGCTTGTAATACTGGATCTTATTACTAACATTGCCAACCCGATCAAATGCCGGGGCAATGCCGGCGGGGTTATTACGGCCTCGGCTTCCGGGTCGGCCTTCCCTTATACGTACAACTGGAATACAAATCCACCGCAAACCGGGGCGGTATTGAATAATGTGACCGCAGGCGTTTATACAGTTACTGTTAGTTCTGCAGGGGCCTGCAATACCAGCGCAACAGTGAGCCTTACCGAACCGCAACAATTAGCCGCAACCATGCAGGTGGTAAATGCTGCCTGCACGGCAAGTAACGGTGCTGTAAACGCCATTATCTCGGGTGGTGTACGCCCTTACAGTTATAACTGGAGTGGAGGCCAGGCAGATTCTGCCCTCAATAATTTACCCCCCGATATTTATTATTTAAATGTTACAGATGCAAACAACTGTATGGTATTTGCTGTTGCTGAAATAAAAAAACAAGTCAATACGGTAAACGTTAACCTGGGAAAAGATACTTTTATTTGCCCCGGAGACATTTATGTGCTGAACCCCGGCAACTTCAGTTCTTATGAATGGCAGAACGGATCTGCATCTCCCACATTTGCAGTAAACAGCACAGGTGATTATGCGGTAACAGTTACCGATTCAAACGGCTGCACCGGAACTGGTACGATTCACGTGGAGGTGGATTGCAGGGATATTTATTTCCCCGCTGCCTTTACACCCAATGACGGAGATGGAAGAAATAAAACATTCGGGCCGCTGGGTGGAATAGGCAGCATTACCAATTACGAGCTCCGCATTTACAACCGCTATGGCCAAATGGTTTTTTACAGCAACAATCCTTATAAAAAATGGGATGGCAGGTATAAAGGGCTTGATGAAGGCGTTCACGCATTTGTATGGCAGGCATCATTTTTACTGAAGGGAAAACAGCAGGTAAGAAAGGGCAGCCTGCTCTTGCTCCGGTAAATTATCAGGCACCTGAAGGCATGCCCCTGCTTAAAAAATCGCCCACCAGCCTTTCTGCATCTGTGCATGCTTTTTCAAGATCATCGTTTACCACCACTTCATTAAAATGCGATTTAAAGGAAATTTCGTAAGAAGCTTTGCTGATCCTTGCAGCAAGGGATTCTTCTGTTTCTGTGCCCCGGCTCTTCAGCCTTTTCATCAGTTCATCTACACTGGGTGGTTCTATAAAAAGGCTTAATGTATTTACCGGGTAACGCTGCTGCACATGCAGGGCGCCTTTTACATCTATGTCGAGAATGGGTACCTGGTTATTGGCCCATATACGTTCCAGTTCGCTTTTTAAAGTGCCGTAATATTTTCCTTCATACACCATTTCCCATTCGGCAAATTCTTTTTGTTTGATCTTTTCTTTAAAAGCTTCTTCACTCATAAAATAATAATCCACCCCGTTCTTTTCATGAGCCCTTGGCTGGCGGGTGGCGGCAGAAATAGAAAATGCCAGCTGCGGAAACCTGCGCATAAGGTGATGGGTAATGGAAG
Organism: Ferruginibacter sp.; assembly: GCA_049291115.1. Taxonomy (GTDB): domain Bacteria; phylum Bacteroidota; class Bacteroidia; order Chitinophagales; family Chitinophagaceae; genus Ferruginibacter. Next base: position 22,977 of record JBATOU010000016.1, read on the forward strand.
TTTTGCCCGCACCAGAGGGAGCTGTAATGATGAGTATTTTGTGAAACTTTTCTGCCATGTGCAAAGAAAAGAAAAATTTATTCAAACAGGTGTCACCTTTTAAAAAGGTGACACCTGTTTGAATAAAAAAACCTCCCGGCGGGAGGTTTTAATTCTTTTAAAAGCAGTATTACATACTAACGGTAGTTTCTGCCTTGTCTTTATGGCAAGATTTTTTTCCCTTGCTGCATGATTTCTTTTCAGATTTGCTGCAGCATGATTTGCCCTTTGCACACTTTTTCTTTTTGCCGTTATCAGCAAAGGTTACACCTGTAACCAGTAAAGCTGCTGAAGCAAGCATGAATAATTTTTTCATTTCCAAAAGTTTTTTTGATTAATCAGGATCAAAACTAATAAAACAGGCTGGCAGTGCGAAAGATTTTTTGTTAAAACCAATACAGATGGTCAAAAAACAAAATATATCCTGCAAATCCGAAGGCCGTTGAGTTTTCATACATTTGCGCCTTAAAAACAGCTTTGAAGTACCGCCATCTTTTCTTTGACCTTGATCATACGCTTTGGGATTTTGACAGCAATGCCAAAATAACCCTTATTGATATTTATGGGGAATTCAAACTGGAAACCATTGCCGTTTTTGATGATTTCTACCAAAAATACCTGGTTCATAATGCCGCCCTTTGGGATAAATATGAAAAAGGCCTGATCAGCACTGATGAACTTAAATGGCGGCGCATGTGGCGTACCCTGCTCGATTTTAAGGTGGCCGATGAATCGCTGGCAAAGAATATGAGTGGCAGGTTCCTGGAAATTTTACCTACTCAAAAAAATGTGTTCCCCTATACCTTTGAAATACTGGATTACCTGCTGCAAAAAAAATATTCGCTTCACCTGATCACGAACGGGTTCGAAAAAACACAATGGAGCAAACTAAATAACAGCGGGCTTAATAAATATTTTACAGCCGTTATTACATCAGAGGGCAGCAACAGCCTGAAGCCAAAAAAGGAGATATTTGATTATGCTCTCCTGGCGGCCAATGCTGCCATTACAGAAAGCATCATGATCGGCGATAACCAGGAAGCCGATATCAAGGGCGCCATGAATGCAGGAATGGACACGGTTTTTGTAAATCATACGAACGCAACCGCAACCATCACGCCTACTTATACCGTTACACACCTGAAGCAGCTAGAAGAAATCTTCTAACTGCATTCAGTTACCTGCAACAGTGCTTTCCCCTTATCCCTGTAAAGTTTTTATACTTAAGGCCTGACCTGGCTATTGAACATCAAAACCTGTCGAGGTTCATCACTTTGTTCCAGGCGGCTGCAAAATCATTTACAAATTTTTCTTTACTGTCTGAGCAGGCGTAAACTTCTGAAATGGCCCTCAGTTCCGAGTTTGAGCCAAATACCAGGTCGGCCCTGGTGGCAGTCCATTTCACTTTGCCGGTAGCCCTGTCGGAACCTTCAAAAATATCCCCTGATTCTGAGATCGGTTTCCAGGTTGTTCCCACGCTCAGCAGGTTTACAAAAAAATCATTGGTGAGCACCTGGGGTTTGTTGGTAAAAACGCCGTGTTTGGAACCGTTGTAATTTGTATCCAAAGCCCGCAGGCCGCCTACCAATACCGTCATTTCCGGGGCTGTTAGTTTTAACAACTGGGCCTTATCAACCAGTAATACTTCTGCTGGAATACCTGCGATTGAAGTATTTTTATAGTTTCTGAATCCATCTGCTTTTGGTTCCAATACGTCAAAAGATGCGGTATCGGTTTGTTCTGATGTTGCATCGGCACGGCCGGCAGTAAAAGGCACATTTATAGTATGCCCGGCATCTTTTGCTGCTTTTTCCACAGCAGCGCAACCAGCCAGTACAATGATATCTGCCAGCGATACTTTTTTATTACCGGTTTGGCCTGCATTAAATTCCTTTTGAATGCTTTCTAATGCTGCCAGTACTTTTTTTAACTGCGGGGGATTATTGACCTCCCACTGGTTTTGAGGTTCAAAACGGATGCGGGCACCATTGGCACCTCCACGCTTGTCGGAACCACGGAAAGTGGAGGCAGAGGCCCAGGCTGTGGAAACCAGTTCGGCTATTGAGAGCCCTGCGTTTAATACCCTTGTTTTTAAAGCAGCAATATCGGCATCGTTTATAATTTCATGGTCTACTGCAGGAATGGGATCTTGCCAGGTAAAAACTTCTGCCGGAACTTCTGATCCCAGGTAACGGGCAAGCGGGCCCATATCTCTATGCGTTAATTTAAACCAGGCTTTTGCAAATGCATCGGCAAATAGATCGAAGTTTTCAAAATACTTCCTGGAAATAGGTTCATAAACGGGATCCATTTTTAAAGCCAGGTCTGCCGTGGTCATAATGGGGGCATGACGCTTATTGCTGTCGTGTGCATCTTCCACCAGGCTGGCAGCAGACTCATCTGTGGGTATCCACTGGTGGGCGCCGGCCGGGCTTTTCGTCAATTTCCAATCATATTTAAATAATGTTTCAAAGTATCCATTATCCCAGGTTGTTGGGTTGGGTTTCCAGGCACCTTCAATACCGCTGGTAATGGTATCGCCTGCTTTACCGGAACCGAAACTATTTTTCCAGCCTAAACCCAGTTCTTCAATAGCGGCAGCTTCGGGCTCACGGCCTACATGGGTGGCGCTGGCCGCACCATGTGCTTTTCCAAAAGTATGTCCTCCTGCAATTAAAGCCACGGTTTCTTCATCGTTCATGGCCATGCGGGCAAATGTTTCACGGATATCTTTGCCCGAAGCTATGGGATCGGGGTTGCCGTTTGGACCTTCGGGGTTTACATAAATAAGGCCCATTTGTACGGCTGCAAGCGGATTTTCCAGGTCTCTTTCGCCACTGTATCGTTTATCGCCCAGCCATTCGGTTTCGGAACCCCAGTAAATATCCTGTTCGGGTTCCCAAACATCTTCACGTCCGCCGGCAAAACCCAGGGTTTTAAAGCCCATAGATTCCAGGGCGCAATTACCCGCCAATACCATCAGATCGGCCCAGGATAATTTATTACCATATTTTTCTTTAACAGGCCATAGCAGGAAGCGTGCTTTATCTAAGTTTCCATTATCAGGCCAGCTGTTCACCGGGGCAAAACGCTGGTTTCCTGTTCCTGCACCTCCACGCCCGTCTGAAATTCTGTAGGTACCGGCACTATGCCAGGCCATACGGATAAATAAAGGCCCATAATGGCCGTAATCGGCAGGCCACCAATCCTGGGAGTTTGTCATTAATTTATAAATATCTTCTTTAACCGCTTTCAGGTCTAATTGCTTAAATGCTTCGGCATAATTAAAACCGGGGTCCATAGGGTTAGAAAGTGAAGAATGCTGTCTTAAAATGTTTAGGTTAAGCCGGTTTGGCCACCAATCCTTATTGGTGGTTCCCATACCTGCTACGGTTGCCCTTTGTGCATGATTAAAAGGACATTTGCTTTCGGTTGAATTGTTGCTCATTTTTTGAATATTTTTTTAATTACTGAATCTGCCTGTTATCTGAAGTTTTATATCCTGTATTTTAAAATTCTTTATTTTTCTTTTTTTGAAATACCCATCCAGTAAGGCATTTAACTGCCCGTCCTCATAATCTTCGATCCTGTCTGTTTCTTCACAATACAAATGATGATGATGCGACATGACAGCATCATAGCGCATGATATCCCGTTCTGTTTTTACTTTTTTGAGCAGGTTGTTTTCCACCAGCGAGTCCAGCACTTTGTAAACGGTACCTACTGCTATATTGGGATGGTTTTCCTTAATGTATTCGATCACATTTTCGGCAGTGGGATGATTATTTAATGTAACAATGGCATCATAAATGGCCACCCGCTGGGGTGTAACCCTGAGGCCCTTATCCTGCAGTTTTTGCCTGATGAATTTATCCACTGAATACAGTTTAAATCAGAATTGTTATGTAAAGATAATTATTCTTATTTAAGAAATAGTAAATAGATGGGGTTGCAGTGTAATATTACCGGCTGCTTTTCAGTAACCCCCAGCATGCAGAAAATTTTGAGTGTATAACAGATTGGGCCGGTAAAAATTAAACTCTGCGGTTTCCCCGGATAAAAAAAGATCATGATCAGCGCGGCATAGAAGGTAAAAGAAAGCGGTTTATTCTGCTTTTCTTACAATATCTGCCCCTAATTTTCTCAAACGTTCATCAATATTCTGGTAACCCCGGTCTATCTGCTCTATGTTCTGGATCTTGCTTTTGCCCTGTGCACTTAATGCGGCAATAAGCAGGGCCACACCGGCGCGTATATCGGGGCTGCTCATAGTGATGCCCCGCAGCTGCATTTCCCGTTCGAGCCCGATCACCACGGCACGGTGCGGATCGCAAAGGATGATCTGCGCCCCCATTTCTATCAGTTTGTCTACAAAGAATAAACGGCTCTCAAACATTTTTTGATGAATAAGCACACTGCCCCTTGCCTGGATGGCTGTAACCAGTACAATACTCAGCAGGTCGGGCGTAAAGCCCGGCCATGGATGGTCGTAGATGGTAAGCACGCCGCCATCGAGATATCTTTGAATTTCATAATGATCCTGTGCGGGCACATGAATATCATCGCCCGTAAAATTCATTTTAATGCCAAGCTGCTGAAATTTTTCGGGTATAATACCCAGTTCTTTAATGCCGGCGTTCTTAATGGTAATATCACCCTGCGTCATGGCTGCCAGGCCTATAAAACTGCCAACTTCAATCATATCGGCCAGCATGGTATGTTCTGTACCGGTTAGTTTTTCCACACCATGAATGATGAGCATATTACTGCTGATGCCTTCAATTTTTGCACCCATGCGGTTGAGCATTTTGCACAGTTGCTGTATATAGGGTTCGCAGGCAGCGTTATAAATTGTAGTGGTGCCTTCGGCCATTACGGCGGCCATCAATATATTGGCCGTACCAGTTACGCTGGGTTCATCCAGCAGCATATAAGCTCCTTTAAGGCCGGGTGTTTCAAGCGTAAAATACCCGCCACTGCCCTCATAAGAAAAAGATGCCCCCAACTTTTCAAAACCAATAATGTGAGTGTCAAGTCTTCTGCGGCCAATTTTATCGCCGCCGGGTTTGGGCAAATAGGCTTTTTTAAAGCGGGCAAGCAGTGGTCCGGCCAGCATAACGGAGCCACGAAGACGGGCGCTTTTTTTATGAAAATCATCACTGCTCAGGTAACCTACATTTACATCATCTGCTTTAAAACTGCAGGTATTGCGGTCGATGCGGTTTATTTTCACGTTCATTTCCCCCAGCAATTCTATCAATAGGTTTACATCTATGATGTCGGGGATGTTTTTAATCAACACTTCATCGGCTGTAAGGAGTACAGCGCTGATGATCTGCAATGCTTCATTCTTTGCGCCCTGCGGGGTAATTTCGCCCGATAACCGGTTTCCGCCCCTTACTTCAAATATGTTCATGGTTTAAAGACGAATTTTAAACACGAATTGCACGAATTGTGTTTTTTGATTTGAGCACGAAATTAAGTTTATCCGGCAATTACAGAAATAAAAAAAGCCTGTGGTTAAACAGGCCTTAAAAATATTGCAGATCATTCTATAAAATATTTCCGGATGCGTCTATTTTAACCACCCATACATCATCAGCTCCGTGGTTGGTGGCCAGTACTGCACCGGTATTTGAACTGGAGGTATAGCCGGTAAGAATATAACCTCCGTCGGAAGTTGTTCTTACATCAGTAAAGAAATCGCTGCCCGTGCCACCATATAATTTATTCCACTGGAGGGTGCCGGTAGAACTCAGTTTAACCACCCAGCCATCTTCGGCTCCGCTGGTAACCTGGGTGATATTTCCACTTACCGATGAAGTGGAGTAACCCGCGGCAAGAAAGCCGCCGTCTGTTGTTTGAATAATAGCATGAACAGATTCATCGCCGCTGCCGCCCAGCAACACATTCCAGGAAACAGCGCCTGCAGAAGTAAGTTTTACTATGATAAAATCTATTTGCCCGTTATTGGTGCCCGTAATATTTCCGCTGGCAGAAGAAGTGGATTCGCCACCAATGATATATCCGCCATCGGCTGTTACCTGGGCAATAGAAAATGAAAATTCATCACCGGTTCCGCCCACGCTCCGGTTCCAGTTAATAGTGGTACCTGTTGAATTGATTTTGATCACCCATATATCATATAAGCCACTGATGGTATTGGTTACATTGCCATTGGCCGATGAGGTGGTAAAACCGGTTGTTACAAAACCAAGGTCAGTTGTTTGCTTCACGCTGTAAGCCTCTTCTTCACCGTTTCCACCCAGCAACCTGTTAAAGGAAATGGTACCTGCCGCGGTAAGTTTTACGATCCAGTAATCAGATAAGCCATGGTTTACCTCTGTAACGTTTCCATTGGCAGATGAATAGGAATATCCTGCCACAATAAAAGTACCATCTGTATTTTGCTGAACAGAGGTGGGCACATCATCCTGGCTTCCGCCAAGAAGCGCATTCCAGGTGATATTACCGGAAGCATCCAGTTTAACCACCCAGTAATCGTTGGCGCCGTGGTTGGCAGGTGTTACGTTTCCATTGGCGCTGGAAGTGGAACTTGCACAAAAAATATATCCGCCATCAGCTGTTTGGCGAAGTTCGGCAAGGTCTTCATTTCCGTTTCCGCCGTACAATTTTGTCCATTGTATATCACCGGATGCATTCAATTTAATGATCCAGCAATCAAAGCCGCCATGGGTACCGTCTGTTACGTCGCCGTTGGCAGAAGAAGCCGATGTGGCCCCTACAATATAACCGCCATCTGCAGTTTGCTGAATGGAGTAGCCACGGTCCTGCTGGCTTCCGCCAAGAAGCGGGCGTGCCAGAACCGAAGAGGCCTGTGCGGTACAAAGATTGATCCAGGCCGAACCGTTGTACACTTCCACGCAGCCTGTAGTGGTATTATATACTATTAGGCCTGCAGCCTTGTTTGCAATAGCATTACGCTGAATCGTGGTCATACGGGGAGGCAGCAAGCCCTTATCTGTACTCGTAATGTCCAATGCGGCAGACGCATCAGGAGAAGTGGTTCCAATACCCACGTTGTTTTGGGCAACAGTAACCTGTAAGGTAAACCCAAGAAGAAGAGTGTATACAATTTTTTGCATAGCTGTCCGCTTAATTTTTTTAAATAAGTTAGCCAATAAAAATACTGGATTATTTAGTTGGTTTGACAGGCCTCTTTGTAAAATTAAAAGAGATTAAACAGGCGTATTAGCGGCGAAACTACTAATTTTGAATGGTAAAAGCAAGACAAAACCCAAAAAATATGAGTTATATAGCCTCCATTAACGCCCGGCAAATACTCGACAGCCGCGGAAACCCCACAATAGAAGTGGACGTATTGACAGAAAATGAAAATTTAGGCCGTGCAGCCGTTCCAAGCGGCGCAAGTACAGGCATACACGAAGCCGTGGAACTTAGGGATAATAATAAAAAACTTTACGGCGGAAAGTCTGTTTTAAAGGCAGTAAAGAACGTAAATACCATTATTGCCGATAACCTGCTTGGTTGGGATGTGGCAGATCAAACCGGTATTGATGCCGCCATGATTGCCCTGGATGGTACAGACAATAAAGGGAAGTTGGGCGCTAATGCCATGCTGGCCGTTAGTCTTGCCGTGGCAAAAGCCTCTGCACTGGAAGCCAACCTTCCGCTGTACAGGTATATTGGCGGAACCAATGCAAAAACATTGCCCATTCCCATGATGAATATCCTGAACGGGGGGGCACATGCCGATAATAAAATAGACTTCCAGGAATTTATGGTGATGCCCATTGGTGCATCCAGTTTCAGCCAGGGCCTGCAATGGGGCGTTGAAATTTTTCATGCCTTAAAAACTGTTCTGAAAAAGAAAGGCTACAGTACAAACGTGGGCGATGAGGGTGGATTTGCCCCCAATATTCAAAGCAACGAAGAAGCCATAGAAACCGTTTTAACTGCGATACAGGTAGCAGGATACAAAGCCGGCTCCCAGGTTGCCATTGCAATGGATGCCGCCAACAGTGAATTATGGAATGAAAAAGAAAAAAAATATATTTTTCATAAGAGCGATGGAAAAAAAATGACCAGTGAACAATTGGTGAAATATTGGGAAACCTGGGTAAAACAATACCCCATAATCTCTATCGAGGACGGCATGGCCGAAGACGACTGGAAAGGATGGAAAATGCTGACTGATGCTGTTGGAAAAAAATGCCAGCTGGTGGGCGACGATCTTTTTGTAACAAACGTAAAACGTTTAGAAAAGGGTATTAAAGAGGGAATTGGTAATGCGCTATTGGTTAAAGTGAACCAGATTGGAACGCTTACAGAAACCATTAATGCGGTAAGCATGGCACAACACAATGGTTATAATACAATTATGAGCCACAGGAGTGGTGAAACCGAAGACAGTACCATTGCCGACCTGGCCGTGGCGCTTAATTGCGGACAAATAAAAACCGGATCTGCCAGCCGCAGCGACCGTATGGCAAAATACAATCAACTGATTCGTATTGAAGAGATTCTGGCAGGAACCGGCATTTATCCCAAAGGAAAAATAAGCTTTGGAAAATAAAAATTTTTGATGACCGCATTTTTAAAATTATTATTTTTAATCCCCGGCAAAAATTTGCCGGGGATTTTACTTACACAAAACATTTCTGTATGAAGAAATTTTACCTGTTTTTCGCAACATTGTTTTGCATTATTGCACACCAGGCGTCGGCACAAAAAACACCGGCAAATATTGAAACCACGCTTAACTCAAGGCATGTGGTTACCCGCAATCCCAATTTTGAAAAATGCGGTTTTGCCGCTACAATGGAAAAAGCAAGAACAAGAGGCTTTAACAGTGCCCTGTATGAGCAGGTGATGCAGCAATTGATAGAACAAAGAAGGCAGCAGAATACATTTGCACCGCCTACCACTATTTATACATTACCGGTTGTATTTCATGTGATATACAATGGAACCACAGAGCCCACACCAGGCATTGGCGCAAACCTTTCTTATGCCCAAATACAGGCACAGATCGATCAGTTGAATGCCGACTATGCCGATCTCTCAGGCTCTGTTTATGGAGTGGCCGAAGATATGGGAGTACGTTTTGTAGCTGCAAAGGTAGATCCCAGCGGAAACTACCTGTGCGAAGCAGGAGTGCAAAGGATTAATTTTCAAACCCAGGCAGGCTGGACAGATCCATCAACATTGGCAAGTATTGGAGCCGTGATGACAGAATTTGATAACACGGTAAAACCTCAAACGATCTGGGACCCGTACAGGTATATCAATATCTGGCTTGCCGATTTTTCTAGCAGCGGATTGCTCGGCTATGCCAGCTTCCCTGCATTCAGCACTTTGGCTGGGCTTGATGATTTGGAAACAGACCTCGATGCAGGTGTAGTGGTTGAAAGTGGAACCGTAGGAAGTGTTTCTCTCCCGGGTACTTCTGCCCCTTATGATTATGGAAGAACGCTCACCCATGAATTGGGACATTTCTTTGGCCTAAGGCATATAAACGGAGACGGTGCCTGCCTTACAGATTATTGTGCAGATACGCCTCCACAGGCCGATCTAACAAGCGGATGCCCGGCTACAGGCACGCTCAATGGTTGCACCCCTTCTGTTCCAATGATGTTTGAAAATTATATGGACTATTCAAACGATGCCTGTTTAAATACATTTACCTTAAATCAAAGTGAACGCTGCCAGGTTGTTATGCTTAACAGCCCGAGGCGCAGCCAGCTGCGCACTTCCAATACCGGTGTTTCGCCTTTCCCCAACAGGATATATTTTAAATCAGGCACAAGCTCGGTAACAGAAACGGCTACAGGTACCTGCCCAAGGTTTAAAGATGTAACAATTACACTGGGTATTGATGCGGCTGCCACCGGCAATGCCACTGTTTCTCTTACAAAGGCCGGTACCGCTACCGATGTGGCCGACTATGCCATCCTGACCCCATCTGTTTCTTATACAAATGCTGATGGCGCCAATAAAAATTTCACCATAAGAGTATATGACGATGCGTTGGTTGAAAGTTCCGAAACCATTACGCTTGGCATCAATATTACCGGTACCGGTGTACAAACGCTGGCTGCATGCCCGGCTGCCAATACTTTTACAATTACCATCACCGATGACGATTATAATACAGATGTGAACAATACCACGCCTGTTGTAACATTGCTAAATGAAAATTTTGGTACAGTTACTGGCAGCAACCAGGTGCCTGCCGGGTGGACCGTTACCAACTCCGGAACTGCCACAAACAAATTTGTGGGCAATAATGCCGGGGCCAGTACCTATGGTTTTACTGGCAATACCCTTCATATATCAAATGGCAATGCCACTGCTGTAGGAAACGGAACAGCTGCTATGGCCTATACCGTTACCACCACCACCGATGCAAGGGTAACCACACCCACCTTGAATGCATCAGGCATGAGAAACCTCAGCCTTACATTTGATTATGTAAGCAATGGTGAAGAAGATGCCACCGGCATTTATGATTTTGGCGTTGTTTATTATTCGACCGATGGTGGCACCACGTATACCATTTTAAGAGATGCAACCAACAACATTATCACCTTTATTGGAATAAGTACGCTTACCAACTTTAATATTACATTACCTCCTTCTGTAAACGGTACAGCTAACCTCAAATTCCTTTTCCGCTGGTTGAACGATAATTCAGTTGGAAACAATCCTCCTTTTGCCATTGACAATGTAGTGGTAACCGGAAATTTCATTGGCGTGGAAGCCCAGGCAAACCAGCCATCTACAGAAAATGTTTCGGCCGGTACCGGTACTCATTCTTTTTACAGTGGTACAGACGGCCAGATCATTGCCAAGGTTTCAAACACGTCTGCCAATATAGGTTGCTTAACCGCTAATGTAAGCGCAGCAGGTACTGCATTAACCACCCTAACCACCAATGTGGGTTCGTATCAGCGCAGCAGCAAGGTTATTACCCTTGTGCCAACTGTGGCCAATACAACGGCCACTTACACGGCCACTTTATATTATACCACCGCAGAAATGGCAGCATGGGGCGCAAGTGTTCCTACCCTTAAACTGTTGAAAGTGAGAGATGGCGTTAACCTCGCCTCTACCCTTACCAGTGCCAATGCCGTTGTGGTTACACCCACTGCAGTAGATGATCAGCGTGCCACCAAAGGATATGTTTCTTATACAGCAAATTTTACAGGAGGCTTTTCGCAGTTCCTGCTGGTATCACCTACTACAGCCCTGCCGATAACCTCATTAAATTTTGATGCAAAAGCAAATGCCAAAAACATTTCGCTTGTATGGACCACCGAAACAGAAAATAATAACAAGGGTTTTGTTATAGAACGCAGTACCAATGGCAGCAATTTTGAGAGAATTGGCTGGAAGGACGGAAAGATAAACAGCAGCCAGCGCAGCTATTATACTTACGACGATAATTTTGTACAACCGGGTGTTACTTACTTCTACAGGCTTCGTCAAACCGATCTTGATGCCAGGGAATCGCTTTCGCCTATCAGGCAGGCCAAAATTAAGGGATCGGGAGGTATGACAGTAATTATCAGTCCTAACCCAACGAGCGATGCCGTTAAGGTTTTTGTAGCGGGTGTAAATACAAATGCAAACATCTCCCTGCTGAATGCCAAAGGTCAATTGGTTAAAAAATGGAGCAATCAAAACGTTGCCAGCAACAACAGGAACGAACTTGACCTCCACGGACTCGCCAAGGGTGTATATATGCTCAGTATAGAAACCGGCGGCCAGGTATTGGTGCAAAAATTGATCATTCAGTAATAAGAAATATATTCCTTTTAAGCGGCATCGTGCAGATGCCGCTTTTTTTTGCATTTTATTTTTTCCAAAAATAAGTTACGGTGAAAAAACCGGATTCCCGCTGGTTAAAAAACGTTTACATACCCGGTAATTTCTTCTGTACAGTATTTTTACACATGATAGCTTTGGCCTGTAAACCCCGGCAGCATGAAAGGCCCGTTCATTAATCACTACCTGTATTTTACTGCTAAAGAAAGATCCGGTATCCTCGTATTACTTTCTGTAATTGTTTTGCTTTCACTTTTTCCCTTTGCATACCTCTTTATAAACAATAACAGGGTTTTTGAACCAACCAGTTTTAACAGGGAGCTGAAGGCCCTGGCAGTAAAAAAACAGGCAATGAATGGGCGGGATCCTGCTGATACAGGATCTTTTGAAAATAAAGAAAACTATATAACAACAGTTGCATCAACGCCAGTCACACTATTTCAATTTGACCCGAACACATTAGATGCAGAAGGCTGGACAAAGTTGGGCATCCGCGAAAAAACAGCGGCCACTATTCAAAAATATATTTCAAAGGGGGGAAGGTTCCGTAAACCGGAAGACATTGGCAAAATTTGGGGGTTGAGTGATGCAGAGGTAAAAAAGCTTATTCCTTATGTTCGCATTCAACATACAGAAAAGGGGCTGGCAGGCAAAGAGCCGCCTTTCTTTAAAAAAAAATTTGAACAAAAAAAAGAGATCAGGGTTGATATTAACATGGCAGATACCAGTATCTGGATCGCCTTGCCTGGTATTGGCCCGGGCTTTGCAAAACGGATCGTAAATTTTCGTACAAGGCTTGGCGGCTTTTATGCTGTAATGCAGGTAAGTGAAACTTACGGGATGCCCGACAGTACTTTTCAAAAAATAAAGCCGTATCTTTTTGTAAATCCCGGGGATGTTAAAAAAATAAATATCAATACGGCAACGGTTGATGAACTAAAAACGCATCCTTATATACGTTATAACCTTGCCAATGTGATCGTAAACTTCCGGAAGCAGCATGGAAATTTTTTAAAAACAGAAGATATAAAAAAGATCATGATACTTGATGACGAAACATATTTAAAACTGCAGCCCTATTTAACTGTGGATTAAAAAACATTAAATTTGTTCACCATGGGTATGGTATATGCTGAGATAATTTTGATAAACTCCGATGATGTGGGGATGGCCAAACGCCATATTATTGGCGAGGAAGAAATACGCAGTGCAAGCATTAATATGCTGGTAGACAGCGGGGCGTATATGATGGGTATCAATGAAACCATTAGTGAGCAACTGGGTCTTTCCTTTATTGAAAAAAGAAAGGCGGTGCTTGCAGATGGCTCTGTGCAGGAATATGATGTGGTAGGCCCCATTATGGTAAAATTTAAAAACAGAACAGCTATTTGCAGTGCAATGGTTTTAAAGGGAGATGCAGAGCCATTGTTAGGCGCAATTCCCATGGAAGAAATGGATGTTATGATTCACCCCCAGCACAAGGAACTGATTGTAAACCCCGCCCACCCCTATTATGCACAATTAAGTATGAAGCCTTTTTCCCGGGCTTGTTCAATTGTATAAATCCGCTATTTTTGCGCCTCAACAGATTACGCCAATATGAATTTTTCTAAAAATGAGCTAACCGCCCAGGTGACACAGAGTGCACGGGACTTTGCCCAACAACACATTAAACCCCATTTAATGAAATGGGATGAAAGCCAGGAGTTCCCCCTCACTGTATTTAAAGAAATGGGTAAGATGGGATTTATGGGCGTACTGGTACCGGAAGCATATGGCGGTGCAGGCCTTGGTTATTTTGAATACAGCAATATCATCCAGGAAATTGCTAAAGTGTGCGGCTCTATCGGCCTTTCTCTCGCTGCACATAATTCTTTATGTACAGGCCATATACTTGCATTTGGAAATGAAGAACAAAAGAAAAAATATTTGTCAAAACTTGCCACATGCGAACAATTGGGGGCATGGGGCTTAACAGAACCCAATACCGGCAGCGATGCAGGTAACATGAAGACAACTGCCGTTAAGCAGGGAGATAACTGGGTTTTAAACGGCACAAAAAATTTCATTACGCATGGGATAAGCGGCGATGTAGCTGTAGTGATCTGCCGTACCGGGGAACCAAGAGAAAAAGACAACAGCACTGCTTTTATTGTTGAGCGTGGCACGGCCGGTTTTAATGCCGGAAAAAAAGAAGACAAACTAGGTATGCGTGCCAGTGAAACGGCCGAAATGATATTCGACAATTGCATCATACCCGATGCCAACCGCATTGGTGAAGTGGGTGCAGGATTTAAACAGGCTATGAAAGTGCTGGATGGCGGGCGTATCTCCATTGCCGCACTTGGATTGGGTATCGCAAAAGGTGCTTACGAGGCCTCCATACAATACTCAAAGGAACGGCATCAGTTCGACCAGCCCATATCGAACTTTCAGGCTATTTCTTTTAAACTGGCCGATATGGCCACAAAGATCGAATGCGCCGGCTTGCTCATTGACCAGGCATGCGACCTTAAGATGCGGGGCCTGCCAATGACAAAAGAAGCCGCCATGGCAAAATATTATGCAAGCGAAATTGCAGTGGAAGTAAGCACCGATGCTGTGCAGATTTTTGGCGGTTATGGTTATATTAAAGAATTTCCGGTAGAAAAATTTTACAGAGACAGCAAACTCTGTACTATTGGTGAAGGAACCAGTGAAGTTCAAAAACTGGTGATCGGAAGAGAAATATTGAAAAAATAATTGAGCAATATTACGGGGTTATACAAAGTCCTTTTGTATTTGATTTTTTTTCTTACTTTTAATAAGGCATTGCAGAACTATTTGCCGGTAATCAACCATTCTTTACACACTTAAAACTTCAAGTTATGGGCATTATTTCATGGATCGTTTTTGGCCTCATTGCAGGTGCCATTGCAAAATTTTTACACAAGGGTGATGACCCCGGTGGGTGGATCGTAACCATATTGATAGGCATTGCAGGAGCAATAGTAGGTGGATTTCTTACCAAATCACTGCTTGGTTGGGAGAGCCAGGGCTGGAACCTTAAAAGCCTTATCAGCGCTGTAGGTGGCGCATTTATCCTGTTGGTGTTGTACAGGTTAATCACCAATAAGCGCTCCTGATCTTAAAAGCACAACAAAATTTATCAATGCCTTCAAAAGAAGGCATTTTTATTGCAGTAAATATGTAAAAACTTCTATGAAATTTTCTATTACTATAATTGCCATACTGCTTTTGCCCGGATGCAAATCGAATAATAAAACCCAGCTGCCAAAAGCAGCACTGCCGGCTTCTGCTGAAGCATTGCAAAATGTAGCCGGCTGCTACCTGATGACCATTGGTAAAGACAGTGCATTTATGCGACTCCATAAAGATAAAGACAGTATTAAAGGTATGCTTGCATACCAACCATTTGAAAAAGATAAGCGGCAGGGGAAAGTTTCATTTAAACAAGATAGCAGGTATTTAACAGGCTGGTATTATTTTAAATCTGAAGGGCGGTTTTCAATTCAGCAGGTACGGTTCAGAATAACTGAAGATGGCCTTGAAGAAGGATATGGCCAATTAACATATCAAGATGACAGCATGTTGTTTAAAAATTCACTGAACGTCATTAATTTTGAATCTCAGCACCCATTTAAAAAAATCACATGCAGGTAAAATCAGTTCTAAGTGCATTTATTACAGTATTTGTTCTTTTTTCGTGTACACCCGTGAATAACTTTAATAAAACCAATAAATTGTACAAGAAGAGAGTAAAAGCATTTTCCAAACAACTTAGAGCACATCCTTCTGATATTGTGACGGCCGATTCTTTAAAAACAGCAAAATGGGTGGGCGCCACCAATTTTAACCTGCGCAAACCCAATTTTGTGATCATACATCATACTGCACAAAATAGCTGCGATAAAACTCTTAAAACATTCACCCGCGACAGCAGCCAGGTAAGTGCCCATTATGTGATCTGTAAAGATGGCACCCTGCACCATATGCTGAACGATCACCTGCGTGCCTGGCATGCCGGGGTTGGTAAATGGGGTAATAATTCAGATATCAATTCTTCATCGGTTGGTATTGAAATAGACAATAATGGTACAGAAGCATTTACCCCGGCGCAACTGAATGTATTGGAAGGGTTGCTGGCAAAACTCAAAAAAGAACACAATATTCCTGTTGCCAATTTTATAGGCCATTCGGATATTGCCCCCGCCCGTAAGGTAGACCCCAATGTAAATTTCCCGTGGAAATATTTTGCAGAAAAAGGATACGGAACCTGGTATGATGATACAACCGGTATTGAGCTTCCTCAACATTTCAATGATACCGCCGCACTTCGCATCATTGGTTACGATGTAAAAAACATAAATGCAGCCACACAGGCATTTCGCAGACATTTTTTAACCAGTGATGTAAAAGGAAGGCTTACCGACCCAGAGCGAAAGGTGCTGCTGTTGCTTATGCGGAAATTTATGTAGAAGGCATCTCAAAACTAATTGTTAGTGGTAGGCATAAGAAACCTCACAATTGACAAGCAATAATGACAACAGAGATATTTAATGAAAAGGACCTTGATGAATTGTATGCCTTAATTGTTGACACAATAAAGGTTTCTTATTTTGAATATTATCCAGAAGAAGCGATCAGCCATTTTATTGAATATTCAAACACAACTGACATTTTAGCTGATGCAAAAAATAATTATGTAATAGTCATAAAAAATGAAAACAAAATTGTTGCAACAGGCACTTTAAGATACACACATATAAAAAGAGTATTCGTTAGTCCAAAATATCAAGGGCAAGGGCTTGGTAAATTAATAATGCAGGATTTGGAAGAAAAAGCCAAAGAAAACAATTTAAAATTAGTAGAACTACACTCTTCTTTATTCGCCAAACAATTTTATGATAGTTTGCTTTACAAAATGTTTAAAATAGGAAATGTGAAAGTTGCTAATGGTGAATTGCTATATTATCAAAGAATGGCAAAAAGATTAGACAGCAAACAAAACACAACCGAATATAACTTTCACAAAAAACTATTTACTGTAACTCAAAATGATGGTGTAGATGTGGAGGTAACAACCGAAACTATTTTTAATTTTTATCAAAACGAAGAATTGATTTATGCTGAATATAAAGGCGGAAAAGTAAATTATGGTGAAATATTTGGTCTTATAGAAAAAGAGACAGTCCATTTTTATTACAGCCAAACAAACCTTGAAGGCGGGAAAAACCAAGGTAATTTCAAAAATGAAATAAAAGTTTTGGGAAATAATAAATTACAACTGATTAACCGTTGGGAATGGAAAAACAAAAGTGGAAAAGGATTATGTATAATGGAAGAAAAATAACCCATATCAGAAAATGAAATACAGACAAGGGATTACAGATGACTTAAAAGGCATAAAAGAATTAGCAATATGCTCGTGGCGACAGTTCCAAAAGGAATTGACTGTTGATAATTGGCAAAGCCTTTATAATAATATTTCTAATGACAACACATATT
Organism: Ferruginibacter sp.; assembly: GCA_049291115.1. Lineage (GTDB taxonomy): Bacteria > Bacteroidota > Bacteroidia > Chitinophagales > Chitinophagaceae > Ferruginibacter. The sequence continues at coordinate 40,335 of JBATOU010000016.1, forward strand.
TAGACTTACTTGCATCTTCCTATTGCTTAATATGTGAAACAGAGAATAAAGAAATAGTAGGAATGGCTTTTATTGTTCCAAGTGGCAAACAACACGACATATTTGAAAAAGAATGGGCTGTAATACGATTTGTTTCAGTAGACCCAGCATTTGGTGGACAAGGAATTGGCAAAAAGCTAACTGAAATGTGCATTGAGTTAGCAAAACAAAATAATGAAAAAACAATTGCCTTACACACTTCTGAAATGATGGATTGTGCAAGACACATTTATGAAAATTTTGGTTTTAAAATTTTACGGGAAATTGAGCCGCGACTTGGGAAAAAATATTGGCTTTACACGCTTAACATTGGAAATTAAAATAGAAGAACCAAAAAGGCCTGCCACTAACATGGGGCTTCACGCTGAGCGCAAAGAAGCGCTTTGCAGGTTTTCCCCGTGATGCTCCTTTCTTTGTGAAAACTGCAGTTTTGAGATACGCTGAAATATTTACCTGAATTTTTTTTCAGCCTCAGCTATACTTTCAGGTTTTCCCACATCCTGCAGCAGGCCATTAGTATGGTCAAACTCCTGTACAGGATAGTCATTGCAAAGCCGCAGGTATAGGTCAATCATCGAAAACTTTCCCTCTTCGGTTATATGCGAAAATATTTCCGGGTCAATGATATGGATGCCGCTGAAAGCTTTTCTTGTTCCGGGTTTCCCTTTTGTTTCACCGGTTTTTTCGTTCATCCAGCCACAAAGCAGCTTTTTTTCATTGAACAATAAATAACGGGATGTGGGCCTTTTTGTAACCGCCAGCGTGGCGAGCGCTTTTTCTTTGATATGCTGCTGCAGCATTGCATTTATATCAAGGTCGGTAAGAATATCTGCATTCATCAACACAAAAGGCCCATCGCATTTTTCAAAATACCAGGAAGCTTTTTTTAGTCCGCCGCCAGTTTCAAGTACTTGGTCTGATTCATCGCTGATGGAAATATTGCTGCCCCAGCCCTTACTTTCATAAATGGCATCTTTTACCTGCTGTGCAAAGTGATGCACATTCACAATAATATCATTAATGCCAAATCCCTGCAGGTACGCTACATTGCGCTGGAGCAGTGATTTGCCATTTACAAGCGCCAAGGCTTTGGGGTGATGATCCGTCCAGGGTTTCAGCCGCGTACCCAGGCCGGCGGCCAATATCATTGCTTTGGGAGAATGCGTATTCATTGTTGTTTTACAAACTGCGCAGCCAGTTTTCTTTGTTGGTATGCGTAAGGTTGATCTTTACTTTAAACTTGTTTTTCAGGTGCCTTGCCAGGGCCTCTGCAGCATACACGCTGCGGTGCTGACCGCCCGTACATCCAAAATTGATCATGAGCGATGCAAAGCCCCGCTTAATATAATCGGTTACAGAAATATCAATAATGGTAAATGCACTGTTCAGAAAAACCGGCATCTGTGTTTGCTGTTCTAAAAAATCTTTTACAGATTTATCCAGTCCCGACAAAGTTTTATAGTCGTCAAAACGGCCAGGATTTAAAATACCCCGCATGTCGAAAACAAAGCCGCCGCCATTTTCTGATTCATCGCCCGGAATGCCTTTTCGGTAAGAAAAACTGTTAATAGAAACAATAAGCGGTGTTTCGGCTGTGGCCTGAACCGGCGTGAACGCTTCCATTACCTCATTACTGGTGCAAATGTCGAGCACCTTCATAAATTCAGGAACCACAATACCCAAACTATGATGGGTTAGAAAATATTTAAGGTTGCAGAGCGCCAGTGGAATGCTGGTTAAAAAATGAGCTTTTCTTTCAAATAACCCCCTGAAGCCATAGGCGCCCAATACCTGCAGCAAACGTATAAGCACATAACCATAATACTGGTTTTTGAACAACTCTTTGTTTACCTGTTTGCCAATAATTTTTTCAAAGGAAAGAATGTAACTGTCGAGCAGGTCTTTTTTCCACTCATCGTTCAGGCTTGCTTTCGCCTGCCAGAGCAGCGAAGCCACATCATATTGCGGTGCGCCGTTCATGCCACCCTGGTAATCTATAAAGTGTACTTTATTATCATCAGTAACCATAATGTTCCTGCTCTGGAAATCGCGGAACATGAAATACTTATATTCGGTATGGGCCAGATAATTACTGAGGGCATCAAAGTCATTCAGCAGCTTCTGCTTGTCGTAAGGCCGGGCCAACGCATCTAAAAAATAATATTTAAAATAGAGCAGGTCTGAGAGAATGGCCTCTTTGCCAAACTCGGCATTGGTAAGACATTTGCTGTAGTCGATCACCTGGTGCGCTTTCACCTGCAGCCTGGCAAGTTCTGCGAGGCTTTGCTCATACAGCTTGTACACATCATCGGTAAACCCCTCCTGTTCCAGTTTATCGAGCAGGCAAACTGTGCCGAAATCTTCCTGTATATAAATGGTCTTATCAGGGCTGGCGCAGATCAGTTCGGGTGTGGCAAGCTGCTGTGCATGAAATTGCTCAGAAAAATAAAGAAAGGTTTCGTTTTCCTTTATATTGAGCCCGTAGGTAGCAATGAAGTTTTTTTCAGCAGTATGAATACGAAAATAATGCCGGTCGCTCCCGGCCTGCGGAAGTTTGTCGATAGCGGTAACGGGCAGGTTTTTACATTGAGTAAATAAGGCTTGTATTTGGCCAATAACCTTTTGCATAATATTTATGCGGGTAAAAATAAAACTTTTTCATCAGCTCTCTTTTAATTTAATCGCTTTATATTAAACAGGCAGCAGCTTATTCGCCTGCTGCCTGTCCTTTTTTCATCCATGGCTTGGGCGCTGCACCATCCATCTTTACAATTTTTGGCGTAAAGCTTCCCACTATATCCACCAGTGCTTTTTGGCTTTGCATTACCAGTTCAATATCCTTATAAGCAAAGGGGGCTTCATCGAGGCCGGCACCCAGCAGTTTTACGCCGTGCTTTGCCAACACTTCTTTCATTTGTGCATGTGTAATATTCTCCATAGCCTTGCTGCGGCTCATTTTCCGGCCGGCCCCATGTGAGGCCGAATTAACTGAAGCAGCTTCGCCACGGCCTTTTACAATATAGCCATTGGCCGTCATGCTGCCGGGTATGATGCCCAGTACATTTTTTCCTGCGGGTGTGGCGCCTTTGCGGTGTACAATCACTTCCTGCGACCTCACCCCCGACCTCTCTCCAAAAGAGAGGGGCATAATCAAATTTTCTTTCCATGCAAAATTGTGATGGTTCTCCACCATCTTAACTGGCCTGCGGCCAAGCTGTTTTGAAATTTTTTGATGAATGATATGGTGACAGGCACTTGCATAATCGCCGGCCAGGTTCATGGCGATCCAGTATTCCATTCCCTCCGCTTCATCTAAACCAAGCCAGGCAAGATTTTTTGCATCCTGCGGTAAACGTCTTTTGCTGATGGCAATTTTTGTGTAATGGTTGGCAATATTTGCACCCAACGCACGGGAGCCTGAATGGCTCAGCAGGCCGATATAGTTGCCAGGTTCCACACCCAGTACTTCATCTTTTTCGGAAATATTTACCGCCCCAAATTCTACAAAATGATTTCCCGAGCCGGAAGAACCCAATTGCTTCCAGGCACGGCCGTGGAGGTTTTTCAGGAGCGGGTTTTCAAAAAAAGCTTTTTGCTCCATCACTTCATGATCGGCTGCCTGCTTAAATTGGGCCCCGCTTCCAAAAAGAGTTGCTTCATTTATTTCGCGGGCAAAAAAACTTTCCCTTTCTTTAAGTTCTTTGGGGTCTATATCAAAAATGCTCAGGCACATACGGCAGCCAATATCCACACCCACGCCATACGGTATCACCGCATTATTGGTTGCCAACACCCCACCAATAGGCAAGCCGTAACCGCTGTGGGCATCGGGCATGAGAGCTCCCGCCACTGCAACGGGCAGTTTAGCCGCTGTGTACATCTGGTGCATAGCACCTTCTTCAATATGCTCCTGCCCAAAAATGCTGAAGGCGATCCCCGATTTGTTCAAAGAAATTTCTGCTCCTTCTGTTTCAGGTTTAGGCACCAGTTTTTCTGCGATCGGTTTCAATGTTTCATCATCGAGGTAATTTTCAGGTGCATTTAAAACTTGTTTTAAAATTTCCAGCGCCTTATCTTCAGTATGATGCTTAAATTTTGTGCACATGGTATGCATGGCCACGCTCACCACGGGCCCTTCGGGATAACCAATTGCACGGATCTGTTTTCCGGTGAGAGATAATTTTTTCATTTTTACTTTTTTGCTGCGAATGCACGAATTACAGGCATTCAGTTTGATTTTTTTTAATACCAGCTTCAGTTCCCTGTGGCATCACCGTTGCGTCGCAATCACTTCGGCGGCAGGAATACAGCAGGCTCATTTAGTTGGAAATTTCAGCCCCATTTCTTTCATTGCCAGTAAAGCTTCTGCATTTCCAATGGCGTCATTAACCGGGTTATGGTTGTGTTTTGTTTTCCGGTAAATTTTCTTCCTCTCATTGTTAAGCCCGGCATCCATTTTCATACCGCAGTATAAATCGCCGATACGCCTGGCAGAAAAACCAAATGGGTTCCTGCCAAGATAAGTATGAAAGTACCAATTGATCCATTGCCAGTCAAAAGCCGGGTTATCGCTGATGAAGATGGGCCGGCCTTTGGAATGTTCATTGAGCCAAATGGCAAAATTACTCATCACTGTTTGGGGTTCGTCAAAAGATTCATGTTCCTGTCGGCTGAAACCGCTTACTTCCAACGCTTCTGCTTCATATAGGTCTGAAATAGGTTTTGTTTTACCATAAAACGTTTGGTTTAACGATGGCTCTACTACCACAGCACCAAAACAGACCATCGAATATTTCTGTGGAATGGGCCCGTCCGATTCCACATCTACTACATCTACTACTATGTAACTCATACATTGAATAATTTAAATTTTAGTCATTCCTGTGCGATTCGAACGCACACTTTGCTTTCACAACAGGCCGGCTCTAAATGCGCTTCCCTACTAAGTTCTAAATTTTTCGGTGCAACTGCAAATTCTATTCACTGGTGCGCATGGCTCCAGCGCCTTAATCCGGCCACTCCACGGTCACGTTCATACTTTTACCGCAGCACTTCCTTTTATGCTAAGGAACGAAATAAAGCCATCGCCAACATAAGAGGCATGGCGACGGCTCTATGTTTTCAAAGGGATTCTTATTTTTTCACAAAGATCTGCTTCAGTTGGTCTATCAGCTGTCCGTTGCCGGTTACAGTGATCTCGCCGATCTTTTCTGCTATCTTTTCCACGTATTCCATTTCCTTCAGCTTCCACAGCATGCTGTTTTCTTCCATCAGTTTTGCTGTGTTGAGCAGGCTTCGGGTACTGGCGGTTTCTTCACGGCGTGTAATTACGTTGGCCTGGGCTTTCTTTTCGGCCACCAGTACCTGGTTCATGATCTCACGGATATCGCCGGGCAGTATGATATCGCGGATACCAAAACTGTTTACCTGCATACCCATGGCCGCAGCTTTATCTTTAACGGCCTCCAGCACAAAGGGCGCAATAGCATCCTTGTTTGCCAGCAGTTCATCAAGGCTGTAAGCACCAATGTACTCACGGATGCTTAGCTGAAAAGCCACATAAAGTTGCTTTTCATAATCCTTATTTTGCAGAGCGGCTTTTTCTATATCCATTATACGGTACTGCGCCCAGGCATTTAAACGCAGGCTGGCTTTATCTTTTGTAAGAATTTCCTGCCCGTTAATTTCCATCTGCTGGGCACGTGTATCGGCTTTGGCCACAGTAATAACAATATTATTCTTCCACCACATGTACACACCTGCCTGCAGCACCTGCACAAATTTTCCATCTACAAACAGCAGCGCCTTTTCGGCATTCTCCACGCTGTAGGTACGCACATAAGGTGCCAGCAATTTGTTTTGCAGGGTGGCCTTACTGATGTTTTCAGTAATGTCAATTTTACTGGTATCGGCCATTACGAATTCGTAATTAAGTACACTTTTCCAGTAAGTATAACGGCCCGGGTTAAGCACCTGTTTCAGCAAACCGTTTTCGTATTGGAGCGCAATTTGATTGTCCATTACGTTTACCACGATCAGGCGTTCGGCCAGCTCAGCATCCTGCAGCAGGATGTTGAGTTCCACCGGTGCATAAAAAGGCTGGGTAATATTGTATATCATTAGATTTTCATTGTACCATAGCCAGTAGGTACCTTCCTTCAGCATTTTTTTGTACACGCCGTTTTTAAATACCAGTGCAACCTGGTAGGCGTTGATTTTTACACGTTTCATTGCTTTGGTTTTTGTTTCTTTGACCTCACCCCAACCCCTCTCCAGCGGAGAGGGGCCTAAAGCCTTTCAGGGGAAGGCATCTGTGAGAATTTTTGATATTTCCCTGATAGTAATTTTTCTTTTATAAAAACAGGAATGACGACCACCTTTCATTAGCGGCAAACCAGTGTTACAATTATTTTGTACAACAGTTCTCAAAAGTTTAGAAACAAAATATTGTTCCTTTTATTTTCCCGAAGTGCTGTATGCCATAAAAGCAAGGCCTGGCTGGCGGCCAATGCCCGGTTGGTATCATCCATCACGAAATAATTTTTTTAAAATCATTCCGGTCTTCAAATACCGGCCGGCATTCCAGTTTTAGTTTCCGGCATTTTTTAAGGAAGTGCCGTACTCCCATCCTCTACATTATGAATGTAGTGCTCTAGCCAGCTGAGCTATTCCGGTTAACCGCCGGAAACAGGATTCGAACCTGTGCCTTGGTGGGATTAGTGTTGAGCTATTCCCTGTTTGCTTTGTTCAACCATTAAACTATACCTGCTAACAGGCAGAAGGATTCGAACCTTCATTGAAGCAATGAGCCATAACCGCATAGCCGCAACAGCATACAGAAAGCTATTGCAACTGCACTGTACTGCGTTTAAAGCAGCATCCCGGTTTGCGTACTACCGGTGTACAGCCAGTTTTGCCGAAGCAATATTTTAAAGCATCCTATGCTTCCATCTCTTCCAGCACCCTCCTGAACCCCATTACCTCTACCGGCGCAGGCATAAAGTTTTTATCCTCTGTGCTGGTAAGTTCCGCAAGGGTCACAGGCATTTTTACATCCTTTCCAAGTTTTAAATGATCGCTCAAAGCCTGGGCTTTTTTTACAGAGAGTTTTTTAAACTCATACTGGGCGATCAGCCGTCCCTTACGCATCAGCGCACTGTCTACTACCGTGAGGCTGCTGTTGAAAGTACAGATGATCTGCACGCTCATGCAATCGCTCAATAGTCCATCGCCAATATTAAGCAGGCTGCTTACTGCAGAACTACTGTTGAGTTTGCGGTCCATGATGATATTTTCCGCATCTTCAATAATGATAACCGCGTTGGGATTATCGAGCATCAGTTCCATAAAATCGGGGTTACTCAAATTGCCTGCCACCGCAGGAGACATGAACAATACCCTTTTTTCGAGCCTTCCAATTAGGTGGCGCAGGTAAGTGGTTTTACCGGTACCGGGTAAACCATGGAGCAATACAATGCCTTTATCATTTTTACGATCAAGTCTTTCTTTTATGATTGAATCTACGGCCGCAAAATCATCGTTGTAATACAAATTAATATCCAGCGATGTAGCCGTGATAGGCAATGCTTTCAACTCCAGTCCATAAGAGCCATTGGTTACAATGTTGATCTCGAACTCACGTTTTTTTTCCGGCGCTTTAAATGCTGCCAGCACCTCTAGCAATACCTTTGCTTTACTGTAGTTTTTAGGCGCAAACAGTATTTCCATATAATTGTGCCCGATCTCGATCAGTATATCATCTTTCATCTGAAAAAAACTACGTGTGAATTCCAGGTTTCCATTTTTCCGGTTATACTCGCTATGCTGGTAAATATCCAGCACATCGGCTTTACACTCTTCTGTAATATAGCTGTACAACTTAGCTCCGTCCAGATCTTCTGCATACATTACAGCGGGCGTACGGCTGTACAGGTACATGTAAAAAGCCTTGCTTTCAATATAGTTTTGATCAAAGAAATTAACTGCGTTCTTTCGCCTTTTTCTTATCCTGTTGTTCCCTGTGTTATCAATAAGAAAAACCACAAGGATGATGATTAAAAAGATATACATAAAATAAATTTATTTGTTCTTAAAGAAGGTTGACCACTTTTTAGCAAGTTGTTGATCTTTGCAGGCCTGAAATAAAGTGGTCAACCTTTTCGCTTCTATTGTACCATTTTATTGGCGCAGCTGCTGCTTGCAAAAGCATCGGGTTTGGCCCGGAAAGCAAAACCCATCCCAAGTATATAACCCATCGCTTCTTTAAGCGCATGATTGCTTTTGAAGTTTGGATTGGTATTGATATCGGCATGCACTTCCATATCCACACTGAACCTGCTGAAAATGTTACAAAGTGCATAGGCCACTTCGATGCTTTTGGCCACTTCGGCAAGCATCCTTTCTTTGATACTCCTTTTTTGGGTGCTGGTTTCGTACAGTATATACATGAAGCCCCCTTTCCCTTTCCGGATAAATACAATAACCGTGGCAAATTCTGTAATGCTTCCACGCACCTGGCTGTCGGTACCAATACAAACTTTCAGGTCATTGCCCGCAGCATGTTCTTTGGCAATAACATTCATTACTTCGTCTGCGATTGGCCTGCGGATCTTTTCTCCGCTTCCCTTTCTCCACTGTTGATCTGTTTCCATTTTTTTGTTTTTGTTTCACGACTTCAAGTCGTGGTAATTAAAGTTCAACCCCTTCGTGGTTTTGCTTATTCCCATTTGGTTGTTAACGCATTTTAATTTGCAAGCAGGAGTTTACATGATCTTGTATTTACAACCTCTGCCTGAATTAAATAATATGCGGACGAAGCAATCCCGATAGCTATCGGGAGAACTTGCACAGTTGCGGCTTCAACGCAATGCTCTACCAATTGGAGCTATTCGTCCATATTTGTTTGCGGCAGTTATGCTGACTGATTTCCTATTTCCTCTTCATCGAATTCAACTGCATCAAACATTGCGGAGAGTAAAGGACTCGAACCCCCGAACCTTTTACGGTCAACTGTTTTCAATCCCGACATCGTGTCGGGACTCGACCAGCCGGGCCTTCTCCTGTTTGTGTGAATGGTAAGATTCGAACTTACTTAGCCCGAAGGCAGCGGTTTTACAGACCGCTGTGACACTCCAGCTTCACCGCACTCACGTTAAATATTTTGCGGATGAAAAAGGGCTCGAACCTTTAACCATTGGCTTAACAAGCCACCGCTCTTCCATTGAGCTATTCATCCTTTTGTTGGCCCGGTGAGATTAGAACTCACAACCCCCGGGTTAAAAGCCCGGTACATCTTCCAGTTGAGCTACGAGCCAGTTCTGTGCGACTGTTGTAATTAAACCAACTGCCTCTATCTTACAACGATAGCTTTCTGCCATTGAATTAAGCCGCATTTTTGTTATGACTGAAAGACTCCCCGCCTGAACGATCTCAGTCGGGCAGGGAACTTTCAACTCTTACCGTATCAGGGTAATGCTCTTAACCGATTGAGCTAAGCCATCTGCTGTTGCGGTTTTCAGACTTCCTGCCTGCGTGATGCAGTCAGGCAGGGAACTGAAATCTTCTGCCTTATGAGAGCAGTGTGTTGCCGATTACACTAAACCGCATTTTAGTTGACACGACTGGATTTGAACCAGTAACTTTTTGCGTATAAGACAACCGCTCTCACCATTGAGCTACGTGTCAATTTTTTGTACGCCTGAACAGATTCCCCACCTGACAGTCGGGCAGGGAACTGTTACTAATCAGTTTCTCCCGATAGCTATCGGGACTGCCGCCTCTCCCGTTGGGCTACAGGCCTGCGCTGACTTAACAGGAGTCGAACTTATACCTCTGCGTTCGTAGCACAGTATTCTTATCCATTAAACTATAAGTCAGTATAGTACGGCTTCCAGATTTCCTGCCTGCGTGATGCAGTCAGGCAGGGAACCGAAAACTTTCAACTGCTATTTTCCTTTCAGAAAGAAAGGGAGTTGAATGTGTTTCCCAACACCCAGCCGTATTGGTTGACCATGGGCCTCGAACCCTTTTTTGCTGATTCACATTCAGCTGTTTTACCTGTTAAACTATGGTCAACATCTGTTATTGGGGCTGGATTCCCCGCCTGACTGAAGTCATTCGGGCAGGGAACCAACATCTTCAGATTCAGAATCTGAAATGCTGCCATTGCAGCACTCAACAATTTGATGATGCTGTTAAGTATTTTAGCCATCACCATATTTTTACTACGGGTTTGCGGTTTGTATGAGAATCGAACTCATAACGCCTGGGAGACAACCAGGAATGTTACCATTATACCAACAAACCATCGGATGTATAGGAGACAGGACTCGAACCTGCAACCTCTTCAATCCAAATGAAGGATCCGTCCAATCGGAATGCTCCTATATGATGCAGCGCTGTTAGCGCTGCACTAATCTTCATAGCGTACAAATTCAGATTCGATGCGCTCCAGTCCGGAGTTGTCAATTGCATCTATATATCCCAGCGGGGAAGTGCCGGGTGAGAGAAAGCAAATGTTTTTGAACCCGTTTTCTTTTTTAATGAGCGTATTCTGCTCATTGATCTGCTCCACATCCCTTACTTTCAATTTTTGCAATTTTTTTGTAACCGGGTCAACATTTCCCCATTGCACATAATTATTGCCCCATTCTTCCACCAAAAATTTTCTACCCGATTTTAATATCACCCGGTATCTGCCCGTTTCCATAAAATGTTTTTTAACGTAAAAAATGTTTTTAAAAAAGCAGCCCCGCTGCATCTCATACCGCTTTTCAGCGGCACAGGCGGAGCATGCTTTCCCTCCTTCTGCACATAATATTTTATAGCTCCTGGTATTTTAATTTATTACAGTCACCGCAGGGTTTACAACCGCTGACGGGACTAAAACAAAAAGCCCGGCTATTATTAGCCGGGCTTATTCTGTACAGGAAATGTTGGTCACCTGTCTGAAATAATACCCGGCTTTTCTGAATTATTTTGATCACATATACTTTTACCATCAATGCCCTCAAATGCAGTGGGAACATAGCTTTCCCCTGCTGCTGATGTCAGCATCCTGCGGCTGAACGTTAAAACTCTATTGTTTGTAAATCGCATCATGCTATTTTGGTTACTGCAAATAAAAAGCCCCAACTTTTTGTCGGGGCCTTGTATTGTCAGCTAGTTTTGTTAACTATTGCACAGCACAACCTGCCCCGGCAAACGGATAGCGGCCATTGGCGCTAAACCATTTTGCTGATTCTTCAATATGTAAACTGAGTTGCGGCATTTGTTACTGTTTTTAATTTTGTTTTGCGCTGCAAAGATGAATCTATTTTTTTGAATACGCCAAATTTTTAAGCAACTTTTTTTAAAATAATTTTTCAAACTGCTTTTTAAGAGTGAATTTCTATTCGCAGCAAAGGCAGGCATCTAAAGGATTTCAAGACTTATCAATTAACTTGCAGTAAACTTATAACAATGAAAATTGCGCTGGCATCCCCTGCATTTCCAAAAAATATTTCTGCTGGTTTGCAACAATTACAAAGCATGGTTGCAGATGCGGCTGCACAGCAAGCAAAAATTATTTGCTTCCCCGAAAGCTATCTGCCTGGTTATCCATCAGCGGAATTTGTAGTTGAAAAATCTACTCCACAAAATATGCAGGCTGCATTAAATAAAGCATGCACTATTGCAAAACAACATAACATTGCTATTATACTACCTATGGATTGGTATGAAAATAATAGCTACCTCAATGTGGCTTTTGTAATTTCAGAAGAAGGAAAAATATTGGGTTATCAAACTAAAAACCAACTCGACCCTTCAGAAGATAACCATTGGGTTGCAGGCACACATAGGCAAGTGTTTGAAATAGCCGGGCTCACATTTGGCATCAGCATTTGCCATGAAGGATTTCGTTATCCGGAAACAGTGCGTTGGGCTGCACGCAATGGCGCACAGGTTGTTTTTCATCCACATTTTGCAGGCAGCAATTTGCAAGGGCCGCAGCTTAGTGTTTGGGCCGCACCCTCAAACCCGTATTACGAAAAGGCAATGATGGTGCGGGCTTTGGAGAATACAATTTATTTTGCAAGTTGCAATTATACTACCAGTTTTCCTGAATCGGCCAGCTCTATCATAGCACCTGATGGTAGCTGCATAGCCTACCAACCTTATGCCAAAGAAGGCGTATTGGTTGCAGCTATTGATTTGAAACTCGCAACAGGATTGTTGGCAAAGCGGTTGAGGAATGACTTGTACTGATAAGGCGTTTGAAAATATTGTTCAAAACAATTTCCCTTGCCCGCCCGGCACATGGAACTTACTGCTATCTAAACTCCACTCCTCGGCATTCATGTTGTAGAGTTTGCCGTATTTTTTGTACTGCTGTGCCACCATGGCTGCTATATGCCCTTCGCCCCGCATGCGCACACCCCAGCGGGTATCGTTCACTTTACCATCGTGGCTTTGTTCCACCAGGTGCCAAACCTTATCGGCATGGTTGGGAAAATTTTTATATAACCAATCGTGAAACAAAAATTTTATGGCGCCATTCAGGCGCAAAAAAGTATAGGCGGTGAATGTGGCACCGTTATCGGCCGCCGCCTTCATAATGCGCTGCATTTCGTGTTCGTTCAGTCCGGGTATCATAGGCCCCATCATGATGCCCATGCGCACACCTGCCTTGCTGAGTTCTTCGATCACTTTCAGTTTTTGTTTGGCCGAAACCGTACGTGGCTCCATAAAGCGGCGAAGTTCTTCATTAAATGAAGTGATGCTTACCATGGCCGATACAATATTTTTCTTTGCCATTTCCTGCAGCACGTCTTTGTCTTTAATGATCCAGCTGTTTTTGGTGAGTATGCCCACGGGCTGGTTAAACTCATTGCATACTTCGAGCATTTTGCGGGTAAGGCGGAATTTTTGTTCGGCAGGCTGGTAACAATCTGTATTGCCGCTGAGCATGATGGGTGTGGCATCCCATTTTGGGTGCAGCAGAAATTTTCGCAGTAGTTCCGGGGCGTTTTTCTTCACCAGTATTTTTTGCTCAAAATCGAGCCCGGCGCTGTAGCCCCAGTATTCGTGCACATTACGGGCATAACAATAAATACAACCATGCTCGCAGCCGGCATAGGGGTTCATGCTGTAACTCATGCCCACGTCTTTGCTCTCTACTTTGTTTACAATGGTTTTAGAATGCATGGTTATATATTGTGTGTGCAGGTTTTGCTCTTCCCAGTCGTCGATAGATTCTATATGTTCTTTAGTAGTTTCGTTTTTAATGAATTTATTTTTTGTGTTAAACTGTGCGCCGCGGCCGTATTTGTACTGGCTGTTTTCGGGCTGCGTGTTTGCAGCAAGTTTGTGATGGTCTTGTTTAAGATTGTTCATGTTGTTTTTATAATTATTTTTTTTTGAAGATTTATTTTGTGGCCCGGCTAAATTTCCTTGTGCAGCTTCGGCGGCGTCGCACTCTTGTACATCATCACGCTATTCACCCGGCTTTTTCCCTGCGCCTCTGCGTGAGTTTTTTTGCACGCAGGGGCGCAAAGAAAAGGAGATGCAAAGAATTATGTTTGATACTATGCCCTTTTGCTGATCAATGGTATGCGGTTGAAGAGAGTCCCGATAGCTATCGGGACACCGATGATGCCATGAAAAACCAATGCCGGCCAACAAAACCCTGCTCCAATCCCTTTCCTAAAGAGAAGGCAAGGATGAGGTTTTAAAAATGCAGTTCCCCCTGCTTTGTGTGCACCGGCAGGTTTTCGAATTGAAAACGCTGCATAACCTGGTATTTCAGTTCGCCCGCAGGGCGCCTGAGCAGCAACATGCCGTCGGCTATAAAGCGCCCGCTGAAATGCCGGTGACTGTACTCCAGCCAACCCTGTTCATATTGCCATGGGCTGAGTTTGCGTGCAATGGTAAGGTGCGGCTCCAGTATGAAATGCGGTTTGTTATCGTTATCAAATTTCATGAGGCGTTGCGCATCTGTACGCAGTTGCTTTACGAGGCTTTGAATGGGCAGTTTGGAAGTAATGTTTATATAAATGGTATGCGAGGGAAAACTGCCGTAATCTTTCAGTTCTATTTTTACAGGCTGCATCCCCATGGCAACCGTTTTGAGGCGTTGTACAATTCGTTCTTCCATCAGGCCGTATTGCAGAAAATTTACGAGCGTAATATGCGGCTTGCCATATACCGCCGCCGATGCTTTGTATTTTTCATAAAATTCCTGCTTCACATGCATGATCTTATTCCTTAATTCTTCGTGGGGATTGAGCACCAGCAGGTATTCGTACACCTTATAGCCCGGTATGGCCTGTATGTCTTTCATGGTTTTTAATTTTTTTATACTTAAAAATTTGTTAGCTAATTTATTTGGCATAAATTTACTAAATAATTTAGTTAAATAAAATATTTTTTATGGATGTGGAGAAATTTTTTGGCAGCAGTTATACCGGCAGCAAACGTTTTAGCCAGCACGATGTACCCACGGCCAATGCCACGGGCTTTGGCGCAGCCGCAGATGATTATATGGAGCGGGGCATCGACCTGAATGAGCAACTGATCAAAAATAAACCGGCCACATTCTTCTTCCGGATGAAGAGCGACGCCATGAAGGATGCAGGTATTTTTGACGGGGATATACTGGTGGTGGACCGCTCTGTAAAACTTACCAACGGAAAAATAATAGTGGCCATTCTCAACGGAGAAATGATCGTACGGCGTTTTCATAAGAACTTTTCTTCGGCATTTCTGATACCCGAAAACGACCGTTATAAAACCATCAATATGGGCGATTTTTCGGAGATGAATTTATGGGGTGTGGTGGTTTGTGTAGTGAGGGAACTTGGGTAGCCCTGGCAGCGGTTGAAAACCCTGGTGAACCCCCGGCTTCAGTCCGGGGAAAAAGAAAAAAATGAAAGCCATTATTGATTGTAACAGTTTTTACTGCTCCTGCGAGCGCCTCTTCAGGCCTGCCTTGAATGAGCGGCCGGTTGTTGTGCTGAGCAACAACGATGGTTGTATCATATCCCGCAGCGATGAAGCCAAAATGCTGGGCGTAGAAATGGCCGGGCCGTATTTTAAAGCAAAGCCCATCATTGAAAAATATGGCGTAACCACGTTCTCATCCAATTATTACTTGTATGGTGACCTGAGCTGGCGGGTAATGGAAACGCTGCGCATAATGCTGGGCGCCGAAAATGTGGAAGTGTATTCGGTAGATGAGGCTTTTTTAGACCTTTCGGAATTTGAAAAAACAGATCTGCATAAACTTGCATTACAAATAAGAAAAACTGTGGAACGCTGGACCGGCATCAGGGTATCGATAGGCGTGGCACCTACAAAAGTACTTAGCAAGGTGGCCAATCACCTGGCCAAAAAACACAAACAGGCCAGCAACTGTGTGGTGGTACTTGATACACCTGAAAAAATAAGCAAAGCTTTACTGAAAACACCTGTGGGAGAAGTGTGGGGCGTGGGCGGGCAGTACGCACAAAAACTGGTGGAGCTCAATGCAGTGTACACTGCCTATGATCTTTCTTTAAAAACAGAGGCCTGGGCCAAAACAAATTTAGGCGGGGTGGTGGGCGAACGCCTGGTTCGGGAACTCAGGGGTATTCCATCAAACGAAATGGAAGAAGAACTGGTAAATAAAAAAATGATCGCCAGCACCCGCATGTTTGGCAGCCCGGTAAAAGAAATAGCACAGGTAAAAGAGGCCGTTGCAACCTATACATCCAAAGCGGCGGAAAAACTGCGCCGCCAGCACAGCGCTGCCAGCATCATCAGTGTATTTGTGGTACCCAAAGAACAGAGCCATGGCACTTATTTCAGACATGGGCCCACTATCAGCAGCTATACCACCCTGCCCTTTGCCACAGCAGCCACCAATGAATTGATAAAGCCGGCGGTAAAACTGGTGGAACAGATATTTGAAAAAGGCCGCCTGTATAAGAAAGCCGGTGTAATGCTGAGCGGGCTGGTGCCCGATAGCAGCATCCAGGGAAATTTATTTGCATCAGAAAAAACAAACAATAAACGTATGCTGATGGAAATGCTTGACAATGTAAATTTTGCCATGCGCAATGATATTATAAAATTTGCTGCATCGGGTACCACCCGCAACTGGAAAATGCGGCAGGAACTGCGCAGCCCCAGGTATACCACCCGCTGGGAGGAAATGTTTGAATTGACATAGGAACATTGCCGGTACACGCCTGTAGGTACACGCCTCGAGGCGTGTACCTACAGGCGTATCATTACACATTAATCAAACAATCCTTTTTGTGCCGTTACAAATTTGGGTTTAATTAAATCCAGCCCGCATTCCTTATTCAGTTTATCTACCAGGTAAACGGTAAGTTCCGGCGAAGTGGCCTCATTGTGCATATGCATAAAAAAATAAATTTCCTTCATGCCCGCATTGATCCATTGTTTGCAACGCTCTACCCACGCATCAATCCTTGCATAATCTGTTGGGTGCAGGCTGTTACCCACATAACGGATAAAAACTTTTGGTATGGTAACGTACATATGTGCACAATCCCGCCGGCCGGCCGTATCGGTAATTACAGCACCAATTTTTAACTCACGAAGCATTTCAAACAGTTCGCCGGCCTGTTCTTTTTCGAACCAGGCAGGGTGCCTTACTTCAAGAAAAAATTGCAGATCGGTTGGCAGTGATTTTAAATACAAAAAGAGTTCTTCCTTCCTGTTTGGTGAAAAACGGTCGCTCACCTGGATAAACACAGGACCAAGATGCTCCTTAAAAGCGAGGACTCCTTCTAAAAAAGCAGTTGTCAGATCCTGCTTACCAGAAAGGCTCCCAAAATGTGTAACGCCCTGGTACATCTTGGGACAAAATAGAAAATCTTTCTTTCCGGCCTTGTCATTCCATTTTGTAATGATGGGTTGTTTATATACCTGGTAATGTGTTGCATTGAGTTCAATACTGTTATAATGCTGCACATATTCATCAAGGAAATCTTTTTCTTTAGTACCGGCGGGATAAATTTTACCCAACCATTCTTTACGCCCCCATTTGGCACATCCAACATAAAACTTTGGCATTTTTACCGGCGCTCCTTTTAGCACAGTATTATTAAAAGCCGGATCTTTTTTCAGAGAAAAATCAGCTTTACATAATTCGCTTTCCGCAATTTTTCCAAAGTCCATAAAATAATATCAGTGTTTTAAATACCGGTGTTTCAGTCTTTCAAAAATGGCCACATTCATCATTACAAGCAGCATGCCATAAAATATATCTTCAAACGGTATGGTATAAATGCGTACGCCCAGGTTCTCGTCATTGTTATACTGTACAACCGGGATAGCCGTTAAAAAGCCGTTAACAATTAAAAACGGAATAAGTATAACCGCATATGAAATAAAAAAAGCTTTCGTATGAAAGTATTTAAATACCCTTCGTTTCCAAAATAAGAGTAAAATGAAAAGGGCGCAAAACAAAAAAGTATAAAAACTGTAGGCCCGGTTGAAAAATAAAAAGGAAAATAAAAATAACACTACCGCCAGTACCTGCATAGCGGTATTCCATTGTTTATGATTGTGCATGTGTGGAAAATAGCAACGGATGCACTCATAAATAAACAGGCAGCAGTATGGCACTACAAAAAAGAAGAGCACTTCCTCCAATGGCAGGTTGATCAGTTTTATCCCGGTCACATAATTATCATTAAAGCTCCACACGCCTACAGCCGTAAACCATATATCCCAGGCAATGTACAGCAGGGCCGGAATAAGCATTGCCGGGAAAAGGAATTTCCATTTTTTATAAAAAGCCACTTTCCTGTCGAAACTCAGCAGCAGGGGCCCTGCCAGTGAAGCAGCTAAAATTAAAAAGTATGTATAGTGTGTATTCAATTAAAAGTATACAGGGTATAATTGCCACTGGCATAACAAAGAAATATCGCAAATCATACAAAACAGTGGCGTTGTTTATTAACCGGCAGCTCTCTTCTTATCAGCTTTCACCTTGGCCCAATATTTCCTGGCCACCCAAAGCATACCAAAGCTTTCCCCCTCCTCCTTTCCCAAATGCTTATGGTGCATTTTATGTGCCCAGCGTATGGTTTTTATGTAAGTATTATTGCTGCGGGTAAACCATTTAAAGCGCTGGTGAATGATCACCTCGTGCACTAAGAAATAAGCCAGGCCATACAAAGCAATTCCAAAACCGATAGCAGCAAGCGGGTAATTTTTATTTTGCAGGCCCAGCATTATACACAGCCAGCTTGGTATGGCAAATATGAGAAAAAAAGCATCGTTCTTCTCAAAAAAACCCGGTTCCGGCTGATGGTGATCTTTGTGCAGGTACCATAAAAACCCATGCATTACATATTTATGTGTAAGCCAGGTAACTCCCTCCATAGCCATAAATGTACCCAGCAGGGTTGCTATGAAAAGTATTGTACTCATAAAAAAGTTCTTAAAATGAGAAAAAACATCAATTGTATCAAGAGCAAATTTACGGCGAATTTATTGTGCTTGTTGAACGGAAGCAGTTGAAAAAACAGCAGCAATAAAGCGCTTACCATAAACCAACTCAGGTAGTTAAACCCTGGAATATCTCCGTCCTGCCATTGCCAATAACCCAATTTTACTGCGGCCGGTTCCAGTATCCAGTCAAAAAAAACAGCCAGCGTTGCCCCATCAAAAACCACAGAAGCGGTCTTAAGAAATTTATGCTGGTAAACAGTTTCCTCCCCCACCTTTGCAGCCAGCCGCCTGAATAATGTACTCATACCGATACCGCAGCAGTACACAATGATGAACCAGTTGATCCCAATTATAAAAGGAACATTCTTTACGCCCGGCCCCAATACATTTCCATAACTGTAGTTGCCAAAAAGCATACCCGTGGAGGTTCCAACTATTTCAACACACATACCAGCAATAAAACAAAGAATAAAAAAAAGTATAAACCCGAAGTTTATCCGCTCCTGTGTATAAAAAATCAATGCACACATCAGCAATAAATGAAAGGCCGTTGTGCCGATGAAAAAATCTTTATTAAAAAATAAAATTCCGGCCAGGCCAACAGCATGAAATATGATGGCAATGGCTGTGGCAAACTGGTATCTTGAAAACTGTTTCAATGCTTGCTCTTCTTTTCTGTTTCAATAAGATCTGCCACAATTTTTGCGCTTTTAAAACAAAGTGGAATACCGCCGCCCGGGTGTACAGAACCGCCACAGCAATACAGGCCCTTTATATAACCGGTAAAATTTGGATGCCTGAAAAAAGCCGACAGCCTGCTGTTTGAACTTGTACCATATAACGAACCCATATAACTCCCGGTTCGCTCCTCAATAAGAACCGGGTCAAGAATATCTTCTGTTTCTATCAGTGGCGCTATCCCTTCGCCCAACAACCTGCTTAGCTTGGTTAAAATATTATTTTTTGCCAACTTGATCAACTCCTCCCAATGCTGGCCTGTATTGGCAGGCACATTTACCATTACAAACCAATTTTCTTTTCCGGCAGGTGCATGGCCGGGATCCATTTTTGAAGTGATATTAACGTAAACGGTCTGATCGGTCCCTATATTTCTTTTGTTAAAGATGAGGTCAAATTCCTGCTGATAGTTTTCACTGAAAAAAATATTATGAAGGCCTAGCTGATCAAATTTTTTGCTGATGCCCCAATAGAATATCAGGGCGCTGCTGCTGCGCTCCTGTTTCAATACTTTTTGTGCCTTTGCATCGTGGCGCAACAGTTGTTTGTAAGTAAAATAAATATCTGCATTGGTAACTACTGTATCTGCAAACACGTTCTTACCATTCACCACTATCCCCTCAGCCGTTGCATCCATGTGAATTATACGCTGTACCGTTGCGTTAAATTCAAACTTAACTCCCTTTTTTACTGCCAGTGCATACAAGGCATTGGTAATACTGATCATGCCTCCATTGGGATAAAAACTACCCTGGTTATACTCCAGGTGCGGAATAAGACTCAGCATGCCCGGTGCCCTGTAAGGATTGCTTCCGTTATAAGTGGCATAGCGGTTAAACATTTGCTGCGCCCCGGGTGTTGTAAGTACAGACCTGTTGTAATCATTTAATGTTCCAAAAAGATATGGGAAGCGCACCGTTTTTAACGCTGCAAAAATCCGCTTGTGCAACCATGTACTTCGTTTGTGCAGCGAATGATCCAGAAAAACCGATCCGATATTATTATAAAGCTTTTCTGACCGCTGCAAATAAGAAATAATATTAGCTGCCTTTTCTCCAAGCGCCAGTTCAACAGATGCCGCCAGTTTTTGCCGGTCATCGTATGCGGTCAGCTGCTTCCCGTTTTCAAAAAAATAATTACAAATTTCGGGCAGCTTTACGTATTGAAAATGCCCACTGATTGGCTCCCCGGCTAGTTGGAATAATTCTTCTATGTTTTGAGGCTGGGTAAACAAAGAAGGGCCGGCATCAAAATGGAAACCGTCTTTTATAAATGCAGAAAGTTTTCCGCCGGGATAACTGTTTTTTTCATACACAGTTACCTCATGACCCATTACGGCAAGCCTGGTGGCTGCAGCCATACCTGCAATTCCGCTGCCTATAACAACTATTTTCCGGGATTTCATAACTTACTATGCAAGATACTCCATCAGTTTTGGAATAGCAATTTGAAACCAGGCCGTGTAGTTTTGCGGGTTTTGCTGTAAATCGTCCAGGAGTTCAGCTACCGGCACGTATTTATACTCGCTCACCTCTTCGGCAACCGGCCTTATTTCTCCATCGTATTTACCGGTAAACACATGGTCAAATTCATATTCGGTAAGCCCATTTCCGAAATGAACCTTATAAACAAATGAAAATGATTTATTCAGTACTGTGTCAAAGCCCATTTCTTCTTTGAGCCTGCGGTGTGCAGCTGGTTCGGTGGCCTCACCCAAAAGAGGATGACTGCAGCAGGCATTGGTCCACAACCCACCGCTGTGATATTTATTTTTGGCCCGCTTCTGCAGGAGCATCTCGCCTTTTTGGTTAAATATAAAAATACTGAAGGCCCGGTGCAGTAAACCCTTTTCATGAACTTCCATTTTTTCCATGAAACCTACAGGGTCATCATTTTCATTTACCAGTATCAGTTGCAAAATATAAGATTGTTTGACGGATTATTACAATAAATTGAGGTGGCTGCGCAAACCCGCCCGCATCACTATAAATGCTTTTGCATAATCAGGAATGCGGATGCGGCTCTCCAATAAGCTTGCAGGTTGCGATTTTTTGATCTTTTTAAACAGGCTGAAATAATATTTATAGGCTACATACACCCCAAACCTGGCTTTTACCGGCAAATGCAAAATCCCCTGGTAAGCAAGTGCAAAATCATTTGCAATATCTTCTTCCACCTGCTTTTTATGCAATGTTGAAAAATTTGCAAAGTCCACCCCCGGAAAATAAGTGCGGTTCAACTGCTGGTAATCATTCTTTACATCCCGCAAAAAATTTACTTTTTGAAAAGCCGCTCCAAGCGCCTTGGCAGCCGGCTTAAGTTCTTCGAATTTTTTTGCATCTCCCTCACAGAAAACATATAGGCACATCAAACCCACCACCTCTGCACTTCCATAAATATACTGCCGGTAGCCTTCTGCATCATAGGTAGTTTTATCCAGGTCAAACTCCATACTGCAGAAAAAAGCATCTACAAGTTTAATATCAATTTTGTAAGCATTTACGGTTTGCTGAAAACTATTTAGTATGGGGTTGAGGCTTATTTCCTGCACTATTGCCTTGTAAGTTTCGGCCTTAAATTCCCCGAGGAGACCCTGTTTGTTAAAGCCGTGGAAACTGTCAACAATTTCATCGGCAAATCTCACAAAACCATATATATTACAAACAGGTGTACGCATGCTCCTGTGCAGCAGGCGTATGGCGCTGCTGAACGAAGTGCTGTAACGTTCAGTTGCTATCCTGCTGCAATCATTGCTCACTTTATGAAAAAGATGCATCATGCATTTACGATTTTAAAATCTTTATTTATCTCTTTTGCCACTACTTCACCGCTTATAAGGGCGGGCGGCACACCCGGTCCCGGCACGGTAAGTTGCCCGGCAAAATACAGGTTTTTAATTTTCTTACTTTTCAAGGAAGGCTTCAGCAAGGCTGTTTGCATCAGTGTATTTGCCAGGCCATATGCATTTCCTTTAAAGGCCCCATAATCTTCCTTAAAATCGGTTACGGAATATGATTTATAAAAAATGATACTGTCCTTTATTTTTTGGTTTGTTTTTTCCTCAAACCGCCCCACAATCATATCAAAATATTTTTTTCGAAGTAACTCCGTGTCCCCGGCCAATCCTGCTGCCACCGGAACCAAAAAAAATAAATTTTCACATCCTGGTGGCGCTACCGAACTGTCGGTTACCGATGGGATACTGAGGTAAAACAACGGCTCTGTTGGCCATTTCGCCTCTTCGTAAATCTCTTTGCCATGCCTGTCAAAATCAACATCAAAGAACAGGGAGTGATGCTGAACAGCTTCCAGCTTTTTATTGAGCCCGATATAATACAACAGGCAAGAGGGCGCCATTAACCTGGAATTCCAATATTTTTCATCATAACTCCGTTCATTAGGTTGCAACAGGGCTGTTTCCACATGATGATAATCTGCACTCCCCACCACCACATCTGCCTCAAATTCAATTCCCCGCTCATTTTGCTTTCTGCAAACAACTTTATTTACCTGCCGGTTTTTCACACTCATCCCGGTCACTTCATGTTCAAAGAAAAATTTAACGCCATGTTCTACTGCGTTCTGGTGCATTGCCCTTACAATTTCGTACATACCACCCTGCGGATACCAGGTACCCAGCTTAATATCGGCATAATTCATCAGGCTGTAAAGTGCAGGGATTTTTTGTGCCAATGCACCTAAAAACAATACAGGAAATTCCATTAACTGTTGCAGCTTTGGATGCGTGAAGAACCTGCCAACATGTTTTTTCATACTGGTAAACACATCCAGCTTTAAAACACCCATCGCTACCTCTGTATCGGCAAACTCACTCAAAGAACGTCCTGGCTTGTGAACCAGCTTATTGATACCTACTTCATATTTATACTTTGCTTCATCCAGGAATTTGTCCAGTTTTTTTCCTGCACCCGGTTCTATAGACTCAAACAATTCCTTTAACTGCCTGTAATCTGCAGGAATATCCATAATACTATCCGGGTAATATATCCTGTAAGACGGATCCAGCCTGCTTAATGTATAAAAATCACTTACTTTCTTTCCAAAAAAATTAAAATAGCGTTCAAACACACCGGGCATCCAGTACCAGCTTGGGCCCATGTCAAACATAAAACCATCTGTCTCCATTTTTCTTGCCCTTCCGCCAGGTAGTGTATGTTTTTCAAGAACAGTTACCTGCCAGCCGGATTTTGCCAAAAAACTTGCTGCTGACAAACCAGAGAAGCCCGCTCCAATAACAATTGCTTTTTTCACTTTTCAAATTTAACAAAGGGTAGTGGAAATGCTTATTTTATTTTGTTTAATAATTAATACCATAAAGTTAAACAAAAAAATTAAATAAAAAAAATTATTTCCCGTATTGCATCAAAAAAGCAGGCACTTCTGCGGGAGAAAGCTGCAGTACCATATTCTTTGGCAGTTTCTTTGAGTGAGCGGCTACGGCATCCCCGGTTACTACACATAAAGCATTTTTAGCAACAGCGGATAATGCTTTCAGAAAACTGTGCAGGTCGATATAGGGCGCTGTACCGGTGAGATGGATATAAATATATGCCGGCTTTTTTTTTGATACCAGCTCTTTTACATCCGCAAGGGGTACGTCTGCACCGAGGTAAATTGTATTGAAATGGCTTTTCTTCAATTTATAATACATATATAAAAGTCCCAATTCGTGGCGCTCGCCTTCAGGCAAAAAAAGAAGCACCGTACCTGCCGCTGCCTTTGCCGGAGGCAACTGGTCGGTTGCAGCCAGAATTTTCTGCCGAATCATATTGGAAACAATATGCTCCTGTGCCGGCCGTATATGAGAGGTAAGCCAAAGCGTGCCAATTTTTGAAAGCAAGGGAAAAACAACCGACTCCATCGTTCTGTCAACACCGGCTTCAAGTAAACTTGCATTCAATAACTTTTCAAAGCCGGAAATCTCCAGGTCTATCAATTTCTGCAATAATACATTGGCAAGTTTCTGTTCTTTAGATGGAATATCCTTCAGAGAAAGCACGGCCTCGCTTATTTCTGCCCCGGACATGGCGCTTATATGAGAAATTTTGTAGCCATTTTTATTAAGCAATGAGATATTCAGTATTTTTTTTAACTCATCATTGTTATAATACCTGATATTGGTTTGCGTTCGTTCTGGTTTTATAAATCCATAACGTTGTTCCCAAATACGCAAAGTGTGGGCCTTTATGCCCGACAAATTTTCCAGGTCTTTGATAGTAAAGAAGTCCATAGCAGTTTTTTACAGCGCAAAAGTTACACTTATTACTGTTTTAAAAAGCGGGTTTCAGAAATTTCTTTGCGGCAGGTCCCTGAAAAATTTAACTGTAAGATTGCTTTTTGGGAAAACAATTAACCAGGCTGTAAGGAAAATTATCTTAAGGTCGGTAAAAAATGATGCATTCTTAAGATACCACATTTCCAGGTTGCCTTTGTACGGGTAAATGGAGGCATACATAAGTTTGGGATCTGCTGCATCTGAGAGCAGTTTTTCTTCGTCGCGAAACATCAGGGATCCAATGCCCGTCATACCGGGTTTTGAATCATATATTTTCTCCTGTACTGCAGCACCATATAATTTAAAACTGACAGGCATCAGCGGCCTTGGCCCTACTATGCTCATATCTCCTTTAAAAACATTGATGATCTGCGGGAGTTCGTTTATTTTACTGATGCGGAGAAATTTTCCAAATGCTGTTACCCTTGGGTCGTTCCGCAGTGTAATTTCGCCGGTACCGATGTTGGGGCTGTTTTTAACCATGGTGGCAAACTTCCAGATACCGAAAATCTTATTCTTGTAACCGATACGCTGCTGTAAATAAAACACTTCCCGTTCACCGGTAAAGAGTAAAATGAGCATTACAGGGATGAGTATGGGCGACAGCAATACAAGGGCTGTGCCGGCAATCAAGATATCGAAAATGCGTTTAATAATTCGGTACATAAATCTTCGAAGGACGCAAGGTACAATTTTAGCTGTTTAATAGGCTTCTTTTATCTTATCGCACACAGCCTTCAGTTCTGCATCGGTAATATTGGTACTGCAGGGAATACTAAGGCAATGTCTGTATATAAAATCTGACCGGTCGTTTTTATTGTAATAGATATCTTCTTTGAACATACGCAGTTGGTTCATGGGAACCCAAAAAGGGCGGCTCTGCATTTTGGCATCGTTCAGCAGTTTCAATACCTCCCGCTGTTTGGTTGTTTTAATGGTGGGCAGCCACCAATTGGGGTTTACATCTGCGGCTATTTGCTGAAAACCGATATCGCCCACTCCACTGAGTTCCTTCTTATAAAACGCAATGATCTCTTTTTTCCTGGCAAGAAATCCGGGTAATTGTTCCATTTGTGCCACACCCATGGCAGCTGCAACATTCACCAGCCGGTAATTGTAGCCAATTTCGTCGTGCACATATTCAAAGGGATCACTTTTGGCCTGCGTGGTAAGATGCTTTGCTTTTTTAGCAAGGGCCTCATCATCTGTAACGATCATACCTCCGCCCCCTGTTGTAATGATTTTATTACCATTATAACTGAAAGTACCCATTAAACCAAAACTACCCGCATGTTTCCCCTTATAATAAGAACCCAGCGCTTCGGTGCTGTCTTCCACTACAATAAGGTTATGTTTTTTTGCAAGACCAAGCAACCTGTCCATATCACAAATATTACCCAGCACATGTACCGGCATGATCACCGGTATGCGCCTGCCGTCCTTTTTATAGCGGCATTCGCCATTTTTCTGTTCGGTTTCGTTTTGCAGAAATTCTTCCAGCAGGTCAAGGTCCATCTGCCAGTTATGCTCATCTGCATCAATTAAAACAAGACCGGCCCCTGTATATTTTATCGCATTACAGGTGGCAATAAAAGTAATATTTGGGGCTATTACATAATCATTGCTGTTAACGCCCAGCATTACCAAACAAATATGCAGGGCGGTAGTACCGCTGCTGGTAGCCACGGCATATTTTGTTCCGGCAAACCCGGCGCTCATTTTTTCAAACTGATCTACATAGGCCCCTACACTGCTTACCCAGCCGGTTTCAATACATTCCGTTACATATTTTAATTCATTTCCACCCATATTGGGCCCACTCAATAGAAGCATAATTATGTTTTTGCAATTGCAAATGTAGGTAAAAGCAGGGGTTTAATAAATAGGGTGAAAGCGTTGAAAATAAACAACCGGGAAAGAAGAAAATGGTCACTTACACATTATAACAGACTCAAAGATAGCATCCCATTTTTTTAAAATGATCTCCTTGGTATGATGGTTGTTTAAGTATTGAGTGGCTTTGCTAAAATGAGCCATTCTTGATTGTTCATCCATCTCCATGTATTGTTCAATTTTCCTGGTCCACTCCTCCTCAGTACTGCACAAGAACTGAAGATTTGCTGTATTCATCACCTTGGTATATGCCGGCGTGTTGCTGGTAAGGGTTGGTATGCCTGTTTGCCAGAGCATCAGGAGTTTGTTTTCGGGCTTATTCCAGTGCAGCGCATCATGACTACCAATAGGAATAACAGCAAGGTCCATTTGCGAAAGCAATTTTGCAAAACTTTCTTTCTGCCAGGTGTAAAAATATTTATCACAGGCTATTCCCGACAAAATATCTTTCGTTTTTTTATTGAATATCTTAAAAGGGAATATCACTTCGGGATCTGTAATAATGTGCAGTTCAATTTTTTCCGACAGGTTTTTGAGCACATTTTTTAATACAAGCAGGTTGTGTACCGTATATGCCTGCCCTTCCCAAACCAGCTTAAGTTTGTTTCCAGGGGATGCGTAGCTGGTTTTAAAGCAATTGATATCATCGAGGAAATAGTCGAGTGAAACATGCACATTGTTGTTGTATTTAAGAAGGAACTGCTGTTGGGTACCCGAAGAGCAAACTACGGCATCTGCACATTTCACCATGCTGAGCATTGCCTTTTTATAATCCAGGAATAGTTTGGATTCTTTTTTAGCAAGCCACCTTACCAACCCCCGGGCCAGGTTCAACAAGCCGGGCTTTTCAAGCACATAGGAATCAATGATCTCAAAAATGATCTTTACCCCGGGATTTTGTTTCCTGTAGCGGAGCCAGGCGGCTATATTGCATCCCATGGTTAAATAAACAATATCATACTGTTGTTTGGGAGAAGCAATTTGGAAAGAAACATTTTTTTCACGGGCATAAAAAACAAACCTGCGGCGGTCGCCCGGACGTTGTAAATCGGGTGTATTGGGAAAATACCCTAGTTTATAGGCAGAAAGGTTCATTTAGAAATGAAGCGGGGTCAGATATTTCTGAACTTTTGGGCAAATGAATCTGTTACAATTCCTGTTTTAAGTAATTTGTAGATCTCTTTCACTCCGTCGGGTACCTTTTTGGTAATGGTATAACCCAGTTCATTTTTGATCTTATCGAAGTTGACCCTGTAATCCCTCGGGTCTTCATTCATTTCCACATAATTCACTTTTACATCAGGCACTACTTTGCAAACTTCATCAATGATCATGCCTTTGTTATAATTTTCATCTGTGCTGCCTACGTTAAAAACATTGGTCCTTACTTTTTCGGGTGAACTCTCCAGTACCAGTACCACCGACCTTGCCAGGTCTTCCACATGACAATAAGGCCTCCAGAACTGTGCTCCCCAAATTTCCTGTTCGCCGTTAATGGTGGCATTGCGTGTAAATTCATTCACCGTTAAATCAAAACGAATGCGTGGAGAAAACCCATAGACCGTGCTGAAACGAAGCGCAGTTGAACACATACGGGTATCTTTCCGCTCTTCCATGATATATTTTTCGAACTTCACCTTCAGTTCTGCATAAAGCGATACGGGGCGCAGTTCAGATATTTCTGTTACAAAAGAATCCGGGTCGGGCATTTTACCGTAATTACTGCAGGTGCTGGCAAATACAAAACGGGCTACCCCGGCTTTTTCTGCTGCTTCAAAAAGTGCCACGCTTCCGGCCCAGTTTGTTTCATTTGCCTCTTCACTGAATTTTTTACAGGCCGGGTCACCCACAATGGCTGCAAGATGGGCAATCGCATCAATACCTTCAAGGGCATTTGCCACATCGGCTGCATTGCGTACATCGCCTTTCATAAAATCGAAATTTGGGTGAAGCATCACATCATACAAAGCCTCTCCGCCAAATTTCAGGCTGTCGAAAGCCCTCACCCGGTAACCTTTTTCCAATAACTGCCGAACAAGTACAGATCCAATGTATCCTGCCCCGCCTGTAACCAAAATCTTCATAAGCGTTTTTTTGCGATGCAAATATAACATTAAGCCACCGATAATTTCATGAGTAATGACATCATTGGGTCAAAAGCTTATTGAGGCTTTGCCGGCACCCCCAGCACAGTACTGCTACCTGGAACATCTTTTACCACAACCGCCCCGGCCCCCACGATACAGTTTTCTCCTATTTGGATGCCCTGCCGTATGATCGCCCCCGCTCCAATGAATGTTCCGGCCCCTACATTTACATTTCCGCAAAGAACGGCACCAGGGCCAATATGCGCCCAGGCACCCACACGGCATTCATGCTCAATAATACAACCTGTATTACAAATGGCTCCATCCTGTACTCTGGCCAGCGGGTTTATAAGAACACCTGCACTTATCATAATGCCATTACCGTTAATTACGGCAGCGGCTGAAATTACGGCAGAAGGGTGAATGATATTATTGGGAACAAGACCATCGGCCTCCAGCTTTTGGGCAACTTTTTTCCGTATACTATTATCGCCTATTGCAATAAAAAAGCCCTCTTCTATTAATCTTAAGCGGGCTGCTGCTGCATCTTCCGATCCGATATAAGGCAGATTGAACGGGTTTACGGGTTTCGCTGTTCCATCACAATATCCGGTAACCCTGCCAGCAGAACTTTCTATTATTCCGTAAGCCACAAAAGCATGTCCGCCATAACCGATTAATATCATATGTTGCTGATGTTTTTTAAAAGTACCTTATACTGGCTGTTCATCGCCATCCAGAATTTCTCTCTTTTGTAATCTGTTGTAACTTTCTCAAAAAGGCGGAGGGCCATTTCCTTCATAACCGGCCGGTTTTGGAGCGCCCAGTTTATTTTTTCGGCAAGATCGGCTTCACTGTATGTTTCAAAAATAAGGCCGGTTTGGTTAGGCTGAACAATATCGATATTACCGCCAATATTGCTGCAAATAATGGGGAGTTTCATAGCGCCGGCTTCCAGTAACACATTGGGAAAACCTTCCCGGTAAGATGGGAAAACAAAAAAGTTGGCGAGCGACATATAATATTCCACCCTGTTTGTCCAGTAAATATGAATGATCGCATTATTATGCGTAATCTCTTTTTCAATTTCGGCCGGCAATGGATCAAGCGATTTTTCAAACTGCCCTACCAGTACAAGCCTCAGCTGCGGGTGCTGTTTTGCCATTTGTTTGAAAATATTCACCAGTTCACATATTCCCTTGTCTTTTACAAGGCGCCCTACAAACAAAAGATAACTGCAGGCAGGTTCATAAGCAATATTTTTCTTTACTTCTTCAATCACCGATTTGCGCAGCACTTCTTCATTAAATCTCGATGTATCCACCCCATTGGAAGAACCGTTTCCTATCACAGAAAGCTTTGCGGAAGTGGTAAACCTGTTTTTTAATATGAAAGACCTGAGCGACCCGCTGTTTGGCCATATATGAGTAGCAGCTGCATAGGTGATACGCTCTATTAACTTAAGCAGCTGCAATTTTATTCCTGCTGCCACCATAAGGGGCATGCCTGCCACCGTATGCACCCTCACCGGAACTCCGGCAATTTTTGCTGCAAGCATTCCAAGCAGGCCGGCTTTAGGGGTTTCGCTATGCACTATTTCTGGTTTTTCACGCAGAAATATCCTGATAAGCTTTAAAAGACAATAAAGATCGTGAAGGGGGGTAATGCTCCTGGTCATTGGAACAACGATATGCGGACAAATTTCATTTTCCAGCAGGGCAGAAAGCTCTTTCCCTCCCGAACTGATCATCAGCACATAGAACCCGTTCTCATGCATATAGGAACACTGACCCTTAAGCGGGTATGCAAGTGCCATGGGAACCGTTGTTATCCTGATGAGCTTAGCCTTTTGCAAAAAACGAGCGTATTAAATATTCTAAAAAAGAACCGGGCAAAAGTAATGGCTTATTTATTAAATGCTGCTAAAACCACTAAAAAACAGTTTCAATTACAAGTGCTTACTGCTTTTCAACGTGGTAAGAAGGCTGCTGGAGGCTGTAAGCAATCTGCTTTGCCCATTCTGCAACAGCGGTACGTGCCTGTTGTAAAACACCCGGCTTTGCGGCATGTGTGTGCTGAAGGCGTTTGTATTGAAATAACAGGTTTTGCCAGATAAACGTATGCTGAAAACCGGCGTTGATCACTTCATTCAGCTTTTGCGCCATTTCTGAAGTGTTTTCCTTTTGGCTTACTGCATATTCAATTGCCTCCCGCAGGCTTGTTTCGTTGGCAGTTTGAAATAACAATCCTGTTTGCTTGTTCTGAACAATATCTATGTTTCCGGGGATGCTGCTGCAGATGATAGGAAGCTTCATGGCCCCGGCCTGCAATAAAACATTGGGAAAACCTTCCCGGTGTGAGGGGAAAACAAAATGATCAGCAATATTCATGAAGTACTCCACTTTGTTCGTCCATGGAACATGTATAACAGCATCATTGTTTTTTATGATTTCTGTAATATGATGTGGTAATGGGTCGAGTGCCTGCTCAAAATCACCTACCAGCAGTAACCTCAGCCCGGGCCGGGTTGGCTGCAGGGCTGTAAAAGCGTTAACAAGTTCTACAATCCCTTTGTCTTTAACCAACCTTCCCATAAAAAGAAGATAGGTATTGGCAGAAGAATAATTGATTTCAGTTTTTATTTCATCGATCGTTGCCTGGTTCAGTTGCCCGTTATTAAACTTCGAAAGATTAATGCCATTACTTGATCCTTTTCCGATAACCTGGAGTTTTGATCTTTTTGTTAGCCTGTTATCTGTAATATAGTTAAGTAATGATCCGCTGTTTGGCCAAACATTGGTAGCAGCAGCATAAGTGATTTTTTCGAGCAGCTTCAGCAGCTTAAATTTCATTCCATTTTCCACCATCATTGGCAAGCCTGCAACCGTATGCACCCGGGTTTTTACTCCGCATATTTTTGCAGCAATCATACCCAGCAGCCCTGCCTTAGGTGTATGCGAATGAACAATGTCGGGCTTCTCTTTAGAAAATATCCTTATGAGTTGTATAAGGCACTTAAGATCCTGGAGTGGTGTGATCCTTCTTGTCATGGGCACAATTTTGTGCCTGCATTTTTCATTGGCTATTACATCAGGCAACTCTTTTCCATCTGCGCTGATCATCAATACATCATAGCCATTCTTTTTCATGAAATTCATTTGGCCGGGCAGCAAATATTTAAGCGCCATTGGCACGGTGGTGATCCTTATTATTTTTTGGGAAGCAAAAGGCACAACCGGGGCCAGTGCCTTTTCTGTTTCCTGAACTTCGGCTGACGCCGCCACTTTCAGGGCATTAAAATTATGCCTTGTTTTTTGATGGTTGGGCAGGGATATTGTTTTTACAGTTGTGCGCTGCATGGCTGTTCGTTAGGATTGTTTAAATTGATATTGCCAGACGTTATAAATAACGCCCGGTAACATTAAATATTGCACCGTTTACAATAAAACCAGTACACCGGCCGTTGCTAAAAAGCCCGGCTGGTAAATCCTAACCCATCTAAAACACCCCGAAATTATCTTTAAACCCTTTATTTACCAAATATTTTTTTAATATAAAGGCATAATTTCGCCATTTGCAGGTGCGGCACGAAATAAAATAACTAATGGATATTCTTGATTTTTTAACGTTTTTTATTTACACAGGTATCTTTTATTTTATTTGCCTGCGCCTGAGTAAAACCTGTTTACCGGGTCACCGGAAACTTTTTATCAGTGCATTTTGGATAAAAGTTTTCAGCAGTTTTTGCTATAGCATGTTTGGGCTCTATATTGCCAGGGGCGACAGTGTGGATCTGTATTTTCCTGAAGGGCATAATTTTTACAAACTTATCCTGAAGGATATTTCAAATATCTACTTGGTTTTTCAACCTACCGAAAATTTTGATGAAAGCCTGTTGATGTATGAACATAACCTGGGCTACCTGCGTGCTCCCAATAATTACATGGTGGTACGTATTCAGGCTCTGGTGAGTTTTTTAACTTTTGGAAGATTTATGGCTTCGCAGCTGGTCTTTTCGCTGCTGGCATTAACCGGGGCCTGGCGTTTATTCCTGTTTTTTGATGAACAATTCCCCTCTCTCAAAAAGCAGCTTGCCATTGCCATCCTGTTTTTACCAACATTTATTTTCTGGAGTTCCGGTATTTTGAAGGATTCTATTTGTGTGGGTGCATTGGGATGGCTTACCTATTCGATGTATCACTTATTTTACTCAAAAAAGAATATCCTTTTAAACCTTTGCATTGTATTATTTGCCGGTTTTCTGCTTTATTCATTAAAAGTTTATATCCTTGTTTCTTATCTGCCCGCCATTGCCCTATATCTTATCCTGCTGAATGTAAACTTGGTAAAAAGCAAGCTCCTAAAGGCTTTGCTTGCCGTATTATTTGTAGTCGTCAGTATCATGAGTTTTGTAAAGATTGCAGCCACCATGAAAAACACGCTGGGAAACTTTGCTCCCGACGGCAGCGTGGAAAGCAGTATCATAAAATTGCAGGACAGCTATAAATGGCAGGGTGGCAGGGATGAAGCCGGCTCTTATTTTTCTCTTGGTGTTGAATTTGACGGATCGGTACAAAGTTTGCTCAGAATGGCCCCTTCTGCCATAAACGCCACGCTGTTCCGGCCTTACCTGTGGGAAAGCAAAAAACTCTCAACCCTTCTTTCTTCCCTGGAGAGTCTTATGCTTATGCTTTTTACGCTGTTAACCCTTTACAAATGCGGAATAAAAAATTTCTTTTTAACCATTGTAAATAAACCATCAGTACTTTTTTGTATCCTGTTTTCGCTCTCGTTCGCTCTCTTTGTGGGCGCCACCACGCTTAATTTTGGCTCATTGGTAAGGTATAAGATCCCTTGTATGCCTTTTTATGTAATAGCCATATTCCTGATTCTGCATTATAATGGAAAAATAAAGCCCAAAAAAGGAAAGGCTCTTATTAAAGAGGGTTAATATGGCAAACCATTTATTTTCATCTCAAAAGAGCATCATATAATTCAACATACTTATTTACCGCCAGGGGCAATGCATAATATTCGGCTGCACCCTGCCTTATGCATTCCGGATTGAAAGACATCCCTTGCTTAATCTGTTCAACAGCATCATCAAAGGATGTCTCAGTAAAATCCTTCAATAAAATTCCCGATGAAGAATGACTGATAATTTCATCAAGGTCGCCCACTCCCGAATTTGTAATTACCGGTATACCCATGGCCATTATTTCG
Organism: Ferruginibacter sp.; assembly: GCA_049291115.1. GTDB lineage: Bacteria > Bacteroidota > Bacteroidia > Chitinophagales > Chitinophagaceae > Ferruginibacter. Next base: position 74,058 of record JBATOU010000016.1, read on the forward strand.
GCATGTTTGGTGGGCGAAGATGATAATTTTGAAAAACAAGGTATGATGAAAAAGATAGAATACGTACTTAATGCAAGCAGGGAAGGAACTTCGGCCCTTTTGGCATGGGTGGTTATTATTTTTGCAGGCTCAAGATTATATTTCGTTGCCATTTCCAGGATAAACTCATGCCTGTGAGGGGAAATAAAAAGAAACTTTGCTGCAGGTATTTTATCTGAAAGTTTTTTGCAAAACCTTATCATTTCATCTGTAAGATACCAACCTCCGATAGAACCCAGGTAACTTATTACCATATCCCCGGGGGCAATACCCTTTTCTCTCTTAACATTTAACAGCTCTTCACGGCTGATCCCGGCAGGGTTAAAAAGCTGCATATCCACACTACAAGGAATAACCTGTAAAGGTTTGGCTAGATTGAAATATGGAAGTTGTCTTATTATTTTTTCAGCAGCATGGGTCAGGCATACGGCACCGTCGCAAATAGCCAGTTCTTCTGCCTCCTTTTTTTTGAAGAATTTATAGATAGCCCGGAAAAGCGGATTTTTCTGGTTCCAAAATCCGCCATCCACCCTGCCATCAGCGTAAAATTCCCGTATATCGTGCAGGAATTTAATACCATATTTTTTCTTTAGCCACATACCCAGTAATGGAGGTACGCCTGACCTGGTATGTACCATATCGATCCCATATTTCCGGTGAAGGGCCTTTGCTTTTATTCTGAGTACGGCCATATCGTAAAAGGTGGAAACAATCGGGGGCTTATTATGATACCATACCGGTACCCAGGTTATAGCCGATCCTTCCAGGCTTTTTTCAACCGCTTCACAGTTTTTCTGGTAGTTGCCTTTTTTTTCGCAGCTTAAGATAAAAAAACGGTATCCATGCCTGCTGATACCCCGCAGGTACGGGATTACCTGGCTTTGCCCAAGCGGGTCCGTCATGCCATCGTGCGAAATAAAAAGAACATTTTTTGTTTGCATGAAAATGCGCTTAATTACTATTCATCCATTTATCGTACCACATCTGGAACATAAGCAGGTACCAGATTTTTTCTGCCCGCTCTTTTTTACCATGGTAAAATGAGCTGAATATTTTTTGGATTTCATTATTATTGAAAATACCCTGATTTTTTATAAAGACAGGATCAAAATAATAGTCCGTAAATTTTTTAAGGTCATTCATCAGCCAATTTTCGATAGGTATACCAAAACCCATTTTAGGCCGGTTCATGAGTTCCTTTGGAATGTACTTGTGAACAATTTCTTTTAATATGTATTTCTTATTGCCTTTATTATATTTATACGATAATGGCAAAGTTGCCGCCCATTCTATAATCCGTTGATCTAAAAAAGGCTCCCTTCCTTCGAGGCTTACACTCATCGTGGCGCGATCAACTTTTTGAAGGATATCATCCGGCAAATAAGTCTCATAATCAACTGCCATTATATATGGCAATGGAGATAGATAGTTCTTCTCCAATTCGTTGCTGTCGAAAGCAGTGGAAAGTTTTTTTACTGGTAAAAGAAAAAGTCGTGAAATAGCACTGTCATTCATCTGCTTCGTAAGATTGATAAGCATATTTTCTACTGAAGGATCTCTTAACAAACTCATCATCTTCTCATACCTGCTGTAGAAAAGCTGTTGTTGGTTTAATACCGGAATATAACTTGCAGGTATTTTATCCATAATAGCAGCAGTGGCTTTTCGTAAGAGCTTGGGTACCCTGTTTAACAAATTTTCAAACTTGCATATATAATCATACCTGTTGTAACCGGCAAACACTTCATCGCCAGCGTCAGCAGAAAGTGCCACAGTGACTTTCTCACTGGCTATACGGCTTACCAGTGTTGTGGGAATAGCGCTATTATCAGCAAAAGGCTCATCATAAAAGAAAGGAATTTGTGGAATTATTTCAAGCGCTTCTTTTTCTGTGCAGTAATACTCCGTGTGGTCAGTGCCAAGATGCAAAGCAATATCCTTTGCAGCAGGGGCTTCGTTCAGGCCGGCATCCGGAACACCGATCGTAAAAGTTTTTATTTTATCTGTACTGTCTTTCTGGAGTAAAGCCGTAACACAGGTACTATCGTACCCGCTGCTCAAAAAAACACCCACAGGCACATCGCTGACCATCCGGTATTGAAAAGCATTTTTTAATATCCTTTCGGTCTCCAAAACTGCGTCTTCAAATGAAATATCGAGGGTTGCTTTGTTGTAATAATCGTATACATTCCAGTACTGCTCGGTTTTAGTTTCTTTCGTTTTGAGTGATAGTTTCAGAAAATGGCCAGGATTTAGCTTATATGTTTTTTTAAATATGCAATGTGGTGCCGGCACATATCCAAACTGCATATAAGCAGCAGCTGCATCCAGGTCAATATCTTTAAGGAATTGAGGATGGGCCATTATTGCCTTTAACTCAGACCCAAACAGAAACAAATCTTTATCCCAGTAATAGAGGAAGGGTTTTACGCCAGCCCTGTCTCTGCATGCAAACAGCTCCTGCTTTTGTTCATCATAAATAACAAAAGCAAACATCCCAATGAACCTGTGCAGGCATTTTTCGCCCCATTCCGCATAAGCGTGCAGGATCACCTCGGTATCGCTATGGCTGCCAAACTGGTGGCCCTTCTCCTGGAGTTCTTTTTTAATTTCCCTGTAGTTGTAAATTTCTCCGTTAAAAGTGATATGCAGATGATCAAAATGCTGGGGCTGCGCTCCTGCTTCACTCAGATCTATAATGCTAAGCCGGCGATGACCGAGGCCAATACAGGCTTTATCGGAATCGTACATAGCATACCCTTCCCCATCCGGGCCCCTGTGAACCATCGTTCGGTTCATCTTTTGTAAAATTTCAACGGATGTCTGTTTTCTAAAATCTGCAAATCCTGAAATACCACACATTTGTTATCGTTGTTTTTTTAATGACTGTATAATAAGGCATCCGTTTTATTTTGCCAGCGCCTTGCGAAAAATTTCAAGATATTCTTCTCCCTTTTTTTCAATATTGAACTCTCTCGCCCGGCTTAATAATTTTTCAGGTGGCAATGGCCGGGCAATTGCTTCTTTGATCTTAAGAGCCAGCTTTTCTTCGTCGGCAACCGGCGATAAAAAACCATACTCACCATGATTCAGAATTTCTGCAGGGCCGCTGGGGCAATCTGTTGAAACTACATTTGTACCTGTGGCAAGAGCCTCCACCACTACGTTTCCAAAACCCTCATAATCGGAGCTGAGTACAAACAAATCGCATTTATCAATATAGGCGTAAGGATTTTCCTGGTATCCCAAAAAAATAACACTATCCTCCAAATGAAGCACTGCCACGAGTTTTTTCAGAATTGCCTCATCGGGCCCAATGCCCACGATAAAAAGTTTTGCCATCGGCAATTCCTTTAGCACCAGTTTAAATGCCCGGAAAAGCATTGACTGGTTTTTTTGAGATATCAGGCGCCCTACCGTTACCAGGCTGGGAGAGCCCAAAACAAAATTTTCATTTACTATTTCTTCTTTAGCCCTTTGTTCAATACTTGATTCGTATATTGGATTAAATACAAATTTTACCTTGTCTGAAGGATAAGGCAAATTGTAAAGTGCTGCGAAGTTTTGCGCTACGCCTTCTGAAGCGCCTACTATAACATCTGCCCGGCTGATGACAAACCTGTGAATGGCCCTAATAAGAAGCCTGTTTTTAAAAGGAAGCTCCTTCATATAAATACCTGCATTTATCTGCTGGCTAATGATCACTTTGAACTTTCCTTTTACAAGCCTTCGTCCAAGTAAAACCGAAACGTTTAAATACTCAGAAGTACTTAATACCACATCTGGCTTAATTTCCCTGAAAATGGCAGCTATTTTTTTTGTGGACGAAATAAACGAGGGCCTGTTCAGCGGCAGGGGATTATCAAGCGTATAAAACTGAAAGCCGGGAGGCAGTTTTTCTTTATTGGGAGCGTCGGGCGATGAAGCAATGATGCTTACCTCCGCACCGGTTTTTCTAAAATATAAAGCAAGATTGAACATGGCCCTTTCTGCACCACCATTTGACAAAAACGGGATAGCAATAAGTATCTTCATATGTTGGTTCTGTGGCATGTGCACTAAACTTATTATATTTTCTTGCCTGTCATTTTAAATACCAGGCTCTTAATGATTCCAGCAGGTGCGGTAAGGTAAAATAAAATTTTTAATAAAGGAGCTTTCAGCTTATACCCTGAAGGCTTTAATTTATATCTGTGTATAAGACTGTGTGTATGCATCATCTCCCGCAGTGTTTGCAACAGATTTTTATGCACATAGGCGGAATAAGACTGCCACAGGTAAAAATATTGATCCACCTTTGCCTGCGGAAAACGGGTGTTAACAGACCTGTTATTTGAAAAAGAAGTGGGAACAGACATGTCATAAATCCTCAATGCTTCATCAGGATAAACCATTTTATACTTTTCTGAAATTTTTGCCATTAAAAAAGCATAAGTATAACCAGGTTGCATGTGGGCAGCAGCTTCTTTCATTACTTCTGTTCTGCCCGCCGTCATCAGCTCTGCCATCATACCTTCGTTATAACGCATCTCTCCCTCGGTGGAAATAAATATTTTCTTTCTGTAGGACGGACCAAGCAAAAGGCCTTTTTCGGAAACACACCTGGGTCTCACAGCAACCACCTCCCCATTGCAATAATTTGCAATATACCATGCCACCCTTTCAAGTGCATTACCTGTAAAAATATCATCGTGATCGAGCAAAAACAGGTATTCGCCAGCCGCTATTTCGCAGGCTTTATGCATAGAACGGGCACCAAAATGATTTTCCTCAAAAAAATAGTATTTCACCGTAAAAGGGGCTTCCCTGCTGATCTTTTTTATGAGTTCCCTTGTTTTACCGCCATCGGGAGAACAATCGTCCACCAAAATCCACTCAAAGTTTTTATAGGTTTGCCACTTGAGGCATTCAAAACATGCTTCAAGTGTTTTTGAACTGTTATAACATGGTGTAAATACAGAAAATAACATTACAAGCCTATTATTTAATTTAATTAAAAAACGCTGCACTTGCTACTTAAACCCAAGCTGCTGTTTTGCTATAACAGCTGCTGATAAGAAAAATTTTACTGCTGATCTATTGATGAAATAATTCAGCAGCAGGTAAGAACAACCACCGGCAACAACTGGTAAGGCTATCTGAACCCAAAGAGGGAGATGCCCCAGCACCTGTTGCAAAAAAAACATCGTAACAAACATAACCAATGAAGCAAGAATTGTTGGTGTCACATCCCCTAATTGTTCCCAAACCCTATAATTAATGAACTTTCCGCAATTGAATGCATTGATAAAAAAACAAATTACTGAATAAAGCACCGAACTCCAGAGCAGCCAGTAAATCCCCATCCTGATAGAAAAAACAATGAGTACACAAAGAATAATTCTCTTTAAAAATTCCATCCGAAGCAGCAGCCCGGTTTCTCCCTTTACCCTTAAAACATTTATATTAAATGCATGAAGAGGATACAACATGGCTGCCAGCGCCAATATCTGGAAATATGGCACCATTGGTTCCCAGGATGCTCCAAGAAGCAGGAGAAAAAGCGGCCTGGCAACAGCCACCAAACAAACCATGAGTGGAGCAGATACAAAGAAAGTGATATTTAGAATTTTCTTATATACCCTTTCCACCATTAGTGGGTCATCCTGCATATGAGACAGCAGGGGATAACTTACTTTCCCCACAATTCCGCTCAATATAATTACAGGATACCCGATAAAAGTATTTGAACGTTCGTAGTAACCCAATTCTTTTACAGAATAAAATTTACCAATGAAGATATTATAGAGGTTGTCGAAAATGGTTCCCAAGAGGCTGGTAAGTGTAAGCTTATAGCCAAATCTCACATGTTCCCTGAGTTTTTCGCCGGAAAATACCATGGCGGGCTTCCATTTACTTACGAACCAGGTTACAATGGTGTTAGAAGCCTGCATCGCCAGCTGCATAAATACAATACTCCATACATTGTACCCTTTGTATGCCATGATCAATCCCACTGCCACACCAATAATGGTGGATGGAATGTTGATGAGGGCAAGGGTTTTAAAATCCATTTTTTTATTGAACTGTGCCACCTGCACTGCACTAAAGGCACCAATGATAAATATCAGGCAGGTGGTTCTTATCAGGGACACCAGTATTTGCTGCCCGTAAAAAGCTGCAATTAAGGGAGCAGCCATGAATATAACCAGGTAAATAAAAATGCTGAAAAGAATATTTGCAAAAAATACGGTTGAGTAATCTTTTTCGCCGGCATTACCGGTTCTTATAAGTGAGGTGGTGAGTCCTGCGTCTACTAAAATCCCTCCTATAAGAATAAACACATTGATCATTCCCATTAATCCAAAAGCATAAGGCCCCAGCATTTTGGCAAGCAACAAAGATGCTGCTATTGAAATGCCCCTGGTAAAGAACATGTCAATAAAAGTCCAGAAGATTCCATTTGCAGCCTTTTGTTTAATACTCATGAATGGTTATAATAAAATTGAAATCAGGCCCTGGTACCCCGTACAACCGGGTTTGTAAAATTGCCCACCGGCACTATTCCGCCCCACACCTGCTTCATGCCGTATTTTTTAAACCATTCAACCACGGTTTCAATTTTCTGTGGCTGGTCATACTGAGGGCTGAACATATCGAAAGTATCCAGCACCACCATTTCCCTGAGTTTTTCCTTACTCAGGTTTTTGGGCAATGTGCCGTCAATATCGCAAACGGGCAAAAAACGGTTAAAAGCCCCCAATCCAACAGAGGAAAAAAATCTGTACGCAGCAATAAGCCGGTTGGCATTTCTGTCAATGATTCCAAAAAGTTTTTCATGATCCATATTTTTCGTAAGAGGTCTCAAAAGGTATTTTGAATGGATCTTTGTCCAAAATCCTTTAATAGTGTAAAAATCCACCACAAGTTCGCCACCCGGTTTTACCATTTCAATAAGACATTTTACTGACCGTTCAAAATCCGGGGTATGTTGCAGTACACCCAGGCAAACCACCTTATCAAATGAGGCAGGTGCAAAAGGCATTTCATAAATACTTGCCTGGAAGAGATGCAATCGTGGGTTTGGGCCATTATTCTTATAATTTGCTTCCACAGCATTGGAGTAATCAATACTATAGAGATTGGCATTTGTATAATCGAGAATAATTTGCGAAAAACGGCCGGCGCCGGAACCAACCTCCAGTACATTTTTACCGGAAAGGTCTTCCTTGTCCCATTTCGTTTCTGCAAAAAAACGGTCGTGGCTTAAATTGATATGAATAGATTTATCAACCTGTGTAGTTACAAATTTGTTCCACTGGTAGCCGAAATTATCTGTATAATTATCGCTTTTTACTATGCGGTACGAACCATTTAGTAACGGAAAAACATTGCCGTCATCATCTGCAAGGCCATTTTCAACTTGCTGAAGCGGGCGTTTATTAAAAGGATTTATTAGAGAAACTGATGACATTGGATATAGTTGGAAAGATCGAAGTTAAGTACAATTTTGGATGCGCCTGTTTACAGCGCTATATGATTATTTTTTGACAAGCCTTAACAGGTACTGCCCATAACCGCTTTTTACGAGGGCTTCAGCAAGTTTATTCAGCTGTTCGGTATCAATAAACCCCATGCGCCAGGCTATTTCTTCGGGGCAGCCGATTTTAAGCCCCTGGCGCTTTTCAATTACCCGCACATACTCGCTTGCATCGCTTAAAGATTCAAATGTTCCGGTATCGAGCCAGGCAAAACCGCGGTCTAATACGGCCACGTGCAGTTTTTTTTCCGAGAGATACACTTTGTTTACATCGGTAATTTCATATTCACCCCGGGGGCTGGGCTTTAACTCCTTTGCAATTTTTACAACACTGTTGTCATAGAAATACAGGCCCGGTACCGCATAATTACTTTTTGGGGCAGCGGGTTTTTCTTCAAGACTCAATGCTGTAAAGTTCTCATCAAATTCCACCACGCCATACCTTTCGGGGTCGCTTACGGGATATGCAAAAATAGTGGCCCCATAGGCAGTAGCGGATTGCTGCAATAATTTACTGAACCCGCTTCCATAAAAAATATTATCACCCAGCACCAGCGCCACGCTATCGGACCCTATAAATTTTTCTCCTATAACAAAAGCCTGGGCCAGGCCATTTGGCACTTCCTGCTTTGCATACTGGATATTACAACCCCATTTTCCACCATCGCCCAGTAGGCGCATGAATTGGGCCTGGTCTTCGGGAGTTGTAATGATAAGAATATCTTTTATACCCGCCAGCATCAATGTGCTCAGGGGATAATAAATCATAGGTTTGTCATAAATGGGCATGAGCTGCTTGCTGATGCCCATAGTAATGGGATAAAGCCTTGTACCGGAACCGCCTGCCAAAATAATTCCTTTCATTTGTTAGTTTAGAAGATTAGTGGTTTAAAGGTTTAGGAAGGACAAGAATTTTGATTTTTGTTGAGACTTTCTTAGCCCAGCAATTAGTAAAGTTTGCTTTTCAATCATTTCTCTTCCTTCTTCATATAGCTCTTCAGATAAAAAACTCAGGTCTTGAGCTATCAGGAGATCATTTAAAAGTTCAATTGTACTGCTATAGGCTATTGTACTAAAATGTGCCTGGTCTTTAGACGTTTTACGGGAAGTTCCCTCGGCTATATTGGATGCAATTGAAATAGCAGCCCCTCGCATTTGACTAACAAGCCCAAATTTTTCATAGTCTGGGAAAAATTTAGTTGCCTTATAAGTCCATACGGCTAATACCCTTGCACTTTGCCAACATTCCAATTTTTCAAATGAATAAACTTTCATACTGTTTTTTTGCGGCTGATTAATTCTTTAGTGGGTTTAGGAGTTTAGAAGTTTAAAGGTTTAGAGGATGAGTTAAACTTCCTTACTCTCTAAACATTCTAAACCCCTAAACTTTTACTACTCTAAGCCTACCTTTTATTATATTGTTCAGCATAGTATGCAGCATAATTCCCGCTTACAACGTTATTAAGCCAGTCTTTATTATTAAGGTACCAGTCGATGGTTTTAGAAAGCCCTTCTTCGAACTGTAAGGAAGGTACCCAGCCCAGCTCTTCTTTTAATTTAGAAGCATCAATGGCGTAGCGCAGATCGTGCCCAGCCCTGTCTTTCACAAAGCTGATGAGTTTTTCTGAGGTACCTGGTGCCCGCCCAAGCTTAATATCCATTTGGCTGCATAGTTCCTTTATCAGGTCTATGTTCTTCCATTCATTATGTCCGCCGATATTGTATGTTTCACCAATTTTTCCATGGTGAAAGATGATATCAATAGCGCTTGCATGGTCTTCCACAAAAAGCCAATCCCTGATATTCTCGCCTTTTCCATATACAGGCAAAGGCTTGTTATTAATGATATTATTAATGCTTAATGGGATCAATTTTTCGGGAAAATGATAAGGGCCGTAATTGTTACTGCAATTAGAGATTTTTACCGGCAGCCCATAGGTATGATAAAATGCCCTTACAAAATGATCGCTCGATGCTTTTGAAGCAGAGTAAGGGCTCCGGGGATCATAAGCCGTGGTTTCATAGAAAAAACCTTCCTGCCCCAGTGAACCATATACCTCATCTGTTGAAATATGATAGAATATTTTACCTTCAAAATCCGGCTTCCAGCTTTCTTTGGCCACCTGGAGCAGTGTAGTGGTTCCCAGAACATTTGTGCGCACAAATGCCAGCGGATCGGTAATGGACCTGTCTACATGGCTTTCTGCAGCACAATGGAGCACTGCCGTAAATTTATACTTACCAAAAAGCTGCTGCACCAATTCCATATCAGTGATATCACCCTTTACAAAATGGTAGTTGGCTGCCGTTTCAATATCCCTTAAATTGGCGAGGTTACCGGCATAAGTAAGCGCATCGAGGTTTACGATTTTATAATGAGGGTATTTGTTTACAAACAACCTGGTCAGATGTGAGCCTATAAAACCAGCCCCACCGGTAATTAATATTGTATGCATAAATTTTACTGTTGGCAAATTTAGAGAAAATGTGTTAATTCCCTGCTAAGCTCTTAATGGCGTCTTTAAAGTCATTGTTGCAAATTTCAACATTAAAATTGCCTGCCCGTTCAAAAGCCTTTGCTTCAAAATATGACCGCAGTTCCGGGTCGGAATAGATTTTAAACATAGCTGCTGCCAAAGCTTCCGGGTCCGCTGGTACCGTTAAAATTCCATATTCAGCAATTTCGTAACCCTTTTGAACCTGGGAGGAGGGGTCAGATGAGGGCGCCAATAATTCCCGTGGGCCCGACTGGCAATCAGTGGAAATTATGGTTTTTCTGCAGGCAAGTGCCTCCAGCAGTACATTTGGAAAGCCCTCGGTTGAAGAAGAGAGCACAAAGCAATTTGAATTTAAAATGAATTTATAGGGATTATGCTGAAAGCCGCAAAAGAACACAGCTGATGATATTCCCAATTCTGCAGCCTGGTCTTTAAGTGGCTTTTCCAAAACGCCATTGCCAACAATAACCAATTTTATGGGCGCCTTATCTTTTATGAGTGAAAAGGCTTTCAGTAATAATGCAAAATTTTTTTCAACCCTGAACCCTCCCACCGATACGTAATAAAAATAATTACTTTCTGAAAAACAAGCAGGCTTTTCTTCCATACTCATTTTCGTTATCAACTGTATATCCACCGGGTTGTAAATCACCTGAACAGGTGTTGTAATGCCAAAATTATGCTCCAGGTCAATTTTAGAAAGTTTCGAATTGGTGATGACCAGGTCTGCCCGCTGGTAAGCAAAATGAATCAATCTCCGGGTGATGATCGGGTAAAGAGAAGAGCCGCCTCCAATAAGTTTTAATATCTGGCTTTGGTAAGACCGTTCACACATGATCAATTTTCCTTTATAACCCCACCAGCTTTTCATAAATGCGGCTACATAACAGGGGCGATTCAGAAAGCTGATCACCATGCTGATATCATTGGCGGAGCAATAACGTTTGAGCTTATATGCAATAACCGGAAGCCTTAAAAATATGAGTGCGTTATTTTGGCCAGGATTTTCCTTCAGGTCAAATATTACCACTTCGGCTGGAATATCATAGGAAATTGATCGCTGGTACAGTGCAATATGTACCTCAAAATCCGGCCTAAGATAGCCGGCAAGCAGCGAAACCACTCGCTCGGCCCCTCCGTAATTGAGTGTATTGATAAAAAACAGGATTTTCTTTTTCCCTTCCATATTTCAGATTTCTCAATTTACCGGTTGCTAAAATACACAAACATTTCATACTATAATTTAACTGTATATTGCAGAATATCTGCATGGATTACAAAATAGACATATTAGAGTTAGTTTTATTGCCAGTTTATATCTCTTTGTGCTATCTGGGGCTTACTTATTACAAGCGGAATTCTACAAATATTTATGTAAAAAAATATCTTATCCCTGGATTCTTTTTCAAAGTATCTATGGGTGTTTTCTATGCATTGCTCGTATATTATTATTGGGGTATAGGCGATTCATTAAGTTATTTTAAAGATGCAATCAGTATTAACCGCCTTGTAACAGAAAATAAGGTTTCGTTTTTTGATATCTTTCTTCAGGACGCTGATTTTTTCAAAACAAATTTTGATTTACACGCCTCTGTAAACCAAAGTGGTTTTTGGGTAGTACGATTTGCATATATAATAAGTTATTTGTCTTTTTTAAGATTTTTGCCGGCAACTGTTCTTTTTTCACTTGGGTCATATATTTGCCTGTTTACTTTGTTTCTTACATTCGTAAAATATTTGCCTTCCTGGCATAAAGGAGTTGCTTTTTCATCAATTTTTTTCCCAACTATTGGTATTTACGGATCTGGGGTTTTAAAAGACACCCTTTGCATAAGCAGTCTTGCAATGTTGTTTGTGGCTACTGACAGTATGCTTGAAAACAGGAAATTATCAGCGAGACAGATCTCCATTGTGGCAATTACTGTTTATTTACTTTTAGAGGTGAAGGCTTATATCATAGCTGCCTTTGCGGTACCATATTTGCTGTTTTTAATCTTCAGGACAATTGGAAGGATAAAGAATAAAATAGTCAAACCGGTTATTTTTTTCATGGCTATCCTGGCACTTTTTGGAATATTATATACATCTTCGAAAACTATCAGCGAGACCCTGGGGGCATATGCACTCGAAAATATAGAAGAAAACATATCTGCCCTGCAAAATTCATACAGAACAAGTACTGAAGAAGCGGGGTCTACTTTTGAAATTGGGGAAATGGAGCCAACATTTGAAGGAATCTTAACGAAATTCCCATTAGGCATAGTAGCCACCCTGTACCGCCCCTTTATTTGGGAAGTGCGAAATTTTTTAATGCTGTTTTCTGCGCTCGAAAGTTTTGCGCTGCTTTTTCTCACTCTTTTCACTTTGTATAAAGCTGGCCCCCTTAAAAGTGTCAGACTCATCAGAAAAGAATCTCATATTTTTTTATTTATAATTTATTCGCTTATTTTTTCCGGATTGGTTGGACTTTCAACGCTTAATTTCGGAACCCTGGCCCGCTATCGTATTCCGGTTATTCCATTTTACATGATGGGAATTTTATTGATCCTTTTTAAATCTTCAGAAGATAGGCGTTGAGAATTTTGGGAAATTCCTTTCAGCTTGAAAAAGAAGAATAGCTTTCATTCTTGGGAAGTATGCCATTCTCGATTACTTTCAGCCATTTGTTGCCCGTATTTTCAATAGAAAATTGAAGAGAGCGATTAACAGATTGGGCACTGAAGAAGGATGCATCGTCACTATTTAATAACAGTTCAGTTATCCTGGAACCAGCCAATACTTCGTCTTCGGATACAGCAAAATTCAATGGATCAAACTTCTCACTGAATGCTGGTAACAAAATCCCAAAATCCCTCCCAGTTTCGTTTTTTAATATCTCCGCAGGACCAGTAGGACAATCTGCTGCAACTACCGGAACAGCGCATGCCATAGCTTCAAGCAATGCATTAGGGAAGCCCTCCCAAACAGAGGTGAGAAGAAACAAAGATGATTTTGAAATAAATTTGAATGGGTTTTCCTGGTGTCCCAAAAAAATAACATCTGCCTCATCACTAATTTTTGAAGACCAGGTAAAGCCATAAAAAGCCAGGCAGGCTATACAAAAATCGTAAATTCTCTTTCCGCTTCCAGACATATCAATACCGCCTAACAAGAGTAAAACTGCATTCCTGCATTTCTTTTTGATTTCTATAAACACTTTAACAAGGTGCCAATGTCCCTTTGAATAATCAAATCTTCCGCAATGCGATATGTAAATTTTATTTTCTTTCATTCCTTCCACCGCTACAGAACCGCGGTTTACAATATCTACTACATCTATTCCATTATGTATTACAATATTGTTGCTGATGTTAAATTTCAGAAGCTCTGAATTAATATGGCTGCTTACAGAAACAATCGTATGAGCTCTTTTAAGGGCCTTCACATAAAAGCTAAGGTGCAGCTTCATTAAAATGCCTTTTTGTTCAAGTATCCATTTGAAAGACTGTCTTATGGAAACTATTTGCCTCTCGCCTACCGATGAAAGCCAGTTTGCGATGATTGCTGTATTACCAAAAGCAATAGAAATATCTGCCCTTTGCTGCTTTTTAATCCTTCTTAAGTGTGAAATACGCCTGAAGCTTTTTATTGTTTTTGAAAAAAAACTTCCTGCCTTTACATCGGCTAATCTTATTACAGGAACAAGGTAACTAAAATCATCGGGTTGCTCATTCTCAAAACAAATCACCGTTACATCATGGTAGTTCCGTAAAAAATTACAGAGGAGCATACCTGCTTTTTCCTGCCCGCCCCTTGCTAATGAAGGAATTACAAAAATAATTTTCATAACATGATTACCGTGCTCGTTTTAAAAATATCAATAAGATCCTCGAGCTTATTATAAATTTTGTTGTAAGCGGGAACTGACACAATTTTATAGCCATATTCATCCAGTAAGTGAAGATACTTATCTTTTATACCAGGAACATGATAATTGTGTATAGCAACCGTTTTACAGGTTTGTGTACAAGAATTGCTTTCTCCGTTCCGTTCAAAACATTTAGCTCTGCTCCTTCTACATAAATCCTTAAAAGATTCGGGAAGGGTTTCTCTGTTCAGTAAACCCTCAAAACAAATTCCCTTTACCAGCAAACCGGTGCCGGGTTTTCCTTAATTTTTCGCTTCCCTCATCAATACCCATTTCTGAATCACCAAGGGCAGAAAACTCAACAATCGAATTTTTTGAGTGGGGACTGCCTCCTGAATGCCTCACAACACAGAGGCTATTCATGCCTAAAAAATTTTAACCAGTCCCTACTAGATTGGGCATCGGTTCAAATACTTATATTATCGTCTTGCTGTACTTAGTGAAAATAGTCACACGAAGTAACCCACAATTGCACCAATATGATAAAAAACCGGGTAAGCCGTATTTCTAAACACATATTTAATTGCTTTTCTTCAACGTCTCCCGCGTAAGGAACTCGTATGACTCATGCAACAAATTTCCGATTCTCTCGAAAATCTTCTGTACAAATGTATCTCAGCTTTTTTACATACAGAACCATTCTTGCCTGGTAAAAATTGATGTGATTTGGCTATGTTGCTATCAAGATTTGCTGCTCAAACCACGGATACAAAGCAGCGATTGTTCATCCTGTACCGAGTATTCTTTTACAGGTAAATGCTCAACTCATACCTGTATTTTTTGCGACCGCAGTCTGGCATTAAAGGAAACACAAAAAGAGCTTTTAAAACACTTTGCCCATCAAAAACAATTAGGAAAGTTTCTTTCCAATATAAATGAGGTTTCTTGGGGAATGAGGTGTAAATAATGATTTTGTCTTGTCCATTAATAAATGGAAAATACCTTTTGACCCGTACCAATTGATATTTACACCCGCATTATGAAGTTGAGAAAAGGAAAATTCATTCATTTTAGCTCCTAAACTTTGGGCACTCCAGCTTCTTATATGCTGCATATGGTGGAAGGTAGCCCCACAATCTGCACAATGCACGTATGTATTCTCTAACACTTCCTCATTGGGAGTAGATATTATCACCACTCCGCCAGGTTTCAAAATTCGCTTAATTTCCTGAAGAGATGCATTAAGATAATTATCGGTTAAATGCTCAATAGTTTCAATAAGAAATACAAAGTCGAAAAAATTTTCCAGGTACACTGAAGGCAGACTATTTATATATGTACAGCCTTTAAACTTTGTATGGTTTTTGTTTTGCACGTTTGTTTCAGTAACTAAACTTTCTGTAAAGTCGCACGCATATACAAATAAGTCAGGAAAGTCATCTAAGATACGTTTTACCAAAAAACCCTTGCCCGTTCCATAATCAAGCACCTTCCCCTTAAGAGATACCTTCTTGTTAATAAAATTTAATAATGCTCCGCCTGCTTGTTTAGTAAACCATGTAGAATCGTATGGCTTAAAGCTATTTCTGAAATTCCAAAACCGTGCGACCTTTTCATCTGTCCATTCAAGGTTATGCGATATATATCTGTTCTCCATTTATCTAAATTAATACAAAAATCTTAAATTTATTTCAAATGAGATTTGTTAATTTTCAAGTAATATAAAAAGTTAAAAATAAATAAACCTGAAAAACTAAACATACTGCTGGCTACTGCTCCATAAATACCCCATGCAGAAATAGCAACAAAAGAAAAAATGGCGGTTAATAGCCCAACAACAATATTGATAACGGAATAATTTTTAAGATCCCCCCGGCTGTACCATTGGTTTTGCATTAATGCACAAAAGCTACTTGGCAAAATTGCAAGCAGCATCCATCTAAAGACTGGCACTGCACTTAAAAACTCTTTTTTCAATAGATTTGTAAACGGTACTATTAAAAAATATGCCAATACACATAGGCCAACCATCGCACACATTGTATAATATAGAATTTTTTTTTGCGCCTGCCAACTTTCCTGCAATCCTTTTAAGGCAGTTTCTTCATACATAAACTTATTGGCAACCAAAGGTAATACCATAAGGATTGCTGCAAGCTGGTTTGCGTAATTGAGGTTCCCCACATCTTTTAAATCATTGGCAGAATAGTAATTTAAAACAATTAGGCTAAAAGAGGTATTTAAAAGGCTTGCAACCGAAACAAAATGCAATAAAAATGCCCTCTTTAAAACATTCTTTATAAAATTATATTGAATTTTCTTTTGAGGCCGCACCTTTTTTAGAAGGAAAAAACACTCTGCACCTAACTGCACGAGATTAAACAGGCTGTAAATAATAATAAACCCCAAAAGACTGATTTTGTAAAAAAAAACAAACAAAAACGAACCTATCAGATAAGTTGTTTTTACATAAAATCCAATAAAATTCTGCCTTTTAATTTCACCCAGAATTGCAAATAGAAAATCATTTGTACTTATCCATACAAAAAAGGGCAGTGACATAGCTGCAGCTATGAGATACTTGATATCTATACTTCCAAACCAGGAGGGGCTAATGAGAAATAAGGAAGATGACACAAAGAAACAAATAAATGTTAGTATAATAAGCATAAGTAAAAGAGAGTAAAAGTTCTCTTTCAAAAACGCCTTTGGGTTCCCCTTAAATATATTAGAAAAATATGGAATTACCCCACCCACACTCAGGCTTAAAATAGTTGCTGTAAAAGTAAAGATGGTGGTAACCGAGGCATAAATCCCTCGTCCATGTGCCCCATAAAAATTAGCAGTTAAAACAAAAATGATAAACGCTATAATTTGTACATATGCGTAATATAATATTGTGTATGATATCTTTTTAAACATACTAATTACAATTTCCTGAAAATTCTCTTGTCAAAAAATCAGAAGTTTCAAAACCAACAAAAGTCCACCTCTAATGCGAATTCTTCACCCCCGCTATTTTCGTCTTGCTTGTTAGTGCGCCCAATTATCATTCCATCTGTGATATTGCCTTAAGTTGCTACATAATGACTTTTTGCCTATAGATGTCTGCTCCATAACCCTTTTAACAACTATTTTTTTTATTAGCAATCACAAAAACTTTTACCCTTTAAGTACTTTACCAACTGAATGATGGTCAAAAGGCGGGAACATTTACAAAAAAAGTATATGATCTTTGGAAACACGATCCTTCAATATCACTACTTTATATCCCTTGCAAATATCTCGTAATAATTCTCAAACTCGTTCTACTTCTGGGCCCGACATCTTGTTCTTATGGTACCACGTCATCTAATTGATATTTACAGTCATAAGTATCATAAGGGGTCTTTCAATAATTTTGCGCCTCTCAATGATATTAAACTAAAAGCGGAGGAATCACCCGAAAAGCACACATTGATGCTATATCTTCCAAAAAATACCTATTATTGCCCACTTTCAACAACACTATTACCTCAAAAATTGAAGCTTCATGCCGTGCTTTTGACATACAATACTCTACATGAGAAACCCCATAGTATTACACATACAAGAACATCTTTTTACAAACAAGCCCTTTCTTTCTTAATTACCGCCGGGCTCCCTGCTACCATTACACTATCAGGTATATCATGCGTAACAATACTACCCGCTGCCACCACTACATTATTGCCAATTTTTACTTTTGGCAGTACCACCGCACCGGTGCCGATCATACTGTAATCGCCCACGCTGGTTGCACCTGTTAAAAATACCCCCGGACATATTTGGCAGTATTTACCAATAGCCGTTTCGTGGTGTATGAACGCTCCTGCATTTATGAGTGTTCCTTCGCCTATTTTCACTGCCGGCTGAATGACCACCCGGTGCATGATATTCAAACCAGCTCCCAGGTTTACATCAATATTACTAATATAAGCACTTGCTGAAATAGCAGACTGCAGCTTACCACCCAGCCGGATACATTCTTCGGCCATTTTCTTCCTGATAAACGAGTCGCCCATTCCCAGGATAAAGCCGGGGTCCTGTTCAAATTTTACCCTCAGTTGCTCCCAGGTTTTTAAAACCGGGTAATGGCTGATGGCTTCAATATCATGAATGGTGGTTACCGGATCAAAAAAAACAATTTCTCCTTTTGGCAATACGGCCAAAACAATATCCAGTATCTCCAGGGCATGGCCCCTTGCTCCTGCAATAACCATGGCTATTTGATTATTTTTTTAAGATACGATACAATCATCTCCACCTCCAGCACACTCAAATCGTAATAAATAGGCAGAGCCAGCACCCTGCTGCTGATACTTTCAGAAACCGGGCAGGCCCCTGCTTTTAAAAAAGGCAGCTGGTTTAATGAAGGATAAAAATAACGCCGGGTATTTACGCTACAGGCCGCCAGGTGCTGCCTTGCCTTAATAAGCAAGGCTTCCGATGGAAAAACCACAGGGTAATAGGCATAGTTATAATCTGTACCGGCCATCGATACAGGCTTCTGAAGTGGCAATCCATGCAAAAATTGATGGTATGCCTCGGTAAGTACTTTGCGCTTTCCGATAATTTTATCTACATGGGGCAATATACAAAGCCCCATAGCAGCATGTGTTTCGGAACTTTTACCATTGATACCAATGCTGTAATACTCGTCTCCTATATGACCGAACTGCCTGTACAATAAAATCGTATCGGCCAGTTCATCATCATTTGTAATGATAGCGCCGCCTTCCACTGTGTGAAAAAGTTTGGTGGCGTGAAAACTGCAGGTGGAAATATCACCATAACTCAGCAACGACCTTTCCTTGTACATCGTGCCAAATGCATGGGCCCCGTCGTAGATCAGTTTAAGCCCGTGTTTTTCACAAATATTATCCAACACCTCTGCATTACAGGGATTTCCATAAACATGCGTGGCCATAACAGCTGATGTTTTTGGCGTAATAAGTGCTTCTATTTTCGAAGGATCAATGTTAAAATCAGCGTCATTAATATCCGCAAAGACCGGGGTGCAGTTTTCCCACAAAATAGAATTGGTGGTGGCTACATAAGAAAACGGAGTGGTAATGACCTCCCCCGTAAGTTTGAGCGCCTTTATGGCTATTTGCAACGCAATAGTGCCGTTGTTTACAAAAAACAGGTGTTTGACCCCCAGGTAATCCCGAAGCTTTTTCTCCAGCTCCTGTACCAGTGGCCCATGGTTGGTAAGCCATTTTCTTTCCCAGATGTCTTTCAGGTACCGTTCATAGTCGGTATAAGGGGGTAAAAATGGTTCTGTAACGTTTATCATGTAAATGTTTGGTTTAACAGCTAACGCAAATATATCATAAGAAATTATCTTTGCCGCATGCACTACGCTTCCGTTGAAAACCTCAGTAAGTCTTTTGGGGTAAGAGTTCTCTTTAAGAATATCAGTTTAAATATTGAAGAAGGCGATAAAATAGCACTGGTGGCCCGCAATGGCAGCGGCAAAACCACGCTCATGAAAATCATTGCCGGCCTCGATACCGCCGACAGTGGAACCGTATGGGTACACAAAGATGTACGCACCGTAATGCTTATGCAGGATACCCCGTTTGAAAATGGAAAGACCATTTGGGACAATATACTGCGCCTCGACCAGCCGGTGATAAAAGCAGTAAAAGAATATGAGGAGTTTCTTGAAAACGGTATGGATGATGCCGCTAAACTAGCGGCGCTTATGGCCAGGCTCGATGACCTGAATGCCTGGAGTTTTGAAAGCGACCTGAAACAAATACTGGGAAAACTCAACATTCACCACCTGAACGAAAAAATAGGCAACCTGAGCGGCGGCCAAAAAAAGCGGGTGGCATTGGCCCAATCGCTTATAGAAGCGCAGCTTTACCAGGGCAACTGCCTGCTCATAATGGACGAACCAACCAACCACCTCGATGTTAGCATGATCGAGTGGCTCGAAGATTATTTGGGTGCGGCCAAAATAACCCTGTTGCTGGTTACCCACGACCGGTATTTTTTAGATGCCGTATGTAATGAAATTGTGGAAATAGACGAAGAAAAAGTATACGTGTATAAAGGTGATTACGATTACTTCCTGGAACAAAAAGCCCTGCGCCACGATGTGCAGCAAAGTGAACTGCAGAAAGACAGGAACATTTACCGTAAAGAACTGGAATGGATGCGCAAACAACCTAAAGCCCGCACCAGCAAAAGCAAAAGCCGGCAGGATGCATTTGCCGAAGTGGAACAAAGGGTGCAGCAGCAAAGAGAAACGGCCGAACTGAGCCTGCAGGTAAAAATGACAAGGTTGGGCGGCAAAGTGCTGGAGATGAAAAAAGTGTATAAAAATTATGGGCCACTGGTGATCATGAAAGGCTTTGATTATACTTTTAAAAAAGGGGAACGTATTGGCGTGGTGGGAAAAAACGGTGTGGGAAAATCAACCTTCTTAAAAATAGCGCTACAGGAGGAGTTGCCCGACAGCGGCAAGATCAATCATGGCGATACCGTGGTATTTGGCAATTTCAGCCAGGATGGCCTGCAATACAAAGAAGACAAGCGGGCCATAGAATACGTTAAGGCAATGGCAGAGTTTTTTCCGCTCGCCGATGGCAGCAAGATCAGCGCCAGCCAGTTTATGGAAAAATTTGGTTTTACTGCAGAGCAGCAATATACTCCACTGAGCAAATTAAGCGGGGGCGAAAAAAGAAGGCTTCACCTGCTGAGCATCCTGTTTACCAACCCCAATTTTTTGGTGCTGGATGAACCCACCAACGATCTCGACCTGCAAACACTCCGCACACTCGAGGAGTTTTTGCTCGACTATCCTGGTTGTATCCTGATCGTAAGCCACGACCGTTATTTTATGGACCGCATGGTAGACCACCTTTTTGCCTTTGAAGGAAACGGGGTCATCCGCGATTTTCCGGGAAACTATTCTCAATACCGCGAAACCCTGGCAAAAGAAGAACAGGTAAAAAAAGAAACCAAAGAGGTTTTTAACCAAAGCGCCCAACCCCCAACCCTCAACCCTCAACTTTCAACCGCCACAAAAAAGCTTTCTTTCAAAGAAAAATACGAATTCGAAAGTTTGGAAAAAGAAATTCCGCTACTGCAGGAGGAGAAAAAGAAACTGGAAGAAAAACTGAGTGGAAATACCGGTTACGATGAACTGCAAAAAGCCGCTGCCCGCATCAGCAAGATCATCCAGGAGATTGACGAAAAAGAAATGCGCTGGCTTGAACTAAGCGAACGGGTTTGATGTTTTCGTTATGCCCCGGACAATTACCCGGATTGTTTTTTGCTATTTTTACCGAACTTTAAGTTAATATAGTTAACAACAAAGTATTCATCAACACATGAAACAACGTTTCTATTCTCTTGATGTTTTTCGTGGCGCCACCGTTGCGTTGATGATACTGGTAAACAATCCGGGCACCTGGGCACATACCTACGATCCGTTAAAGCATGCTGCCTGGCATGGCTGCACGCCCACCGATCTTGTTTTTCCATTTTTCCTTTTTGCAGTTGGCAATGCCATGGCTTTTGTAATGCCGGGGCTCGAAACCGCAGGTGCCGGTTCCTTCTGGAAAAAGCTGCTCAAACGAACAGTCCTCATTTTTGGTATTGGCCTTTTACTGAACTGGTTCCCTTTTGTAAAATACGATGATGCCGGGAAGCTGGTTCCCAAAAGCCTTGAAAGCCTGCGCATCATGGGTGTATTGCAGCGCATCGCCCTTTGCTATTTTTTTGCCGGTCTTATTGTGTACTATTTAAAAATAAGGGGTGCTTTTGTTTTTGCAGCTTTCCTCCTGCTTGCGTATTGGTTCTTATGTATAGCCACCAACCCTGCAGACCCCTACAGTATTCATGGATGGTTTGGTACGGCAATTGACAAAAGATTACTGGGCCCGGCACACCTGTATAAGGGAGAGGGGATCCCTTTTGACCCCGAAGGCCTGCCAAGTACCATAGCAGCCATTGTACAGGTAATCTTTGGTTATATAGCGGGACATTACATTATTACAAAAGGCAAAACAGCAGAAATGGTAAACGGGCTTTTTGTGGCTGGTTGCGTAATGGTATTCGCAGGATTTTGCTGGGATACGGTTTTTCCACTGAACAAAAAAATATGGACCAGCAGCTATACCGTTTACACAAGCGGCCTCGCTTTGTTAATACTGGCCTTATTGATCTACCTCATTGAATTTAAGCAGCAGCGTGGTGGCTGGACGCAATTTTTTGATGTTTTTGGAAAAAACCCTTTGTTCATTTTTGTTCTCAGCGGGGCCCTGCCAAGACTGCTGGCACTCATACGTATATCCAATGGATCGGATGGCGATGGTAAGCCAAAATTTTTAAGCCCTTTTGGCTGGTTTTACGAACAGGTATGTAACCCTCTGTTTAACGATCCAAAAAACAGTTCCCTGCTTTATGCAATATGCTTTATTGTACTGATGTGGTTCATTGCATGGATATTGCACAAAAGAAAAATATATATCAGGGTTTAATTTTTTTGACATCATATTCCGTCCTGAATATTTTTTTTTCTCCTTTTTTCAATACCAGTAATCCCATTCTATTATTGAATGCATCCGGGGCAGCACTCAGGTTTTCTACAGCAATGCTGCCGCGGTGATCGGGCGTGTACAGTTGCAGGTATGGGTAAGCCGAAGCAGGTTTAATGTTCAACTGAAGCAGGGCAGTGCGGTCACGCAGTTGCAGAACGGTTTTGTATTGGGGGTTTATGCTGAAACAATTATCAAATACGGCAGCTCCAATTGGGGTAAAGTCTTTAAATTTCCGGTTGGGCAACAGTTTGCCGGTGGGAATCAACTCCTCATCAAATTCAAGCATTTTTTTTACCCGCAGGCGCATTTCAATGTCATCGATCTTTTTACCAAAGCTAAAATAAGGATGCCAGCCATCGGTAATGGGCATGGCTGATTTTCCTTTATTAACGATGCAGGTGGTAATAACCAGCCTGTTGCCGGTTTTAAGCTCATACCTGATGATACAATTGTACGCAAATGGAAAGCCCTTTCCGGCTTCCCGGTATTTGTATTCCAGTTCAGCAAATGCTGATTTTTTTGATTTTTTAAATTTAGAAACCCTAAATGCAGCTTTATAAATGAGCCCGTGAATGGCATGTTTGCCCAGGTAAAAAGAACTCACCTGGTAATTGGTTTTACCAAACAGATAGTTGCCCCCCTTAAGCCTGCACACAAAAGGTGAAAGTTTAGCACTCCGGAAACCCTTTGCTTCGAAATTTTTATCAAAATCTTCTGCAGTTTCATAGCCCTCAATTATATTGATCTCATTATCAATTTTTTTTATAATAAACGCATTAAGAATAGCTCCGCAACCTGGCAGTATTTCGGCACGGCAGCCGGTTATTTCATTGGCTAAAATGATCTTATCAAAACCATTTTCTGATATGCGTGATATACTGAACATAAGTATTTCGTTTACAACCACAATTTACAACTTTCCTGGTGCCTGATCTTTTAGTATGGCTGGCAATCTAAAAGTTAATTAACGGTTAAACATTGATTAATGCAGGTTCAGCCAGCCGGGCTGCAGGCTGGGTATGTTTCAGTTGCAAAATGGGCTTATAAGTATAAAATTTACATCCTAATTATGATTGAAACCACCATGATCATTTTAAAAAACCGAAAATGAAACACTTAATTAAACTGCCATTTATTACCGTTATAATCATTCTGTTGATGACGGTTCAATTATTTTCGTGTCAGAAAGAAGTAGTACCTGCCGAAGAAGTTGTACCTGCAGGAAAACAAAAAATAAGTCTTTACCTGAACGATGACCCCAATTTTAATTTTACCAAAGTACTGGTAGATATCCGTTACGTAGAAATAAAAGTAGATACAGGCCGTGCAGGCCATCACGACGATGATGATGATGACGACGACGATCATCATGGCCACGACAATTATGGCCAATGGGATACACTTAACATTAATCCCGGGGTATATGACCTGCTGCGCCTCCGCAATGGAGTAGACACGCTGCTTGGAACCGGTTTTGCCTGGAACGGCCACATCAGCAAAGTACGCCTTACACTGGGAAATAATAACAGCGTATGGACCGACAGCACGCATTCTCAGCCGCTTGGTTTTTGCGACGGAAGGCCTTTTGTGTATGTAAAAATAAACAGCAATACCATTGACACAATCCCGGGCGGCGGTATTGTGCTGCACCTTGACTTTGATGTGAAAAAATCAATTAACAGGCGGAGCGGGAACTATTGCCTTCGCCCAAATATCAGGTCGTACAGCCATCAGCGAAATGGTGAAATAGAAGGAGAAGTACGGCCAAGGGCTGCCAATGCTCACATAATGGTGTACAATGCCACCGATACCCTTTATGCCATACCCGATTATGACGATGACGATGAAGAAGGAGAATTTAAGATCCGCGGCATAAGGCCGGGAACTTATTCGGTACTGTACGATGCCGTGGCACCATACCGGGATACCACCCTGCATAATATAATGGTAGATGCAGATGAAGATACGCATCTGCCCGACATCAGGTTAAGACAATAAAACAGCATTATTATCCAATTTGAAAAACCAATCTTTATTCAGGTAAAGCCGATATCCAAAGAAAAACACCGTTGTTATCCAATTTGAAAAACCCAACATCTTTGTCTTGCGGTTCTATTTAAAATCCAATGACCAGGAAAGTCAGGTTTTGGTAGGTCAGTTGCAAAAGCCGCCTGCTGCAATGCAGGCGGTTTTTATTTACAGGTTCAGCGCCCAAAAAAGCAGGTTCGGCACAAATAATGCAGCTTTATGTACAAAACGTTATAATTTACCCCCGCAAAGCTTTTAACAGAAGATTGCCTTATGTACATTGCAGAATCAGTATTATTGCGCCGGAAAATGAACCTGAAAAAAAGTATAACCCTGTTAGCAACAGCCTTATTGTTGGGCACCCTGTACAGTTTTAAAGCTGTGCAGCCGGTTTACAGGGTTACAGAAAGCCTCACCACCTTTCATTCCAAGGCCAAGCTTGAGCTTATTAAGGCAGCCTCCAGCAAAATGCAGGGTGCCATAGATGCCACTAAACGTACTTTTGCCTTTACCATTGATATGAATTCGTTTGAAGGGTTCAACAGCCCGCTTCAAAAAGAGCATTTCAATGAAAATTATATGGAGAGCAGGAAGTATCCCCGGGCCAGTTTTACAGGCCGCATTATTGAAGACGACGATTTTACAAAAGATGGCACGTATAATCTCCGTGCAAAAGGAAAATTTACGGTTCATGGTGTGGAGCAGGAGCGGATCATACAGGCCGATATACAGGTTAAAAACGGGATCATTCAGCTAAAAAGTCAGTTTACCGTTCACCTGGCCGATCATGAAATTAAAATACCACGGATCGTGCACGAAAAACTGGCTGCCGAAATACTGATTGATATCAATGCCACGCTTGCCGCAAAATAACCCGGCTGCTAAACCAACATACAAATACATTGACCTGCAAAAAATGCCTGGCTATTACAGGCGCTGCTGGTATAACTTTACAGGAAATCTTTCTTAAACATAAACAAGCTGCTGCTCCTGATGCACCGTTTCTCAAAATTCATAAAACATCTTATTTTATATTGCACGGTATGGCAGTTTGGGCAAACGGCCATGGCGCAGGCTCCTTTTCATAAAACAATAGCGCTGGAAGAAGAAAACACATCTGTTCGTATAAATGTACTTTTTAAAGACCGGAATGGCCTTTTGTGGGCAGGAAGCAGCGAAGGCCTTTACAAAATCACCGGTAACAAAACCGTAAAAGTGAAGGGGCACGGCACCGAAAAATGCCAGGTTACCGCCATCGGACAGGAAATGGGCGGTACCATGTGGATCGGTTGCAAAAACGGTAAAATATTTTCGCTCAACAACAAAACTGCCGAACCTTTCAAGCCCGAAGAAGGCCTGCCAAAAGAAGCAATAACAAGCATCAGCGCCGACGCCATGGGCCGGGTATGGTTTGGTACCGGCGGCGAGGGAATTTATGTTTATGATAAAAAATATTTCAACAATATAGATGCAGGCGATGGCCTCAGCGACAATTTTGTGAACTGCCTGTATCCCTACGGTTCAGAAATGATCGCAGGAACAGACCGCGGCCTCTCTTTCATCAGGCTGGAGGGTAAACAAAAGAACATCCAGGTATTTACTTCCAAGAATGGATTGCCGGATAATATCGTTCGTTCTTTATCAGCCTCCCTACTTAAGGGGAATATCTGGGTGGGCACCCAATCGAAGGGGATTTGCCACTTAAATATCCCGCAGCGGTCTTTACTCAACAGCAGCCTGCCGGCATGGGAGTATGGGCAGGTAAACGACATAAAGGAACAGCTCAATGAAATTGTTATTGCTACTCAGGAAAACGGGGTGATGCTGTTAAACAAACGTACACAGGTATTTTCAAAAGATGTTTTTTCCGACTCTCTTGCCCATAATATCAGTGATATTGAAACGGATGATGAAGAAAACACCTGGTTTGCAAATGAAGATAAACTGCTCAAGAGCACAGGTGCCTACCTCCGATACCTGCAAACCATGCCCAATACCGAACTGCGCAAAATACATACCTTGCTGGCAGATGCGGAAGGAAGTATATTTTATACTCCCGATGAAGGACTCTACCAGTACTCGCTCCTGAGCAAAAAAAACAAAAAGATATTTAGCGTGAACCAGGCCGGTATGGATATTACCTGCCTGTACAAAGACCCATTTGGATTTCTATGGGCAGGCACCATGGGCGGAGGGCTTTACAGGATAAATACTTCCAATGGACAAAGTATGGCCGTTACGGAAAACCCGCTGCTGAAAAACAGCAGTATCTTATGTATTGCCGGCAAAAACGAAGACCTGTGGATTTCGTCTCTTAACGGAGTATGTCACATGAAACTGGGTAACGGGGGCAACTCCTATCCCTTTACCAATTACAGCAAAAAAGATGGTATCGGGAGCGATTATGTTTATCATATTCTCATTGATGCAAAAAACAGGGTTTGGTTTGGAACAGATGGCGCCGGGCTTACCGTATATGAAAACAGCCGGTTTAAGAATTTCAATGAAACAAAAGAATTTTCTTCAGGTGTGGTATATTCCCTGGCAGAAGACAATAACAATAATATCTGGATCAATACTTATAATGACGGTATTTTCAGGTATGATGGGAAGCAGTTCAAAAATTATACTTTGTCTAATGGCCTCTCCGACCTGGCTACCAGTTCTATGACCATCGACAACGCAAACAGGGTGATCCTTGTGAACAAGAAAGGGATCGACATCCTGAACCCCGCAGATAATACCGTACGGCATCATGGGCCCGAAAGCGGGTTTAACCAGCTGCAGGAAAACCTGAATGCCATTACTAAAGACAACGAAGGTAATATATGGATCGGCACCAACCTTGGCATCACCAGGCTCACCACCGGCATTTTATATAATACCACTGCACCAAAAGTGATACTGGACGATATCCTGCTTTTTAATCAACCTCTTCCGGCAGGATCAGATAATATTTTTAAGTACAATGAAAATAACCTCAACTTTTATTATACGGCCATCAACTATTCTTCGCCCGAAAAAATAAATTACCAGTATATACTGGAAGGTTATGATCTGCGCTGGAACAGCACCAATGACCAAAACCTGGTGTTCTCACAGCTTAAACCGGGCAGGTATACGCTTAAGATCCGGGCGTCCACCAGCCAGAATTACGACACATCTCCGGTTACTTCTTATAGTTTTACCATTGGCAGGCCTTTTTGGTTTACCTGGTGGTTCATCCTGCTAAGTATGGCAGTTGCGGGAGGTATCATATATTATATCCTGCGGCAAAGGGTGATGAAGGTGCGCAGGAAAGAACAAATAGAAAAAGAAAGGTTTCAGCTTCAATACGATGTTTTAAAAACACAGGTGAACCCCCATTTCCTTTTCAACAGTTTCAATGCCCTCATGAATGTGGTGGAGGAAGATCCAAAAGAAGCGGCAGTAATGATCAAACACCTCTCGCAGTTTTACCGCAAGATGACAGCATACCGGCATAAAGACGTGGTATTACTAAAAGAAGAGATCGACCTGCTGCAATCCTATTTTTTTATTCAGCAAAAAAGGTTTGGAACATCTTTGCAGGTTACGGTAGACCTGCCCGGCGATACAACCGGTAAAACTTATATTCCCCCATTTGTATTTCAGCTGCTGGCCGAAAATGCCGTAAAACACAATGCCGTTTCAAAAGACAAACCGCTCCATATAAGCATTACGCAGAAAGACGACAAAATATTTTTTTCTAACAATATTAATCCCAAACTTGAGAAAGAGGAAAGTGAAGGGATGGGCCTGCAAAATATTGAACACCGGTACAGGTTCTTTGCCGAACATGCCGTTACTTACGGAGAAAAAAATGGTTATTTTGTTGTAGAGCTGCCGGTTTTGAAATTAGGAAAAACGATTGAATGATTTTTAATATTATTACCCAGAATCAAATATCTTAACATCATGAAGATCCTTATTATCGAAGATGAAGAACAAGCTGCAAAACGCCTCAAAAAAATCGTTTCAGAACTGCTTCCGGGGGCCGATATAACCGATGCCCTGCAGAGCGTGGAATCGGCTGTGGCCTGGCTAAGCAGCAATCCTATGCCCGATCTTGCTTTTATGGACATCCATTTAGCCGATGGCAACAGTTTCCAGATATTTGAAAAAGTAAAGATCAGCTGCCCGGTTATTTTTACCACGGCCTACCACGATTATGCCCTGCAGGCATTTAAAGTGAACAGTATCGACTACATATTAAAACCATTTGATAAGGATGATATCAGTATTGCCCTAAAAAAACTGCAGGCTATACAGGGTGCACAGGCCCCGGTTATTGATTACAGCGCCGTTCTAAAAACATTGCAAACAACCCAATACAGGGAGCGGTTTGTTGTAAAGTTTGGCGATAATTTAAAATCTGTAAACACCCCCGATATCGCTTATTTTTATACAGAGAACAAGGCTAATTTTCTTTGTACAAACGATAACCGCCGTTAC
This sequence comes from Ferruginibacter sp., assembly GCA_049291115.1. Lineage (GTDB taxonomy): Bacteria > Bacteroidota > Bacteroidia > Chitinophagales > Chitinophagaceae > Ferruginibacter. The sequence goes on from JBATOU010000016.1 coordinate 103,038, forward strand.
CCGATTGACCATAACCTCGATCATGTGGAAGAAATGCTTAATCCAAAGCAGTTTTTCCGGATCAACCGCCAGTTTATTATTGGCCATCATGCCATAGATGATATGAAAGCCTATACACGGGCCCGTGTAATTGTTACCCTTCGTCCTCCTTCAAAACTCGACACCGTTGTGGCTGTTGACCGGGCACAGGATTTCAGGGCATGGCTTGCGGGTGAGTAAATTACATACAGCTTCTGGCCTGTTTTTTGCAGATCCAGCAAAAGTTTAGCTAGCCTCATTGTCAATACTTTAACAGGGTTGCCACTTCATTGCAGGTTTAGCACCCCAATCTGCAGGTTCAGCCGTAATTTTTATGCTGTTTCTTAAAAATGGGCTTATTTCATTAAAAATTTAAGAAAATGAGCCCAAAAACAAAAAAACTGCTGAAAATACTGGCCCTGCTGCTGGTTGTGGGGATTTTTGCAGGTGGTTTTATTGGCTATAAAATGTACAATAAACCTCACCGCAATGTGGAAGCTGCCAGTTCAGTAAAGATCGAAGCGGTACAATTGGTAACAGAATATGAAACCAATGAAGCCGAAGCCAACAAAAAATATCTTGATAAAGTATTAAATGTTTCGGGCAAGGTAACAGAAGTAGGCAAAAACCAGGATGGCAACCATGTGGTTACACTCGCAGGAAGCGATATGGGCACGGTGATCTGCACGGTGGAAGACAAAGCGGCGGCGCCTCCTGCAGCAGGCGATGTTGTTACCGTAAAAGGCATCTGTACGGGTTATTTAACCGATGTAGTATTGGCCCGGGCTGTTTTGGAAAAGAAATAAGAAAACGCAACTACCAAACCAAAATACAATGAAAATGAAAAACATCTTAACAGCCACAGGACTTATTTTAACAATGGTCGTTATCATGCTTTCCTGCAAACACGAAATACCCTTTGGCAACACTGGCGGAAACAATGGAGGTGGAAACAACGGTGGTGGAAACACCGGCGGAACCCAGCCCTGCAGTACTGATACCGTTTATTTTGTAAACCAGGTATTACCACTGCTAACTTCCAACTGTTCCATGACCGGCTGCCACGACGCTGCATCACACCAGGATGGTGTGATCCTTACAAATTATACATCCATCATGTCAACCGGCGACGTTCAACCTGGTAATCCTTCAGGAAGCGATATTTATAAAGCCATTATTAAAACCGATCCAGGCGACAGGATGCCTCCCCCACCGGCGCCTGCATTTACACAAGCGCAAAAAGACATCATTTACAAATGGATCTTGCAGGGTGCTAAAAACAATGCCTGCAACGGATGCGATACTACTGTATTTACCTATTCGGGCGCCATTGGCCCGCTTATCAACAATTATTGCAAAGGTTGCCATAGCGGCACGGCCCCTTCAGGCAATATTAGTCTCACCAATTATAATGAGGTTAAGGCCATTGCAGTTAACGGAAGTTTTTATGGCTCCATCACTCATGCTTCAGGTTTTTCGGCCATGCCTAAAAATGCAAACAAATGGAGCGACTGCCAGATAAAGCAGGTGCAAAAATGGATTGCTGCTGGTTCCCCTAACAATTAAACCCCATATACAATCACATGCGTTTATTCATTGCATTACTATCAATAGTCACCCTATCTGCACTCATGAGCAGCTGTTATTACGATAAAGAAGACCTGCTCTATGGTTCGGGGGGAAATTGCGACAGCACGGCCGCAACCTATTCGGCCACCGTGGCACCAATGATGAATTCTTTTTGCGCCACCGGCGGATGCCACAATGCCTCTTCTGCTTCTGCAGGCCTGGTGCTCGACAATTATAATGGCGTAAAGGCCATCGCATCAAACGGAAAACTGATGAGTACGGTTAACTGGACGGCAGGTTTTTCACCTATGCCCAAAGGAGGCAGCAAACTTTCTAATTGTAACATACAAAAACTACAGAAATGGGTGGATGCCGGTGCCCCCAATAATTAACATTAACCATTTTAAAAACTATAAATATTATTTACATGAAAAAAATCCTGTTCGCAGTAATATTCACTGCCAGCACCCTTGCCTCAAGTGCACAGCTTGTAGCAACTAAAACCGGTAAAATTTCTTTTTCGAGCCGTTCTAAAATTGAAAATATTGACGCTGTAAACAATGAAGTAAACAGCATCATCAATACACAAACAGGCGATATCGTATTTACGCTTCTAATGAAAAGCTTTCATTTTGAAAGAGCACTCATGGAAGAGCATTTCAACGAGAACTATGTAGAAAGCTCCAAATACCCAAAAGCTTCTTTTAAAGGAAAGATCACAAACCTTTCTGAGATCAATTTTACCACCGATGGAAAATATAAGGCAAAGGTGGAAGGAGATCTTACCATTCATGGGGTTACCCAAAAAATAAAGGCCGATGGGTTTATTACCGTAGCCGGCGGAAAAGTTTCTGCATCATCACAAAAGTTTGAGATCAAATTAAAAGACTACAATATCAGTATCCCTTCTCTTGTAAAAGACAAAATATCTGAAGATATTGACATTGTGGTGGACTGCAGGTATGAAGCCAAAAAATAATTTCTTTTGCACCGGCTGCTGAAAACAGGGCCGGTGCAAATTCAAAAAAAAAGAACTACCCAAAATCAACCAATAAAACCGCTATTATGATCAAGGCATCATTAAAATATATAAACCTGAAAAAAGGATTGGCGATACTGGCAATGGTTTGCAGTTCTTTTTCATCCTTTGCCCAGGATGACCTTATGAAGATGCTCGATGAGGAAGAGAAACAGGAAAAGAAAAAAGATTTTACAACAGCCACTTTTAAAACAACAAGGCTGGTAAATGGTCACTCCGTGGAAAATGCGGCTGCCGGGGTACTGGATTTCAGGATATCGCACCGGTTTGGTTTTGTGAACCAGGGCGCTTACCAGTTTTTTGGGCTCGACCAGGCCACTATGCGTATGAGCCTTGAATACGGCCTCAACGACCGGCTGATGGTGGGGCTTGGCCGCAGCACTTTTCAAAAACAACTGGATGCATTTTATAAATTCAAATTATTAAGACAGTCAACAGGCGGTAAAAGAAATTCTCCCGTTTCTGTAAGCGTTACTTCCTCTATTATGAACAATGGCCTGAAATGGACCGATACATCAAGGAAAAACTATTTTACCTCCCGTCTTTCTTTTTCGCACCAGCTGCTCATTGCCCGTAAATTCAACGAATCATTGTCCTTGCAGATCATGCCTTCATACGTTCATTATAACCTTTCCCCATCGGTAAAAGTGCCCAATGATGTATTTGCACTGGGCATGGGCGGGCGCATCAAACTGAGCAAAAGAGTAAGCCTCAATGCTGAATACTATCATGTGCTGCCGCTCTCGTTTGTTGAAGGCGAAGATTACCGTTTACCTGGCACAAAAAATTCATTGGCCATTGGATTTGATATTGAAACCGGCGGCCACGTATTTCAACTGCATTTTACAAACAGTACCGGCATGACAGAAAAAACATTTATTACCGAAACCACCGGCGACTTTTTTAAGGGCGACATTCATTTCGGGTTTAATATTTCGAGGGTGTTCACTATTAAAGATAAGCGGAAGAAATAGTTTTGTTTGGTAGATTTCTGAATATCAGCGGGCCGCTTTGCAGTGGCCCGCTTTCAATTATGTCGTTGAAGCCTGGTGTATTTTACCCTGTAAAAAAAGGAGCCTTTTTTATTTTTTTGATCTTTCAAAAGTTAAGGGCTGCAACCAAAACCTACCCTTCTGTAATGGTCATATACAATCTGTCTGCATCCTCCTTTTTAAACAGCTGTGTACCCTCGTTCATTGTAGCAGCACTTCCGCAGGCCACTCCAAATGAGATCACTTCGTGGAGGCTGCGTCCCTGCTGGAGCATATGGGTCATTCCTGCCACCATGCTGTCGCCGGCCCCCACCGTGCTGCGCTTGGGCACATCGGGTGCTTTGGCAAAATGCTGTTCTTCACTACTCACGATCCATGCACCCAGCGGGCCCATACTTACGGCCATTATTTCTGCATAACCATCTTTGATAGCCTGGCGTGCTGCATCAGGCACTTCTTCTTTATCGAGCCAATCCACTTCCAGCATTTTACATAGCTCGCCAATATTTGGCTTAATGAGATAAGCACCTTTTCCTTTTAAGGCCTGCAAAGCCGGGCCACTGGTGTCTACAATGCATTTGGCCCCCACGGTTTTCGACTGCTTTACGATAAGCCCGTAAAAATAATCGGGCAAACCGGGAGGAAGGCTTCCGCTGGCCACAACATAAGCAGGAGAAAAACTGCGGATATGATCAACCAGTGTTACAATGGCATCTTCCTGCACCTCCCTGCCGGGAAAAGTAAAGCGGTACTGGTTATTGGTACTTTCATCCAGCACCACCCAGTTCTCCCTTGTTTCCACCTTAGTATCCACCGCGTGAAACAATATTCCCTCTTCCTTAAGTAAGGAACAGAGCATATTGCCATTATGCCCGCCTGCGGGAAATAATGCCACGCTGGCCACTTCGAGTTTTTTAAGCGCCTTGCTCACATTGATACCGCCTCCACCCGGTTCGTTCACCACCTCTGTACAACGCAGTTTGCTGTCAGGTTTCAGTTTTTCCATATTCGAACTCTTATCAATGCAGGGATTCAGGGTTATGGTGAGAATCATATTTTGATCTTTATATCAGTTTTGTAAATTATTTTTTATTTCTGCAAGTACCAGTTCAATCCTTTTTACAAGTGTTTCATGATCGGTATACCCTTTTGCCAGCAAATGGAGCCGGCTTTCGCTTACCTGCATCAGCACCTGCGGGTAGCCGGTAACCTGTAATTGTTTACACAGTGCAAAATCGTAATATGCTTTTTCCGTGTATTCATCTGACTTTAGTTTTTCATAAAAGACTCCGGGTTCAACCTGGTATTTCTCCAGCAAATGACGGTAAGCTTCGTCATCGGTAAGATCGCGGCCTTCGTAAAACAATCCGTATTGCATATCGGCAACAAAAGCTACCTGCTGCTCAGGAAAAATTTCCTTGAAGATGCTGAGGGCAATGGCGGGCTTTTCTGAAGAGGGGTACCAGTCGCTTTCATCGGGATGATCGATATGCCACAAATAATCTGAACCAAATTTTATACCGGTAAGGTCTTCCACCGTTTTACAGGCGTTTTTAATATACCCGGCAGTGATTTTAATTGGTTGTGGCTGTTCGGGCATTATCATTCCGCCGCTGAGCACTTCTGTATGAAAAACCTCTTTATACGCTTCTGCAATTTTTTTTATAACAGGGCTGAATCCATAGCACCATCCGCACCAGGCATCGTAGCAGTAAATAAGTGTGGGTTGCATGGGTGCAAAAATAGGAAGAATGGGGCAGAGCTATTTATGGCAGGCCTTTTACAAGCTCAAGCTGGGTGTGCAGCAGTGTTTTGAAGTTTTTAAATTGATGGTCGTTTACAAGGTATAAGGTTTCATTTACAACAAGGTGAAGGTCTTTCAGTTCTTTGTCGAAGAAATCGGGGCTGTTAAAATAAACATAGTCTGCCGCTACAAATCTTTCTGCAGTTTGTTTTGTTTCTGTATCTGCATTGTAAACACCTGCTTCCAGCCATTTTCTCATAAATGGTTTTATACCCGATGACTCTTCCCTGAGGGCCGTTGCCATCTGCACTGCCTGTTCAATGCTTACCTGCTGCCCGTTCATTAAAGGGGCAAGGGTATTCATAACCCGCTGGGCTGCCGCCAGGAATTTTTCGATCCACTCCCTGTTTGTAAAATGACTGATATATTTTTCACGTAAAGCAGTAAATTCAACATTTCCTTTAAGGCTGGCGGCACTAAAAAAGTAAGATGCAATTTCCTCTTCGTGCTGCCCGATTTTTTTCTTCTGTTCCTCCAGCTCCTTTTCAAGTGATCCCAGCATCCCGGCGGCGGCATCCTTGTCCATTTTTTTGCCGTCGTAATCAAATGACTTTATGTCCACCTGCTTGTCTACAATGGCCTTAAGCGTTGCAATATCCTGCTCCAGCCCTGCTATTTTTTGCGCAAGCCCGGTCCAGTCATTGGAAAATAAAGCCTCAAATCCTTTTTTTGAAACAGTGGGATCAACCGGTCTCTTATACAGCTCATCAACCTCAAAACTGTTCAGTTGCCGGTTATCGTAAAAGCCATTGAATTCTTCGGGCAGGCTGTATGCAACGATATCTTTCTTATACTTTTCGGTAAATGCGGCAGCATTCAATTTTTGTTCATGTAAATTTTCCGGCACATTCCTGTAGATCGATTTTGACATCAGGTTTTGCAGGGCTTCGGGGTTGTTAAAAACGGTCCATGCCGGTCTTGTATCCTTAGCCGATGCTACGCCAAGTTCCTGCAGGTGCTTTTCCCTTTCCTCCCGTGGAGGATGTGAGGCCCATTGGTCTTTAATATTCACTTTATGCAGGATAAATTTCCTGAAAAAAGAATCATCGGCAACCGGCGTGCAGTTTTCGATGGGCAGGTTATTGTAATCAGCATAGGTAAGCATCACCGTATCGTGATTCTTATAAATATTTCCCAGCACCGCCTTATCCTTCAGCAATTCATTGGCCTTGCCCAGTACGGTACCGTAGCAAACATCGGCAATCTCAATTTTTCGCAATGCTGAGATGCAGTTTTGGCTGCCGCTTACAGACGCCGCCACAGCATCGGCATGAAATTCCATCTCCCTCGAAAGGCTCATGTAATTTTTATTGATAAATCCATACATGGCCTGCAACAGGTACTGTATCCCTTTTACAATTTGTACGGTAACCCAAACAAAAATTCCGATGGCCCAATGCAGGCTCCCCCATTTTTCAAGAAAGTTGCCGTAATCTTTATTTTCATACAGCATATTATACACCGCCTTGTTTACATTATACACAAAGCTGCCCAGCTTCATGCTGCGTTGCGAAAAATGGCCAAACTCATGCGCCATCACTGCCTTAAATTCGCTGAGGGTAAGGCTGTTTACAAGACCCAGGCCAATATTCAGGTTTTTTCGTACGGGAAATATCATGCTCCAGAAACTGTCATTATAAAATACCGATGCATTCACTTCCGGCGTCAGAATAATTTTTTTTGGAAAGGCCGTTTGTGTATCGGCTGTTAGTTTTTTAATAAACTCAAAAAGCCCGGGTTGGTCTTTCTCTGTAACAGGAAGGCTTCCTTCCTCGTTGTACTTTTTTACCGAAAAAATGAATTTAACCAGGAAAATAAAGACCATAATGCCAATGCTGATGATGCCGGCGCCTGCAATAATGCCTAAAATATGACCCGATACCGCCATTACTGTAAAACCAGCGTAAACACAGCCGATCGCAAGCAGTACCGACAATACTACCAGAACTATATACACAAGAAAAAATAACACAATGGATATCATCACCTTTTTAACTTCGGATTTAAAACCAGGCGATGGTTCTGTAATTTCCAATGGTATATTTACAGGACTGGGAGGGTAAAAGGAGTTTACCGTATTCATGTACAGGGTTTTGAACGAAAATAATAAAAAACCCAATTCAGTCAGGCTGCTGCTGGAACAAAATTTCTCTTCAGGCAACAGTATGCACTAAAAAATTGTCATAACACTAACCGGCATATTTTGAACATTCATCAACTGATAGAGGAAAGCCAGAAAGGCAGGCTACTGGCCCAAAAGCAGCTATATGATGCTTTTGCAGGCCAGATGCTGGGCGTTTGCTACCGGTATACAAAATCGATGGAAGATGCAGAAGATGTGCTGCAGGAGGGGTTTATTAAAATGTTCAGGAATCTTCAAAACTACCGCAACGAAGGGGAGTTTGGCGCATGGCTGCGGCGGATAATGGTTACAACCGCCATCAACTTTCTGAAAAAAAACAGCAAATACAGTGCAGAACTGGCTTTTAACGATATGAGCCTGGCACCCGTTATTACAAATGCCGATATGGAAACGCCAGAAAGCAGCCTCAATGCAAAACAACTTGCCTCCCTTGTAAGACAATTACCTGCAGGCTACCAGGCTGTATTCAACCTTCATGCGGTGGAAGGTTACGCTCATGGAGAAATTGGAAAAATACTGGGTATATCTGAAGTTACCAGCCGCACTCAATATTATAAAGCAAGAAATGTATTGATGAACTGGTTGAAAGAAATAGAAAATCCTAACATTAAAGCGAGTAAAAATGCAGGATAAATTTGAAAACAATATGGGCAAAAAACTGGAAGAGCTGAACTTTGTTCCCTCCGGTAAAGTGTGGGATAACATTGAAAGGGAATTAAAAAAAGACAAACGCCCCCGTATCGCCGCCTGGTGGTGGATGCTTCCCCTGGTAATACTGCTGGGATGGGGCACTTACAGCCTGCTGGTTGCCGATGAGGATCGCCAACAAAAGTCCACCACAACTGAAAACGCAACGGGTAATAATGATGCGGGCAATAGCACACAACTCAAGGTTTCGCCGGAAAATAATGTAATTGTTCAAAATCAGGAACCGCCTGCCCGGCCCGCTGTGTCATCGGCAATAAATAATGCCCCTGCTGATATTGCAGTTAATAAAAAAAGTTCAATCATCAATGCTAAAAATCAGCTGGTTTTTAACCAGCCTGCTCGCAAAACCGGGAAAACAATAAGTCATACACATAAAAAGCCGGGAACTTTTAAAGACAAGGCCGCTTCTTCCATAAGGGTGAACGCCGCCGAATTATCGGAAGAACCGGAAGTAAAAGAAATTACCCCTCCAGCAGCTGCAACAGTGCAGGCCAGGGAAAATCCTCAACCCGACAAGCTTTCTTCTGTTGCAAAAACAGCCGGTAATAAAAAAGAAAGCCAGGAGGCAGCCCCGCTTAAAAAGCCAGAAAAAAAGGCCGGTAATAAAAACAATGTTTCAAAATGGCAGATAGGCCTGGTGGCAAATACTGGTATTGCATCCATCAATAAAATCGGTTCCTTCAAACAAAATGAAGCCTCCATATTTTACAGCAATACAAATAACCCGGGCACTGCTACGCCGGGATTAATTGTCTCCAATTCATACAAAATAAACAATGGTGTAAGTTTCAGCGGGGGCCTTGTTGCACGAAAATCGCTTTCCCGAAAATTTCAGGCAGGCAGCGGAATTTTATACAACCATACCAGCATAAGCGTAACAAGGGTACAGAAAACAGACAGCATTTCCGCCAGTGGATCGGGCGTTATTTTAAACACCAAAAGAATGGATACTTACCATGAAAATTTACGGCTTCATTTTTTTGATATACCGCTCAGTACCGGGTTTACCATTCTTGATAACAAAAATATCCAGCTGAATGTGAATGCGGCTCTTATAAACAGGTTTCTCATTTCAGGCAATTGGAACGATTATGAAACAATACTGGGCAAAAAGAAACCTTATACCGCATCATTTCAGCTAAACCCTGTAGTTAGATTTTCCAAATGGCAACAATTTTCGTTTGGGCCATATGCAGAACTGGGCCTTTCAAAAATGGAAACAAACAAACGCTTCATGAATGCCGGCTTATCGTTTCAATATTTTATAAAAAAATAATTTTGGGCGGGCAACATATAAGCCCCGGATATTGTTAATTAATAAAACAGTTTTTATGAAACAGCTATTTCGCCTTTTTGCAGTTATCATTACTGCCGCCATTGCATCTTCCTGTACAAAAGATTTTGTAAGCGAGCATTATACTTTTTACCGGCCGGTTTATAAAACAACCGATGAAGTAAAGGCCGGGATAAAAAGTGGCGCTGCGGCAACCGTTACAAGCCCGGGTAAAATTTTTGTAAAGGGAAGTTTTGCCTTTCTTAATGAAATAGACAAAGGTGTGCACATCATCGACTTCAGCAACCCGGCCGCACCGGTAAACAAAGCTTTTGTAGAAATACCGGGCTGCAGGGATATTGCTGTGCGTGGTAATTATTTATATGCCGATTGTTATACCGACCTGGTAACAATTGATATTACTAACCCGCAAAATGTAACCTTAAAAAGTTTTATCAACGGCGTATTTCCATGGCGCTATTATAATTCCGGAATTGCTTACGACAATGGTAAAATAATAGTTGACTGGATAAAGGTGGATACCGTAATAAGGCATCAGCCCGGCGGAAATTTACCCTGGTGGAATAACATGCCAATTCTTTTTTTCTCACCAACTGACTTCAATGGCGGGATTGCAGCTGCAAATAATGGGGGAATAACCAACGGCACCGGCGGTTCCATGGCCGCTTTTGCACTGCTTGGCAACCGCATGTACACTGTAGACTACCAAAACCTGAAAGTTTTTAATACCAGCAATGCGGCTCTTCCTGCATATGTAAAAAACATAGCATTGCCCGGCTGGAATATAGAAACCATTTATCCTTTTAATGACAAACTCTTTATTGGTTCTCAAAGCGGCATGATGATTTACGATGCATCCGTGCCCGATGATCCCACGCCCCTGGGCGCACTCGAGCATGTTCGTACCTGCGACCCGGTAATAGCCGATGGCAATTATGCTTATGTAACCTTAAGAAGCGGTACAGAATGCCAGGGATTTACCAACCAGCTTGATGTACTTGATATTTCAAACCTGTTACATCCCGTGCTGGTTAAAACATACCTGCTTACAAACCCGCATGGCCTTGCCAAAGACGGGAACACCCTGCTTATATGCGATGGCGACGGGGGCCTCAAAGTTTTCAATGCGGCAGATGTTAATAATATACAACAAAGTTCCATCATCAGTAATATGGAAACTTATGATGTAATTGCCATTAACGGCACTGCCGTGGTTTCTGCAAAAGACGGAATTTACTTTATTGATTACAGCAATCCCGCCAATGCAAACGTGAAAGGAAAAATAAATGTAATACAATGAAAACTAAGATGGGTACAATAGCCATGCTGATATCGGCATGGCTTATTTCTGAAAACAGCCTTGCCCAACAAACAAAAAAATCATCCTGGTATATTGCGGCTCAACAGGCATTCTGGCTCGACAACAAAGAGTTAAAAATACAGCCCATGGTTTCGGGCGGACTTGAATGGAAAGGCTGGAATACCGGACTGGCAGTTGCGGCAGATTTTTTTTCGGTGAGGAGCCTGCAGTTAACAGCAGAGCTTCACAAAAAAATTAACATTGGCAAACAATCATTCTTTGTGTATACCAATCCGGGAATGAACATCGTTTGGCCAAATAAAAACAGCGATTATACGGGTTTGCAATGGTATAAGCCCAACCAGCATTTTTCTAATGGTTATTACCTGGAGGCCGGAGCCGGGATATTGCTGCTGAAAAATAAAAATTTGCTGCTTGGTATTGGCTGGAGCAGGAAAACATACACGGAAAAATATGATGCATACCTGTACAACCCTAATCAAATAGACGGAGATTTCTATAGAGCAAAGAATATCTATGAGTTTAACCGTATTGGTTTGAAAATGGGATATAGATTTTAAATTGGTCCGGCCCTGTGAAAATTTCCTTACTCCGTCTTCTCCGGCCTCATCATTGGAAAAAACAGCACATCCTGTATAGAAACCTGGCCGGTAAGCAGCATGCAGATCCTGTCGATACCAAAACCAATACCACTGGTGGGCGGCATGCCATATTCGAGCGCACGTAAAAAATCATGGTCAATAAACATGGCTTCGTCATCGCCGCGTTCCATCAGGCGGGCCTGCTCTTCAAAACGTTCCCGCTGTTCTATGGGGTCGTTCAGTTCGCTATAGGCATTGGCAATTTCTTTTCCGTTCACCATCAGTTCAAAACGTTCCACCAGCCCGGGTTTGCTGCGGTGCTTTTTGGTAAGCGGGCTCATTTCTACGGGGTAATCAGTAATGAAAGTAGGCTGAATATAATTGTGCTCGCATTTTTCGCCAAATATTTCATCAATGAGTTTTCCCTTACCCCATTTTGCATCGGCATGAATATGCAGTTGCCGGCACACTTCACGTATTCCTTCTTCATCCATACTTGAAATATCAAAACCGGTATGTTCTTTAATAGCATCGTACATGCTGATGCGCTTATACGGAGCCTTAAAGCTGATCTCTTTATCACCGATGCTCACCTTATCTGTTCCGTTGGTGGCAATGGCTGTTTTTTCGAGCAGTTGCTCGGTAATATCCATCATCCACTCATAATCCTTATACGCGGTATAAAATTCCAGTACGGTAAACTCGGGGTTATGTGTGCGATCCATGCCTTCGTTGCGGAAATTCCGGCTGAATTCATATACCCAATCGAACCCACCCACGATGAGTCGTTTGAGGTAAAGTTCGTTGGCAATACGCATGTACATTGGTACATCCAGCGCATTGTGATGTGTTATAAATGGCCGGGCTGCTGCACCGCCGGGAATGCTTTGCAATACAGGTGTATCTACTTCCAATGCCCCCTGGTCATTTAAAAACTCCCGGATGGCATTGATCATTTTTGTGCGCTTAATAAACACTTCTTTTACAGCAGGGTTTACTATCAGGTCGGCATATCGCTGGCGGTAACGGAACTCGGGGTCTGTTACCTCATCAAAGGTTTCGCCATCTTTTTCACGCACCACCGGCAGGGGCTTTAGCGCCTTCGACAAAAGGGTGAATTCTTTTACATGCACCGATGTTTCGCCGGTTTTAGTGGTGAATACATATCCTTTCACACCAATGAAATCGCCCAGGTCGAGCAGTTTTTTCCAAACATGCTGAAAAAGGGATTTGTCCTCGCCGGGACAAATATCATCCTGTTTTATATAGCATTGAATTTTACCAGTGGCATCCTGCAATACAAAAAAATTGGCCTTTCCCATATCCCGAACGCTCATCAGGCGGCCGGCAATACACAGATCGGAAAAATCTGCTTTATTCTCTTCCCCCTTATAATTTTCCTTAATAAATGCAGCATTGCTATTAACGGGGTAAAGCGGTGCCGGGTAAGCATCAATACCTAATTTGGCCAATTCTTCCAGTTTTTCCCTGCGTATGATCTCCTGTTCGGATAAATGTATGCTCATAAGGGCGCAAAGTTAACAAAAGGTTCAGGAAGTTCAAGGCCTAAACTTGCCCGGCAATGGCCCATTTTCAACATTTATCATCATATACCGCCACAAGTTATAGCTATGCTCACCGCCGATTTTACCTTTCTTTAACAGCAGGCAGCACCGGCTGTAACTTTTTAATTTTTACATTCGTTTAACCTAAAACAACTGCCATGCGTACAAACAAGTTCAACGTCATATTTATTTTGCTGATCTGCATAAGTGCTGGCCTGCTTTGGGTTGCATCTGCCAAAACCAATACGCCTGCGGGACCGGCAGCACCGGCTCCCATCAAAAACTCCTGCAGCAACAAATGCGGTCAAAAACCCGCTACCCCGCTTAATTTTATCGCAAATGGCATTTTTCATCTATCCCCGGTGTAACTTTTACTGTTTACCATCCGTATTACAGGTAAATAACCCAACTTGACTAATTTTACTGCCTGTATTTATGACTGAAAGGGAATATAACGACTGCGTAAATCTTTATGCCGACAATGTGTACAGGTTTATTTACAAAAACCTGCAGCATGAGGCCGATGCAAAGGATGTGGTGCAAAGCGCATTCGAAAAGTTATGGGTAAACAGGCACCAGGTAATAACCGAAAAAAGTAAAAGTTATCTTTTTACCATAGCCTATAACCAGATGATAGACCATATACGAAAAGCAAAAAGAGTGGTGCATAAAGAAGCGTTTACAGAAATGGCACTGGGCAGCAGCCAGCAGCAAAATATCAAACGGGTAATTAACGAGGCACTGGCCAAACTCAGCGAAATGCAGCGAAGCCTTGTAATGCTGAAAGATTATGAAGGGTACAATTACGCTGAAATAGGACAGATCATGAACCTGAACGAAAGCCAGGTAAAAGTTTACCTCCACCGGGCAAGGATGCAGCTGAAAGCTTATATTGTAAAAACAGAAAATATTATATAATCCGCAATGAACATTAACCGCCATAATTACGAATCATTTTTCCTGCTGTATGCCGATAAGGAATTATCTGCACCGGAAAAAAATGCGGTGGAGTTTTTTGTGCAACAGAATCCCGACCTTAAAGAAGAATTTGACCAATTGCAGGAACTGGTTTTGCCCGCCGACAAACTTGGCTTTGATAAAACCGGCTTATTTAAAAAGGAAGACAGTATTTCAGCGCTTGAAGAAAAAATGCTTATGCAGCTTGATGGCGAACTCAATGAAGTGCAGGCAAAAGAGCTGGAAGCTTTGTTGCAGGAGGATAAGGATCTGCAGGCAACCTATGCGCTGCTTCAAAAAACAAAACTGGATCCTGCTGATGCACCTGCTTTTGAAAATAAAAAAATATTATACCGTTACGAAAGAGCTAGGTTGGTGAATATGCGGGTTTTGAGATGGGCTGCCGCAGCTATTTTTTTAGGGTTTGGCCTTTTTGCCGGTATTAAACTTTTGAACCCGGGCACCCCGGTTGCAAATAGCGCAGAAATTCCCCTGGTAAAAAAACCCAGCGGGGCAGGTACTGCGGCGAAATTAATTCCAGGTGATTCATCATCGCAGCAGGTTCAAAATAAAAAAACCAATGAAGCCGTTGCAGTAAATAATAACAATATTAATAACGGCAGTACAGTAAAAGACAATGCTGTAATTGCAACTGACCCTGTTCCGGAAAACAAGAAGACAAACCAGGGTGTGCTGGTTAAAAGGTCTTTAAAACAAAAGGATTTACGGGAAAACAAGCAGCCGGGCGGAGAGGAAGAAACAATGGCGGCAACCGACCCTAAAAACAACAGATCTCTTACTGTCAATAAAACAGTACAGCAGCAGTTACCAGAACAGCGGCAGCCCGGCCCGGAAAAATTGATCGCACAGGCCCCTGAAAAAGTAACTATAGATGATGGAAATGAAACCCTTGTTCCGCTCCGGGAAAGTTTTGCAAGGCAGGCTGTTTTTACAGAACCCGAAACTGCCGGCAATGATAAGATACTGTATATGGATGAGGACAATATAACCCGCAGCAAAACCGGCGTAATCTTCAGAAAATTAAAGCGGGTGGTGGAACGTAAAGCAAAAATAAAACCAGGCAAAAGCCTTAAAATAGCCGGCTTTGAAATAGCCGCAAGATAAAACCATTGAAAAACAATAAAGCAAATTTACACTCATGAAAAAAACAACCCTGCTGGCAATTGCAGCCCTTGCAGCATTTACCGGCCACGCTCAAACCGACAGTACAAAGACAAATAACGATACCATGCGTATCGGAAATATCCTTATAATAAAAAAAGGGAAAAAGTCTAATAGCAGCGACAGCACTATCGTACTGGGCCGCACCAATTATTCCCGTAAAAGCAACAGCCGGTTTACCACCAACTGGGGCGTAATTGACCTGGGTTTTTCTAATTACTCCGATAAGACCAATTATGCAAATGCCGGATCTTACCTCGTAGATAACCCCAGCAGCCCTCCATTGGGTGCTGCTAACTTTAAACTGCGTGCCGGAAGCAGCATCAACGTAAATCTTTGGTTCTTTATGCAGACCATGCACCTGGTAAAAAAGAATGTAAACCTTAAATACGGGCTTGGCCTGGAACTTAACAATTACCGGTACAAATCTGCACTCAGCTACCGCGAAGAAGGACTGATCCCATACTCAGGAGGACAGCAAACAAACAATCCGTTCATCTTCAGGGATTCTATTTCATTTAAGAAAAACAAACTGGCAACCGATTATTTAACGGTTCCGTTCATGCTGAATTTTGCCAGCAATAAATACAACCGCAACAAAGGCCTCAGTGCAAGCTTTGGCGTAAGCGCCGGTTATTTATACAGCCAGCGTAATAAACAAAAAAGCGATGAACGGGGAAAAGATAAAAACAAAGGCGAGTACGATATGGAAAGATTTAAACTGAGTTATATAGGCGAGCTGGGTATTGGCCCGGTAAAACTATACGGCAGTTACAGTCCCAAATCGATGTATGAACATAGTTTGGATATACGGCCTTTTAATGTTGGGTTCAGAATAAGTAATTAATGAAAATAAAAGAAGCCGTCTCATAAATAAATGAGGCGGCTTTTTTATACATAAGATTTTTTTTAGGTGTTGTTATAGAGAATTTATTTTTGTGGTTAGCTGCGGTACGTTATGAGTGCAGAAGTTAAGAATGG
>JBATOU010000017.1:0-105305 GCA_049291115.1 Ferruginibacter sp.
GATGTGCTGCCAACATAGTACTTGTTCATCTGCGCCGAAAATAAAATGTACATGTAACCCATAAAAAGAAAAAAGCACCCTCTAAGGTGCTTTTGTGACCGCGTTAGGATTCAAACCTAAAACCTTCTGATCCGTAGTCAGATGCTCTATTCAGTTGAGCTACGCAGCCATTTTTTTTCATCGGCCAGGATTCAAAACCTAAAACCTTCCCGACCCAGCGGTCGGGATGCTCTATTCAGTTGAGCTACGCAGCCATTTTTTTTCATCGGCCAGGATTCAAAACCTAAAACCTTCCCGACTCAGGGGCCGGGATGCTCTATTCAGTTGAGCTACGCAGCCATGCTGAAAAGAAGGGAGCAAATATACATACTTTCAAAATTATAACCAAAATTGAGGCAAAATAACTGGCATTCTGCCTGGTAAACATATACAGGATATTTATATAATTTTACATTCCTCAATTTTCGATATGCTGCAAGCCTATTTTAAGCCTTTCAGGAACAATATTATTGGCAATGATCTCTATTTTGATACGCCTTATGGCCAAAAAAAAATGATCTATGCCGACTGGACGGCCAGTGGCCGGGCCTATCAACCCATTGAAGATCTTATCAGCAATGAAATAATGCCCCTGCTTGGAAATACGCATACCGAAACAACAGTAACCGGTACCGCCATGACAAAGGCCTACGAAGAAGCAAAAAAGATCATAAAAAAACATGTAAATGCCGGTGCCGAAGATGTACTCATTTTTGCAGGAAGCGGGATGACCGGCGCCATCAATAAATTGCAACGCCTCCTGGGGCTGCGGATCCCCGAAAGGATCATGGATTATGTAAACCCATCAAAACTTCCGGCAACCGCCGCTTACAGGCAAAATGCCCTTACCCTGCATGATTTTTTTTGCAGCTATCTTGATATAGACGAAACACTGAAACCCCTTATCCTGGTTTCGCAGATGGAACATCACTCCAATCAAACGTCCTGGCTCGAAACCATTGCAGATGTTGCCATCATCGAAAATAATGAAGAGGGCAATATGTCACTGGACTCTCTTGAATCCTTATTAAAACAACATAGAGCTAGAAAAAATAAAATTGTAGCCATCACCGGCTGCTCCAATGTTACCGGCATTCAAACTCCTTACCATAAAGCAGCTGCCATTACTCATAAATACAATGGACTTTGTTTTGTAGATTTTGCCTGCTCTGCCCCGTATGTAAACATCAATATGCACCCGGCCTCTGCAGACGAACGCCTGGATGCCATCTTTTTTTCGCCACATAAATTTCTGGGGGGACAGGGAACACCGGGCGTATTGATCTTTAACAAGAACCTCTATAAAAACATTGTGCCCGACCAGCCGGGAGGCGGAACGGTAACCTATACCAATCCATGGAAACATCACGAATATATTACAGATATTGAGCACCGGGAAGATGGCGGCACCCCTCCATTTTTACAAGGCATTAAAGCAGCGCTTGCCGTAAAGCTCAAAGAAGAAATGGGAGCCGAAAACATGCTGAAGAGGGAAGAAGAATTGCTGGAGATCATTTTTAAAGAATTGCCCAATGTGCCCGGCATTGAGATCCTGGAAGCGCAAAACAAAAACAGGCTGGGTGTGATCTCCTTCATCCTGAAAGGAACGCATTTTAACCTGGTTGTAAAATTACTAAACGACCGCTTTGGTATTCAAACACGTGGGGGCTGTGCCTGTGCCGGCACTTACGGGCATATATTGCTGCATGTAGACCAGGTGCATTCTTACGAAATACTGGAAGAAATGCACAAAGGCGATCTCTCCTGTAAACCCGGCTGGATCAGGATGTCGGTACACCCCACTATGACCAATGAAGAAGCTGAATTCATCGTAAAAGCCATTAAAGAAGTAGCAGAAAATTACCCCGGCTGGAAGAATGATTACGAATATGATGCACATACAAATGAATACAGGCATAAGCAGTTTACAGATCCTGCCCTTTCACTTATGAACAAATGGTTTGGTAAAAAAATGGTCTAAAATTTAAGCCTCAAATGTAAAGAATGAAATCTGTCATATTGGTTATACTGCAGTTCGCTCTCACCCTGCTCTTAGCAGCGGGAACAAATACATTGAACCACCCACCGGCTTTTTCAATTTTCCTGGGCATTTCATTTTTGCTGATGGTATGGGCTGTTGCAGCAATGAAGCAAAGCGGGCTGCGCATTATGCCCGATCCGCATTTAAATGCAGTATTGATCACTAACGGCCCCTACCGCTATATCAGGCACCCAATGTATACGGCTGTTTTATGCGGCGGGATCGCACTGCTGTTTGCCAACTTCAGTTTACCCCGGCTTGGTTATTGGGCTGCACTTGCCCTGGTGTTGGTTTTAAAGCTGCTGTATGAAGAAAAAATGCTTTCAAAAAAATTCGAAAACTATACGGGTTATGCAAAAAACACCTGCATGATCATACCCTTTATTTTTTGATCACATTTATGCTTACGCTTAGCTACACAGCTAACCAAAGTCATTGAAATTACGGTTGCAGGTATTGAACTTTGCCCTAAATATTGCAGCCATGGCAGAAAAAAAATTAGCACCCGAGACCCAGATGCTGGGGTATGGGTATAAACCGGCCTTAAGTGAAGGAGCGGTGAAATGTCCAATTTTTCAGACCTCTACTTTTGTTTTTAAAACAGCAGAAGAAGGAAAAGCCTTCTTTGAAATTGCACATGGAAAACCGGGGCATGAAGGAGAAGAAATGGGTCTTATTTACAGCCGCATCAACAATCCTGATATGGAGATATTGGAGGAACGGCTCAAATTATGGGATGAAGGAGAAGCGGCGGCAGCTTTTTCAAGCGGCATGAGCGCCATCAGCACAACCCTTTTCACATTCTTAAGCCCGGGCGATGTTTTGCTTTACAGCAACCCGCTATATGGTGGCACACACAAACTGGTTCACCATATACTCACTCATTTTGGCGTGGAGGTCATCGGGTTTAATCCCAATGAAATAGAAGCCGGCATTGAAGAAAAATTGGTCAGCAGCGGGCATGCAGAACGTTTAAAAATGATACTGGTAGAAACCCCGGCTAACCCTACAAATGATGTAATTGATATAGCCATGTGTTGCCGTATTGCAGCAAAATATTCAGGCGCACAAAAAATGGTATTAGTGGCAGTTGATAATACCTATATGGGGCCTCTTTGGCAACATCCATTAAACCTTGGCGCACAGTTGGTACTTTACTCAGCCACAAAATATATTGGAGGCCATAGTGATGTTATTGCCGGAGCGGTTGTGGGAAGCAGGGAACTTATTGGTAAAATAAAGAAAACCCGCACACTTTTGGGAACTATGATTGACCCGCATACCAGCTGGCTCCTGATGCGCAGCCTCGAAACACTTAAAGTAAGAATGGAAGCTGCAGCTCTTAATGCAAAAAAAGTGGCATTATACATGTCTACACACCCAAAAATTGAAAAAGTTTATTACCTGGGTTTTTCTGCAGAAAACAATCCGCTGCAAACCGGAATTATATCTGCCCAATACCTCAACCATGGGGCCATGCTTAGTTTCGATATTGCCGGTGGCGAAAAAGAAGCATTTTGTTTTCTTAACAATCTCCGGCATATAAAATTGGCAGTAAGCCTGGGCGGTACGGAGAGCCTGGCCGAACACCCCGCCAGCATGACGCATGGCGATGTACCCTACGAAGAAAAACAGCAGTTAGGCATTACAGCAAAAATGATCCGGCTGAGTATTGGAATTGAAAATGCGGCAGATCTTATAGGTGACCTGGAACAGGCCCTGGAAAAAGTAGAAGTACCGGCCACAAAAGCTGCGATGTAACATATATCACCAACGGGGGCGGCTTATTTGGGTAACTTTGCAAAAAATAAATTTATGCCAACAGTTAAATTAACCACCCAGTATTTTAAAGACCATATTTTCAATTACGATACAGAAAAAGAGTGGAGTTATAAAGGCAGCGTACCCGCTATCATTGATTTTTATGCTGATTGGTGCGGCCCCTGCAAAATGGTGGCACCGGTGCTCGAAGAACTTTCAAAAGAATACGAAGGAAAAATAATTATTTATAAAGTAGATACAGAAACAGAACTGGAACTGGCAGGCGTATTTGGCATCCAGAGCATTCCTACCTTCCTGTTTATTCCTATGGCAGGAAAACCCATGATGCAACCGGGTGCTTTTCCTAAAAAAGTATTTAAGCAGGTAATAGACGAACAATTGCTGGGCACTGCCGCCCCCGAAGAATCAAAAAAAGTATAAAACAGATACAACCCGTAAAAACCGGCCCAGCAGTGTGCCGGTTTTATTTTTACAAAAAAACATTTTATGATAAATCTCATTTCCCGGTAAATACAATTTCAGGAGTTTTATACCTGTAATTCGTGAAAAAAATACCGGTAAAATCTAAAAAATACAGCATATGAAAAAGACAATTTTATTAACAGTTTTGCTGCTGGTTGCGGGCTTCAGTTTTGCTCAGCAAAAAGCAGCCTGGAAAGAAATGCAGGAATTTCATGTGGTGATGGGAAAAACCTACCACCCCTCCGAAGAAAATAACCTTCAGCCCTTAAAAGATCACGCTGCCGAACTTGTTGAAAAAGCAAAAGCCTGGCAAATGGCGGCAGTACCTGAGGGTTATAATGGCAAAGCAGTAAAACCGGTATTAAAAAAACTGGTAAAGAAAACCATAGCCATTCATAAAGCTGTTAAAAAACAGAAAGCGGATGCCGAACTTAAAAAAATGATCACAGAAGCACATGAAATTTTTCATGAAATAACAGAAAAATGCAGGCCGGGGGAAGAAGAGAAGCATTAAAAATCCAGGCATGAATTCAATAAAAAGTTGCTGCGTACTGCAGCAACTTTTTTATAATCAAAAAAAAATTACAAAACCTGGAACCCATGCGCATAGGGGTCATCATCTGCATCAATGATGATAGTATTATAGCCATATATCCTTGCCCAGCCTTCTACAGAAGGCCTGATGGCGGGTTTGCCGGCCAGCTCCAGTTCCTCCTCTACCCGGCCAGTAAACGTTGACCCAATGATACTTTCATGAACAAAGAGGTCGCCATTTTTGAGTTTACCTTTTGCATACCATTGTGCCATGCGGGCCGATGTACCCGTGCCACAAGGACTGCGGTCGATAGCTTTATCGCCATAAAACACCGCATTACGTGCAGTGGAATTTTTATCGAGCACAGCACCCGTCCATAAAATATGAGAGCAGCCTTTGATGGTTTCATTGAGCGGGTGAACAAAAGAATATTTTTTATTAATGTTCTTACGCAGTTCAGCTGCCCAGGCAATCAATTTTCCGGCACTGTAATGTTCCAGTCCTTTAAAATTTTTCTGTACATCCACAATGGCATAAAAATTTCCGCCATATGCCACATCCAGCACAAGCTCCCCCAGTTCGGGGCAGTATGCTGTTAAATCTGCAGAGTCCAGGTAAGAGGGCACGTTGGTGAGCTTTACAGATTTAACCTTAACATCATGGGCCTGGGTATAATCTACCAGTACCAGGCCTGCAGGCGTTTCCATGCGTACGCGGCCCGGCTGTTTTGGATGTATCAAACCCTCTTCAATGGCAATGGTAATAGTGCCAATGGTTCCATGGCCGCACATAGGAAGGCAACCGCTTGTTTCTATAAAAAGCACGGCCACATCGTTGGCCTCATCGTGCGGCGGATAAAGAATACTGCCACTCATCATATCGTGTCCCCTGGGTTCAAACATGAGCCCGGTTCTTATCCAATCGTATTCCTGTAAAAAATGTTGCC
This sequence comes from Ferruginibacter sp., assembly GCA_049291115.1. Classification (GTDB taxonomy): domain Bacteria; phylum Bacteroidota; class Bacteroidia; order Chitinophagales; family Chitinophagaceae; genus Ferruginibacter. The sequence continues at coordinate 5,806 of JBATOU010000017.1, forward strand.
GCTTCTCGCTCATGGATTTTCCATGCAGCACAGGCCCGCCTTCTTTTACCAGCCGCACCGGGTTTCCACAGGTATGTGCATCTATACAGTTAAAAATATATTTCATGAGCTGTATATCTTATACGTTTATTGAAAGATAATCGGGCAATACAGGTCTTGTTTCAAAAGCCTGGTTGATCACCTGTAAAATTTCTTTCCGTTCATTGCCGGTAAGAGTTAACCGCGGCGCTCTCACGTATTCGCTTCCAACGCCAAAAACAGTTTCGGCCAGCTTGATGTACTGTACCAATTTTGGATGAATATCCAATTCGAGCAATGGCATAAACCAGCGGTAGATGTCAATAGCTTCGTTTATACGCCCTGCTTTTGCAAGCCTGTAAATAGCTACAGTTTCGGCCGGGCAGGCACATACCAGGCCGGCCACCCAGCCATCGGCACCAAGCAGTAATTCTTCGAGCGCAAGTGTATCCACACCGCATAATATTTTAAACCGGTTGCCAAAGCGGTTACGCATCCTTGCCACATTTGTTACATCACGTGTAGATTCCTTTACTGCCGTGATATTGGTACAGGCCTGCAGTTCGTGAAACATTTCAAATGTGATCTCCGTTTTATAATCAACGGGGTTATTGTACAGCATAATAGGAAGTTCCGCTGCGGCTGCGATGGTTTTAAAATAAGTTACCGCTTCCCGGTGATCGGGCTTGTAGCGCATAGGTGGCAGCAACATAAAACCATCCACTCCCCATTTCCTGCCAGCTTCAGCAAGTTTTACTGCATCGGCCGTGGCACCCTCTGCAATATTCATGATCACCGGTTTTTTACCGTCGCAAACAGAAAGCGCCTGTTTTACCAGGATCTCCTTTTCGGCCCATGTTAAAGTACTGGCTTCGCCCAGCGTACCGCCCAGCACAATACCATCCACGCCGCATTTGAGCTGAAGGGCTATGTTCTTTACAAATAACGGCATATCCAGCCGGTCACCGGCCGTAAACTTTGTGGTAACAGCAGGGAAAACCCCTTTCCAATCAAATTGCATAATCAGTTATTAAAGCTATAAAGTTATTAATTCCCCTGTCAAAAAAACACATAAACAAAGAAGCTTACCATTCGGGCACAAATATTTATATTTGAAATCAATTTTACGACAATGGAACAAACAACCCTTGGCATTGGCACCCGCCTGCAGCATACCCTGCACGGCCCCGGTGTGATCGTAGGAATAAAATATGCAACCTATATCATTTCCTTTATCAACGTGGGCATAAAAGAAATAGATAAAACAGATCCGCAACTCGATGAGATCATTCCCGAAAATGTATCTGCAGAGGTGGAAACAACCTCCGAAACAGAAAAATCATTATTGAAAATACTGCGCATGTGGGGCGGGCTAACCGAAGCTGTTCCCATTGGTGATAAATGGCTGGGAGGGAAAATGCTGCTGCAGCCTGCCGATGCCTCACTCAAACCAAAAGAAATTCCGGTAGAAGATTTTTTTCATAAAGTAGTGATGCTGCGTGACCGGCTGCGGGTGCTGGAGCAAAATATCAACAGCAGCAAAAACCTGGGCGATGAAGAAAAAGTGAATATACAGCAATACATCACCCGTTGTTATGGCAGCCTCACTACCTTTAATGTACTTTTCAAAAATAAAGAACAGTGGTTCGTAGGGGAAAAGGGTGCAAAGGAATAATACCTGCCTGGTATGAATTGAGGCGGTAACTCCTGGAACAGGGTAAGTTAGCTGAGTTATTGAAAGTGCTTAAACATACAGCCATTTTGTATGAACGATGACCACATCATAAAAACAGCCGGAATTGAAGATCTTGAATCAATAATAAGCATTTACAATACTGCTGTTAATTCAAAATTTGAAACAGCAGATACCTTAGCATTAGACTGGAAAAAAAGAATTGACTGGTTTAAAGCCCACGATCCGGCAACATACCCCATTTTTGTTTACAAAATTGGAGCGGTGGTTGCTGGCTGGATCAGTGTAAGTCCATACAGGCAGGGGCGTATGGCTTTAAGATTTACGGTTGAAATCAGTTACTATGTTCATGAGCATTTCAGGGGCCGTGGTATTGCTGAAAAACTTCTTGAATATACGATCATTGAATGCCGGAAATTAAATTACAGAACCATTTTTGCGATCATACTCGATAAAAATGAAAAAAGTATTAATCTTTTAACTAAACATGGGTTTGAAAAATGGGGACATATGCCCAATGTGGCAGATTTTAACGGAACAGAATGTGGGCATGTATATTATGGTTTGAGATTATACTGATTATTCCACCGAAATGTATAACATGAAATTGAATAATGTCCAAATTCCTTAATTTCCTACTATTACTTGCCTTCCAGTTTTGCTACCTGCAATGGGGAAAAGACAGCCATGCATTTATTTATGAAGGAACAGCCGAGATTTTCAGGCAGTCATTAAAAACGCCGCTAAATTTTTTGCACCCGGCCATACTGGTACCTTTCACCGGAGAGATCTTGATACTGGCGACCCTCTTCCGTAAAAAAAACAACCGCGTATTCACCTTAACCGGGCTTGCTTGTATGGGTTTGCTCATCCTCCTGCTCTTCATTATAGGCATACTTTCAATGAACATGAAAATCACCCTGTCAACCATTCCTTTCTTTATAACAGCAGTCTTTGTTCTCCGGCAAAACCGGAAAAAGAAAACAGCAAGTGTTAAATAAAGAAAAAAAACAAAACCAATGAAACAGGAAACAAAAAAAGTAAAACGAAAATTTCAAGAAAAATAACTAAACAAGAACCTAAAGAAAGCACCAAAATATTAATTATTAAATCTAAATAGAAAAGGGCCTGTGTCTCCACAAACCCTGATCTTAAATATTAAATCTAAAATATTAAATAGCTTATAGCTTCTTCACCCCCTTCATTCCTGCTTTATCTACCGGAACAATACTGATGGCATATCCGCCTCCGGGTGCACTCCACTGTTTCAGTTTTGATTTTTTTGTAACCAGCACTTTCTTTATTTCATAAGCCTGCGGATTGGTTTTATAGTGTGCGTTTTTGGTATCAGCATAAATGGTAGCCAGGTAAGTTTTGCCATTATCCAAAAAATCGAAGCTGATATTGCTGTTAAACCCGTTTTCGCCACATACATTTCCTACAAACCATTTATCGGTTCCCTTTGCTTTACGTGCCACTGTAATATACTGGCCCGGTTCAGCCTCCAGGTATTTACTGTCGTCCCAGTCTGCAGCCACATCTTTAATGAACTGAAATGCATCTAAAAAGCGGTTATAATTTTCCGGGAGGTCGGCGGCCATCTGCAATGGGCTGTACATGGTTACATACAGGCCAAGCTGGTTGGCAAGCGTGGTATTGCAATGCGAATTATTGGAAGGATTTATCTTGCTGATGTCCATTTCAAAAACACCAGGTGTATAATCCATGGGGCCGCCAAGCAGCCGCATGAAAGGTAATAAAGTGGTGTGGTTTGGTTTGCTGCCGCCAAAAGCCTGGAACTCGGTTCCCCTGGCCGACTCATTGCCGATCATATTTGGATAAGTGCGGCAGATGCCCGTAGGCCTTACCGCTTCATGAGCATTCACCATAATTTTGTAGTCTGCTGCTTTTTCCACCACGTATTGATAATGATTGATCGTCCATTGATCGTAGTGATATTGGCCCCTTGGTAAAATAGGTCCTACATAACCGGTTTTAACTGCATCATAATTATTTTCCTTCATGAATTTGAATGCCGTATCAAGATGTCGTTCGTAATTGCGAGTGGAACCCGATGTTTCGTGGTGCATGATCATCTTAACGCCCTTGCTTTTTGCATAGTCCCTGATGGCTACCACATCAAAATCGGGATACGGCGTTACAAAATCAAATACATAGTCTTTTGAAGTGCCGTACCAGTCTTCCCATCCCACGTTCCAGCCTTCCACCAGCACACCGTCGAAACCATGTTTCGCTGCAAAATCTATTAACTCTTTCACATGCGCCGTATTGGCGCCATGCCTTCCGTTTGGTTTCAGCTTTGTAAAATCTGTTTTTCCCAGTTGTATCGACGGCATTGGCACATCTTTATTTGCCCTGGCCTCTTCTGCTGTAAACGGCTGACCATCGGTATATGCCCAGCTGCTTTTGCCCGTGATCATTTCCCACCAAACGCCTACATACTTCACCGGTTTTATCCAGGATACATCTTTGATCTTACAAGGTTCATTCAGGTTAAGCGTCATTTTTGATGACAGGATATCCCTTGCATCATCACTTACAATAATGGTGCGCCAGGGACTGTTGCAGGGAGCCTGCATATACCCTTTGTCGCCAATGGCATCAGGTGTAAGCCATGATTCAAAAACAAAATTCTTATCGTCAAGGTTGAGGTGCATGCATGAATAATTGATCAATGCAGCTTCATGAAGATTGATATAAAGCCCATCGGCTGTTTTCATCATAAGCGATGTTTGCACACCGGTAGGCGAAAAACTGGTTTGCGATGCATTCGATGTGATAGCTCCTTTCATCAAACCTCTTATCTCCGAAAGTTTGGATGTGGTATAATCGTATTCCTGTGTATCATAATCGCCCGAAAGCCAAAAAGCGGTATGGTCACCGGCCATGGCAAACTCTGTATGCTCTTCTTTAATGACAAAATGGATGAGGTTATTCTGTTCGGGAAATTCGTAACGGAATCCCACGCCATCATCAAAAACTTTAAATACTATATTCAGTAAGATCGGTTTTGTTTTTTTCTGCGAAAGATTTATCCTTACCGCATTATAATGATCCCTTATTTCCTTTAGTTCGCCCAGTACAGGTTGCCAGCTGCCATCGTAATTAAATGGCGTGGCGGCAAGCTGTTCAAAATTATCCCGGAGCCCTGTTACTTTTTTATCCTGGAAATGCTCCCTTATTTCGAAACCCATTTTTGAAGGCAGCACTACGTTCCTGTTTTTGTAATAAACCGCATAAACCGGTTCACCCTGCTGGCCCAACCAGAACTCAAGGCGTACATTGTTATTGGGTGAGTTTACGGTTGTTTTGGTTTGCGCATTTGCAGCAAAAAAAAGCGTTGTTAACACAACGGCTGAAATAATTCTTCTGAATAACATGATGGGGAAATTTTAGGACTGTAAATCTAATCAAATCAGGGCAAACAACATCACAGAAATTTCTATTGCCCAACAGTAGCAGGCGAAACCTGATGCAGTTATAACAATAAAAAATCCGCTCATTGCTGAACGGACCTTATATATTCATTTTCTTAACTAAGATTAAACCTTAAAGTGAGCAAAGGCCTTGTTGGCTTCTGCCATACGGTGTGTATCTTCTTTTTTCTTATAAGAAGCACCTTCACCCTTGCTTGCAGCCACTATTTCGTTGGCCAGCTTATCTGCCATGCTGCGGCCATTACGCTCACGGCTGTAACGGATCATCCATTTAATGCTTAAAGAGGTCTTCCTGTCGGGACGAACCTCAGAAGGTATCTGAAAAGTGGCGCCACCGATCCTGCGGCTGCGTACTTCTACAGCCGGTGTTATATTGGCCAGTGCCTTTTTCCAAACTTCATATCCATCTTCACCGGAAATTTTTGTTACTCTTTCCAGGGCATTGTAGAAAATATCAAAAGCGCCGCTTTTTTTACCTTCCCACATGAGGTTATTTACAAAACGGGTTACCAGTTTGTCGTTAAACTTTGGATCTGGTGCTAACGGGAGCTTCTTGGCTTGTGCTTTACGCATGTTCTTTTATTTTTAATTCCCCGGTCTGTAGACCTGGGTTATTCATTACTTTTTGGCTTTTTTGGTTCCGTACTTACTACGGCTTTGTTTACGGTCTTTAACACCGGCAGTATCAAGGCTGCCACGTACAATATGATAACGTACACCCGGCAGATCTTTCACCCTTCCGCCGCGGATCAGTACAATACTGTGCTCCTGAAGGTTATGGCCTTCTCCGGGGATATAAGCGATCACTTCTATCTTATTGGTTAAGCGCACTTTAGCTACTTTACGCAATGCTGAGTTCGGCTTTTTAGGCGTAGTGGTATAAACCCTGGTACAAACCCCGCGACGCTGCGGACAACTGTCGAGCGCCCTTGATTTGCTTTTAGCCTTAATGATTTCTCTACCTTTTCTTACTAATTGTTGAATAGTTGGCATTAAATAACCGTTTTTTTCGGACGGCAAAGGTAAGGGAAGAAAGTTTACCAGCAAAACTAAAAATGAATTTTCCGCCCATTTTTTTGGTATTAAGCCCAGCTGCCGGAATTTTCCGGAAAGTTGGGCAAAACCGGTGAAATTGCGCTGTCTAAAACGGCCTGCGCTTCCCTGGTATCCATAAAAAAGCCCGCCAGGGCGGGCTCAGTATATTGCCGGTATGTGATCAATTAAACTTTAAGCATCCAGCCACGGGTGTCTTCCACCTGCCCGTAACGGATTTCGTTCAGTTTTTGCTTAAGTGCCGGGGCAATGCGCCATTGATCCACATCAAACTTCATTACATAGTCCTTATACCTCAATTCCTTTATGAGTGAGATGGTGGCAGCCGTACCGGTACCAAAAACTTCGTATAAAAGCCCCGCTTTATGCGCTTCTATGAGTTCATCTATAGAAATAGGCCTTTCTTCTACTTTAAAACCCATTTCGCTCAACAGTTCAATGGAAGATAGCCGGGTAACACCCGCCAAAATAGTACCCTGCTCCAGGCTTGGGGTAAGTGCCCGGTCGCCCACAATGAAAAAAACGTTCATAGTGCCGCATTCCTGCACATATTTATGTTCAAAAGCATCGGTCCAAAGCACCTGGTCGTAGCCTTTCTTTTTTGCTTCGGCCGTGGCAAACATGGCGGCACCATAGTTTCCGGCAGCTTTTGCGTAGCCCACGCCGCCCGGTACCGCACGAACATATTGTTCTTCTACATAAATGCGCATAGGCGCACTATAATAAGGGCCCGATGGGCTGAGGATGATCATGAACTTATAGGTTTCGCTTGGCTTAACACCCACGGCATTATCGCTGGCGTACATAAACGGGCGGATATACAATGCATGGTCTTCCTTTTCGGGGATCCAGTCCTGGTCCATACTAACCAGCAGTTTCATGCCTTCCATAAAAATATGTTCGGGTACTTCGGGCATCTGCATTCTTTGCGCCGAAATATTAAAGCGGTGATAATTATCGTAAGGCCTGAATATCTGGGCCGTACCATCTGCGGCTTTATATGCCTTGATGCCTTCAAAAATTGACTGGCCATAATGGATGGCCGCCAGCGATGGTTCCATCAGCAGGGGCTGGTAAGGTTTTATTTCCACATTCTTCCATTCGCCATTTTCATAATCGGCCTCCAGCATGTGGTCGGTAAAGTATTTTCCAAAAGGAATATTCTCGAGGTTAATGTTGTGAAGCTTGCTGCGTTCCACCCTGGTAACATTAATATCCGCTGCTGCAATCATATTCGTTAATTTTACACAAAGAAACGAAAAATTAAGGCAGCAAAACCACAAAATATGAGTTTAGATGATATTCAATTAGTCCCAAGTTTGGCAGCAGGTTTATATAAAAAAACACTGGTAGATGTAGATAATCGTCAAACTAAAATGGAACCACCCCAAAATGAATTGTTCGCCATTTTGGGCAGCAACCGGCAGGGGATTTGCATCCTTGTAAATGAAGTGGAATTCCCCTTTTTAAGCGATGAAGACATGCAGTTTTTAACAGGCATTTTAGCCGCCTGCAAACTGAGCATGGCCGATGTGGCCCTGCTGAATACGGCCAGCACAAAGCCCCTGAATTACCAGTTACTGAATGATGAACTTAAGCCATCAGTAATTTTATTTTTTGGTACCGACCCCGCCGCGACGGGCTTTCCCCTGCAGTTTCCCAATTACCAGTTACAGAAATACAATAACCAAACTTTCTTATCGGCCCCAGGCCTAAAAATATTATCAGAAAACAAGGAAGAGAAAAAGAAGCTCTGGCTTTGTTTGAAAACGCTTTTTAATGTATGATTTTTTAGAAAATTATTGATTATTAATGATTAATTATTTGGTCTTTTAAACACATTTCAAGAACCAGCACAACAGTAATCAGTAATCAATAATTAATAATCAAAAAATTGACTTACAAAAAATGATATCTCTCATCTTCGCAACTAATAACCAAAATAAAGTAACCGAGATCCGCTCTGTTCTGGGAAACGATTTCAGCATCGTTACTTTAAAAGAAGCGGGCATACATATCGATATTCCGGAGCCACACGATACCCTTGAAGCAAATGCAAAAGAGAAGTCGTCAGTCATTCATACGCTAACCAGCAAAAATTGTTTCAGTGAAGATACCGGCCTCGAAGTGGAAGCGCTGAATGGCGAACCCGGTGTGCGCAGTGCCCGTTATGCAGGCGATGAAGCCGATTTTAAAAAGAATATTGAAAAGCTGTTGCAGCAAATGAAAGGCAAAAGCAACCGGCAGGCAAGGTTCCGTACGGTTATTTCATTGATACTAGATAACAGTGAATATTTTTTTGAAGGCATTTGCCATGGAATGATCACAGAAGCCGAAGCCGGCGAAAACGGTTTTGGTTACGACCCCGTTTTTATCCCCAATGGCGCCTCAAAAACATTTGCCCAAATGAGCATGGAAGAAAAGAACGGGTACAGCCACCGCAAAAAAGCCACGGCAAAACTAATTGCATTTTTAAAAGAAAAATATGGCCAGGATTAAATTGACCCCGCCCGGAAAAATATTGTTCCGCACAAAGGTACCCGTGCGCATCACCGATCTCAATTATGGCAACCATTTGGGCAATGATGCCCTTGTAAGCATTTTGCACGAGGCCAGGGTGCAATGGCTCAAAAGCGGCGGTTTTACCGAACTGAATGCAGGCGGCACCGGCCTCATAATGGCCGACCTTGCAGTGGAATACAAAGCAGAAGGATTTTATGGCGATGAACTGGCAGTTGCCATTGGCGTAGATGATATCAGCAAACTGAGTTTTGATATTTATTATACGATAACTAACCAGCAAGGCAAACTGGTTGCGCAGGCCAAAACGGGAATAGTTTGTTATGATTATGAAAAAAAGAAAGTGGCAGAAATGGGTGCACTGTTAAAAGAATTTTTATCTTAACAGCCCACCTGGCTCCTGCCACTTGTTCAATTAACTACAGCTTAATTAATTTTTTAGTTTCACTCCTGTCTCCAAAATTTATAGTAAGAAAATATATCCCTGCTTTATGAATACTTTTAATACGAAAAGTGGAAGACTGCGTTTGAGTCATGTTGATAAAATTTCTTTCAACAATATGTCCTAAGGCATCTGCAACTATATATTCCACTCTTTTTCCCGCAAGATTATTTAACTCAACAATAAAATCATTCTCAGAAGGATTGGGATATACAGCTAAGGACTGTTTTTCTCCTGTAGCACCCAAAGTTGTGGCCATTCCTTTTACTTTAGGAACCCCTTCATTTGTTGTACGCCCCGACTGAGAAGAACAAGGTGCAATGTACAGATCAATATATGCCGACCCATTAAGAACTGACTCAAAACCCGGATTCATATTGATGGATTCTGCAGATTGGTATTTTACATTCTCTGTATTGCCAAGGTCAATCTTTGAATCTGTATAAATAAAACTGGAAGCACGATAAAACTCGCTGTTGTTAATATTGTTACTTGTGTAAATGTCACGCTCACAAACCAACTGATCGGTGCATTGAGGGCTTACAGTAAGATCATTGTGGTAAATAACTCCAGTACCGAGTCCGTTTGGCTCAGAATTACCTTCTCCATTAGGCGGGCAAGGGAATGTAATTCCCCAAGTTATATCTGGAGAATTGAATGAATAGAAATGATTGTTAATAAATCTAGAATGCCTTGGATTTGAAACAATCTGGTATGGCAAAGGTGGGGCTGGATAAAAATAAAAGTTATTCCCCTGATACAATGGTTTTACTGCATTACTTGTTGTGCAACTCCCCGTAACGGGACCAAAAAAAACATAGCTATCCCCAGTAGGATATGTACTGTATCGCTCAAAAGTATTATCAAGGAATTGAGCATTATAGCTTTTTTCTAACATCAATGGTGGCTCATTAATCATTAGGCTCCCATTGTAACAATCACTAAAAAGTGAATTTTTGTATACTATTGGCTGATTAGTATTGATATTAGGGCTTGCATGATTTTTAACCTCGCCATAAAATTCACAACCATCAAAAGTAACCCTATCAGTATAAATTCTTGCAGACACATCGTATTTTCCAATAAACTTACAGTTTGAAAAATAATGGTTATATGTATACCCAGGTGGTGGATCGTAATCAGGAGGGATAGGATTGGGATAATCTAGATTGTCTATTGACTGGCCAGTTGTTAATCCTTGTCCGGCATTAAACCCAAATTCACAATTTGCAAAGAAACTATTTCTGCATACAGGCACTGCCACAAGTTCAGGCTCAATATCAAGACCTGTTGCAGGGCTTGTAATTATTTGTTTTCTTGCCGAATGATTAAACGTAGAATTTGTTACACAAATATTCTCTCCCCCACTCCAGGTAAATGCCTGCCGCCCCGCATATTCTGAAACTAATCTATCAATGACAACGTTATTAGTAACTGGTGTAGGAATATCCTGCCCATTAGTATTGCTACCCAAGTAAAAATTATCTCCTCCAAAATGATGTAGTCTCAAATTTGAAAATGTTGCCTTCTTAATATCAAATAAAAAAAAGCCAAAAGAATTTCTTAGCTCAATTGGCCTGGGCCCTAAACCCCAATTTCCGCCTAAAATATAATTACTACTATTACCATTTACTTCTAAATCTTTCACCTCCAGATTTATTGCATTGTTTACATGCAAAAAGGTTCCAATTGTTCCGCAATATTTGTACTCATTAGAATAATTAATACCGGTTGTACATGTAACACTAGGAGGGGGTGGAGGGGGTTGTAAAAAAGAACAAGATGGATTATATAAGTTTAAGTCTCCTGGTGGAAGGCCCTCTGAAAGTTCAAAAGTCCCAAATTTTAAAGAATTCTCATAAACTATCTTTGTATATTTACTTCCCTGTATAGTGACATTACTTATATTATTTAAATACATAGCAGGAATTCCCTGGTAAACAGTTTCTATCTCATTAGCAGTATTTTCTTTATGTTCAATTTGTTTTCCAATAAGATAAATCCCATCTGGTATTATCAGCTTTATGTTACCACCATTTTGATTTATTAATGCTGCTGCTGCCTCAAAAGCAGCGTGGTCATTAACAACCCCATTTCCCTGAGCACCAAAATCAGTTTTAATATTTTTTACCACCTGCAAACTGCTGTTTATTTGAGCACCGGTTGCATTGCAGGTTTGCCCATGCATATCAAAAACTGCAAACAGTAAACAACCGGCAATTATGATTATTTTTTTCATATTGCATGTTTTATTGTTTGCTATTCTTTTTAATAAGGTCAAGTTCTCTTTGCAAATTATTGATCGCTTTATTTTGCTCAATGATATAGAGGGTAAGTTCCTCTATTTTTTCGAGCATTTTTCTCTGGTTCTCGCCCAGATCAATGCCTTCCTCGGCAATTTCTGATGCGCTTCTCATGCCCTTCAAGTGTTTGTTCTCCTTAATATACTTTTCCACTTCCTCTAAAGATTCTGGCTTATAGCTGTCATCAAAAACATAATCGGGCCAGGAACCATATAATCTTACCACTGCCCGGTTAAAGATTGCCTCCCCATTTACAGCCAAAGAAAAATTTCCTGCATGGGTAAGGTCTGAATTAATGAGAATTTTACTATTTGTGAAGATATTCCCGTTCACGTTCAGTTTAATCCCTGTAGTAAGGTTAGTTATGCCAACACCTACATTTCCATCCTGGTTTACAAAGATTCTTTGGTTGCCTGAGCCATCTGCTAAAATAATTGAATTATTAAGAGTTCCTGATAAACCACTTACATTAGCACCAAGAATAGTGTTATTAGAACCAGAAACTATTCCTGATCCTGTATTAGCTCCTACTATAGTATTATTGTGCCCAGACACATTAGTGGATAAAGAACCGGCACCAACGGCTGTATTGTTGATTCCTGATTGAGTATTATACAAAGCAGATTTTCCAATAGCAGTATTATACCCTCCATTTGTATTATTGTATAAAGCCAACGAACCAAAGGCGGAATTATGTCCTCCTCCGATATTATTCCTTAAGCTGAAATATCCTGTCCCGGTATTTTCGCTTCCAGAACTTGTATTTTGAAGGGAAAAGTATCCTATTGCAGTATTATTGCCACCGGAAGAGTTTGAATACAATGCCGATGCGCCAACTGCAGTATTTCCAACACCAGTGCTGCCTGATGCACCATTTGTATTAATAAATAAAGCTTGATAGCCAAAACTTGTCAGAGTCTCTCCAATTATTCCTGACCTAGCAGCATTTCTTTTAAATACAACATCTTTGGGATTCGAGGTACCAATATAATGAGTTGCAGGATCGGTGTTGCCATTTCCTGCCAATACCCAGGAGGTTTGAGAAAATGAATTAAATGTAATTGTTACAAATAGCAGAAGGGAGATTACGTGTTTCATGTTGGAGGAATTTACAGTGAGGAAAAAAATGTCACTGTAATTTACCCCGTTCTTGCAGCATTTACCAAATAAAAAATGGGCTTTACGCCCATTTCGAATTTTTTCTACGCTCCCAAATATCCCCGCAACAAATTGCTTTTAGAGTGGTGCCGCAGCTTGTCAATGGCATTGTCTTTGATCTGCCGCACCCGCTCACGGGTAAGCGAATAGCGTTCGCCAATATCTTCAAGGCTCAGCGGGTGATCGATACCCAGGCCAAAAAAAGCGGTGATCACTTCTTTCTGTCTTGGTGTTAATGTATTTAAAGAACGTTCTATCTCCATGTTTAAAGATGCTTTTACCGCAAGCGCATCATCGGTACCCAACGCATTGGGATTGCTCAGCGTATCGGCAAGGGTATTGTCATCCCCGTCGCCAAAAGGCTGGTCCATGCTCACATGCTTGGCTGCCACACTCATGGTATCGGTAATTTCATCCACATCCATATCCAGTAAAGTGGCCAGTTCATCTGCCGTAGGTTCCCTTTCAAACTCCTGCTCCAGCTGGGCATATGCCTTGCTGATGCGGTTGGTTAGTCCTACTTTATTCAGCGGGAGCCGCACAATTCTCGATTGTTCGGCCAATGCCTGCAAGATGCTCTGGCGGATCCACCATACGCCGTATGAAATAAATTTAAAGCCCTTGGTCTCATCAAAACGCTGGGCGGCTTTTATAAGCCCCAGGTTCCCTTCATTTATAAGATCGGGGAGCGTAAGCCCCTGGTTTTGGTATTGCTTGGCCACCGATACCACAAAGCGAAGGTTGGCCTTGGTAAGCCTGTCGAGCGCATTTTGGTCGCCTTTTTTGATCAAACCGGCAAGCCTGGCCTCCTCTTCAGGGCTTATGAGGTCTACTTTGCCTATTTCCTGCAGGTATTTCTCCAGGCTTTGGCTTTCACGGTTGGTGATAGACTTGGTTATTTTTAACTGACGCATACTCATAGCTGGTCGTTTAAGGTTTAAAGGGCTTTGTTTTGCTAAATGTTTAGATTTTGTTAATGGTTAACGTTAAATGTTGCTGTTTATGATATGAAAGAGTAAAATAATTTTTAAGTATAAACCATTTATCCACAGTTAAAAATGCCGTTTCTGTAAATATTTCAAAATAGCCTGGTAAAAATTTTGCCACTATCATTATTTCGTTATTATTGCAGCAGTCAAAGGATTTTTTAAATAAAAGATTGAATGAGTAAGAAAGTTTTATATACGCTTGAGTACCCGGTTCGCTGCTCGCCTGCCATTTTATATGAGTTTTTGAGTACCCCCGCCGGTTTGCAGGAATGGTTTGCCGAAGAAGTAGATGAACGTGACGGCGTATTTTCATTTGGCTGGAACGGTACCACCGATAAAGCCCAACTGCTGGAACAGGAGGAGAACAAATTCATCCGTTTTCACTGGGAACATTCTGCCAAGGGCGAATATTTTGAATTTTCCATCGAAAAATCAGAAGTAACCAACCAAACCATCCTCATCGTAAAAGATTTTGCCGAAAAGAAAGATATCAAAGACCAGAGCCAGCTTTGGGAATACCAGGTAAAAGACCTGTTTCACCGCATCGGCAACTGATCATTTTAATAAGCCAGCAAGTTTTGTATATCCTCCGTGAAGTAAGGATTGCAACTGGTTCCAATCCTGCAAATCATATTTGAGTGCCACTTTAATAAAAGGCCTTTCCATTAAGCCATGCAAACTAATGCCGGATGCCTCCCGGTAATTACCAGGTTCAAAATGATGATGCCATTGATCTTCGTTGATGCACAGAAACAATCCTTCACCGCTTTGCCTGAAATATTCATCCGCATTCTCTCCTGCCAGATTTTTGTATTTACCCCCAAGATGCAGGGTTATACTTACAAAATTTCCCCACCAAAACATAGTGCGAACGGCAAACACATGTTCTTTTGAAAAAACAGCCGGGTAATCGAGCATTACCCAGGGAAGCCCCAGGTAATTTTCTCCTTTTGATATTTTGGGGGCGGCCGAAAGCAGTTCTGGAAAAGGGCATGATTGCAACCGCGGCTGAAACAATTCCGTTATTACCGGAACCTGCATATTAAAAAGCTGAACCGCTTTATCGGTAATGACCTGTTTCGTTAAAATCCATTCCCGGTCAGTTACTTTGGCCAGTTCCGTTTCAGAAAGCATTATTTTTGCAACAGCGGGCATATTGAGCATCAAATGTAAGCCCTTGTGCACACATGATTAAAAAATTAGACATTCTTATTCTCAGGTCCTTTCTCGGCCCCTTTGTTGTAACTTTTTTTATTGCATTGTTTGTGCTCATGATGCAGATATTATGGAAGTATATCGACGACCTGGTGGGAAAAGGGCTCGACCTGGTGACGATTGGTAAATTTGTTTGGTATGCAAGCGCCTCCCTCATTTCACTGGCCATGCCCATTGCTATCCTTATTTCATCTATTATGACATTTGGCAACCTGGGCGAAAGTTTTGAACTGGTGGCCATTAAATCTGCAGGTATCTCGTTACTGCGTTTTATGCGCCCTATCATGTTCCTGGCCGTCATTTTTTCCATAATTACCTTCTTCTTTGCCAATAATGTGATCCCTTATGCCAACCTGAAATTTGTGACCCTGTACAACGATATCTATCTCAAAAAACCTGCCTTCGATCTTAAAGAAGGGGTTTTCTTTACTTATATCCCAAACTATGCCATTAAAGTGGGCAAAAAAGATGCAGATGGTAAAACCATTCACAATGTACTTATCTACGAGCAGGGCGGCATCCTGCAGGATTATACCATTACTGCACAGGATGGCGAAATGAAAATTTCTGACGACGAAAATTTTCTTGAATTCAATTTAAAAGATGGCTACCGCTACCAGGAGCGGGGCAACTTCAGCGATACCACTACAGAATACATCCGTGTGGGTTTTAAGGAATTTAAGAAACTGTTCGACCTGAGTGTACTCAAAAAGACAACTACCAGCGACAGTGTGTTCCGCAACAACCAAAAAATGCTGAGTGCAAGACAACTGAAAAAAAATATTGACTCAAGCAGCCGTATGGAAGACAGCGCATTGGCAAGGGTAAGAAAAAATTTCATGAACTACCTGCATTACACAAATATCCCCGACAGTGTCTGGAAAAAAACAGCAGCGGAACAACCCGGCTTTGCCATCCCTGATTCAGTAAACAACCTGGTAAACAGCAAATCGGTGAGCATGGCAGAACTGATGAAAAGTTCCATTGGCTTTGGCATCAACGAGCTTGAATCCACGCAGCGGGATATACGCTTTGCAAAAATTGAATTACACCGGAAGTTTTCTTTTTCGCTGGCATGTATCATCCTATTTTTTATTGGCGCCCCGCTGGGTTCCATTATCCGAAAAGGCGGATTGGGCATGCCGCTCGTAGTGGCCATCATTTTTTTCCTGCTGTTTCACCTGCTGAACATGTTTGGCGAAAAATTTGTAAAAGAAAGCCTGTTGAGCCCCGAAGTGGGCATGTGGCTTGCCATTTTTGTACTCACCCCAATTGGTGCTTTTTTAACTTATAAGGCCATGCACGATTCGCAGTTGTTCAACAAAGAATATTATTCCCGTACATTTAAAAAAATCAGGGCCTTTATCAGCAGGAAAGAAACGCAAATTTCAAATACTTAAATTTTTCTTTATGGAAAAGAATAACAGCAGCCGCAGAAAGTTTATTTCCAATGCAGCAAAAGGATCACTGGCCATCTCCCTGGGAGCAGCGGGTATTCCGGCCTTTTTAGTAAGCTGCAGCGGCACAAAAAAATTAACGCCCGCCGCTTTCAGCACGGGTTTCGATCAAACAGCCCTTCCTTACGCATACAATGCCCTCGAAAATGTTATTGATGCACAAACAATGGAGATCCATTACAGCAAACACGCTGCAGCCTACAGCAAGGCATTAAAGGAAGCGGCGCAGGCAGAAGCAGTAGCAGGGGGCACAGCTGTTGAAACCCTGCTTTCAAAAATTTCAAAATACAGTAACAAGATGCGTAATAACGCAGGCGGTCATTATAACCACGAAATGTTCTGGAAATCTATGCGGCCAAAAACCGCCGACAACAAACCAGCTGGCAGCTTGCTTTCTGCGCTCGAATCGGAATTTAATTCTTTTGCAAATTTTAAAGGTCTTTTTTCCGATGCGGGCAAAACCCGTTTTGGCAGCGGATGGGCCTGGTTGTATATGGATGCAAATAAAAAACTCAAAATTGGCAGCACGCCCAACCAGGATAATCCCTTAATGGACCTGGCAGAAATCCACGGCTTCCCCATTCTTGGGCTCGATGTTTGGGAACATGCTTATTATCTTAAATATCAAAACAAGCGTGCCGATTATATAGACAACTGGTGGAATGTAGTAAACTGGGATTATGTACAAAGCCGTTTTGAAAAAGCATGATCAATAAAATTTTTACAGGCATTGTGCTGGCTGGCACTATACTGATGATATACATTATGTCGGTAACCGGAAAACCATTAAAAACCAGCGCCAGCCCTTCAGGCATATTAAACCTGGAATTTGCCTCTACTGCTGCCGCAACAGCCAATATTGTAAACGCCTGGGAAAAAGAAGGCCTGGTAAAAAAGGCCGAAATAAACACTTACTGGGATTTTATTTTCCTGCTATTCTACAGCACGCTACTGTTTATTCTTTGCCGGGGAGTTTCCAATAGAATTGACAGCAAAAATTTTTTGAACAAAACAGGAAAATTTTTGGCTGCGGGCGCATTGGCCGCCGGCATGATGGATGTGCTGGAGAATGGCGGTATGCTGGCAAGTCTTGCGGGATTAATAAGAGATAATATCAGTCTTTTTACCTTTACGGCTTCGGTAATAAAATGGTCATTGGTGGCCCTCTGTATATTTTATATCATGGTGGGAACGCTGTACATTTTATTTAAAAAGAGGAAGGTCTATAATTGACTCAGCCTTTGCATACTAACATCTAAAAATAAGATGAAACTAAGCAAAGGCTGATAAATTGGCTAGCAATCGTGCTGCGAATTTAGGGGCTATAACGTTTGCAAACCAAATTTTATTTCGTAATTATTTGTAAAAATATTATTACAATAATTATTTACCTTGGCGGGCAACAAAATGAAATATATTAACCCCCATCATTTAACTTATTACAATTAAAATCATATCTCATGCAGGCATGGAAAGATTACCAGGAAAAAAATAAAGAGCGTTTTCTCAACGAACTGCTCGAACTGCTGCGTATACCCAGCGTAAGTGCCAAAAGCGAACATAAACCCGATATGCAGCGTTGTGCAGAAGAAATAAAAGACCGTTTGCTGCAGGCCGGGGCCGATAAGGTGGAAATTTATGCCACAGATGGCCATCCAATCGTTTATGGCGAAAAAACAATTGACCCGTCAAAACCAACTGTGCTTGTTTATGGCCATTATGATGTACAGCCCCCGGAGCCATTGGAACTATGGAAAAGCGGCCCCTTCGATCCAACCATTGTGGATGGAAAGATTTATGCCCGCGGCAGTTGCGACGACAAGGGCCAGGTGTATATGCACATAAAAGCACTGGAAACCCTGGTGCAAACTAACACGCTCCAGAACAACCTGAAATTCTGTATCGAGGGCGAAGAAGAGATCGGTTCTCCTAACCTGGGAAAATTTGTTGCTGCCAATAAGGAATTATTAAAGGCCGATTGTGTGCTTATCAGCGACAGTGCCATGATCAGCCTTGATACGCCCAGTATTGATATTGGTGTGCGTGGACTAAGTTATATAGAAGTGGAAGTTACCGGCCCCAACCGCGACCTTCACAGCGGTGTGTATGGTGGTGCCGTGGCCAATCCTGCCACTATACTGGCTAAATTGATCGCTACATTGCATGATGAAAACAATCATATTACTATCCCCGGCTTTTACGACGATGTGCTGGAAGCCACGGAAGCCGAACGTCAATTGATGGCCCGTGCACCTTTTAATGAAAAAGAATACATGGAAGAGCTGGGTGTAAAGGAACTTTGGGGCGAAAAAGGATTCAGCACTAATGAGCGTACCGGCATCAGGCCTACCATTGAAGTGAACGGCATGTGGAGCGGTTATACCGGCGAAGGCGCCAAAACAGTGCTGCCATCAAAGGCATTTGCAAAAATTTCGGCCAGGCTGGTTCCAAATCAAGTTTCCGGAAAGATCACAGACCTCCTGTTAAAGCATTTTGAAAAAATAGCTCCACCCTATGTAAGTGTAAAAGCAACACTTCACCATGGTGGTGAACCCTATATGACCCCTATCGACAGCAAGGCGTATAAAGCCGCCGCTAAAGCCATGGAAACCACGCTGGGCAAAACGCCGGTGCCGGTACGTGGCGGAGGCAGTATCCCCATTTGTGCTTTGTTTGAAAAAGAATTGGGCATAAAGATCGTTTTCATGGGTTTTGGGCTCGATAATGATAATATTCACAGCCCCAATGAAAAATTCAATGTGGATCATTTTTATAAGGGTATTGAAACCATCCCTTATTTTCATAAATATTTTACAGAAATGAGTTAAAATGTTTTTTAAGGCTGGGTAAAAAGCTTTATTTTTGCACCCCCAATTTGGGATGCCGGGGTAGCTCAGCTGGTTAGAGCATCGGATTCATAACCCGAAGGTCGGCAGTTCAAGTCTGCTCTCCGGTACAATGCCTCACATGGTTAAAATAACCTGTGAGGTTTTTTATTTTTTGCGGATGCTTGCCCGCAAGCTGGCAAACGGCAGTTCATTTCAATAACTACAGGAGATCTCCAGTAAAATTTTAAAGAGTTTATCTTAAAAAGATCGGCAGATAATCAATATTATCCGGTCGTTGTAATCTTTGTTTCCTTTGTGATCATTGTGTGAAACAGCCAGGTTTATTTGATCCTCGGCTTCCAGGCAATTTCTACTGACCCTGTTAAAAGGCAGATATAGCGGGCCAGCACAAAAAGATAATCGCTCAGGCGGTTTAAATATTTTAATACCAGGTGGTCTACAAAAACATATTCCTCCTGCATATGCACGCAAATACGCTCTGCACGCCTGCATACGCAGCGGGCCACATGCGCAGTGGAAACGGCCACATGCCCACCCGGCAAAATGAATGACTTCATGGGCGGCAGTTTTTCGTTCATAGCATCCATTTCTTTCTCCAGCAGGATTATATCTTCTTCGTGCAGGTCGGGTATCTTCATCAATGGTTCTTTATCCGGATCGCAGGCAAGCGAGGACCCAATTGTAAAAAGCCGGTCCTGTATCTCTTTTAGCATGGCCTTGCTGTGTGCATCGTTTAAATGATCACTTAAAAGACCAATGCAGGAATTAAGCTCATCCACCGTGCCATAACTTTCAATACGAAGATGGCTTTTGGGAACCTTGGTGCCGCCAATCAAACTGGTTTTTCCCAGGTCGCCGGTTTTGGTATAAATTTTTGAAGACATGCTGAATTAATTAAACAGTTGTAGTGGCTGCCGCAACCCTGGGATTACTGTTGGTTTTATCCCATTCTATCAGTCCGTCCATTAAACGCACAATACGGTGTGCATATCCCGAAATGTCCTCTTCATGGGTTACCAGTATCACCGTGTTTCCATCGGCGTGGATCTTGCCCACAATATCCATGATCTCGTAAGAGGTTTTTGAATCCAGGTTTCCGGTAGGTTCATCGGCCAAAATGATAGCCGGGTTATTGATGAGTGCCCGGGCAATGGCCACCCGCTGACACTGACCACCGCTAAGCTCATTGGGCTTGTGGTGCATACGGTCGTCGAGTTTTACTTTTTTAAGTACGGCGGCGGCACGCTCAGCACGTTCGGCTTTTCCCACCCCGCTGTAAATAAGCGGCAGCGCCACATTTTCGGCTGCAGTAAGCCTTGGCAGCAAGTTGAATTGCTGAAATACAAATCCAATTTCTTTATTGCGCACAGCTGCCAGTTCATCGTCAGACATACGGCTCACGTCTTTACCATTAAGGATATACCTGCCACCTGTAGGCGAATCGAGGCAGCCCAAAATATTCATCAGGGTGCTTTTACCACTGCCGCTGGGCCCCATGAGCGCCACATATTCGTTCTTGAAAATTTCCATGGAAATACCTTTGAGTACCTGGAGTTCCTGCTTGCCCAAAAAATAACTTTTGCGGATCTGTTCAAGATGTAAGATAGGTTCTGCCATGCTGCTTACTTTTTAATGACTTTGGGTACTTTAAAAAAATGATCGTCGTGAAACGCAGCATTCTTCAGTGCTTCTGCTGCCGAGAGCTGGCCTTTTACTTCGTCGTTTCGCTGCACATTCACATTTTCTGTTATATGGAGCAAAGGTTCCACCTGGTCGGTATTCACTTCCTGCAGCTTGTCAATAAAGCTGATCATATGCTGAAGGTCAGTCTTAATTGACTGCATTTCCGATTCGTTAAAAGAAAGGCGGCTGAGATGGGCTAATTTGTTTACCAGTTCGTCATTCACTTCCATAGAACAAAAATAACGGTTTGGCGGCAATGTAAAAACAGCATTCGGGTTAACCGGTTCATAAAGCAGATAAAACCCGTTTTTCTTATGAACCATGTTAACTTTACCGGGTTTATCACTGCAAACTAATGCCCCTTTTCTTATCTTCGCCGCCTGAATAAACTGGATTTTATGGGTAATTCTTCTGCAAAGCAAATGGCTGCAAAAAAAATAGTGATGAGCGGCATCAGGCCCACGGGCTTTTTGCACCTCGGAAATTATTTCGGTGCCATCAGGAATTATGTAAAAATGCAGCAGGAATATGAATGTTATTTTATGGTGGCCGACCTGCATTCGCTTACCACCCACCCCGATACCAAAGAATTAAAAAGCAATGTTCACCGGGTGCTTGCCGAAAATATTGCCTGCGGGCTCGACCCTGATAAGGCGGCGCTTTACTGCCAGAGCCATGTGCATGAAACAGCTGAACTTTATCTTTACCTCAACATGCTGGCCTATAAAGGTGAACTGGAAAAAACAACCACGTTTAAAGATAAAGTGCGGCTTCACCCGCAAAATGTAAATGCCGGCCTGCTTACTTACCCCGTGTTGATGGCAACAGATATTCTTATTCACCGGGCGAGCTTTGTACCTGTAGGTAAAGACCAGGAGCAACACCTGGAAATGGCCCGCAATTTTGCTCAAAGATTCAATCACCGCTACGGCGATGTATTTCCGGAACCGGCGGCATTTAATTTTGGTGAAACCCTGTTAAAAGTACCCAGCCTGGATGGTACGGGAAAAATGAGTAAAAGTGAAAACCAGATGGCCACCCTCTACCTGGCCGACGATGATGACAGTATCCGGAAAAAAATAATGAAGGCCAAAACAGATAATGGACCAACGGAAAAAGATTCGGTAAAACCAGATTATATTGAAAATATTTTTCTGCTCATGAGCCTCGTGAGCAGCAAGGAAACCATTGAAAAATTTGAAACAGATTTCAATAACTGCAGTATCCGGTACGGCGACCTTAAAAAACAGCTGGCAGAAGACATGGTGAATTTTATTGCGCCGATCAGGCAAAAAACCACCGATATCATGAACAATGAAAAATACCTGAAAGAAGTAATGGAGAAGGGAGCAGAAAAGGCCTGCAAAAGCGCCAAAGCCACCCTTGAACTGGTGAGAGAGACAATGGGGCTGAAATACTATTGATATTGAAGATTTAAGATTTTAGATCAATTGGTACTTGAAATACTGCAAAACAGGGCTGTTAAGTTTATTTAGAATTTAAAATTTGATATTTAGAATTTTATCAAAGAGTTTCCTTACTTTGGATGCTTCTTAAAAAGGGTTAGTAAATTTTATGGCAAAGGCAAAAAAACCAAAACACATTGCGGTGGCCGGTAATATTGGCGCCGGTAAAACCACGCTCACAGAAATGCTGAGCAAGCACTACAAATGGATCCCGCAGTTTGAAGATGTAGACCACAATCCTTATCTCAACGATTTTTATGAAGATATGCCCCGCTGGAGCTTTAACCTCCAGATCTATTTCTTAAACAGCAGGCTCAACCAATTACTGGAAATACACCGTGGCACAGAAACGGTGATACAGGACCGCACCATTTACGAGGATGCAAATATATTTGCACCCAACCTGCACGACATGAACCTGATGGGCAAACGTGATTTTGAAAATTATTACAAGTTTTTTGAAACGCTCAAGAGTATGGTTCAGCCACCCGATTTGCTGATCTACCTCAAAGCATCGGTTCCCACACTGGTGGCACAAATACAAAAACGTGGCCGCGAATACGAAGAAAATATCCGGCTCGATTATCTTAAGAAGCTGAACGATTACTATAACAACTGGATCGACAATTACAAAGAAGGAAAACTGTTGATCATTGATGCAGACAAAAATAAGTTTGCCGATAATGAAGAGCACCTGGGGGAGATCATTTCGCAAATAGATGCGCAGTTATTCGGATTATTTTAAGGTTTCGGTTGCCCTCTCTATCTCTCCAAAGGAAGAAAAGAAGAAGATTTGAATTAGTATAGGTTCCATCTCATTATGAGATGAAGGCATCATGTAAAAATAAAGTTTGCGAAATCTTTGTAAACTTCCACCTCAATTAACCAATACCTATTAACCAATCAACAATTGAGCAATTCCGCTATTCAATCAACTGGTTCTTCATGGCATAAAACACCAGTCCCACCGAGTTTTTTACACCAAACCTTTCCATAAGCCGGTCTTTGATGGCCTCTACGGTTCGGGCGCTGATGTCCATTTTTTGGGCAATTTCTGTTGCGGTAAATTCCATACAAACAAGGGTAAGCACTTCTTTTTCCCTTTCGCTGAGCACCACTTCGGAGCTGAGTGAGGGGTTGAATTTTTGTTTGCTGTAATTTTTCTTGATGAGTACTTTATTCACAAAAGGATTAAGGTAGAAGCCGGTACGCATCACATCTGTTATGGCACGTTTTATTTCTGCGGGATCAGTACTTTTAAGCAGGTAACCGGCAGCGCCGCAATCCATCAGGTGGCCCACAAAACGGTCGTCTTCGTACATGGTAAGTATGATGACCCTGATATGGGGGTATTGCTTGTTAATGGCCTTGGTGGCGTCTATACCGTCTTTAACGGGCATTTTGAGGTCGCAAAGAATAACATCGGGATTTGTTTCCGGGATCTTTTGCAAAAGCTCTTCGCCATTGTCGGCTTCCATAACAAACTCCAGGTTTGTATAGGGGCGCAACGAGAGGATCACTCCTTTACGGAATATCTTGTGGTCGTCGGCAATAGCTACTTTTATTACTTCTGGGGTCATACGCTGGGGGTAAAAATAGGAACAGTTTTACAAAAATACAATTTTAAGTATAACAACAGCCGGTTATATCACCATCGCAAGCTGGGTTACATGTTCTTTTGGTATTTCAAGCGTTACCTTATAATAAGTATGGCTTTGGTCAATTTCAAATAAAATGCGCCCGCTGAGTACGTTCATCCGGCTGGCAATATTCTTCAATCCAAGCCCCGATGCATTGTGGTTGAGCTTGTCGAACTCTGCCTGAACGATACCTTTTCCATCGTGGTGCAGGCGTATATACAGGTTTTCCTTTGTGCTGTTTTGGGTAAGGTGTATAAAGGCTGCATTGCTGTGTTTGATGATATTGTTCACCAGTTCCTGTATCACCCGGAAAATGAGCAGTTCCTGGTCGGGCTTCAGCCTTTCCCTGTAATCGTGAAAGCGGGCGCTGGCATTTATCTGGCCGCTGCCGCTCAGTTTCTGAAACAGGTCGGTGGTGGCGCTTTCCAAACCAAAATTCTTAAGTGTGGGGGGCATCAGGCTATGACTGATATTGCGTATGAGCATAATGGTATCGTCGATGATACCGCGGGCGCTGTAAATATTCTGGAGCTGGGCATGTTTTTCGAGGTTTACCAGGTTTTCGGTAAGGTAAAGACGTGCAGTGGCCAGTAGCGGGCCGGCATCATCGTGCAGGTCGGCGGCGATGCGCTGGCGCTCCTCTTCCTGGAAGCGGATACTCGCCGTAAGCATGAGCTGCTGTTTTTCGGCCTCCATGCGCTTCATTTGCATGTGGTAGCGTATTACCCTGCGCTGGTGCATGATCACAAAGATGATGATACCCACGGCAAGCGTGATCATGCCTATAGAACCTATAAGCATCAGCCGGGATACATCCTGGCCGCCGCTGTTTGCCTGTAAAAAAAACATCCTCATGAAAGGGTTTTAGGGTTTGTGGGTGTAAACTCATCTAAGTTAAGATCATCGGGTATACGGAGTTCTTCTGCATTTTCAGTGGGTTCGTTAGCGAATAAAGCAAGGCAGAGGATAATATTTTTTATAATAGTTACGAATATATAAATATATCTGATTTGAAATGTTTCTTCTGGACTACGTTGAGTATTAAAAAAAATAAAAACGAAAAATGTTCCTGTATAATATAAAAAAAACGAAACCGCAATCCAAAATGTGATTAATTGTGTGAGAGGCACCACTACCACAGATCTCATTTTTTCATAAAAATAATAAATCAATAAAATAATAATAAGGAAAGATGAAGTAATATTCAGTAAATTATGCAGCTGTGGATTTGGGTTTTTAAAAATATTATTAATTATAAATAAATCAATAAATGCATATAAAGTATAAAGTACCCAGCTAAAAACAATAAATAGCTTTATTTTAGAAGAAACGATCAAATATCTTATAAAAGAAGAAACTAAGAAATATTCTACAATGGTATAGAATAATACAGTGTACAAATTTGCCTTAATAAGAAGAAATTGAACAAATATGAAGCTTAGAAGAGAGATGAATGCTAAGAAGAGGGTATACAAAAAAAAAGCCTTCATTGATCTTTGCTTAATTTTTTTATACCAAATTAAACAAAAAACAAAAGGCAAAATTTCAAATAAAATCGTTATTGCTATTAAATTTTTCAGAAAGAACTTAAGTTAGTTTGTACCAAAAATAGTCAACAAATTAACAATTCACAAATTAAATAGCATTAAGTGACTTTTAGAATAAAAATCCAAATAATTTAAGAAAAGATAAAAACATAAGATTTATTTTGTGGTTTACGATTAAATATCTACGGCAAACATCCTTCATTGCAGTTATCCACACAAGTGGATTACTTTAATATCGCAAGTTTACGAATAATCAAAACTCAATACAGTAAAGGACTTCAGCTAATTTAGATACAAATCGTTTAAAATTTATTATCGCAAATGTACGAATAAAAATAGTATATTTACTATACATTTTAAGGTAAGTTTACCTGGCAATTTTACCAGGAAAAACTACCCATATTTTGACCAACTTGCACAGAATGGGGGCCCGGGAATGGTAAAATCCCGGAAAAAAATAACAAAAAAAAAGATGGAGCTTGTAAAAATCCGGTGAAATAATTGCAGTTTTCCGCAATTGCGGCAATATTCAAAGGTACTTGTACGTTAAATATAGAAAGTATTTTTACCGCTGAACATCGCCAAACGCAAATAAAAAAGGGGGTTCAACAGTAAAATTTCCATTAAAAATGAAGATTTTATTAAAAACTGCGTACTTTCACGCTTAAACTAACCCCGCCAAACGAAACCATGTCTGCTGAAACCGCTATCAGATTTGCTATTGCCGATGACCATAAGATCTTCCGGGATGGTATTAAAATGGCCCTGAGCGATAAACCCAATCTTAAGATGCTCTGGGAGGCCGAAGACGGCAAAGACCTGATGCATAAGATCGGCATCAAGAAGCCAGATGTGCTTTTAATGGATATACGCATGCCCGAGATAGACGGCATCAATGCCATACAACTCATCCGCAAAGAATTTGAAGATATACGCATCATTGTACTTTCTATGTACGACGACCAGCAGATGATCAGCAAAATGATGGAAATGGGCGCCAATGCCTATTTGACCAAAACCACCGACCCCCAGGAAATTTACGAGGCCATACTTACCTGCATGAACGATGATTTTTATTTTAACGACCTGGTAAACCGGGCAGTAATGGGTAAGCTGATGCAGAAAAAAAATGTAAGGCAGCATTATGGGGCACATACACCCGTACACTTCAACGAAAAGGAAATAAAGATACTGCAGTTGCTGGCCGAGGATAAAACCACCGAAGAGATATCCAAGGTCATCTTCCTGAGCCCCCGCACAATTGAAACCATCCGCCAAAACATGAAGACCAAGGTAAATGCCAAAACCATCAGCGGCCTTATTATGTACGCCATGCGGAATAAGTTGATTGAATAGCGGAATTGTTAATAGTTATTGGTTAATTGAGGTGGAAGTTTACAAAGATTTCACGAACTTTATTTTTGCATTATCCATTATCCATTATCCATTATCCATTATCCATTATCCATTATCCATTATCCATTATCCATTATCCATTATCCATTATCCCATTGCCCTTCTACGTAAAATTCACGATCCCGTTTTTAATAGCAAATAATACCAGCCCCACCCTGCTTTTAACCGCCAGTTTTTCAAAAAGATTATCGCGGTAGCCGTCCACTGCACGGGGACTTAACTTCATTTTTTCGGCAATTTCTTTATAGGTCAGATCGGTACTGGCCATTTTAAGAAAACTTATTTCCAGGTCGCTGAGCATGGCCTGGGCCAGCTGATCGGCATTATTCTCCCTTCGCTGAAAAAGGGAGGCAAGCTTACCCGTGGTACTGTGGCTGTAATAATAACCATCTTCTGCCACGGCCAGCAGGGCACGTTTTAATTCCGAAGGATGCACATCCTTTTTTAAAAAGCCCCGCACGCCCACCTGCAGCAGGCGGATGAGGGCAATTTCTGAATCGTACATGGTGAGCACCAGTATTTTTACATCAGGATAGTTCTCTTTAAGCCAGAGCGCCGTTTCATAACCATCCATCACGGGCATATTGAGGTCGAGCACGATCAACTGGGGCCGGCTTCCATCCTGGATCAGTTTTACCAGTTCCTTGCCATCGGCCGCCCGGCCAATTACAGATATCTCATCAAACTTGTCGATATACTCTGCCAGGGCATCCCTTATCAGCAGGTGGTCGTCTACCAGTATTACTTTATAGTTTTGCGTCATCTTGATCTGTTGGTATTTGTAAAATAATTTTAGTTCCAAGGCCCGGTTCCGATCTGCAGCTAAAACTCCCGTTGAGCATCCTGCAGCGCTTTTCCATATTGTGCAGGCCAATACCAGCCCGCTGGCCGGCTTCATTGGCGAAGCCCCGCCCATCATCTTCCACCAGCACTTGAAGCATACCTCCGATGTCGTAATGCATTTTAATTTTTACTTCCGAAGCCTGGGCATGTTTTAAAATATTGGTGATGGCCTCCTGTATGATCCTGAAAATAAGCAATTCTTTATTCGTAGGCAGAAACAGGGTTTGCCCGCTCACTTCCAGGTTTGCCTTTATGGCCCCAGCCCGGTTAAGCATATTTACCTCGTGTTGCAGTGCGCCAATAAGGCCATTGGCATTTACAATTTCTGAGCTCATGCTGCGGGTAATATTACTTAGCCCTTCTATAGAAAAACCAATAATGCCGGTAACAGTATCAATCTTTCGCTTAAGTTCTTCAATATCATTAAAATCCAGGGTAGTCAAATAAAGCTTGGATAAAGATAACTTCTGGCCAATATTATCGTGTATTTCTCTTGAAATATTAGCAAAAGCCTGCTCCTGGATTTCGAGTTGCGCTTGTAGAAGTGAATTTTCATAATCTGCTTTCATTTCACTTACATTCTGCAAGTATTCATTTTGCTTTTTAATGTGTCGATAAGCTAATACGACAATTAATAAGATAAAAAAGATAGTAATCAATACTGCCACAATAACTAAACTTGTAATCGTTTTCTCTGCACTATAAAACATGAAAATAAATTATTGGGGTTTACTTATCCAAATATTGTTTTGTAACACTTTTCGATTCGTTCAAATATTTCAAACACCCAGTTAGCAGAAGCCCATAAAATAAAATACCAGGAATTAAATTTAATAATCTAGTGATGTAAAGATAAACTAGGGGAACATTCTCTACGCTTAGCTTGGTCTTAATCGTATAATCCACTAGTATAGCAAAAGGAAAGAATGTTATAGAAAAAATAAAATACCCAAACACAATCCATACGCCAGGACTTTTTAAAATATCCCCTCCAAATTTATTGAGCTCCCTTTTAAAAAACAATACAGAAAGAATTATTATTAAGATGTCCACGTAAAAATATGAAAATATCATAGTTTTAGCAGATATATCAATAAGAATAAAAACTAACAATAGTAGAAGAATCAAAATATTTGCCGCTTTTTTAACAACCCACGTACTCGCAAATGATTCTGCAGTAACTAATAAAAAGAAATAAAGGTGGTATATTGTAGTGAAGGGGCTTACTACTAAATCACTAACAGTTTCAATATTAAAGGCAGAAACTATACTCTGAAATCTCTCAACTAAGTAAAAAAACATCAATGCAATTACTGTATAAATAAAGGTCTTCCTGATAAAATAGTGATCAGGATTTTTAAATACGCAATACCAACTTGCAAAAAAAGAAAGAATGTGTACAAAGTAAGCTAAATAAACAACCATAGAATTTATTAAAATTATATCTTCTAGAACAATTAAAAGTCAAAATATTTTTACGCAACCCGATCTCTCTAGTATAAGTATCAAAAGAGCAAATCAGTTTCCATTTTTCGGGACGAAAACTTTCTTTGTCTCAAGCCAATAATTATAGCACCCATAAGTAAATAATGTGGAAAATAGTATTTGAGGTGCAAGTAAAATGATTTTAGATAAGGCGGGGTAGAAGTTGCGCATTAGGCTTGCATTACCATTTCCTTTCGTTAAATAACCAACAATCATAGCAAGAGGAATTGTGATTACTGAAACAAAAAAATATCCAATAATTATCCAATCTTCTGGGCGCAATATAATCTTTTCAGAAAATCTTTGAAGGCTGATTTTAAAGTAAACAATTGAAAATATGATTATAAACACATTAGTATAGACATAGCTAAATATTAATGTTTGTAACAAACTATCTATTACTACCAAAATCATCAATATGTAAATAAATGATTTTTTTACATAACTTTTCCCGTACCATTTATGTAAAAAAGTGCCAGAAGTTAGTAATAAGAAAAAATAAAGGTGATAAAGTGTTGAGATTGGAGAAATTATTAAAGCCGGGAATTCGTTCTTTTTAATAAAAAAATATCCTTGAACATCATCGTAAACTTTGTCAAAAAATAAAAATATAAAAGCCAAAGCAATATATACAAATCCTTTCCTGATATAAAAATGATGGGGGCTTTTATGCAAAAGATACCAAATAATAATAAATGATAGTATATGAATAATATATGTTACTGTAATGACCATAACTAACTTTCCTCAACAAGAATACTAAAATTTCTACGCAGTAAAAAGAGAAAAACACCCCTCCCGCCCCAGATTTTCCCCAGCGTTCTTATTTCTCCTGCAAAATTCCTTTATTGCTCATTCTTCCAGCACATAATCAAACGAAAACTGGTATACCGGCAGACCGTAGTCAATTTCAGGGGCTTTGAGGTATCGGTAATAGATGGTCCTATATTTACCAGCTTATTGATCCTGATGCCAGAACCGGTTGAAAATCCATGGTAAATACTGTTGGTTTTAATTAAGGGTAAAAAAGATCCGGTAATGCCGGATCTTTGCTGTACAGCTTATTCTGTGATTTCTCGCAGCATATTTTCGCAGGGCTGTAATTTGAGCTCACCCTCTTTTAAAACAGTTTTCCCCTGGCCGTTCTCGGCCTCTACGCAGTATTTGTAAATGCCAGTCCTCATTTCGTACAAACATTCCTCCCTCGCTATCATTACTTTTAAAATAAAAGGCCTGGAATCATATCCTGTGTCAGTACGTTTATAAATAGTAACTGCCAATGCTTTTGAGCTGGAGTTTTTAAAACACAGGTCGGTTATTTGCCTAAGTGCACAACTGTCGTCTGTTGCTGCAACGCCAATTTTGGGCATAGCAGCCTGCCGGGGGCTTTTAAAAACACGTATAAGTTCAACTAAAGTTTTCCCCCCTTCAACAAGGGGGTTGGGTTTATTTTGAGCAAAGGCGCCTGAAGCCGGCATAAAGCTAATTATGCAGATCAAAAGCCTTGTTAGTAGCGTTGACATTATGAATCATTTTTAGAAACATTCCACCAACTGCAAGTAATTGGAGATTATTGCCTGATCCCGGCAAAGCAAACGGCAACTCAAAACTTTGTTTAGAAAGCAACAGGTTCATTTGCCTTTTTTGCCCCTAAAAATGCGTGGAACGAATATTCCAATAAGCGCACAGGCCAA
Organism: Ferruginibacter sp.; assembly: GCA_049291115.1. Taxonomy (GTDB): domain Bacteria; phylum Bacteroidota; class Bacteroidia; order Chitinophagales; family Chitinophagaceae; genus Ferruginibacter. The sequence goes on from JBATOU010000017.1 coordinate 36,735, forward strand.
TAACAATAATATCCAAAAACCGAAACTGGGGATTGCGAAATTTAATAACATAATTATTATGCTTGTTTGTTAAAATGAAGCTTTGATAACCAGCCATTTTTCAACGGCATGCCACTTCTCTGCCTAACCACACAATTGCCAGGCAAGTTCCTATTAGCGATCTCAACTACAGTTTCTTTCGGAACTTGAAAAATCTTTGCCAGTTTCACTAGTGCACTCCCGCCTTTTATGAGGTTTGCTCAGTTTTTGGAGATACACATAGCGTGTATTTAGCAAAAAAGGGTTGATGCAAGTGAATATCTTCTCTTCATAAGCCAATTTACTCAGATTGTTTCCTCCTTTTTATACATGTTCAAATAATATAAAGCAACAATGATTAAGGGGGAGAAAATGAACGTATACATAATAACCGAAAAAATATTTTCGCCCAAACTAAGATGCTCTAAACCGGCATTGTTTTCGACCGGAACTTTGGCAATCCGCTTCATGGCCAAGGGGATATTAACAATGAAATGGTAGACCGAAACAAGCAGAATGCTTCGTGATATTGTGTAAAGAGAACATAATAATATGCCCATAAAAAAAGCCAATATCAGTTGGTTTACAATTGCCCAAATATCATCATACCGAAAAATATTAACTATATGCATCAATGAAAATAATATTGAAGAAAATATAATTGCCCTATAATTCTTATACCCTTCGCTGACAAATAAATTGAATAAATACAACCTAAAAATCACTTCCTCGGCGGTTGCCGCTACAAAAGTAGCAATGATGGTTAGTGCCACAAAAACCAAATCATTCTTATGTCTAAATAAACCATTATAGCTAACGGCAATATAAACCATCAGCAATATCAGCGACGGTGCAATTTTATAAAATGTATGCTTATTCCAATGGCTTTCCTGAATTGGATCCTTTTTAATATCCTTCCGGTAAAGAAACAGAACAATTAAAATGACTAAAATGCATTTGAAAACTTTTAGCAATGCCTCCATATCCTGCTCAAACCCTAATACACGTAAAGGAAAAGCATAAACAGCAACTGAAAGGAACACTATCATTAAAATTTTCTTATACATAACCAAATTTAAAATTAGCCCCAAATCAGCAAATTTTGAGGACTAAATATTTAAATATTCAAAATTCTATACCAATTTCACATTCAGAAATAATCCAGCAACTATGCCCCCACCATGTACATGCAGGACAAGTGCCTCCATCTGAACAAGGGCATCCACATTTTGTAAACTTGCAAGAAAACTTAATTTTTCCTATTAATGATTTATCTGTGCCGATCTTTGCAATATAAGAAAACGACTCGTCAAAATATACTGTATTTTTTTCCAGGTCTTGGCGGCTAGCTGTCTTGAACAAAAACTTTTCTTTAGAAGTATAAACGCCGTCCCCGGCTTTCAAATCATTACCGATACCATCATCAACAAACACAGCATTTTTTAAACCGAAGCCAGTTGGCAATTTTTGTGTACCTGCATAATCAGTTAAAGTTAATTCTACTACATACTCTGTTTTCGAAATTTCTCTGGCAGCTGTTTTAGTTATGGCAACACTTTTTTTAATGTAATCAAAACTAATATCTGACTGAGCAAAAGCTGTAATCCCAAAAAATGCAAACAGGAAGCATGAAACTATCTTTTTCATATCATTTCACCGGAATCGCCGCTCCTTTTAGCGGGGGTTTATTGATTCCTGCGGTTTGTACAGGCGGCCGCACTGCACCATACAAAGCTGCTGCGAAAAACTGCTGAAAAGATAAATTTACGTTCATTAAATAGCACTGTTTGTTTATTAATTAGTCGAAAACAAAGCTAAATAAGCGAAATGACATTTACAGGGTGATTTAAACAGCAGTAAAGCGTTATTTTCTTCTCTACCAAATTGGCTTTTATCACAAAACAGAAATTTTAAATGCTCAATTTTACACACGCAACTAATCCATCATGCCCCTTAATTTAAAATCTATGCAGTTAAGTTTAGGAGACAAAATACGCCTGCTCCGCACCATGAAAGGTTATTCTCAAAAAGGGCTTGCACTGTCGGCAGGCCTGCGGCAGGAAAATATCAGTTATGTAGAAAGTAATAAAAACAGGAAGCCCCTCTGCAGGCAGTTGCTCGAAAGAATTGCGGCTGCCCTCCATATGAGCGTGGAAGAAATTGAATACTTTGAACCGGTTGGAAGCAAACAGGCCGCTGTACAGGAAGCAGCAAAACAATTACAACCAACCGACCCGGGGTTTATCATAGCCCTGCAAAAGGAAACCATCAACATGCTCCAATTGCTGAATGAAAATTACAGGCTGCAATTGAGTAACAATGAATATTAATTCATATCAGTCGACTCCAACAGCTTTCCTGCTCCAAACACACAATTGACCTTTAACCCCACCGGGGCGTAATATTTTTCAAGAATGAAGCGGATATGGTTTTGGGCAAGTGCCTTGTTATTGGCATTATTTTCCAGTTCTGTAAGTGCCGCATTGTAAAGTGTTTTTTCCACTTTCACAAAATCATCCAGTGTGGTTGTATAAAGCAGGCCGGTTTTACTGATGGCCTCCATATTGTTAAGCCGCAGCTGAAGGCTCAGTAACTTTACCTGGGGCAAATAAACAGTAACGGTACCGGCCTTGCTGTTTAGCTTTACATCCTGGCGGCTCATATCCACACCGTATTTTGCCTCATAGGGCACCGAGATATTGATCGTTTTTTCTGTAAAAAAATTTTTAAACTCGCTGTACATACCTCCATCCTCTTCTTTATTGGTCGTTTTCACCGTGGTAATACCTGTTACGCTTAAAGAACCCAGTTCGGCAATTTCCTTAATGATGGCCATATTGTTCACCACATTTGTACGGGTGATATTGCTGCCGTTTTTCTTCCCCAGAAAATAGAAGGCTACCACAAGGAGTAACAATACAAAAATGATGATCTTGTTGTTTACCTGCATTTTTAATTTTTGATTTTACACTGAAAAAATTTTGGTTATTTCTTTTTATTGTCAGCCACCAGGCTATAGCTGTCATCAATCATTTTTTGCAACAAGTTTTTTTTGATCCTTCCATCCACCACAATGGTATTCCAGTGCTTCTTGTTCATATGATAGCCCGGCAAAATATTTTCCGGGTAGGCTTCCCTTAATTCCAGCGCTTCGGCCGGTTCGCATTTTACGTTAAATCTAAGCGGGGACTCATCAAGTGCCAGTAGCAGAAATATCTTTCCGTTTACTTTAAATACAAGTGTATCTTCCCCAAAAGGGAACCCCTCGTCCACACCAATTTTTGCAAGGGCATACTCCCTTATTGCTTCTGTATCCATCTTAACTTCTGATTCTATAACAAATATAACAACAAAAAAACCTCCCCATTACAGGGAGGTTTTTTGAATATATGCAGCTATTAACCAGCCTTAGCGCAGGATGGTAAGATCGCTTTTAACAGTAAATATCCTTCCGTTTACAAGGGAGAATTTAACCACGGCATAATAAGTACCGTCGGGCACGGGTTTCCCCTGGTAAGAACCATTCCAGTTGTTACGGTAGGTTCTGTTTTCATACACTTTATTGCCATACCTGTTAAATACAAGCACTTCCACATTGATGAGGCATTCGATATTGTCGTAAACAGTCCAGAGATCATTTACCCCATCACCATTTGGCGTAAATGTATTGGCCACTTTGGCACAATAAGGAATGATCGTAACGAGTACATTATCCGAGGTTTTACAACCATCCCTGTTGGTAGCAGTGAGTGTATATGTTGTAGTACCAATTGTTTCGGCTGTTAATACCGGGTTTAAGATAGAGGTGGAATTTAAACCTGTTGGTGGTGTCCACTGGTAGCTGACAGCATTGTTGGCCGTTGCCTGCATTACTATTTGCTCGCCATTTACCAGTTCAAGCGTGGCCGGAATGATATTGACCTGAACCCCATCAAATACGGTTATTGTTACGGTATCTTTTGTTGTACACTGACCCAGGGTTGCTGTAAGCTCATAAGGATAAACACCGCTTACGCCCGGTGTGTAAACAGGGTTCGCAGAACTGGCATCATCCAAACCGGTAGCGGGGCTCCAGCTATAGCCGGTAGCATTGCCGCTGGTTGATAACACAATAGAAGCGCCTCCTGCACAAACAGCCGTATCGGTTCTGGCGGTTACCGAAAGGTTATTGGTAAATTCAACCGTAACCGGAATGCTGACTGTACAGCCCAAAGAGTCTTTTACTGAAACGGTATAAGAACCGGCAGCTGCATTAAACACATTGGATACCTGGTAAACAGTGGGGCTGGTACTAATAGCATAGGTAAACGGCGAAAGGCCGGTTTGTGCTGTGATGCTGATCGTACCATCTGTAGTACAATTGGCATTTACGGTGGCTGCCACTGCCCTAACCGTATCTATAAGAAGGTTCACCAAAACAGTATCATTACAACCGCTTGTATTGGTAGCTACCAGTTGATAAATACCTGAAATACCAACCGCTGACGGGTTTGCCAGCACGGCCCCGTTAGACGCATTGGTCCAGGCAGTAGTAAGATTAGTTGTATTGTACAAGGTTGTAAGATCGGCGGTAGCGCCGCTGCAAATCATCACAGTTGAATCTGCCCCTAAGGAAGGCGCCGGCAATACGGTTACCATGGTGGTATCGTAGCAGGTAGTGCCATTGGGAGCCTGAACCGTTACATAGTAAACGTACTGGCCAGGGAAAACTGGTGGTGTTACAGTTGTAGGATTCTGCTGTGTTGAAGTGAAGCAGTTTGGCCCGGTCCATGAATAGTTTCCGCCGGTTACATCTGTGGCAAAAAGATTAACTGATCCGCCGGGACAAACCGGTCCCGAATTACTGGCATTTACAGAGCATACAATATTACAGTTACTGGAACCGGTGCCGCCTGTTTGTTGGTACGTGATGGTTCCTGCCTGGCCATTGAAGTTTGTTACCAGGAAAAGATAAAACTCACCTGCAACGGCATTTGGAATATCTGCAAACTCAACGGCTGCTGTGGAATAGCTGCAATCCACAATATTTGATGCAGATATACCGGTACAAGTTGCATTCAGTGAATTAAAAGGACCCCATACTATAAAGTCAACATCAATACCTACACCTGCAGTTGTTTGCTGAGAGATTCTTATTGTTATACTGCCGCTGTTTTGAATTTGAAGGTAATAATAAGTTGGGTTGGGTATTGAACCTAAGCATCCAAAAACACCACCGCTTGCTGTACTTGGCACACCTGTAATATTTGGAACGGTAAACGGAGTTGCACTTGTACAGAACGATTGTGCAGTTTGGCAGGATGCTGCAGGTGGTGGTGGTGGTGGAACTGATATGCAAAGTCCGAAAGTTCCGTTGTTATCATTTCCATATTCCCACATCCTCACCCAAATCGTTTCGCCTGGCACAAGGTCGTTTCTTTGTATCCTTGGCATGGCACCATTTTGGCTGTCATCGTCATCGCATTCTATCAATGTAAGCGCTCCGCAGGTTCCCCTGTAAATGGCCATTCCACCATCGGTGATAGTACCCGTGCGGGAATCAAAGATCAGTTTTCCTTCGCAGGGCACAGTTGTTTTAAACCATACATCTCCACCCTGGTAATTGGCGCATCCGGGCGCCGGAACGCCGGAACTGGCGCATGCTCCAAGATTTGAGAAAGTTTGGTAACTGCAAGAATAACCATAAGGAACAGTTATAGCGTTACATGGATCATCATTAGCCGGGGCTGCCCCAGTAGTTCCAACGCAGACATTAAAGTTTGCCCCAACGCCCTGGGTGGCGGTAAAGGTCCATACTCTTAGATAGTAAGTTTGGCCCGGATTGAGCCCGCACAGGTCCATTGTATTTGGATCAGAGCATGCTAACTGGGTTAAAGCACCGCAAGTTCCACCATACAGTGCCATGGCCATATCTGTTGCACCACCTGTTACATTCAATAAACTTACTCGGTGAGTGGCATTGGTTGCAGTAAAAGAGAACCAAACATCATCATTAATACCTCCTGCACCACAAGTGGGAGCCGGAACAGCAGATTGTGTAGCCCCGATAGTTGTACCCGGCGTTACTGTGGTACAGGTAAGCGTGGGATTTACTGTTAAGCCAACGGCTGCAGCACAATCGTTATTTGCCGGTGGTGGTGGTGGTGTAGTTACGCAAATGCCAAATGTGCCATTGTTGTTACCTCCGTATTCCCAAAACCTTATCCAAACGGTACTTCCTGGAGTTAAGCCGGTTCTGTAGATATAAGACATCAGCCCGTTCTGGCTGTCATCATCATCACATTCAATTAAGGTCAGTGCGCTACAGGTTCCGCTATAGATCGCCATACCGGCATCTGTTATTACGCCCTGTTGAGAATCGAAAATCAATGTTCCGCCGGCAGGAACTGTTACACTGAACCAAACATCGCCGCCGGCATAGTTTGCACAACCAGGTGCAGGCACGCCTGCAGTGGCAGTTGCGGCCGCATTGGTATATTGTGTAAATGTACAGGTGGAACCTACTGTTAATGGAATGGCGTTACAGGGTTCGTCATTAGCTGGCTGGGCAAAGCTATATTGAGCTGCCAAAACCATGCAAACCAAAAGGAATGCAGGCCTTACCGCTTTTATCAGAACGGTTTTGAGATTTTCTTTTGTATAATTAAAAAACATAAACTGGTTTTTAAATGGTAAAATAATCAGGGCACTCAATCTATCAGAATTGTGAAGAGTTTGATTTCAAGTCGAACCTAAGTCCTATTTCATGTGCACCTGATCCTGCACTAAACACATTGATGGGAGTTTGATAAAGGTCATAACTATAAGTAAAGCCAACCTTATCAAGGATTTTAACACCGGCCTGGAGGCTCCAGAACTGCTTTACCCTCCAGGAAAGACCCCACCATAATTTCTCTTTATAATTCATAAGATTGCCAAACTCATATTCTGATGGAGAATTTTGAACAACCCGTACAAGGGCATTCGGTAAAAAATAGATGTTTTCTCCGGTTTGAATCTTATAATTAGCAGTAAAACTATAATGCCTGTACAGTTTACCACGCTGATTGGTATTTGAGGGGTTTCCAAACTCCAGTTTCGACTGGATAAGCTGACTTACAGCCGCCCCAACGCTCAGTTTATTATTGGTAAAATAAGCCCCGGCGCCGGCATCAAAGGCAAATTTATTTGCGGCGCCGGCAAGCACCCCATCTACATCTGTAACGATATTCATCTTGCTTTTATCAATGCCGTACTGAAGGCCGCGGATCTCAATACCAAGCCCGAACTTATTTTTGCCAGTTTGGGAAATGATATGCTTTGAAAATGACAATTGCAAACCTGTGCGGCTGGTTGGGCCCGTTTGATCCCTGTACACATAGGCACCAATTCCCGATTTCATCTTTTCCAGGTTTAAATCGGTATAGACCATATAAGTACGTGGATTTCCGGGAAAGGAGGTCCATTGATCGCGGTAAGAAAGGCCGATCATGTTTTTATTTGCAATACCGGCCGCCCCGGCATTGAACATGGAGTTGTGTTGCAAATACTGGCTGGTAAAATGCAATTGCTGGCTGTAACCCAAAAATGACAAAAACAGCAGTAAGGTAATTAAGGTAAATTTTCGCATAGCTTTTAATAATTGGGTCTAAAAATAAAAAAAAATGTTAAAAGCCCCCCGTTTGAGGATAAGTTTTTTGAAACTTTACAATAATTCAGCGATCTCTACGTTGGCCGTGTTTTTTATGCGAAAATTAAAATCATCGAGCCTGTTAATTGGAATTCCGGCAGTTATATCACAAAAAAGCTGAGATTCCTGCTTTATAACTACGGCATTACACGCTTTTATAATATTCATTATTTCATTCATGCGTGTATAGTCAAAATGTATAGAATACTTTTTTAATACAGGTTTTTGAATAATTGGCACAACCTGCAAAACCATTGATGCAGCTGATTTATAAGCATTTATCAAACCAGGCACCCCCAGTAACGTTCCACCAAAATATCTTACCACAATAATGCTGGTATCTGTAACAGATTTGCTGTTAAGCTGACCCAGAATGGGTTTACCAGCCGTTCCGGCAGGCTCTCCGTCATCGCTGCTCCTGAAGGTATTACCATCGGTACCAATCCTGTAAGCAAAACAATGGTGTACCGCTTTTGGATGCTCTTTTTTAAGTTCCTGCAGCCTTTTTTTGAAAACATCTGCACTGTTACATGGAAAAGCATAGGCCATGAACTTGCTGCCCCGGTCCTTAAATTCGGCCATCCCCTCCTGCCCGATCGTATAATATGAATCCATCAGGTGTTTGTTGACAACTTGGTTACAATATCCAATTTGTCGGTTAAAATATTACTGGTTGTACAAAAATAAGGTTGATCAAATGCTGGTGCCTTTATCCCATCACCAATATATAAGCTTTCATTTGTAATTATCCTGGCCTCATCCCATAAACCCATGTCCATAAAAGTTTGAAGCATTTTGGCACCGCCTTCCACTAATAATGAGTTTAGGCCACGCTGGTATAAAAGACTGGTGATCGCTGCCGTTATATTTTCCTGTTGCCCAACCTGGTAATAAAGTAAGTGATCTGTTTCAGAATTTTTTAAACAGTTTACTATGATCGTTGGCGCCTTCTTGTCAAATATAGCTAAATGGGTCGGTAATTTCAGAAACCTGTCAATCACTATACGTACAGGGTTTTTCCCTTTCCAGAGCCGGGTTGTTAAAGAAGGGTTATCGTGCAGCGCTGTATTAGTGCCAACCAGTATGGCAGCTTCGGCTGCCCTCCATTTATGCACAAGCCTGTTTGTGATGTCGTTACTGATCCTGAGCGGGCTAAGGTCTGGTGTGGCAATTTTGCCATCGGCACTCTGCGCCCATTTTAATATGGTATAGGGCCGTTGTTCCCTGTGAAATGTAAAGAAACGCCTGTTCAACAAAACAGCTTCCTTCTCCAGCACCTGTTCCGTTACTTCAATTCCGGCTTCTATCAACTGCTGCACACCGCCTCCGTTAACTTTTGCAAAACTGTCGCGACAGGCTAGCACCACCCTTGGTATCTTATGCTGAATGATCAAATTACTGCAGGGAGGCGTTTTACCATAATGGCAACAGGGTTCAAGAGAAACATATAATGTGCTTTGGCAGATAAGGTCCCTGTTTTGGGGCTTAACAGATGCAAGGCAGTTTACCTCTGCATGGGGGCCACCAAACTGCATATGGTATCCTTCGCCAATAACCTGCCCATTGTTTACCAAAACAGCGCCCACCATTGGATTGGGGGCTGTATAACCACTTCCCAAAGCCGCCAGCTGCAGGCATCGTTTCATATAAATCTCATGTGTTATCACCAGGCTTTTGTGCTAAAGATTGTATGTGCTTTTAAATAGTTATACGCTGTTTTTCCACAGCGCAAAGCTAAGCAGGTTTGTTCTATGAATTGTAGCTGTATTGCTGTAATTTTGCGGCGCCGAATATTTGCTTGCTGCAACAGGCGTTAACGATCCCGGACTAGAAAATGCCTGGTAAATCATTCATCCGTTTATGGGTAGAGCAGGGTTGAAGTTAACAGAAAACAGATACGGCAACATAAAAAAGAAAAACATGACCAACCTTTTTGAGCAACAGCGAAATGAATTTGTAAACAGGCATATTGGCCCCAATGACGAGGAAACAAGCCAGATGCTTGCACTGATCGGCGAAGCAACAACAGAAGATCTCATCAAAAAAACCGTACCACAAAGTATCAGGCTCGAAAAACCATTAAATGTGTCGGGGCCGGTTAGTGAATATGAATATTTATGGAGCCTGAAAAAAATTGCAGACGAAAATAAAATTTTCAAAACCTATATTGGGCGTGGGTATTACAATACAATTGTACCAAGCGTAATACTCCGCAATGTTTTTGAAAACCCCGGATGGTATACACAGTACACACCGTACCAGGCAGAAATTGCACAGGGCCGCCTCGAAAGCCTGCTTAATTTTCAAACCATGGTGAGCGAACTAACAGGCCTTCCTATTGCAAATGCCAGCCTGCTGGATGAAGGAACAGCGGCTGCAGAAGCCATGTTCATGATGTTCAGCCAAAAAAACAAAGACCATGAGCATGTAACGGCCGCAAAGTTTTTTGTTGATGAACATATTTTTGAACAAACCAAAGATGTTTTAAAAACCCGTGCCACCCCATTTCATATTGAACTGGTACAGGGCGATCATAAAACCGCTTTGCTTGATGAAAATTATTTTGGCGCCATTGTACAATATCCAAACAGCAATGGCTCTATTGAAGATTACAGGAAATTTATTGACCAGGCACATTCCGTAAATGCAATGGTGGTAATGGCAACCGACCTGCTGGCGCTTTGCCTGCTTACCAACCCCGGCGAACTGGGGGCAGATGTGGCCGTGGGCAATGCGCAGCGTTTTGGGGTACCGGTCGGTTTTGGCGGCCCCCATGCGGCCTTCTTTGCTACAAAAGATGAATTTAAAAGGAATATCCCCGGGCGCATCATTGGGGTAAGTGTGGATGCACAGGGCAACCGCTGCCTTCGTATGGCACTGCAAACAAGAGAGCAGCATATCCGCAGGGAAAAAGCCACCAGTAATATTTGCACCGCCCAGGCATTACTTGCAAACATGAGTGCCATGTATGCAGTATACCATGGCCCCGGGGGATTGAAGAAAATTGCAAAACGCACCAGCTTGCTTGCCCAAACCCTAAGCAATGAACTGAATGAACTGGGTTATAAAAATGAAAACAGGTTTTATTTTGATACCGTTTGCATAAAAATGAATGATGCAGGCGCACTGAAAACAGCTGCCGAAAAAAACGAAATGAATTTTTATTATGGGGGTGGTTATGTAACTATTTCGCTTGATGAAACCACTACACAAAGAGATGTGGTGGATATATTGTACGTTTTTGCGTCGCTGAAAGGCAGCCACAATGCTTCAGCAGATTTTGATGCAGATACCATGCTCGAAAATATTCCATCTTCACTCACAAGAACATCAGCCTATTTAACGCACCCGGTATTTAACAGTCACCGAAGCGAAAGCCAGATGATGCGGTATTTAAAATCGCTGGAAAACAAGGATCTCAGTCTTAACACCAGCATGATAACCCTTGGCAGTTGCACCATGAAACTGAATGCAGCTACTGAACTGATCCCCGTAAGCTGGCCAGGCTTCAGCAGCATTCACCCCTTTGCACCCGAAGGCCAATGGAAGGGCTATAAAAAAATAATTTCGGAACTCGAAGAATGGTTGAGCAATATCACCGGTTTTGCAGCCACCTCTCTTCAGCCTAACAGCGGCGCACAAGGCGAATACGCCGGGCTGCTCTGCATCCGTGCCTATCATGAACAACAAAAAGAAACACACCGCAATGTGATATTGATCCCCATCAGTGCGCATGGCACCAATCCTGCCAGCGCAGTAATGGCCGGTTTTAAAGTAGTGGTCACAAAATGTGATGAGGCCGGTAATATTGATGTGGCCGATCTAAAAGCAAATGCCGAAAAATATAAAGATAACCTGGCAGGACTGATGGTAACTTATCCGAGTACGCATGGTGTGTTTGAAGAGAGTATCCGGGAGATATGCGAAATAATTCATACCAATGGCGGGCTTGTTTATATGGATGGCGCCAACATGAATGCACAGGTTGGGCTTACATCGCCCGGTTTTATTGGTGCAGATGTATGCCACCTTAATTTACATAAAACATTTGCCATCCCGCATGGTGGCGGCGGCCCCGGCATGGGACCAATTTGCGTGAACGAAAAATTAAAACCGTTTCTTCCGGGTCATTTTTTGAACGGTGATGGCAAGTCGCCGTTAACCGGTGCTAAAAATGCAGTGAGCGCCGCCCCTTATGGCAGTGCAAGTATTTTGCTCATCAGCTATGCTTATATTAAAATGCTTGGTGCAGCAGGTTTACGCAAAAGCACAGAATTTGCCATTCTTAATGCCAATTATATGAAGGCAAGGCTGCAAAATGATTATAAAATACTGTACAGCGGTAAGAACGGTACCTGCGCACACGAGTTCATTGTAGACCTGAGGCCGTTTAAACAAACTGCCGGTATTGAAGCCGAAGATGTGGCCAAACGTTTGATGGATTATAATTTTCATGCACCCACACTCAGCTTCCCGGTGGCAGGAACCATTATGATAGAGCCAACCGAAAGTGAAGATAAAGCTGAGCTGGACCGTTTTTGTGATGCATTATTGAACATCCGCAAAGAAATTAAAGCCATTGAAGAAGGCCGTGCAGACAAAACTGACAATGTTTTAAAAAATGCTCCCCATACGCAGCATGTCGTATTGGCCGATGAATGGAAACACTCCTATACAAGGCAGCAGGCAGCTTTCCCGCTTGAATATGTAAAGGCCTCAAAATTCTGGCCCAGCGTTAGCCGGGTTAACAATACCCATGGCGACCGGAACCTCATATGCACTTGTGAGCCGGTAAGCGCTTATGCAGAAAATTCTTAAATCAATCAGCAAGATTACCAAAGCTCCGGCGAGTCCGGGGCTTTTTTATTTAAAAAATTACTGTTTATGTAATTATGCTTTTGACAGCATCTTGATTTAAAGACTGATCATTCACAAATTTTTTGGTTTATCAAAGCAACTGATTCTGCAATTGACAACTCATTTAAAAAACAACCAGCTATGAGAAAAAATATTTTAACACTGGCCTTCATGTGCCTGTTTGTTATGATGGCCACGGCTAATCCTCCGGAAGAAAAAATCAGCACTGCCTCCCAGTTAAAATCTGTGACCGTGTACCGTTCTGGTGCCGAAATGCTGCATACCGCCTCCGCTTCATTAAAAACCGGGAGCAACGAGTTGAGCATTGAAGGCCTGAGCAGTTATCTCGACATGAACAGCATCCAGGTAAATTGCCCTGCTGCAGTAACCATCCTGGGAATGGAGTTCAGTAATAATTTCATGGGTGAAGAAAATATCAGCCCTGCAGTAAAAAAACTGAAAGATTCTGCCGAAAACCTGGGCAACGATATAGCCAAACTGGATGTACTCATCAAAACTTCTGAAGAACTTTTAGCAGTACTCCGAAACAATAAAGAAGTTAAGGGAAGCCATACCGGCCTGAGTGTGGCCGAGCTTACCAAACTGCTGAATTATTATGAACTAAAATCAATTGAAATACAAAACAAGCTGCTGCAGTTCAATGAACGTAAAAACAAGCTGCAGTTGCTACTGCTTAAAATAAATAACCAGGTAAACGAAGAACAGAAAAAAAATACCAAATCGGGTGGCCGGCTGGCATTGCAACTCTCAGCAGCTTTTGCAGGCAATTATGATTTTACACTTAATTATATCACTCAAAATGCTTTTTGGACCCCTTATTACGATATTAAGGCCGACAATATAAAGAGCCCGTTAAAATTTATCTACAAGGCTAAAATTTCTCAAACCACGGGCATCGACTGGAAAAAAGTTAAACTTTCACTCTCAACAGTCTCTCCTTCGCAATTTGGCAATGCACCGGTTTTAAAGACATGGTTTTTGGGGTATATTGACAAAGTGATGAACATGAATAAAGAATTAGAGAAACAAAATCAACTTCAATCTTTTAGTTCCGGGAGAGAATTAGGTATTGTAAACCGAAGTAAGGATTTTAATTCAGAAATAATTAAGCTTAGGGGAATTAACAGCATTAACCAAGACTCTCAGCCACTTTATGTTGTGAACGGCACACCGATCGGCAATAATGATTTTGCCAAGATTGATCCAAACAGTATCCAATCTGTGAATGTATTGAAGGGAGAAACTGCCGCATCATTGTATGGTTCCCGGGGATCCAATGGCGTTGTTATCGTAACTCTCAAAGACGGTCTTGAAGATTATATTTCTGTATCCGAATCTGAGCTCGATGTAACTTATGATATCGACATCCCTTATGATGTACCTACAAACGGTAAACAGCAAATAGCCAGCCTGCAGGAAACAACGGTACCTGCCACTTATAAATACTATGCGGTGCCCAGGCTTTCGAAAGATGCATTTTTGCTTGCAGAAGTGGCCAACTGGCAAACACTGAACCTGCTCCCGGGCGAGGCCAATATCATTTTTGAAGGAACCTATATCGGTAAATCATTTATTGACCCTGCCAGCACCAGCGATACGCTTAATCTTACGCTGGGAACAGATAAAAGGGTGGTGATCAAAAAAGAAAAAATGGCCGATTACAGCAGCGTAAAATTCTTAGGAAGTAACAAACTGCAAACCATTACTTATGAAATAACGGTCAAGAACAATAAGAAGGAACCTATTTCCATTTTGCTTAAAGACCAGTACCCCATCAGTACCAATAAAGAAATAGAAGTAGAACTGACCGAAAGCAGTGGCGGGAGTATCAATGAAGAGATCGGTGTTGTTAGCTGGAAACTGAACATAGAGCCGGGTCAGCATAAAAAAATCAGGATCGGCTACAGTGCCAAATATCCAAAAGGTAAAACAATTAACCTGAATTAAATTTAATGGCAGGTTACCAATACGGCTTTCCGGTATTATCTATTGATGAAGTGTAAAATCTTTTTTCGATGGATCATACCGGCAGCCTTTATTACTTTGCAAGCTGGCTGCAGGCAAAACAAATTTTCAGCAGAAGCTCCCCAAAGAGGTTTTCAAATTTCGATCCAGCCTTTCAGTGATCTGGATCCCGCTCACACAGCGTTTGTGTATACAGAAATAAAAAAATATTATTCCAATATTTCCATTGCCCCTCCTGTTGAACTGCCTGCTGTTGCTTATTATGCTCCCAGGAAACGTTACAGGGCCGATAGCATCATAAGCATCCTGGCCAAAAAGGCCGGCACAAACCAGGTGATCCTCGGGCTTACTGCAAAAGATATCAGTACCGGTAATAAGCAGGTGAAGGACTGGGGTGTGATGGGACTGGGATATTGCCCCGGCAAAGCCTGTGTGGCATCGGGTTTCCGTTTGTTGAAAAAAGATAAAAAGACCCAATTATTTAAAGTGGCCATACATGAGCTGGGCCATACACAGGGCCTTTCTCATTGCTCCCAAAAATACTGTTTTATGCGTGATGCAGAAGGCGGCAACCCCACTAACGAAGAAAAAGCTTTTTGCAGCAGTTGTAAAAATTTATTAAAAACAAGAGGCTGGACTTTTACAGAATAAAACAAAAAACCCCTTCATAACTGAAGAGGTTTCTTTCCTGTGCGGCAAAGGAGATTCGAACTCCCACACCCTTTCGGGCGCTACCACCTCAAAGTAGTGCGTCTACCAATTTCGCCATCGCCGCAACTATTAATGGATTGCAAAAGTAAATTATTTGGAGGTATTTTAAAAAGAATTTTCTTCATTTTGCCTGTTGCCGAAGTGGCCACAGTATATACCCGGATAGCGATCGGTTCATAAAAAAATCCCTCCAAAAGGAGGGATCCTGAATTATTTATGCCCTTTGTTTAGCAGGTGCTTTTTTCTTTACTTTTTTAAGTGCAGCATCTATCGCTTTACTCAGTTCCTCGTAAGTAGGTTTGTTCACCCGCTCTCCATTTACAAAAAATGTAGGAACATCTTTAACACCACGGTCAATTCCTTCTTTCAGATCGCCCTGTACCTGCCAGCCATAAGTGGCATTTACCAGGTCGTCGAGAAATTTTTTATTACTCACACCAGCTTCTTTTGAATGCAGTTTTAAACTGGTGGTGCCAAGGTTTCGGCGGTTTGCAAATAAAATATTGTGCATTTCCCAAAACTTACCTTCCTGGGCAGTAGCAACCGCAGCTTCGCCGGCCTTTAATGCACGCTGATGAACTTTGGTGAGTGGAAAATGCCTGAAATTAAAACGGATCCTGCCATCGTACTCATTCAATAGTTTTTTTACTATTTCATTTGCTTTTGCGCAGGCTTCGCTTTCATATTCTCCAAATTCTTCAAGTGTTACGGCCGCTTTTGGATTACCAACAAAAACATCTCTTGGTTCTATTATATCAACCACTTCTTTCTTAAATGCCATAAAAAATCTCCTTTTTCTGTTTATCTCTATTATAACTGGTAAACTTACCTATTTTGCTATAAATCAAGCTGTTATTAGTATTAATTCGGATGAAGATAATGTTTTTTGCCGCTTTTCAAAAACCGTTTGCAAAAATTTTCCACATTCGGCTACAAAATACACTGAAAATCAAATATTTATAAAAAAGTTAACATTTTTTACCCCATTTTAACATTTGGCCTGGTCGCTTCATTGCGGAACACCACGTTACCATCAAAAACATCTACCAAAACGGGTTTTGTCTTATCAATATCACCCGCCAAAATACGCTTGCTGAGCTGGTTTACGATCTGTTTTTGTATTAGCCTTTTAAGCGGCCTTGCACCAAATTGAGGATCGTAACCAAATTCTGCCAGGTAATCGAGTGCATATTCACCAAACTGCAATTGGATACCGCTTTGAGCAACAAGCTTTTTCAAGCCTTCGAGCTGGATCTGAATGATCCCCTTGATCTCTTTTTTCATCAACGGCTGAAACATAATGATCTCATCGATACGGTTGAGCAATTCGGGACGTATATTTTGCTTCAGTAATTCCATCACCTGGGCTTTTGTACTTTCAACTACTTCTTCTTTATTCTTTTCGGTAACGGTTTCAAAATTTTCCTGTATGATGTGGCTGCCCATATTGCTCGTCATGACAATAATGGTATTCTTAAAATTAACAACCCTTCCTTTATTATCGGTAAGGCGGCCATCGTCGAGCACCTGCAGTAAAATATTGAACACATCGGGATGTGCTTTCTCTATTTCATCTAACAATACCACCGAATATGGTTTACGCCGAACCGCTTCTGTTAACTGCCCGCCTTCATCGTATCCCACATAACCCGGGGGCGCACCCACCAGCCTGCTTACGGCATGTTTTTCCTGGTATTCGCTCATATCTATACGTGTCATCATATTCTCGTCATCAAAAAGATAGGCAGCCAGGGCCTTTGCCAATTCTGTTTTACCAACACCGGTGGTACCAAGAAAAATAAATGAACCGATCGGTTTTTTGGGGTCCTGCAAACCGGCACGGCTGCGGCGTATGGCATCGCTCACTGCTTCAATGGCCTCCTCCTGGCCCACTACCCTTTTATGCAGTTCATCTTCGAGTTGGAGTAATTTTTCCCGTTCACTCTGCAGCATTTTTGTAACCGGGATACCCGTTGCTTTTGCAACACTTTCTGCAATATCTTCTGCATCCACTTCCTCTTTAAGCAACCTTTTTTCTGATAAATTGCCAAGCTGGGCTGTCAGATCAGCGATCATTGTTTCCTGCTCTTTTACTTTGCCATAGCGTATCTCAGCCACTTTACCATACTCTCCATTGCGCTCTGCCTGTTCTGCCTCCTGTTTCAAAGATTCAATAGAAGCTTTTCCGTTCTGAATTTTTTCGAGCAACTCTTTTTCTTCCTTCCATTTGCTTTTGTAGGTGTCACGTTCGACCGAAAGATTGGCAATTTCTGTATTGAGCTCTTTCAGTTTCTGTTCGTCGTTCTCCCGTTTAATGGCTTCCCGTTCTATTTCAAGCTGGCGGATCTGCCTTTCGAGTTTATCAAGTTCTTCGGGCATAGAATTCATTTCGAGCCTTAGTTTTGCAGCACTTTCATCTACAAGGTCAATGGCCTTATCGGGCAAAAACCGGTCGGTAATATAACGATGCGATAATTCCACCGCCGAAATGATCGCTTCATCTTTTATACGTACATGATGATAGGTTTCGTAACGGTCTTTCAATCCACGCAGGATCGAAATGGCATCTTCTACAGAAGGTTCATCGATCATCACTTTTTGAAAGCGGCGTTCGAGGGCTTTATCTTTCTCGAAAAATTTCTGATATTCATTCAGGGTGGTGGCACCTACTGCCCGCAATTCTCCGCGGGCCAGTGCAGGCTTGAGTATATTGGCTGCATCCATGGCACCATCGCCGCCACCTGCACCTACAAGGGTATGTATCTCATCGATGAAGAGGATGATCTCCCCTTCGCTGCTGCTGACTTCTTTTACTACGCTTTTTAATCTTTCTTCAAATTCGCCTTTGTATTTTGCCCCTGCAATCAGCTGGCCCATATCAAGTGCATAGATCACTTTTGTTTTAAGGTTTTCGGGCACATCGCCGTTTACGATGCGCATAGCGATGCCCTCAGCAATAGCCGTTTTTCCCACGCCCGGTTCGCCCACTAAAATGGGATTATTTTTAGAACGGCGGCTGAGAATGTGGAGGGTTCTGCGGATCTCTTCATCACGCCCGATAACAGGATCGAGTTTGCCTGCACGTGCCAGTTCATTTAAATTCTTAGCATATTTATTGAGGGCATTGAACTGTGTTTCCTGGGTTTGAGATGAAACCGTACTGCCCCTGCGCAGATCTTTAATAGCTGTAATGAGCCCCTTATCGGTAAGCCCTGCATTTTTTAATACCGCGGCAACTGCATCATTACCCTGCACTATACCGAGTAATAAATGCTCGGGTGTTACAAATTCATCTCCAAATGATTTTAAGGAAGCCACTGCACGCATCAGCACATTATTAGCCTCACGACCCAGGTTTTGGGCAGGCTGCCCGCTTTGTTTTGGAAGCTTGGCAATAAGCTCGGTGAGCTTAGATTCCACCAGGTTGATGGTCACATTGTTCTTTTTGAGCAGGTATTCAATGGGACTGTCTTCCATATTAAGCAATGCTTCCAGCAAATGCTCCGTTTCTATGGAAGGATTTTGATGATCAAAAGCCAACTGCTGTGCCTGCTGCACGGCTTCGGCCGCTTTTATAGTGAAATTATTCAGGTTCATATAATGCTATTAGCTGTGTTTAATTCTAAACTTAATCAACAAACAAGGTTCCAAAAGCCCAAATAAAGAAATTATGGCGGGGAAAGTAGCGCCAAACTGCCTCAATAGCATGTTTACAACTGCTTTCATGCTAATATGACCTTGATCATTTTTTTACTAAATTTGCTGTTTATCTTGCAATAAAAACACGTTAATTATGAAATATTTCCCCATCGTTATTTTGGGAGCCTTCTTATTTACAGCCTGCAATAACCCGGCTAAAAAAGTAGAAACTGAAAGTCCGGCTCCTGCCAAAGAAAAAATGGAAACAAAACCTGCCACTGAATATACGGCAGCCATGGTAAGCAACAAAAAAGATCCTATTTGTGGTATGCCCGTAACTGCAGGCATCAGCGACACCACCCACTATGAAAACAAAGCTTATGGCTTCTGTTCAGCTGAATGTAAGGATGAATTTAAGAAAACCCCGCTTGCCTATATGAAAGAAATGGAATAACCATTTTTTTGTAGCTTGCCGCCTTAAAACCAAACCAGCAACCGTTTATGAGAAAACATGTGGCCATCCTTGCCCTGTTATGCATGCCCTTGTTCTGCCTTTCACAAAAAAAAGAAAAATGGCTGAAGGGCATGTACATTCAATGGGGTTATAATAAAGAATGGTACACCCGCAGCAATATTCATTTTCGTATGAGCAATGGCGACCGGTTTACCCTCCATAAGGCCAAGGCACACGATAAGCCCGACTATGATGATATTTTTAAAACACCCGGGCAAATTTCCATTCCGCAGTATAATTACCGCATTGGTTTTTATTTAAACAGCAAGAGAACAAGATCGGTTGAACTCAATTTTGATCACATTAAATACGTAGTAACCGACGGACAAAAACTGCGTATAAGCGGCATCATCAATGGGGTAAAGGCCGATGGCGACAGTATTATGAACAAATATAATTTTCTTCATTTTGAGCATACCGATGGTGGCAACCTGCTGCATATTAATTATGCGCAACAAAACACCCTTCTTAAGAACCATGCCGGCACAAGACCATTGCTTAAACTGATCTGGAAAGCAGGCGCCGGCATCAATATACCCCGTACCGACTTTACCTGGAAGGGCGACCGCCTGAACAATAATTTTCATGTGGCCGGCTATAATATAAGCGCAGAGGCAGGCACCAGGTTTTATGCCAGCAAAAGATTGTTTGCAGAATTTACCGGAAAAACTGGTTATGTAAGATATGCAAATGCACTGGCCGATACAGAGGGAAGCCGTGGCAACCGGGCCAATCACGGTATTGGTTATTTTGAACTGGTGGGAACAGTGGGGTATGATATACATTTTTAATAGAACACATCTTTAAAGAAAGCCCTGCATTAGCGGGGCTTTTGTATTTTTACAAAGTGCCGTTCAAACAAAAAAATACCAAGCTCATTAAAGAAACAGCCAAAAGACTGGGTTTTGATTTTTGTGGTATTGCCAAAGCCGGATTTTTAGATGAAGATGCCAAAAGGCTCGAAACCTGGCTCAGCAAGGGCATGCAGGGCAGCATGCAGTATATGGAAAATCATTTCGACCTCCGTACCGATCCGTCGAAACTGGTGCCGGGCGCCAGGTCGGTCATCAGCCTTTTGTACAATTATTTTCCGGCAGAAAAACAAGATGCAGAAGCACCAAAAATTTCCAAATACGCTTATGGAAAAGATTATCATGAAGTAATAAGAAAAAAACTGCATGAATTTTTCAGCATTATAAAAAACGCAATTGGTGAAATAAACGGCCGCGGTTTTGTAGACAGTGCGCCCGTACTGGAAAGAAGCTGGGCACAAAAAAGCGGGCTGGGCTGGCTGGGCAAAAACGGCAACCTCATCAATAAAAAACAAGGCTCCTTTTTCTTTATCGCGTCGCTGATAGTGGATATTGAACTGGAGTATGATGATCCTTTTCAAAACGATCATTGCGGTTCCTGCAACCGCTGTATTGATCATTGCCCAACCGCTGCCATATTGCCCGGCAAAGTGGTGGATGGCAGCAAGTGTATCTCGTACTTTACCATTGAACTGAAAGATGCACTGATGCCGGCATCGATGCAGGGAAAATTCGGCAACTGGATGTTTGGTTGCGATGCCTGCCAGGATGTTTGCCCCTGGAACCGGTTCAGCATAGCAACTGCTGCACAGGAATTGAAACCATTGAATGAAATACTTCATTACAACATAACAGATTGGGAAGCTTTAACCGAAGAAAATTTTAAACTCATTTTCAAAGATTCGCCGTTGAAAAGAACGAAGTTTGCAGGTATAAAGCGAAACCTGAAATTCATACAAACATCATGAACCCCAATATCAAAAAATTATACAGCATTGCGGGCAAAAAAAAACGGAGGATCATTGGCCTGATGAGCGGCACTTCGCTCGACGGGCTTGATATTGCGCTTTGCACAACAGAAGGAAGCGGTAAGGGTACAAAAATTAAGCTCGAACATTTTGAAACAAAACCCTACAACGATCATTTTCGCAGGCAGGTAAAAAAAGTGTTTGCCAAAAAAAATATCGACTTTGAACATTTATGTCTTTTAAATGAATGGATCGCCACAGAACATGCAGCGCTTGTAAACAGCTGTTTAAAGAAATGGAATGTGCCGAATGACCAGGTTGACCTGCTGGCCAGCCATGGGCAAACTGTTTATCATGCACCAAAACACCAGCATAAAAAAGAAGGCTTTGGTAATGCCACGCTTCAGATCGGCGATGGCGATCACCTGGCGGTAAAAACAGGCATCATTACCCTGAGTGATTTTCGCCAGAAGCATATTGCCGCCGGAGGCGAGGGCGCCCCACTGGCTGCTTATGGAGATTATTTGCTGTTTAGTGAAGATGGACAGGATGTGATCCTGCTCAATATTGGGGGCATTGCCAACTTTACCTGGCTGCCTGCAAAAGGCCGGCTGTACAGCAGTGATACCGGCCCCGGAAATACGCTGATGGATGCCTGGACAAGAAAAAATTTCTCGGGCTATATTTATGATGAAAATGCATTGATAGCCAGGAAAGGAAAGATCAATGAAACATTACTGGAAACCCTTAACGGGCATCCATTTTTAAAGATGCCATTTCCAAAAACAACCGGGCCGGAGGTTTTTAGTATGAACTTTTTGGAAGAGGCGCTGGCAAAAACAAAAACAGCTCCTTCCAAACTGTTTGATATCATGGCAACACTGAACCGCTTTACATCTGCAACCATCTGCACAGCATTGAAACAGGTAATTGGCAAAAAAAAAGGCGTAAAAATTTATGTGAGCGGCGGTGGCATTTACAACCCGCTGCTGATGGATCATATTAAATCGGAATTGAAAAATTGTACTGTTCTCTCTACATCTGAAAAAAACATTCATCCCGATGCAAAAGAAGCTGTTTTGTTTGCATTACTTGCCAATGAAGCTGTAGCAGGAAACCCTGAAATTTTTGAGACCGGGGGTAGCGGATTTCCTGCAGTAAGTATGGGCAAGATCAGTTTCCCGCACTA
This sequence comes from Ferruginibacter sp., assembly GCA_049291115.1. Classification (GTDB taxonomy): domain Bacteria; phylum Bacteroidota; class Bacteroidia; order Chitinophagales; family Chitinophagaceae; genus Ferruginibacter. Next base: position 59,098 of record JBATOU010000017.1, read on the forward strand.
GAATGCCGTACTATTTTTCAAGAAAAGCTTTGAGGTTATTGAGGGCAAGTTCATAAGCCGGGCCGATCATCTTTTCAATAAAAATTCCGCGAAATTTCTCCCATGGATACCATTTAAGCCGGGTAACAGATTTCCACTCAACCTGGCGGCCCGAACGGCTTTCCTGCACGGGCAAGAGGGAAATCATATTTTCAACTGCCGGGTCCTCATCCCTTTTTAAAGAAAATTTTACAGCATGCGGCATTTGCTCTGTGATGGTGATTTTATTTTTATATGTACCCGACATCCATTCTGCAGAAGGCTTTCCATCTGCCGTTTTTTGAAAATCAATGCTGGAGCTATCCTGCATAAAAACCGGTTGCCAGTTTTTCCAGTTCTGCAAAACCGCCACCTGTTCCAGAATCTTTTCTTCGGGAGCATTGATGGCCACGGCTTTTACTGTTACGATCCTGGAAGGGATAAATACCGAGATAAGCGTTATAAAAACAAAAATACCGATCAGTACGATCAAGATTCCTTTAAGGTTGTTCATTCTAAAGAAGTTTAATTATTCCCACCGGAAAACTTTTATTGCAGCTATATAAACCACGATCCCCCAAAGGACCAAAACCCATATTTCACTCCTCACATCCCACAGGTTCTGCCCTTCAAAAGCCACGCTGCGCATGGCATTGTTAAGATGCGTAAGGGGCAAAATTTTTGCAATAGGCTGCAACCATTTGGGAAATACATCTACCGAAAAAAAAGTACCACCCAACAGGAATTGCGGCAGGGTTATAATATTTGCAAGCGGCGGTATGGTGCTGTCGCTTTTTGCAATGCCGCTCACAATAAATCCAAATCCCATGAATACAAGCAGCCCGATAAAACTGAGTACCAGCATTTCAGCAAAAGTTTGAAAGCCATTTACCAATGTAAAGCCAAACAGGTAATAACCAGCGGCCAAAATAACCACGGCCGTCATCAGTTGAAATAACACCCGGCTCAGTGCTTCACCCAAAACGATATAAGTGCGCCTGATGGGAGTGGCAAAAAAGCGTTTCAGCACCAGTGTGTTTCTTAAATTAAAAAACATGAATGCCACACCAAACACGCCGGCGCTTAGTAAGGAAAATCCAAGCTGGCCGGGCAGTATAAAATCGATGGTCTTATACTGGCGGATGGTTGCAATATCCGTTTCTTCATCAAAATTAAAATTTGCATACGCCGGACGGTCTTTATACAATTGGTTACTGATCTTATTGATGACCGTTTCCAGGAAATTTTTTAACTGCGGCCATTTATCATTGCTCGCTGTGGTACTCGTAAGCTTTATGCTGTATGGGATAGAGCCCGCCGTATCTTTTTTGATCTCTATTGTGCCGGCAACCTTTCCTTTATGAATGTCTTCCTTTTTTTCTTCATCGGAAGCATATTGCATAAACCGGAATCCTTCCGTGCTTTTGAGGGTAGAATAAATGGTATTATTTGTATCGCTGCCGGGCACCAGTATCACCCTGAAAGACTGACGGCTGCCACTATCGCCAATAAAACCAAAAACCAATATGAAAATGAATGGAAATACAAAACTGAAAACTACGGCCGAAGGGCTGCGCAAAATAGATCTTAAACTGGCTTTTGTAATGGCCCACATGGCCCTTAGCTGGCTATAATGCATCTGGTAATGAAGTTTTTAACAAGAAACGCAAAAATATCGGAAAAAAACGGGATGCGAATTGTAAATTTTAGACATTTGTCGTATATTTGTATGACAAAAGGCGTAAAATGAAAAAGAAAAAAATCAAGAAGCCCGAAATGCCCGATGAACAACTGAGCATGCTCAATGAGCCACAGGAGATTTACGGCCTTGCCCGGGCGCTGCCGGTGGTAAAAGATTACAGCTACCACGATTTTAAAAAAATGGCAGATAAGGTTCCGTTTACACAGGCCGAATGGGCCAGTATGCTGCATGTAAGCGAACGTACGCTTCAGCGTTATGCAAAAAACAACGGGGAGTTTGCCCCCATCAATGCCGAACGTGCACAACAGATTGCCCATGTTATAAAAAGAGGAAAAGAAGTGCTGGGGAAAGAAGAAGATTTTTATAACTGGATCAAAAGAAACCCCTACAGTATTGATGGAAGGCTTTCGATAGCGTCGCTTACCACGGCGCATGGTATTGCAGAAGTGCTGATGCAATTGGGAAGAATTGAACAAGGCATATTCGCATGACCGGTTTCAGGATATGCAATACAACTTATGCCGATGATATTTCGGGGCGGGGTGCCAAATTATATGGTGGCCGGTGGAATTCTGCCGGCTTTCCGATGTTGTACCTGGGTGAGCATATTTCCCTATGTGCCGTGGAATTGCTTGTTCATCTGCAGCCAAAAGACAAATCAACTGCTTTTGCCTTGCTGAATATTGATTGGCCCGATGCGGCTAAAACAACCGCTATTAATCCGGCAAAACTGAAAAGGAACTGGCACAATGATATTGCATACACCCGCTTTATGGGAGACGAGTTTATAAAAGACAAAAGTTCCCTGCTCATGAAAGTACCTTCGGCGATCATACCGGATGAGTTTAATTTTTTAGCAAATCCCCTGCACCCCGATTTTAAAAAGATCAAAATCAGTAAATCGAGGGAATTTTTATTTGACGATCGTTTATTTGCATTTAAATGAATAAAGTTTACCTATTACTTGGCGCAAACCAGGGCGATGCTAAAAAGAACCTTGGAAAAGCGGCAGGCATGATCAGTAAGAAGATCGGAAAAATTATCCGCAGGTCATCGTTGTACCGAACCGCTGCCTGGGGAAATACAGAGCAGCCCGATTTTTTAAACCAGGTGCTGGTTATTGAAACAAAATTGGGTGCCCCTGATTGCATGCAGGCCTGCCTTGCTATTGAAACGGCCATGGGCCGGATACGCAGTTTTAAAAATGCACCCCGCATCATTGATATTGATATCCTTTTTTTTAATAAGGAGACCATCAGCAACCCCAACCTTGTAATTCCGCACCCGGCCATACAGCTGCGGCGCTTTGTACTGGTGCCGCTCAATGAGCTGTCGCCAAATTTTATACATCCTGTTTTTAAACAATCTGTCCACCAACTTTTGGTACACTGCCCCGATGGATTAAATGTGAACAAAATTTAATTGTTGTAAATCGCATTCCCGTTATTTTGCAGCCGGATGAAATACAATTTTGTTACGATTGAGGGGAATATTGGCGCAGGCAAAACCACCCTTGCCCACATACTGAGCAAACACTACAATGCGAGGCTGATACTGGAAGAATTTGCAGACAATCCTTTTTTGCCGAAATTTTACGAAAACCCGGATCAATACGGGTTTCCCGTGGAATTATTTTTTATGGCCGAGCGTTATAAACAACTCAAGGAACTGCTGCAAACAAAAGACATGTTTCAAACTATCACTGTTTCTGATTACCTTTTTACAAAATGCCTCTTGTTTGCCAAGGTAAACCTGCCCGATGAAGAATTTCGCCTCTATCAAAAACTGTTTGATATCATTAATCCCCAGATCATGCAGCCCGATATCCTTATTTACCTTCATTCGCCGGTTAACAGGCTGCAGGAAAATATAAAAAAACGAAACCGTTCTTACGAACAAAGCATCCCCAATGACTACCTGTTTACCCTGCAGGAAACGTATACACAGTATATAAAACAGCATAATATTAAAACGCTTTTTGTAGACACCAGCAATGCAGATTTCATCGGAAATGAAGCCCATGTAAAAGCAATTGTTGACGCACTTGACAAAGAATATGAAAATGGCCAGTATTATTTATCACTACCATAATTACCCATTTGCCAGGTATCTCCTCCAATAAAAATCCATACGCCCCGCTTGCCATCCGGGAGTTCAGGCTTTTTATTGCAGGCCGGTCTGTTTTTATGCTTGGCATAAGAATGATGGTAACTGTTATTGGCTGGTGGATGTATGAGATCACCAACAGCAAACTGGCGCTGGGGATGGTGGGTTTATCTGAGATAATCCCGGCACTTTCGCTTGCCTTATATGCCGGTCATTATATTGATGTAAATGAAAAAAGAAAACTTTTACTTAAAAGCCTTTCTTTATTTATTTTATGTGTTGGAGCGCTTACTTTTCTTTCATCGGCCTTTATTACAAAACATTTCAGTGGCTGGCAAATTGCAACGGGCATTTGCATTGTAATTGCCTGCACGGGGGCTATCCGTGCATTCAGCGGCCCCACATTTGGTGCATTAATTTCGCAGGTGGTGCCCAGGGAACTCTTACCGGCAGCCGCATCTATCAGCTCTGCAAGCTGGCTCATGGCCTCCATAACTGGCCATGCGCTTGGTGGATTTTTAATTGCCCTGATCGGTATTCACCATAGTTTTTGGGTAATACTTGCTTTAACGCTCACCGGGCTTTTTTTTGTTAGTAAAATTTCGCCAAAACCAGTATTGGCAAACAAGGCATCCAATACCTGGCAAAGTGTAAAAGAAGGAATAAGCTATGTATTTAAAACCAAGGAAATGCTGGGTGCCATTTCGCTCGACCTGTTTGCCGTTTTATTTGGCGGTGCAGTGGCACTTTTGCCCGTGTTTGCAAAAGATATTTTAAAGATCGGGCCCGCAGGTTTTGGATGGCTTAATGCAGCCACCGATATTGGCTCTATTATTATGGTAACAGTGCTCACCATTTGGCCGCTGAAAAGAAGCCAGGGCAAAAAATTATTTTATGCGGTGGGCGGATTTGGCATCTGTATTATCATATTTGCCCTGTCAAAAAATTTCTGGCTGTCCTTTGTGGCGCTCCTTGTAAGTGGTTGCATGGATGGCATCAGCGTTATTGTACGCAGTACTATTTTGCAGATAAAGACACCCGATGAACTGCGCGGACGTGTGATGAGTGTAAACAGCATGTTCATCAATTCCTCCAATGAACTGGGGCAGTTTGAGAGCGGCGTTGCTGCAAAACTCATGGGCACGGTACCTTCTGTGATTTTCGGGGGCTGCATGACCCTTGCCGTAGTGATAGCCACCTGGTTTAAAGCGCCATCACTCAGAAAAATGGAGTATTGATGTGATACTGCTCACCAGCAACCGGTGCCAAAATGATGTTAACATTATTGTATGGGCCACTCTTAAATATTCTTCCCTATTTTTGCAGCAAATCATTTTTATGCAAGTTGTACTCGTAATACACAATTTACTCCGTTGGGCGGTCTTATTGTTCGGCATCTGGACTGTAATCAATGCCATCACAGGCTTAAGCAGCAAAAGAGCTTACAGCAACGCCGATAACAAGAGCAATCTTTTCTTTATGATCAGTTGCGACATACAATTACTGCTTGGCCTGATCCTTTATTTCTCGAATGGGTGGTTCGACCGGGCCAAATCCGGAATGGGAGAAGTGATGAAAGTGGCCAATGAACGTTTCTTTACAATGGAGCATGCACTGATGATGATCATTGCATGGATACTGGTGCATGTGGGCAGATCGGCTGTAAAGCGTGCTGCAACAGATAATGCGAAACATAAAAAAATGCTCATCTGGTTCGGAATTGGGCTGCTGTTGATCCTGGCGTCTATACCCTGGCCGTTCAGGGAAGAAATTGCAAGGCCTTTAATGAGGGGATTCAATTAAGCTGGCCGGGTTGTGTAAATACCTCTTCAACAACTATAAGACAATAAATACGTTTGAAGAAAGTTATATAAGCATTATACATGCAGATTTTGAAAAACTATGGCAAAGAAAAAAGAGAAACCCGTCATCCTGATCACGAATGATGATGACATTACCAGCAAAGGGATCCGCAGTTTGGTGGAAGCAGTGAGCGACCTGGCAAAAGTGGTTGTGGTGGCGCCCGATAAACCTCAAAGCGGCATGGGCCATGCCATCACTATTGGAGCCCCGCTGCGTATGAATAAGGTAAAATTATTTGGCGATATTGAGGCCTGGCAAACCAGCGGAACGCCGGTAGACTGTGTTAAACTGGCAGTTGATAAAATTTTACACCGCAAACCCGATCTGTGCCTGAGTGGCATCAACCATGGCGCCAACCATTCAATAAACGTTTTATACAGCGGTACTATGAGTGCCGCCATGGAAGCAGCCATTGAGGGAATTCCGAGCGTGGGCTTTTCCCTGCTTGATTATAATTACGATGCAGATTTTACTGCGGCCAAGCAGGTGGTTACAAAAATTGTAAGCGCCTTACTGAACAAAAAAATCGACAAGCATCTTTTACTGAATGTGAATATCCCTATTGCCACCCCAAAGGAATTAAAAGGAATTAAAATTTGCCGTCAGGCTTACGCCAAATATGAAGAAGATTTTTTAGAACGCACCGACCCTCATAATAAAAAATATTTTTGGCTTACCGGCGAATTCAAAAATTTCGATAAAGGCAAAGACACGGATGTTTGGGCTCTTAAAAACAACTATGTAAGCGTGGTGCCCGTACAGTTCGACCTTACCCATTACGCCTTAAAAGAACAACTCGAAAAAAGCAAACTCTTCAAATAATGATATTAAAAAAAGACAGCCTGGGCTTTGGATTGATATTGGGTGCCATTGGCCCCCTGGTGGGATTGCTTATTTTCAAAATGTACAAATTTGGAATTTTCAGCTATAAAGAATTTTTCCAATTTTTGATGGTGGAACCTGGTTACAGGACTTTATCGGTGGCACTTTCGCTGGCATTGCTGGCAAATGCGCTCCTGTTTACCATCTATATCAATATGCAGAAAGATAAAACCGCCCGTGGCATTTTTGTGTTCACTTTATTTTATGGATTGATCATTCTTTTGATAAAGACCTTTTATTAAAAATAAGGAACACAGGTTGCTATCGTTCTTATAATTGATTAAGATATATATTTCAGCTTTGCAGTAAAATGCCTGAGCATGGGCGATTCTTCTGTAATAACAAGTCCTTTTAATTCATTTCTCCTGTTAAATACTTCAATGATCACTTCGGCCACATAATCGATATGGCTTTGTGTGTACACCCTGCGTGGAATGGCAAGACGCACCAGTTCCATAGCAGCAGGGATGAGCTGTTTATGTTCATCGTATTTGCCAAACATCAGCGAACCGATCTCCACACTACGGATACCACCTTGTTCGTACAGGGCGCAAACCAGCGACTGACCGGGATATTGCTCAACAGGGATATGTGGCAGAAATGCTTTTGCATCGAGATATACCGCATGCCCTCCCCCGGGCTGCATTACGGGCACAGCAGCTTCCACCAGTTTATTGGTAAGGTATTCGATACTCCTGATGCGGTACTGAAGGTAAGGTTCCTCCATCACTTCCTGCAGGCCAATGGCAATGGCTTCCAGGTCGCGGCCGGCCAAACCTCCATAAGTGGTAAAGCCTTCGGTAATGATGAGCAGGTTGCGGCATTGCACTGCCAGCTCAAAATCCTTCATGGCCAAAAAACCGCCAATGTTGGCAAATGCGTCTTTTTTGGCACTCATGGTACAACCATCGGCATAGGAAAATATTTCACGGGCTATTTCGGGAACGGTTTTGCCCGCATATCCATCTTCACGTAGTTTTATGAAATAGGCATTTTCGGCAAAGCGACAGGCATCAATAAACAACGGTATTTTATACGTATCGCAGATTTTGCGCACCGCTTTTATATTATGCATACTTACCGGCTGGCCTCCGCCCGAATTATTTGTAATGGTAACAATGACCATAGGAATATTTGACGCACCAATTTTTTGAATTGTTTTTTCAAGTGCCCGCACATCCATATTACCCTTGAAAGGTGCCGGTATGGTTGGATGCTTCCCTTCTTCACAAACAAGGTCGATCCCTTCTGCACCCGAAAATTCTATGTTGGCCCGGGTAGTATCGAAGAGGGTATTGCTTAAAAAATATTTTCCTTTGCCACCGGTAATGGTGAAAAGTATTTTTTCGGCGGCCCTGCCCTGGTGGGTGGGAATGATATAAGGCATACTTGTGATGCTGCGCACCGATTCTTCAAACTTAAAAAAACTACTGCTGCCGGCATAAGATTCATCGCCCTGCATCATGCCGCCCCATTGTGCACTGCTCATGGCACTGGTGCCGCTGTCGGTAAGCAGGTCTATGAGTACATCCCTGGCATGGATGCGGAAAGGGTTGTACCCCGCTTTTTGGAGGATGGAAATACGTTGTTCTTTTGTGGTAAAAAATATGGGCTCCACCGTTTTAATACGGAAGGGTTCTATAATTGTTTTCATTGAAATTTAATTTAAAATGGAAAAATAAGCGCATTACAATAAAATGCTCAGGTGGGCTTTTTTATGATATTTTTCCAGGGAGACATGCAATGTAAAAATATGTACTGCAGCCCGGTTGGAACATGATAAAAGTCAGGCCGGTATCAAATAGTTCTTGGATGACCAAAACAAAAAAAGCGCCTCACGGCGCTTTAAAATTTATTTGAAGAAGTTTACCTTCCGTGGCATTGCTTGTACTTTTTTCCGCTTCCGCATGGGCAGGGATCATTGCGGCCGATCTTTGGTTCCACTTTAACCGGTTCCTGCTTAACAGGTGCCGATGGGTCGAAATAATCTTTTTCATTGGCTGCATAATCATCGCCCCTGGCATCTATCTCGGCCTTGTTCACATTCATCTTACTCATATCTGTCTTTTGCTCACGCCCTTCCTGGATGCGCCCGGCATTTGTTTGCTCCATGGGTATGGCCGCATGGCAAAGAAAGCTTACGATGTCTTTATTAACCGCATCGTCCATCTGCTTAAATGCATTAAATGCCTCTATCTTATAGATCACCAGCGGATCTTTTTGCTCATAGCCTGCGGTTTGTACGCTGTGGCGAAGATCGTCCATGGCACGCAGGTGCTCTTTCCATGCATCGTCGATGAGCGCCAGCGTAATGCTGCGTTCAAGTGCATTGCCCAATTCTCCTCCCTTGCTGGCAAGATATTTATCAAGGTTTGCCAATGCCTGGATACCTTTTTTACCATCGGTAAACGGTACAGCTACATTCTGAATATGCTGGCCCTGCTGTCGGCGTATATCAGAAATAACAGGCCAGGTTTGCTGTCCAAGTGCTTCTTTCTTTTTGCTGTAAGCGATTGTGGCCTCTTCATATAATTTTTCGGAAAGTTGGGCAGCCGGTGTTTTTGAAAGTTCTTCTTTTGTAATAACTGTATCGATACCGAAATTCATGATGGCTGCCAGCTTGAAACCTTCATGATCTTCATTTTCTTTAAATGAATTAACAAGGCCGTCGGCTACAGAATAAAATGCATTGTCGAGGTCGAGTGCCAGCCTTTCGCCAAACAAAGCATGGTTACGTTTGCCATACACCACATTTCTTTGTTTGTTCATTACATCATCGTATTCCAGCAGGCGCTTACGAATGCCAAAGTTATTTTCTTCCACTTTCTTTTGTGCCCGCTCAATACTTTTTGTGATCATGCTGTGCTGGATCACTTCACCTTCCTTATAACCCATACGATCCATAAGGCCGGCAATGCGCTCACTGCCAAACATGCGCATAAGATCATCTTCGAGGCTTACAAAAAAGCTGGAACTGCCCGGATCGCCCTGGCGGCCGGCACGGCCACGGAGCTGGCGGTCTACCCTGCGGCTTTCGTGGCGTTCTGTACCAATGATCGCAAGTCCACCGGCATCTTTAACCCCCGGCCCCAGTTTAATATCGGTACCACGGCCGGCCATATTGGTGGCAATGGTTACGGCACCTGCAAAGCCCGCTTCGGCCACTACCTGGGCTTCTTTACTATGCTGTTTTGCATTGAGTACATTGTGCGGAATATTTTTTTGCTTGAGCATACGGCTCAGCAATTCGCTTACTTCTACAGAAGTGGTACCCACCAGGCTCGGGCGCCCGGCCTGCCTGTTCTTTTCCACTTCATCAATAACCGCCCGGTATTTTTCACGCTTGGTTTTATACACCAGGTCCTGCGCATCTATACGAATGGCTTTTACATTGGTGGGTATCGATACCACATCGAGTTTATAAATACTCCAGAGTTCTGCTGCTTCCGTTTCGGCGGTACCTGTCATACCCGCCAGCTTATGGTACATACGGAAATAATTCTGCAGAGTAACCGTGGCATAGGTTTGAGTGGCTGCCTCGATCTTTACATTTTCTTTTGCCTCAATAGCCTGGTGCAGGCCATCGCTATAGCGGCGCCCGTCGAGTATACGGCCTGTTTGTTCATCTACAATTTTTACTGCTTCATCCATCACCACGTACTCCACATCCTTATCAAACAAGGTATAGGCTTTTAACAACTGCTGTATGGTATGAATACGGTCGGCTTTTGCCGCATATTCATTCATCAGGTTTTCTTTGCGCTGCAGTTTTTCGTCGGCCGACAGGTCTGTTTTATCTATATCGGTAAGCTTGGTGGCTATATCGGGCAGTACAAAGAATTCTGCATCTTCCCCCTGCCTTGTGATCAGGTTCAGTCCGCTGTCTGTTAATTCTACCTGGTTATTTTTTTCGTCGATACTGAAATAAAGTTCAGTATCCACTTTCGGCATTTCCTTTTGCTGATCTGCCAGGTAATAGTTTTCGCTTTTCTGAAGTTTAACCCGAATGCCCGGTTCACTCAGGTACTTGATGAGTGCCCCGTTTTTTGGCAAACCACGGAAGGCCCGCATAAGTGCAAGACCACCATCTTTAGGATCGTCGTTGCCTTCGGCAATTTTCTTTTTTGCCTCGATCAAAAACTGGTTCACCACTTTGCGCTGGGCTTCCACCAGGCGTTCGATCCTGGGTTTAAGGTCGAAGAACTGCTGCGTATTATCGCTATGGCCAACCGGCCCGCTGATGATCAGCGGTGTACGGGCATCATCTATCAAAACGCTGTCCACCTCATCCACCATGGCATAATGATGTTTGCGCTGAACCATTTCATCGGGGTTGTGCACCATGTTATCACGCAGGTAATCGAAACCAAATTCATTATTGGTTCCGTAAGTGATATCGGCGTTATATGCATTACGACGGGCATCTCCGTTGGGTTCATGTTTGTCTATACAGTCAACCCTGAGGCCCAGCCATTCAAATATGGGGCCGTTCCACTCGCTGTCTCTGCGGGCCAGGTAGTCGTTCACGGTTACAATATGCACGCCTTCACCTGCCAATGCATTAAGATAGGCAGGCAGGGTACTCACAAGGGTTTTACCTTCACCGGTGGCCATTTCTGCAATTTTTCCGGAGTGCAGTACAATACCTCCTATCAACTGCACATCGTAGTGCACCATGTTCCAGGTAATGGTTCCGCCGGCGGCTGACCAGCTGTTTTTATAAATGGCCCGGTCGCCGTCAATGGTTATATGATTCTTTTTTGCAGCCAGTTCCCGGTCGAGTTCGGTGGCTGTACTTTCAATACTTTCGTTTTCTTTAAACCTGCGGCTGGTTTCTTTAACCACGGCAAATGCCTCTGGCAGGATTTGCTGCAGGATCTCTTCAATTTTCTTATCACGATCTTTCCTCAGTTCATCCACTTCTTTATAGATGGTATCGCGTCCGTTAATATCGGTTACGGGAAGACTTTCTGCATCTTGCTTTTTGTTGCCGATGGCTGCATCAATATCGGTAAGATGCTGCTTGATACGACTTTTAAATTCTGCGGTTTTGCCCCGAAGCTGGTCGTTCGACAAAGTTTGATATTGTGCAAAAAATTCATTCGTTTTCTTAACAAGCGGCATAATTAGTTTAACATCTTTCTCGCTCTTGTTGCCACCGAAAAGTTTGGATAAGAATCCTGACATAAAATACTGTTATTGTGATAATTATATGATTAATCCTGCTTCCCCGGTCAAATATGGTGCTATGCTTCATTTAAGGCCAAATTGACAGGGCCGCAAAGGTACGAAGAAACCTGTAACTGGATACTGCTGGCAGATATTTAGCCGATGCTGGCCATAAAGTCATTTTTGGGGCCAGGCAAAAGGTGCTAAACTTCATATAATTTGAAAGCTTTTTTGCCTTACTTTTGCACACCAATTCAAAAAAATTGTAACTCATGAGCGGCGCATTAAAAGAAGTAAGAAACCGGATCAAAAGCGTACAAAGCACCCAGCAAATAACCAAGGCCATGAAAATGGTAAGTGCGGCCAAATTGCGCCGTGCCCAGGATGCCATTACACAGATGCGCCCATATGCCCAAAAGTTGCAGGAAATGCTGGGTAATATTGTAGCCAATGCAGAGGGCATCAACACCAAACTGGCTACAGAGCGGCCGGTTGAAAAAGTAATGATGATCGTGGTAACCAGCGATCGGGGGCTTTGCGGCGGTTATAACAGCAACCTTATAAAACTTACCAAACAAATTATTAAAGATAAATACCAGGCTCAATTCAGTGCCGGCAATGTGCGTATACTGCCTATTGGAAAAAAAGGGTACGAACATTTCAATAAAGGCGGATTTAAAGTGGTGGATGCCTACTGGGATATTTTTCATGGGTTAAGTTTTGAGCGGGTACAGGCCGCAGCCAAATATGCCATGGATGAATTTGCTGCTGGCCATGTGGATGCCGTGGATGTGGTGTACAGCGAATTTAAAAACGCAGCCACCCAGCGTTTTGCAGCCGAACAATTTTTACCTGTAGTAAAAACTGTGGCCAAACCAGGCACAAAAAAAGCTGATTTCATTTTTGAGCCCGACAGGGAAACGCTGATAGCAGAACTGATGCCCAAGATACTGAACACCCAGTTGTATAAATCTGTACTTGATGCCAATGCCAGCGAGCATGGCGCCCGTATGACAGCCATGGATAAGGCAAGCGATAATGCGAACGAATTACTGAAAACGCTCAAGATCAGTTATAACCGTGCAAGACAAGCGGCCATTACCACCGAACTTACCGAGATCGTTAGCGGTGCGGCAGCTTTGCAGGGATAATTTAATGTGAAAATTTGCAAAAGTGCAAATGTGCAAATTTTCCAATTTTAAAAATTACAGGTACGGCATTTGCCTATTTGCACATTTGCATATTCATTTAAATGGAAATTTCTCAAATCATACCACATATTGAAGCATTGATTTTTGCCAGCGACAAGCCATTAACAGCACCGGAAGTGACCGAGTTGGTGAATAATGCCCTTGGATTTATAGAAGACCGTGCCGAACTGGAGCAGGTGGAAGCGGCCATGGATGGCATCCGTGAAAAATATGCATCGGAATTTTATGCATTTGAATTAAAACAGAGCGGCGGTGGCTGGCAGTTTCTTACAAAACCAATGTATCATAAAACGGTGGCCCTGCTTAACGGCGATAAGTTCATAAAAAAACTAAGCACGGCCTCATTGGAAACCCTTGCCATCATTGCCTACAAGCAGCCCATCACTAAAAGCGAAATTGAAAGCATCCGCGGGGTAAACTGCGATTATGCCGTTCAAAAACTACTCGAAAAAGACCTGGTGATCATCAGCGGGCGAAATGAAGATGCGGTGGGCAAACCGCTGATCTACTCCACTTCAAAATCTTTTATGGATTATTTTGGCATTAACAGCAGCGATGAACTGCCCAAAATAAGTGAAGTGATTATGGAAGAATTTGAAAGGGCAACAGCTGTAAAAGATATTATGATGCATGCAGATACGTCTGGGGTTACTTTGGAAGAAACCAGTATAGAAATGGCGGAAACAGATGCGCTTCCAAATGAAGAAGAGATATTGGCAGACTCCGAAACAGCCGGTGAAACTGAGGCCGAAACAGGAGATGAGAGCAGCAATACAATTAAAGAAGAGGAAGTGTAACCCCATCTAAATAATATTTAAAAGGCGTTGGTTCCCCAATGCCTTTTTTAATGCCCCTGCATTTCGTAAATTGCGTAAAAAAACACATGGAGCAATTGAAGGGCGAACAGCTTTCGGATATAGCAAACCAGTACGGAACACCGGTTTATGTTTACCATGCAGATAAAATAAAAGAACAATACAATAAACTTGTTAACGCTTTTAAAGCCTGTAACACCAGGATATTTTATGCCTGCAAGTCGCTTACCAATATCAATGTGCTCAAATATATTCAGTCGCTAGGGTGCGGACTTGATTGCGTTAGCATCAACGAGGTAAAACTTGGCCTTATGGCAGGTTTTGCAAAAGATGATATTCTTTACACCCCCAACTGCGTTGATTTTGATGAGATTGTTGCTGCCAAAGAATTGGGTGTTAAGATCAATATCGATAATATATCCATCCTCGAACAGTTTGGCAATAAGTTTGGCAGCAGTTACCCGGTTTGCATCCGGCTGAACCCTCATATTATGGCAGGCGGAAATTTTAAAATCTCTACCGGGCATGTAGACAGCAAATTTGGGATTTCCATACACCAGGTAAGACATATCGTTCGCATAGTAAAGAGTACCGGCCTGCATATTAACGGTATTCACATGCATACCGGCAGCGAAATAAAAGACATCAATGTTTTTTTAATGGGCCTGCAGGTAATGTTTGAGCTTGCAGAAAATTTCCCCGATCTTGAATTCATTGATTTGGGAAGCGGCTTTAAAGTTCCGTACCAGCCCGGCGATCCTGAAACAAATGTAGAAGAACTGGGTGTAAAACTTGCCGGGGCCTTTTCCCAATTTGAAAAAGAATCGGGAAAAAAATTGCAGGTCTGGTTTGAACCGGGCAAATACCTCGTGAGCCAGGCCGGTTATTTTGTGGTAAAAGCCAATGTGGTAAAGCAAACACCTGCCACTGTTTTTGTAGGCGTAAACAGCGGTTTCAATCACCTCATCAGGCCTATGATGTACGAGGCTTATCATCATATTGAAAATATCAGTAACCCGGGCGGTATACCCCGCATTTATACCGTGGTGGGAAATATCTGCGAAACAGACACTTTTGCCTGGGATCGTACATTGCCCGAAGTACGGGAAGGCGACCTGCTTGTGTTTCATAATGCAGGGGCCTATGGCTTTGAAATGAGCTCCAACTTTAACTCACGGCTTAAACCTGCAGAAGTGATGGTAAACGGCGACAAGGTATCTCTCATCCGCAAAAGGGATGAATTTGACGACCTGCTGAGAAACCAGGTTACCGCATAAAATTTACTTTTATCCTGCGTGATTTTAATCATTTTTTAAGCTGCCGGTTGTTCAGACATTTGCTTCATGAAAAAAACAAATAGCAAAGAACAATCTACATTTATACGCAGCAGCTGGGCAGAACCATATAAAATAAAAATGGTGGAGCTGCTCAAAATGACCACAAGTGGCCAGCGGAAGAAAGCCCTGCTTGAAGCAGGCTTCAATACTTTTCTTTTAAAATCGGAAGATGTTTATATTGACCTGCTTACCGACAGCGGCACATCGGCCATGAGCGATCACCAATGGGCGGGCATGATGCTGGGAGATGAAGCCTATGCAGGCAGCCGGAATTTTTATCACCTGGAAGATGTTGTGAAAAACTACTACGGTTACAAATACCTTGTGCCCACCCACCAGGGCCGCGGAGCAGAGCATATCCTTTCGCATATCCTAATTAAAAAAGGTGATATCATTCCTGGTAATATGTACTTTACCACAACAAGGCTGCACCAGGAACTGGCCGGCGGAAAATTTGAAGACATCATTATAGACGAAGCGCATGACCCAGAAAGTGAATTTTCATTTAAGGGAAATGTTGACCTCAGCAAACTGGAAGCGCTTGTAAAAAAATACGGGGCCAAACGTATCCCTTACGTAAGTATTGCCACCAGTGTAAACATGGCAGGCGGGCAACCCATCAGCATTAAAAACCTTAAAGAACTGCGTGCATTCACCAATAAGCACGGCATACGGATAATACACGATATGACAAGGGTGGCTGAAAATGCCTACTTCATACAACAAAAAGAAAAAGGCTATCACAATAAATCCATCAGGCAAATTGTAAAAGAGATTTGTTCTTATACAGATGGCGCCACCATGAGCGCTAAAAAAGATGCCCTGGTGAATATTGGCGGCTTTTTGGCCATTAATGATTGGGATGTTTTTGAAGAGGCACGCAATATGGTGGTGGTGTACGAAGGATTGCACACGTATGGCGGCCTTGCCGGCCGCGACATGGAAGCAATGGCCATTGGCATAAAAGAAAGCGTGAACGATGACCATATACATGCCCGCGTGGGGCAGGTTATTTACCTGGGCGAAAAAATGATGGAATACCATGTGCCGATCGTAAAACCCATTGGAGGGCATGGCATATTTGCAGATGCAAAAAAATTTTTACCGCATATACCGCAGGATCAATACCCGGCACAAACACTTGCAGCAGAAATGTATCTCGATTCTGGTGTAAGAACAATGGAACGTGGTGTTGTTTCGGCAGGGCGTAAAGCCAACGGTGAAAATTATTATCCAAAACTGGAGCTGGTACGTTTTACCATACCACGCCGCGTTTATACGCAGGCGCATATGGATGTGATCGCTGAATCTGCAGCAAGGGTATTTGAGCGCCGTTCAAAAATAAAAGGGCTTAAAATGATCTATGAACCCAAGTACCTCCGTTTCTTCCAGGCACGGTTTGAACAGCTGAAATAATATGATCATAGTCATAAAATTTGATAGGCAGTTAAATATCTTTGCTGCGTGAAAAGTATCGTTTCGGCATCCTTACTGGTGGTATTTTCGATGCAGTTTATTTACAGCATCGCATTAAATACATGGTTCTACACTAACCAGGCTGTTATTGCCAAAACACTTTGCATCAATAAGGATAAGCCCGCCTCAAAGTGCAAGGGCCATTGCTTTCTCAGCAAGAAAATGAAAGCTGCTGAAGACAAGCAGGAACAGGAATCGCCCAAACAGCAAAAACAGCAACAAGAGAACAGCCCTTACCATATAAGCAACTTCCAGTATCAATTAAATATTTTTTGGCCGGGTAAAAACTATACTACTGAAAAAACAAGCCCGTACCATTTCCTTCCTGTTGCAGAAATTTTTCATCCCCCGCTGCATCATTGCTGATATTGATCTCTCTTTATTTACTTTCTTTCATCAATGACATACCGCATGCATAATGCAGCAGTGCGTCATCATATCATTGTTTATCAAAAAAACTAATTTAAAATGAAAAATTTTCTTTCTATACTCCTGTTTTTTTTAGCCTTTTCTTTTGTATCCTGTAAAAAAGATACTGGTACATCTGAGCCAGATCCCACAGCAGGTCTTGTAAAACAAGCCGAAGGTTTTGCCGGAGGTGCGGGCACCAAAGTGGTGATCTATACCAAGGAAACAGGCATTACAGCTGGCTTTACAAAATTTTATATAGCGTTATACGACTCTGTGACGGGTAGCCGGGTGGAAGATGCACATATTCACCTGATGCCGATGATGAACATGGGTACCATGCAGCATGCTGCACCGGTAGAAAACCCTGCCTCGGAAGAAGCGGTAAATCATCTTTTCCCCTGCAGTGTGGTATTCATCATGTCGTCGATGGGCGGAAGCTGGACCCTTGGTATTGCTGTACACAATCATGCAACCGGCAAAGAAGGTACACTTACCATTCCTGTTACAGTAGCAGAACCTCCCAAAGCAAGGGTAAAATCTTTTGTGGGCCTGCACGATGCTGCTAAATATTTTGTGGCCTATATTGAACCCGCTGCCCCAAAAGTTGGCATCAATGACATGGAAATTGCCGTGTACAAGCGGGCAAGCATGATGAATTTTCCCGCCGACAGCAGCCTTTCGGTACTACTTACACCCGAAATGCCCAGCATGGGACATGGATCGCCCAACAATGTAAATCCCACCCACCAGGGCAAAGGCCATTATAAAGGAAAAGTAAATTTTACCATGACCGGCGACTGGAGGCTGAACCTTGACTTTAATGCAGGAACAGCAGTTGCCGACAGCTCACAATATTTCGACCTTGTTTTCTGATAACAGCAGCAGGTGGCAAAAAAACCACCTGCTAAAAATAATTTTTTGTGAAAAAAAAACATTTGCTTTTTACGGGCTTGTTTTTTGTGCCGCTATTAACCCATGCACAGGCGGAAGATTCGGTTAAAATAATTTCCCTTAAAGAAATTAAACTTAACAGTGCACACAAAAACACACAGCAGCAATTGCTTCATTACTATTGTGCCAACAAAGCGGCCACACTGGAAGACATCATTGCACGCCTGCCTGAATTATCTATGCAGCGGCGCGGACCATACGGCATGGAGCCTTCTATCCGTTCTTTTAATGGCGGGCAAATAAATGTACTGGTGGACGGAATGCGCATACATGGAGCCTGTACCGACAAAATGGACCCGGCCAGCATTTATATTGAACCAGCCAATCTTGATCATATACAGGTACAAACGGCCAGCAGCGGTTTCATGAGCGGCTCTGCCACCGGCGGCACTGTAAACGTAAAGATGGCGGAACCCGAATTTCTAACTGATCAAAAAATAAGCGGGAGGATCAGCAGCGGTTATCAATCTGCTGCAAAAAGTTTATACGAATCGGCAAGGCTCAATTTCTCTGCAGGAAAATGGGCGCTACTGGCCACCGGTACATACAGAAACAACAGGGCTTACAGGAGCGGCGACGGAGAGATTATTCGTTTTTCGCAGTATAAAAAATTAAATTATTCCCTATCCGGAAAATACCGTTACAGTAAGCACACAGAAATAAAAATTGACCTGCTGGCCGATGATGGATGGAATATTGGTTACCCTGCACTACCAATGGATGTGGGTTATGCTGCAGCCAAAATTGCTTCAATGGGGATCAGGCATGAAGATGACTCAAAAAAAATATATAAATGGCAGGCGAAGCTCTATACAAATCATATCAGGCATTTTATGGATGATACACACCGGCCCAATACGACCATACATATGGATATGCCCGGCGTTAGTAAAACAAGCGGATTTAGTGCCGAAGCAACATGGCGCCTCAATAAAAAACAACAGTTTCTTTTAAAGTCGGATGCTGCCAGTACTTTTTTAAAAGCATCAATGACCATGTACCAACCGGGCCAGCAACCGATGTATATGCTCACCTGGCCCGATAACCGTAAACTGCAGGCAGGGGCAGGCGTTTTATGGAATTACGAGATCGACAGCCTGTGGCGGCTGCAGGTTGCTGCCAGGGCCGATCTAATTGATTACAGGCTTGTATCGGTAAGTGCAAAGGATCATGTAAGTATTTTTGGAGATATTGCGGCGAAAACAAAACTGTTGAAAAATTTTTCTATCCTTGCTTCCCGAAAAATAAACAGGAAGTTAGCCATAAATGCCGGTATCTCATTTACGGAACGGATCGCTACTACCAGTGAATTATATGGCTTCTATCTTTTTAACAGCAGCGATGGGTACGATTATATAGGGAATACAAGCCTGGGATCAGAAAACTCCCTGCAGGCAGATGCGGGTTTAACTTACAGCGGTAAAAAATACCGTATGCAGGCAAGCGCCTAT
This sequence comes from Ferruginibacter sp., assembly GCA_049291115.1. GTDB lineage: Bacteria > Bacteroidota > Bacteroidia > Chitinophagales > Chitinophagaceae > Ferruginibacter. The sequence goes on from JBATOU010000017.1 coordinate 78,490, forward strand.
TATGCACGTACAAATAATTATATTGCCGGGTTCATTAACCCGGCATTTAGTACAATGACCATTGGAGCAAAGGGTGTAAAGACGTATATGAACATTCCATATGCAATTGTTTTGGGGGCCGAAGCAAGCGCTTTGCTAAGGCCTGGAAAATTTATCCTGGTAAACACGTTTCGTTATACAAGGTCAACTGATAATACCGGTAAGGCCATCCCGCTTATTGCCCCTTTGAAAAATATCAGTTCGGTCCGATTTCAGCCTGGCAGGCTGTTTGTTCAGCTGGAATCAGAGGCAGCCAAGAAGCAAAACAGGTACAATGCAGCAGCAGGAGAGGATGCCACAGCCGGGTTCATTTTGATGCATACCAGGGCAGGTTATCATTTTAACACACACAAGGCCGGAATTGAAATTCAGGCAGGTATCGAAAATATACTTGATAAGAAGTATCATGAACATACAGACTGGGGAAACATCCCGAGGCCGGGGAGGAATTTTTATATACAGGCGGGAATAGGATTCTGAAAAGAAGTGCTGAAAAATTCACAGATGTTAACCACTCATGCTTACACCAAAACTGGTTTTTTATACACTTTGATGAAGTTTACAGCTATTTGCAGCAAATTTGGGTTGTGAAAATGTCAGAAAAACAAGATTTACCGGCAGTCACAATTTGGTCTCATAAAACTACCGCCATTTTTGATACGCCCGAAGAAAAACCAGGAAGCGGGCTGTATTGCATTGATCACACAAGCCGTGGGCAGGCCTAAATGATACAAACATAAAATATCCCGGCATTTAACATCTGTTGATTGTTTAAAGCCGGGATATCGTGTTTTTTAAGAAAATACTTGTTGCCGGGTATTTCATGCAGGCTGCTGCTTATATATTGCTTGCCAAAATTGAATAACCGTCTTCTACTGTAAAAAACTTTTTGAAGGAGAGTAATAACTTTTTCATGATCGCAGATTTTAATTGTTATTTAAATTATTTACAGTTAAGACCTGCTGTTTTCAATTTGGATTAATAGGGAGATTGTAAAAAAATGTTAACACCGGGTCTTTCTCATTTATTCTGCCAATATAAAGGAAAGAGATTTTTCAACCTGGGAGTTATGTGATTCGCCCTTATGAACCTGGTACCGGTATTGAAGATTCTTATATTGATGGCTATCCAAAAAAGATTTCATCCTATCTGCACCCGGCTTAATAAAATTTATGACCTCAAGTCCGTCGGCTGAAAAATACAAAGTGCGTGGCACAGCACCTGTATACAGTTTATTAAACTTATAGATATCGTAATTATTTATCCATAAAGAAGGGCTGAGTGCATAATAATGGCGGAAAATATCTTCATTTTTAAAAAGCCAATAGAAAACAAATAAACCGCCAAAAGAATGGCCGATGAGAGAATTGTTATTTGTATTGACTTTGAACTTTTTCCCTACAAAGGGTAGCAGCTCTGTTTTAAGAAACCGGTAAAAATGCGCTGCCTGGCCAAAATTTTCAGAAAGGCCTGATGTATCGCCGTTATTGATAGAGGGAATCACCAGGTCTCTGCGTCTTAGTTCACGATAATTTCCAATATGGCCTATTCCTATAAAAATACAATTGTTCGCTTTTTGTTATAGTTCCCGGAATTGAGCATTTCACGGATCTTTTTCCCGGACTTTATATTGGCGTCGCAGTAGTAAACAACATCGTAAGATTTTGAAGAGTCAAAAGCCAAAGGTGTGGAAATATAAATTTCAAAGCTGTCTTTTACATTTTGTGCATAAATAACAACCATTTCGGTTTTAACAATATCATGAACTGCTTTTAGTTTCGCATTGCAGGAAGCCAGGCAAAAAAAAGTAATAAACATATTGCGAACCCTTGTCATCTGTATTATTTTATTCCATATTTTCTTTTGTACTTTTCATACAGTTGCTTATGCTTATCATCCAGGTTTATCTCTCTTCCCTGAATAAAAGCTCTCTCCACCACGCTGGTTCTTTCGTCTAGTATATCGCCGGTGCTGATGATGATGTTGGCATCTTTCCCCACTTCAATGCTTCCTGTTCTGTCGGCAATGCCTAAAATCTTTGCTGCGTTCAGTGTTATGGCCTGCAAAGCCTCTTCCCGACTTAGGCCATAGGCTGCAGCCGTTCCGGCATTAAAAGCCAGGTTACGCCCCGTTGTATTTCCATCATCGTCATTAATAGCAAATAACAATCCCGCTTTTTGTAAAATGGCCGGTGTTTTAAAAGGCTGGTCAATATCATCGTCGTCCATTGTAGGCAAACTATGGAGTTGCTGCAATATAACAGGGATATTGTTTTGCTTAAGCAGGTCAGCTATTTGCCAGCTCTCACTTCCCCCAATAATCACAACATCGAAGCCAAATTCTTTTACAAAGTCAATGGCAATAAGCATTTCTTTTACCAGGTCGCAGTGTATAAACAATTTCTGCTTCTTTTCAAACAAGCCTTTAACCGATTCTAATTTTAAATTTGTTTCTGCAGGTTTCCCTTTTTGCAGTTGATATGATCTAGCTTCTCTGAAAAAACTTTTTACCCCCTCTATTTTATCAAGCGCCTCTTTTACCGGGTCTTCCTGTGGGGCTTGCTGCTGAAAACGGGCCCTCCCCTGCGGCCTTACCAGTAAGGATGGCATCATAAAATGAATGCCGCCATCTGTTTTATAAGCAGCATCTTCCCAGTTCCAGGCATCAAACTGAACAACAGAAGAGCTACCTGTAATTAAAGAGCCCTGCGGAACAATATTACCCAGCAAAATTCCATTGCTGCGCAGTGTGTTGATGATCTTACTGTCGGTATTATATGCAGCAATACTGCGTACACCGGGGTTCAGCTCGCCGATCTCCCTGAAATCAGTACTTCCCTTTACACCATTGGCTATTTCCCTGAGACCGATATTGGTGGCACTGGCAATGAGCCCGGGATAAACCTGTTTACCGGCAGCATCAATAACTGTCATAGATCCATCTTCGGCAATAGAAGCACCTATCGATTCTATTTTGCTGTTCCGGATCAATACAGAAGTATTTTGCAATACCTGGCCATTCCCTACATGCAGAGTGCCATTTTTTATCAGGACCGCTCCTGTATTAACCGGTGCAGGAGAGATATTTTCCTGGGCAAAAGTTTGCAATACTGTGAAAGTAAGTAATGTTAGTATTTGAAGTTTTTTCATTTTTATTTTTTTAAACACGAATTTTTTGCACGAATTAATTTTTTTAGTACAATACTTAATGTCAATCACTCTACATCCTCTACCAATAAGCCATGTTTATGCAAATGATCGCCGCAAACATGCATGGTACGGAAGCTTGGCATGGCCTGGTCGGTTGACTTACCGGATTTTTTTTCATCCAGCATTTTATTAATAAGGCGGTTTCTTTCTGCGGCTATTTCCTTTCTCAATTGTTTATCCTTTTCCCGGTCAAAATAAACAACCCCATCCACGATCGTTTTTTCGGCAACTGTATACTGGCTCAGCGGATTACCGGACCATATCACCAGGTCGGCATCTTTACCTGCCTTTAAACTTCCCGCCTGTTTATCAATATGCAGCATAATGGCAGGATTGAGGGTAACCATCTTCAGGGCGTCTTCTTCGCTCACACCTGCGTACTTGATGCTTTTTGCGGCTTCCTGGTTCAGTCGCCGGGCCATTTCTGCATCGTCGCTGTTAATAGCCACATTAAGGCCCACATTATGCATAATGGCAGCATTTTGCGGAATGGCATCCTGCACTTCCACTTTATACGCCCACCAATCGCTGAACGTACTTGCATTGGCGCCATGCTGCTTCATTTTATCGGCTACTTTATACCCTTCCAGGATATGGGTAAACGTGTTAACGGTAAAGCCAAATTTTTCTGCAATGCGCATTGTTTCCACAATTTCGCTCTGCACATAGCTATGACAGGTGATGAATCTTTTTCGGTTCATGATCTCCACCAGTGCATCGAGCTCAAGGTCCCTGCGTACAAATTTTCCACCGGGGCCTTTTAAAGCAGCCTCATATTCTTTTGCACGGGTAAATGCATCCAGTTGCACCTGCTCCACCCCCATGCGTGTATCTGGAAAACGGTTATTGTTTTGAGAGGTATTGCGTTTTACATTTTCGCCGAGTGCAAATTTTATAAAGCCATCTGCCCCTTTGAATTTTAAATCTTCATCATTTGCACCCCAGCGGAGTTTAATAAGCTGTGTTTGCCCGCCAATGGTATTGGCACTGCCATGTAAAATGTGAGAGCTGGTAACGCCACCGCTCAGCTGGCGATAAATATTTACATCATCGGGGTTAAGATTATCCGCTATACGCACTTCAGACGTCACGCTCTGGCCGCCTTCATTGATGGAAGCCGCCGCAATATGAGAATGTTCATCAATAATACCGGGGGTCACGTGTTTTCCGGTGCCGTCTATAATTTTGGCTGTTCCCGCATCCAAGTTTTTGCCAACCGAAACGATCTTTCCGTCTTTTATAAGCACATCTGCATTTTGAAGCATGCCTTCTTTCTCATTGGTCCAAACAGTGGCATTCTTTATCAGCAAATTTTCCTGCTGTGGCGGGGTTGTCCATCCGTAGCCCATATTTGGAAAACTGAGCGAACCGGTTTTTAGAGGTGATTTTTTTCTTGAGCTGTCGACCTTTGTTATTGCTGGCCCGGTAAAGTTTGCTGTCCAGGTAAAACTGCTCCCGGCACTGTCTACTCCTGTACCGTTCCACATATCTCCATTATTAACACCACTGAGCCTGTAGCCTTTTTTGCCCCGCTTTGTTTCGGCGAAACCAATTTTCAGCAATTTACCGTCGTAACTGAATTTTGCCGCTATCGTATCCTGCAGCAAAACATCGGCGGCATTATTATTTTTTACATCAAGCAGGAAGGTTTTATTGCCTATTGCCAGGTTGTACCTTCCTTTAATATCGTTCATCGCATCTTCCTTAACAGCATATTTTTCTCCCTGTACCCAGTTTTGGAGGATAGCTGTTTTTTCTGAAAATACAGGCCCGTTGGTAATAATAAAATTTGCCCATTTGCCTGCTTCCAGGCTGCCGGTTTCATTATAAATATTTAATAGTGTTGCAGGGGTTTTGGTAAGAGCTTCGAGGGCTTTTGCCTCTGACAAACCAAATTCTATTGCTTTGCGCAGGTTGTTTAAAAATTGTTTTGAATCACGTAAATCTGCAGTGGTAATACAGAAAGGAATATTGGCTTTTTCAAATGCAGCCGGGTTGCCCGGCGCCATTTCCCAGTGTTTTAATTCGGCCAGGGCAATAAATCTTGCATCGTTTGGATCTTCCACATCCATTGCCTGTGGAAAATTAAGGGGCAAAATGAAGGCGGCTTTTGTAGCAGCCATTTCTTTGATACGCTGGTACTCATTTCCACCTGCTTTTATAATAAACTGGATGCCAAACTCATCACCAATACGGTCGGCACGCAGGTTGCTCCATTTATCGCCGGCCTCAAAAATCTGCGGAAGCAATAAATTATTGTTCCATGCCTCAAGACCCAGGTTAACGCCTTCTTTTGCCTTTTGGGCAGCGGGCAGGTTTTTATACCATTGTGCATCTAAAAAAGTTTGCCGCAACAATGCAATACTGCCCATGATACTGCCCGGGTACGACTGGGTGGAAGTACCTTTATTAAAAGAATAATTAGCAGAGGATTTTTGTTTTACTATGACTAAGTTTTCTTTTTTATCTGCAAGGCTTACAACGGTACCTGTTCCGCGGGCTATTCCGTCTTTCTGTAATGTTTGCACAACCCCAAATCCCAATTCCCGCAGGCTTCTTGCCTTTGCCTCATCTGCTGTAAAAATATTCACCGCATTCACTTCGGCCTTTATAGCCTGGTTCCATCCATAAGCGCCTTTTGTATTGCTTTCGATCTGCATGGGAGCAGAAAAATTAAAATCACGCTGTGGCCTGGGTGGATTTATAATGCCATAATCGCTGAAAATATCTATAAAAGAAGGATAAATATATTTTCCTTTACAGTCTGTAACAATAGCATCGGCTGGGATGGAGAGGTTATTTGCTATTGCTACAATTTTACCATCCTTTACGAGCATGGAGGCCACCGAAATATTACCTGATGCATCCTTTGCAATACTGGCGTTTACAAAAGCATAGGTGCTGCTGCGGTTATCTGCCACCCCGTTTACAGGGTATGTTTGCTGTGCAGTTGCCGAAAGCACTGCAATAAGGCCCAGCAGCGGCAAAATTTTTTTCTGTATCATCATAAAGCAATTTGTGTAAAAAATAAATTTAGCACATAAATCAATTTCTCATACAGGTATTATTTGAATGGCGGATCAGTCGTATTCAGCAAATATCAGGTAAGCCCTATTTCGTAATGCCTTGCCGGAATTTCCACATCGGCAAAACCCTTGCGGTACAGGCGCTGTTTAAAGTCGGTTTGCACATCATATTCACCATGCACTAAAAACAGCTTGCGAACCTGTTTGATATCCAGGTGGCCAATGAACTGGCATAGATCGTCATAATCGCCATGAGCGCTCATGCTGCGTATTTGGCCGATTTCTGCATTTACTTCGTGTACCTGGCCAAAAATTCCCACTTCTTTTGGATGCTGCTTCAGTCTTCCGCCCAGCGAGTTCGGCTCGCAGTAGCCGGTAAGTAAAATACTGTTGCGGCTGTTTTCAATATTGTTACTGATATGATGTTTGATGCGGCCGGCTTCTGCCATTCCGCTGGCAGAAATGATCACGCATGGGTCTTTACGAAAATTAAGCAGCTTGCTTTCATCGGCCGATTTAATGAATTTTAAGCCCCGGAAATGAAAAGGATCGGCATCACTTTTCAGGATATTCTGTATCCGTTTGTTAAAATAATTTGGATAGCTTTTTATAATATTGGTTGCCTTTAAACTGAGGGGGCTATCTACAAAATAATCAAGGGGTGGAAGGCGGTTTTCATTTTCGAGTTGATTGAGTGACAGTAGTATCTCCTGTGTGCGCCCCACACTGAAAGCAGGCATGATGAGTTTCCCTTTTTTTTGCAGGCAGGTATGTTCGATCCATTTAAGCAATTCATCGGGTGTGCTGTGGTGCTCATCGTGCAGGCTGTTGCCATACGTGCTTTCGAGCAAAAGATAATCGCACTGCGGAAAAATTTCAGGCGATTTTAAGATCACATCGCGGTAGCGGCCCACATCGCCGCTGAATGTGAGCCGGGTGGTTTTGGCGTTTTCTGTGATCTTTAAATGAACAGCCGCACTGCCAATGATATGCCCGGCATCGGTATAGCAAAATTCAAAATGTTCATCTATCCGGTGCCATTCGTTGTAGGGAACAGCAACAAATCTTGCAGCCGCATCCAGCGCATCCTGTGTTGTGTAAAGCGGCTCCAGGTAGGGCAGCCCTTTAAGTGCACGTTCTTTATTGGCATATTTTATATCCGATTCCTGTATGCCGGCACTGTCTTCCATAAGCACGCTGGCCAGTTCTTTTGTGGCATCCGTGGCGTATATATCTCCTTTATACCCGTCTTTCACCAATTTGGGCAGCAGGCCGCAATGATCTATATGCGCATGTGAAAGGATCACATAATCGATCTCGGAGGGGATAAAACCAAAATGATTGTTGAGTTCATTGGTTTCGGGGCCCATACCCTGGAACATGCCGCAGTCGAGCAGCAGTTTTTTACCATTTGATAAATTGATCAGGTGTTTTGAGCCTGTTACCGTGCGTGCAGCGCCGTGAAATGCGATCTTCATAATAGATTATTTGTTGCTTAAAGATAGGAAACTTAGGGATGTGAAAATGAAATATACTGTGTGGTATCATATTTGGAAAATGTGTAACAAAGCAGGTTCAGCAATGATGTAATTAAAATTTCAATGCCCATTGTAGATGTGGCTACCCGCTTTGCCAACCTGCATATGCAATGGTAAAGAGTAACTGAGACGGGATCAATTTCTATAAGAGAACTGAAATACCCGCCCGCTTTCCACTTTTCCGTTAAGATAGTGAACGAATTTCCCAGTTAGAATAGCAAGTAAATACTGCTGCAGTTCCACAGACCTTGCATATTTACTCATAGAGGTTTTACTAACTACTTTTGCCATTTTGCAGCGTACAAGCGTAGCTTTATGAAGAGCAGGCATGTATTCATAATCAAGTAAATCAAGCCTGATTGGAGTCTGCGCTTTACTTCCAATACTTATAAAAATTCCCGAGTAAACAATAATCTGAAATTACATGAGGCTCATATTGTCATGTTTAATTTAAAAACTAATTCGTCTTACTACAGCTTAAAATTTCCTCCTATGCCCCTTGGTACATAAAAATATTCTCAATATCCTTGCTGTTCTTTTCAGTATTCGTTTTATTGCTGTTTACCTCCTTTTCCAATTTAGCCAACTGCATTAATATTTCCTTGTGAGTTAGAACAAATGCTCTCATTTTTGTAAACACCCGTATGATCCTGATGTTTACTTCGATAGCTGTCTCGCTGTTTAATACACTTGACAGCATAGCAACTCCCTGCTCTGTAAAAGCAAATGGTAATTTTCTTGTACCTCCCCAACTTGATGCCACATTTTGTGATATCAAATTTTTAAATTCTTTTTCTGATAACTTGAACATAAAGTCTTTGGGGAAGCGGTTTAGATTCCTTTTAATACCCTGATTTAAAACCCTTGTTTCTACTCCATAGATCCCGGCAAAATCCCTGTCAAGCATTACTTTTTCTCCACGAATAACATAAATTCGGTTTAGAATTTTTTGTTCGGCTACCAATACCAGTAATTTTTTGTTTGTGTTTGCCATAATGCACTGTTTCAATTTTAATACCCCATTACTTAAAGCGGTATCCTGCCTATGTATTGTTAAACGTACAAAATCTTTCTTCTGAAATCACGCAAAGAGGAAAAAACTCAATTACATGTGGTCATCCTCCTCACTCCGCCTGAAGCCAATACGGTTACGGGGCATCGGTTTACGCTGCTTCTCTATTAACTCCTTCAGTACCATAAAAATATTCTCAATGTCACGGCTATTGCCCTTCACATCCTTTTCTAATTTAGCAAGCTGCAGCAATATTTCCTTATGCGTTAATGCATATTCTCTCAGCTTTGTAAACACCCTGATAATCCTGATATTTACTTCGATAGCTGTTTTGCTGTTCAATATGCTGGACAACATGGCTACGCCTTGCTCCGTAAAAGCCATTGGCATGTACCGTGTACCACCCCAACTTGAGGTGCCAATTTGGCCCCTCAAGTTTTCGAACTCTTTTTGGGTAAGCTCAAACATAAAATCTTTCGGGAACCGGTCTATATTACGTTTCACCTGCCGTTTCAACTGCTTTGTTTCCACTGCATACATTTCTGCAAGATCCTGATCTAACATCACTTTTTCTCCCCGCACAACATAAATTCGGTTTAGAATTTTTTGCTCAACTAACAATGTCTGTAATTCTTTTTTGTGTTTGCCATAATGCACTGCTTCAATTTTAGTACCCGGTTACTTAAAAAAGGAATTCTGCCTATGTATTGTTAAACGTACAAAATCTTTCTTCTGAAATCACGCAAAGAGGAAAAACCCTCAATTACCTGTGAACATCCTCATCAATCTGCCGGGATGGTCCCGACCGATGGTTGGGACGACCCCTGTTCCCAAATAAAAAAGCCTCACATTTCTGTGAAGCTTTTGTCGTCCTCCCTGTACAATTTTCGAACTTATTTATAATGGACCTAAAGCGATTGGCTAGCATTGTTGCTTAGCAATCAACGCTTTAGGTTTTTTTGTTTTTATAAGAATACTCGAACAAAAATGGCAATTATGAAAATTGATAAAAACTACATTGAGTTTATTCAATCCATTAAGCAACAAATTGTGCAGAGCCGCTATGTGGCTGCAAGGTTAGCGAACAGAGAACAGTTGATGCTCTATTTTAGAACCGGCCTAATGATTTCCGACAAAATAAGGGCTCAAAAATGGGGCGCCAAAGTTCTCGACCAGATATCTGCAGACCTACAAAAAGAACTCCCAGGGCTAAAGGGATTTTCTTCTGGCAATCTCAAAAAAATAAGGCTATTTTCAGATGCCTATGGCCCCCATCTTGTAATAGGTTCGACGCCGTCGAACCAATTAGCTGGCCAAGTGAGAGTAGATTTTTCAATAGGTTCGGCACTGTCGAACCTAATCGAAAATGAAGCATTTTATGAGGCTTTTACAAGTGTCAGCTTCTCCCATCATTTCACCATTATTACCAAAATAAAGGCATGGGATGCCCGGATTTTCTACATCCTGTCTGCAGCAGCCAACTTCTGGTCACTGACAGTCCTGGAACACCATATTGAAAACAACCTATTCGGAAAGGAAGGTAAGTTGCCCAACAATTTCTCCGGTACTTTGTCTGAGGGTTTATGGCCATCGGCTTTAAAAGTATTCAAAGATGAGTACTTACTCGATTTTATTGCAGGCGACGAATTGGAAGACGAACGTCACATTGAACAACAGGTAGTTTTAAATATTCGAAATTTTATCCTGCAAATGGGCAAGGGTTTTTGCTTTATAGGCAACCAATACAGGCTTGAAGTAGATGGAGACGAATTTTTTATCGACCTGTTATTCTTTAACCGATACCTGCAATGCCTCGTTGCTTTTGAATTAAAAAAAGGCAAGTTTAAGCCGGCTGATGCAGGACAGCTAAATTTTTACCTGAATGTGTTGGATGAAAAAGTTAAGTTACAGCAGGAAAATAGTAGCATTGGTATTGTGCTTTGCAAAGAGAAAAATAATACCGTGGTTGAGTTTGCCATTAAAAGCTTTGATAAGGCAATGGGAGTAGCAACTTATAAAACATCGACACAAGCCCCTGTTCAGATGAAGGAAATATTACCTCATCCAGAAGAATTGGGTAAGCTATTGCAATGATATTAATTTTGCAAATAATCCCGTCACTAGGAATTTTATTCAATATAAATTACATTATTTCCATTCTGCGGTTAAGCTAATTATTTTTGCATTTCGCAAGTTTTCAAATGATCTTCCAGTAAAAATTACTTGCAATTTTCTTTTAGTTTTGAAGGTTTCACAATATTTGACAAAAGGCTCAACGATATAGTTATAGCTAGCAGCTTGGACTTCTCCTAAATCCGGAGGCAAATCGATAATAATTATCCCAGGGACATTGTATCCATTTCTGCCAGTTAGTGTTAATAACCCAAAATGGTAAGCTAAAAGAAACAATTCCTGATCTTGGGCACCTAAAGCGGTCCAGGGCTTATTATTTACGTAAAAGGCAACTTTATTTTCATTGATCGCAACTGAAATTTTTCCATCGGCAACCCATAAGTTTCGATCCGTTTGAGTGCGCTTTATATAATTGACATAATACTGCATGCCGGTCTCTAGATCAATTGCGATTCTTGAAAAATTAATTATAGAATTCTTTTTTTCTAGCTTAATTTTTTCTGAATCTATTTTCTGACTTAGTTCATCTATTTCTGCAGTAAGGTTGTTCTTGTAGCTTATATTAGAAAGCAATCGCTTATAATTCTGGACTTGCTCTTGGAGCCTACCTCTTCTTACATCTATCTCGCTAACATCTTGATAAGATAATGCAAATAGGACATTTTTTAATGGTGCTAGTTCGAGATCGATGTAATAAAGCTTCTCTCTGAAAAAACGGTCAGTATTATCACTTTCTGCCAAATCTTTTTGTGTAAGCTCAATTAATTCTGAAAGTTCCTTTTGTTCAGAAGATAACTGATCCATTTCAAAATCTAAACGGTCAATTGTGGGTTGCTTACTTTCTTCACGAATCGTTTGTGTACACAAAAAGCATATATGATCCGTCTTTTCTTTCTTTTGACGTAGAAGTTCTTGGTCGCATGCTGGACAATGAGTGATTTTAAGATCAGCAATTATCCCTGATTTTTTTGTTCGCTTCAATTTTCCAAGTTCCTCGTTAATTGTAGATGACAAAGCGGTATATTGTTGCAATTTTTTCTTTAGTTTAACTGTCTTTGCAGCGTTTAATTCTATATCGTTTATTACGCTCATTTTTGATTCAATCAGCTCATTTTCTTTTACCAGTATGGCCTCTTTCTTTTCTTGTGAATCTGATAAGTGTTTATTTACAATGTTGGTCCTTTCAGCTTCGGTTTGTTTAATTTCCTCCTCGAGAGCCGCAATTCTAAGATTTACTTCAGCTTGGTTTGCTCCATTATATATTTCTTCTTCTCGAGGTGACATCTCCAACATAATACGATTGAGAATAGTTGAATATTGCTCACGTTGTGCCTCCAATAATAACAGTCTTTTTTCCTCTGTTACATTGGAATTATACTCTTTTGAATAAATCTGGATGGCAATACCTAATAAGTGAAATTGAGCTGCATATTGTTCGTTAGGGGGCTGCTTATCGGCAAGATCACCCCACAGAGTTTCTTTTCTATAAAGATGTCTAAGCATGCTGCGAAAGCCAAGCTCGACCCATTGGCTATTATAAGGATTACCTTTCGGAAACTTTATGCCTTCAGGAATGCCTATAAACTTCAATATTTCAGTAGAAAATTCAGATATAGAAACGGAAGTATCGTTAATAAAAATTCTATTTGTTAGTCCTGGCTCTTTCAGAAATCTTTTCAAAAATACTTCCGTGCCACTAATAATAAACGAGCCATTTAATTCGACATATTTTGATGCTAATTCAGAGTCAGTGAAAACATCTGTTATAGGTGCATTTTTGCCCAAAAGATAATCTAGTTGTTTTAACCATGTAGTTTTTCCGGCATTTTTAGGGCCAGTGATCACGTTTACGCCGGATTCAAATTGTAACTCTTGAACCTCACCATCATTAGTAACCCGCCTAATAGACTTAATAACTATATATTTTTCCATTGTCAAATAAATTCACCCATTTTTTTATTGGCCACTTCTTTTGAAAATAATTTATACACTAAATCTTTTAAAGCGCTACCACCCATTTTTGATAAAAGTTTACTTACATCTCCAATATTAAGCACTAACTCTTTAAAGTCATCATCCGCGATTAAGGTGTTTGCTATAGCTTCTCCGTTAGAGGTGAGATAGAAAGTATAAGCGTTACCATTTTTTTCAACTTTTATCAAGTCTCGGGATTCTAAGTATGGAAGCACTTGGTAATACCTTTCGTCCCAAGGCCCATAATGGTATTTTATCATTCTCGATTCTACACCGCCCTTGTGACTAGAAATATCAAATTCCTTATTTATAAATGAAACCACTCTTCTAAAGAATTCAGGATAACGAATAAAAAAATCCAACTTTGCAATCTTTGTGAGTCCTTCAATTCGATAAAGTTTTCGCAACCTTTCCTTCTGTCCACAAAGTCTTATAAGCAGTAATAAACGAGTTGCGTGAAATTCAATAACATCGTCCGCAATTAACGATATCCCGGTTGGATACACGCTGGTTGACTTAATTGAATTCATGGCTTCGCTTTTTTAAACCTGTGAAGACAGCGGTTTGTAATATCATACATACATCCCCGCGCTAAAGCATTATTAATTTTTTGGGCTTCGCCTAGCTCATCTACCTTTTTAATACAATATTTATGAAACGAAATGCCTTCTTTAATATTTATTTCTTCAAGCTCCCCAGCATCCAGTTTTAATTTTAAGTCTTGCAACAATGCCACAGCATCAACTTTAAAGCTATTTATGGCAAGACGACCGATATATTGATTTTCTAATGTTTCTCTTTTATATATCCATTTTAGCTCTTTTGCCGTCTCAATTTGTGTATTATCCAGTCCCGCATATCCCATTTTTTCTATTAACTTTTCTGTGCCTTTTTTGGGTATTGAGGTTTCCTTGAGACGTTCTTCAAACCATTCTTGTAATGAAACTTTATTAAAAGTGGTTCTGTCTAACGAAGAGGCTTGCTGTACTTTAGCAAGTAAGCTTTGATATAACTCCTGCTTTTGATCCAAAAATAATACTGAATGAAAGCATGTATCAATCATTTTTTCTAACAATACAAGATTTGATGCTTCTAATAAAGTAATGTTTTCCGGGTACTTATACCAAATACAAGTGTTCACCCAATCTATGAATGTCTGTCCCTTTTCATTGGTCGGAATAACATCTTTTCTACTATGAAGCTTCGTACATAACCCGTCAAGTTTCTCTTTCGTACGACCTGTAGTATTCGGAATTTCTTTCAGTACTGCAAGGTCATCATCAACATCATATGCTGTAATTAGACTATAAGTAACATCTTCGGCGCACCTGCCTCTCATCAATGATCGTTGAATTATTTCGTGACTAATCATTTGCGATACTGACCAGCGGGAAATCAGATTGTTAGATTTTACCTGGAACATCTCTACAGTTACCGGAACCTTTGATTTGTGAACAACTACTATGTCATCTTCATTTTCGAAAAATATATCACAATCATTTTCCTGCATCATTAACTCAAGTAGGAACTTTGCCCCCACATGATCTTGATATATGAAACCTTTCCGAGCAATTCTCCCACCATCAGTAGACACTGGGATAAAATATATAGATGGCAATGAAGTCAAAAGGACGATTTTGGGTTAATATTATTACTGTTAGAGCAGTCAATATTACAAAAATATAGCTTAGGAAATGATAAATAATGAAGTATAATCTGCTTTATTGGCCATGTTTAAACGTTAGATAGCTGCCCTTTATCCGTATTTGTATGTCGCCCTACCAGAAGCCTTTATTTCAACTGGAATTGCTAATTTTCAATTTAGCCACCTGTTCGTTTATAAGTTGTTTCACTTCCATCTTAACCTGGTAATAATTATCCAGCACCTGTTGCTGAGATAAATGTGATACTACAGGAATATCTTTATACCGGTTCATTTCATCATTGAGTTTATCTGCGTCATTAATAATCTCCGCATGAAACATTTTCAGTTTAATTTTTTCATCGGGATTATCTGCAACAAGGCCCACAAACTCACCAGAAGAAAGGGCTGCAATTTTGGAAGCAGGTATGGCGCTATCCAATTGCTTTGAATGGCTGATAGAAGTATCCAGCCGGTTTACAGATACGCTCTGCCTGTCCTGCATGATCTTTCCAAACCTTTCTGATAGCAGTTTTGAAGTTTCTCCCATCACCTGTCCACTGATGATGTTGCCGGTAATGTTTACGATCACATCTGCCTGGTCTTTTCCATAATCCTTTTTCAACTGGCTAAAATCCTGCATAGCTAAAGTGGTGGCTACCTTATTACTTCTTGCTGTTGCGATAAGGCTATCCATGTTGTTGAAGTAGATAGTTGGGAATTCATCAAACACTAAACTGCATTTTAGCATTCCTTTTCTATTTACCTGCCTGATCAATCTTGAAATATAAAGCGATAAAACAGCACCGTAGATTTGTTGCTTCTCAGGATTGTTTCCAACACAAACAATTTTCGGGTGTTTGGGATTGTTGATGTCCAACGTAAAATCATTGCCGGATAACACCCAATACAACTGAGGAGAAGCCAATCTTGCCATACCAATTTTTGCACTTGCTACCTGGCCTTCCAATTGTTCCATTGCATCGTTTTGGTAGGCGGTTATAAATGGGTTTACCAACACTTCAATTTCTGGCTGAGTATTCAGCACAGGAAACAGCTCATCATAATCAGCCTGCATCAGTTCTATTACATGGGGCAGGGTGCAGTATTTTCCATCTTCATATTTCCTTAAAAACCAAATGATGGCCGTAACAAAATTGATGGGTGATTCTACAAAGAAATCTCCCTGCTTGTTTATCCACTCCCTGTTCAATCCTAACAGAATTGTTCTGGCTGATTCCGTCGCATCAGTAATATCATTCATCGTGTTTGGATCAAGCGGATTGCAGCGATGGGAAATTGAAAGGTTATCGAAGTTGATTACATAGAATGATGGCTTAACGGGATAGTTATGTTTGTTTTGCTGTAGCCAGTTGTAAACTATTTTCGAAAGGTCATCGTATTTAAAATCATACACAAACATGGCAAAGCCTTTTTCAATATGCTGTTTAATTACATGCTGAATAACGAACCAACTTTTACCAGCACCCGGACTACCAATAACCAACAAACCCCTGAAGGGATTGATGATGTTGATCCAACTCTTTCTAATCCTCCCTTTAAGATTGTATCGGGCGGGAAGGTTGATTGCATATTCGTTTGTTAGTAATCTTTCCTCCTGCGGAAAAGTTTCATTAAGTGAATTAAAAACATCGTTGGATAAATTCAGCCTGATTAAGCGACTCAATAAGTTCCCTCCGGCAAGGATTAATAAAAATCCAATGCCTGTTAACGCCATATAGAGAATAGCAATATTTTCAAGGGAATAATTCAGCCGGAATAATATGCCGCTGCTAAAGAAAAGCAAAATACCAATCAGCAAATATGCTGCTACGCTTTTCCAGTTAATCTTTTCATCTTTTTTGCCCTGTGCTCCGAGTAAGGAAATAATCAATAATCCAATCGCTATAAACTTGGAAGTGTATTGGCTACTGAACAAACCTGTATGCATGATGTTTGTTACTAACCTGTCGGTTATGGTGCTTCTGAATTCCCATTGTTTAAAAGCAGTATAACAATAATAATAGAAGTGCAGCAGCAAAATGAAGATGCTGGCCAATCTTGTCAGGTCAACTATTTTCCTTAACCCCTGTTCATTTTCCCCTGTTTGTGACATAACACTGTTTTAAAATTTACAAATTGTGATTTCTTCTTTTTTTCTTGCGCTTCTTTTGCAGCAAACTATTCGGCACATTATCGTACTGCTCTTTTGCTGACATGAGTGTTTCCAATATGCTTTCCTTTTTTGCTGGCAAATCATTTGATTTGTCCAATTGCTTTTGCTCGATTTTGCCATGGCTGGAAGTTGATGTGGGGCCCGATTTCTTTGCCTGTGTTACGGATTCGTTTTTATCTTCCTTACCTAAACTGTTTTGCAAGGCTGCTGCACTGTAACCTTTTCCTAGATCACTTCCATTAAAAACTACTTTGTTTTGATTGTCCACGAAAGTGATACCGTACAATCGTCCTTCTGCATTTCGTCTTAGCACAGTGTAGATATGTTTCTGCGTTAAAGCAGCCACTAAATTGTTCATGCTTGCTGGTGAGGTCTGCAGGCAATCATCAATGGCACTTTTAGTTCTCTGTTTCAGCGATTCTTTTGCAGATTCATTGATCAAAAACTTCTTTTCAAGATTATCAAGTATGGGTTTGCAACCTATTGTACTTGCTTTAATAGGTACACTAACTTTATTTCCCTCTGCATCCAGGATACGATAAACCAATCCTCGATTCTTGTAAATCCGCCCTTCTTCTTTCCCCCGGTCAGCAACAATATTGAACTGCTTTAAAGCGGCATTAAATTCTGGCAATGAACTAAACCTATATTGGCTGAATACAGCACTGACTACATTGGAAATACTTCTCTTGGTTTCTGACGTTCCATAAATGGCTTTTTCGGCATCTACCGGCTTGATACCAGGCTTCATTATTTGCTGCTGCCGTTCTGCTCTCACCAAGCCATAAGTCTGCTCAATTTCCTTCCGTGCCTTTTCAGATTGATTTCTGCCGATGTTATGGGTATTAATTCTGCTGCCATTATTTTTGATTGTTGTACTCACTATATGGATGTGTGGATGGCCAGCATCTTCATGTTTGTAAACAAGAAAAGGTTGCTCACCAAATCCTATCTTCTCCATGTAAACCCCGGCAATCTCAACAAGCTTACTTTCAGACAACCTTTCTGACGGATCGAAGTTGAGGGAAACATGTAGCGTTTTTGTTGTCGCCATTTTGTTTAATCGGTTGTTTGTTTCAAAGCCGTCGAGCTTTTGATAGAAGTTCATCTTTCTAGCATCATTTAGATAGTTGCCGGCAAACAAACATTGCGCTTTTCCTTTCTGCACTTTCTTTTCGTTGTAGTTTAATGCAGCCTCAATACTTTTTGGTATCGTTATTTTTGCAACCATTCTTCATAGAGTTGATTCATCCTTAATTTTATTTCATCCACCTTGCTTACTAATGATTGATGTAGGCTATCATAATGACTTACCCAAGCCCTGAACTCGGGTATCTTATCAAGAATATGCAGCTTGTGTACCACCTGGTTAAAATTATTACCAATGCCGTTCAGGTCTTTTTTTAGTGCCAGCATATCTTTTAAAAAGTCGTCAGCAGACTGGTTCCTGTAATTGATTAAAACTGGCTTTTGCATTGCTACTTCTCTAACATAAGCGCTAATGTTTTTTTCGGTGCTTTTTTGCTGATGCTTTTTCACCTGTTGCAATTCATTCTCATTCATGCGGACTTTCAGCATGATTTTTCTTACCTCATTTTCATTCTTCTTCATACTCCTTGTTTTAAATCTTTTTGATTTAGTTGCTGCTTCTTCGCAATCCCCCGCACGACTTCGGAGTGAAGGGGCAAGATTCCAAACGTGGCCACGTTTGTACATCTTGCCATGTGCAAGACCCGGCACATTACGCCTTGAAAAAGAATAATTGTAAGTGAATCTGTAATTTTCGATTTGCAGAATATCGAAACCTGTGGCCAGGGAGACCACCAAATAGGCAATAGTGACTTTGTTAGTATCAGATTTTTTACACTCACAACGAATCATTTTTCACGGTAAATCCAATACCTAAAAAGATCGAAAAACTATACCAAATGCCGGTTTTGCATGGCTAATATTTAGCCATGTGAACAAATCTTATTTCCGTTCCGGGAGATTGAAGTATTATTGTGAAATGAGAGATTCCCTAAAGCATGTTTTTAGTACCCAGGTTGTGTTGGAAGATGGCTGTGTATTTTACTATTCAATTTCACCCTACGAATTAAAGAACGCATTGGGTCATAATATTGCAGTTTTACAGGAATATAATTTTGCAAAAAAAGGTGACGAAAGCGGTCAAAGTTCTTGCAAATTATACAAGACAAAAGACGGAAATTGGTATGACTTTGACGAAACAAAAGCTACTGTGGAAAAGGGAACTTTAAGACTGCTTAAATCTGCGATTGATGCCAAAGAAAACAAAGAAGTTACAGGCGTTTAATAGGCCGCAAATTTTAATTATAAAAGACTGATTTTAAGTAAGAAAAAACTCCATAAACTCTTCGCCGTTAGTATCTTTCACCAACTGAATATCATCCCCAATTTCGTACATATAAGTGTAGATGCCATCGTCTTTGATATGAAGAAATCTGCCCGGCTTATTAATTGAAATAGGATATTTTGAATACCATTTTTCAAAGTGATTTTTTGCTTCAATTTGTTCAGCTGGAATTGTATCTAAATTGATTACCCTATTGGTATCATCGAAAAGATGATCCAGCGTTAAAACCCTTTCTTTTTTCGCCTCATTTTTGTTCTTACTTAATGTCCTATAATGAGGTGCTTCTATTCGTGTTAAATAATTGGCGTGGGCTGGTAAATCCTTGTTTACTTCCTGTACAAAGTAAACAGCTATAGCTACGTTCTCCCAGGGCTGAGAACTCTTTTCCAAATGTGTTATTACTGCAAACAAACTAAGGGCATCTGAATCCAACAAGTAACTGAGCATCTCATTTACAGAAGATGGAATAAAACCCATTTTCTTGCCCTGTAAGTGCAGTGCAATGGCACAGTCATCGTACTCGTTCTCCGGCTCTCTAACCAATTCCAGTAAATCACCTTCTTTCATTATATCCAATAATTGCATCCCTTCATAGTGCCGGAACCCAGCTACAAAACACTGTAGCAGGTAGATTTTCCTGAAATCTTTGGTTAATGAAACAGGTAATTTTCCAATGGCAATAGAAGCAATAAGTTGTTTTAAAAAGCCCGAACGGTTCATGTTAAAGAAATGATTGTTTTAAATTATTATGAATTCATATTGTAAAGTCATTCCCCATATTTTGGCTCCCTTCCCGGGAAAAAATAAATTTAAAATTTGCTATAAACTTTGGCAAAAATAGTATAAATTTGCCAAAGTTTAGTATTTTAGCCAAGCATTTTTAACCTTTTACGATTGTCAATGACAGACCATAGCCAGATTATTTTAAATGCTTTACATTCCCAGCAAACTTTGTCAAAAAGTGACCTGTTTTCTTATGTTTACCGTGCCGACCCCGGAGTAAGTCTGTCCTCATTTACATGGAAGTTGCATCAATTAAAAAAGGCGGGTATAATCAACAGTCCAAGTCAGGGAATATATAGCATTATTACAGAAAATAATTTTACTCCTGTGGTATCATCTTCACTAAAGCGAATTCATAATAAAATTTCCAAGGAATTTCCCTATGCACAAATCTGTGTTTGGGATAGTAGGTGGTTCAATGATTTAATGTTACATCAGTTGTTCCGCTATTACCTGGTAATTGAAGTAGAAAAGGATTCAACTGAGGCCGTTTTTAATACCATGACGGACGTAAGCAAAAAGGTTTTTTTAAATCCTACAGAAGATATTTTCAACCGTTACATAGCAAACTTCAATGAAGTCATAATCGTACAGTCATTAATATCGGAATCCCCCATTATAGAACAGGGCGGAATTAAGATTGCACCACTGGAAAAATTGCTCGTGGATTGTGTTGCAGATAAAGATTTGTTTGCAGCACAGCAAAGTGAAATTGAATTTATTTTCAAAACAGCACGATCAAAATATTCAATCAACACAAGTAAAATTAAGCGATACGCCAGAAGGCGAAACCAGCTTGATAAAATTGAGTCACTATTAAACAAAACATTGGCAAATAAATAAATAATTTGCCAAGAATTAGTTAATGATAAAACCTTCAACATACACGTTAGAATGGATTACCGGCTTGAGAACCAAGCTGGGTAAAAAAGTTGACCCAAAAATGATTGAAAAAGTCATTAATGCATTAGTGCTTTTAGAACAATTGAGGATAAACAATCTTGACTTAATATTCAAAGGCGGTACATCATTATTACTCACTGCAAAAAGCCCTAAAAGGTTTTCAATTGACATAGATATTATCACCAATCACACCGAAAAAGAAATAACGACAGTATTAGATAAAATTATTGGTAATGGGCTGTTTACCAGATGGGAATCGGACAATGACCGGAAGACGGCTATGGAGGCACCAGTTACACATTACAAACTTTACTACGAAAGTAAAATTGATACAAATTATGGCGAGGAACCGATCCTGTTAGATGTTCTCCATACAGCCAATCCTTACCCTAAAGTTATTGACTATCCCATAGAACATGAGTGGCTTGAATCTGAAGGCGAAATAACGCTTGTTAAAATACCTGTTTACGATTGTATACTGGGAGATAAACTGACAGCCTTTGCTCCAAAAACCACAGGCATATTATACAGCAAGGAAAGGCCTGTTGAAATTATTAAACAGTTATATGATCTAAGCTTTTTGTTTGATCAAATTGAGAGTTTGCCGTTACTGAAAGAGAGCTACCTACATGTAGTTGCTGAAGAACTTCGGTTTAGGAAAATTTCCTTATCACATCAGGAAGTCCTTGATGATACTATTGAAGCCTGTTTAGTAATTGCTAACAGAAAACCTAACGACGAAGACTTTAAGCATCTGCACCGGGGTATAATAAACATTACAAACTTCATTATTGATCGCTTTAAAATAGAGGAAGCCATTGTAGCGGCTGGCAAAATTGCATACCTGTGTTTAATACTTAAAAGTGAGGAAGAAATAGTAATTGAAAAATTCAAATCACCAGACCAAATAAGAGAATTAACAATTACTAACCCGGAATTTAACTGGCTAAATAAATTAAAGAAATCAAACCCTGAAGCTTTTTTCTATTGGGAAAAAGCAATAGCACTAAAAAACTAACTGTATGGCTAAAACAAAAGCAGAACCAACCGCTGAACTGCAAGAGGAAATTGTATTAGAAGATAACCAGATCATTTGTCTTTTAACAGGAGACATAAAAGCAGCAAAACCAAAGGAAGAAACCTTGCAATCTGTAATTCGAATGCTCAATGAAGAGTATGGATTTGACATGAAGGATATGCAAAGGGATTTCACAATTGCTGGTTTTGATCCCGATTCAGGAAAGAATAAGAAACTAAAAATCGACCTGGTTATATTTGACGAAGGTAAAGCGCATGAGCAGGAAAACATTATTCGCTTATGTGTTATTCAGGATGAAAAAATAAAAGAAACGGATTCAAAAAACGGTTTAGAATTTACACTTCAAAATGCGCTAAATGCACTTGACAGTTGTGAGTTTGGGCTATGGACAAATGGTCAAACTTATCACTTCTTACAAAAGACCGAAGATGATTTCGGCAATCTTGATTACGAGGACTTATCTGATTTTCCAGGTGAAGGGCAAACAATAGAAGACCTAGACAGGTCAGATAAAAGCATTGCCCGTAAACCGGCAAATGATTCTTTAATAAGGGTATTCAAACGCTGCCATGATTATATCTATGGTAATGAGGGCATGAAAAAGACAGCTTTTTGGGAACTCTTGAATCTTATATTTTGCAAAATTTATGATGAAAAAAGAAGGTTCATTTGCATAGAAACAGGTGAATCCTATCGGCGGGAATTTTGGGTGGGGGTTAAAGAACAAAACACGCCCGAGGGTAGAGCAAGAGTAGCGAAGAGGATACGATCGATATTTCATAAATTAAAAGAGGATGATTTATTTTCTGAAGTATTTGACGGCAACGAGCAAATAAATCTTACAGACAAAGGGCTTTCATATATTGCTTCAGAATTGGCCAAATATTCATTCCTTGATGCAAGTGTTGATGTAAAAGGCCTTGCCTACGAGACTATTGTTTCCAATACACTGAAGCAGGAGGCCGGACAGTTTTTTACTCCACGAAATATCGTAAAATGCATGGTTGATATGCTAGACCCTAATGAGAATCACAGAGTGCTTGATCCTGCGTGTGGTTCCGGAGGGTTCTTAGTCATGGTATTGGATTACGTTAGAAAAAAGATAGTGAAAAGGCTTCATCCAGATTTAGAAGATGCGTGGCTGCAGGAGAAAATGAACAGCCCAAAAGTAAATAAGCTTGTTAAAGAATATGCTGAACAGTATTTATTCGGTTTTGATTTTGATCCTGATCTTAAGAAAGCTGCACGAATGAATATGGTGATGGCTGGCGACGGGCACGCCAATATCTTTCACATAAATTCTTTAGCTTACCCGAATGGAGATAACGAGAAAGAATTGCAAAAAGTAAAGGATGCATTAAATAAAAGTATAAAAAAGAGTGACGATAAAAAAGACAAATTTGAATTTGAAGACGCAAGAGGAAAATTTGATTTAATTTTTACGAATCCACCATTCGGTGCAAAAATACCAGTTAACGATCCAGAAATATTAAAGCAATTTGATTTAGGTTATAACTGGAAACAAAACAATGGCGGCGAATGGAATAAAGTAAAAATCAGCGCCAGTGAACCCCCTGAAATTCTTTTTATTGACCAATGCTACCAATTATTAAAACCGGGTGGAAAAATGGCCATAGTATTGCCTGACGGGATATTAGGGAACCCAAACACAGAATATTTAAGGACATGGATATTGCAAAAATTTAAAATCATGGCTTCCATTGATTTAGCAGTCGAAGCATTTCTTCCTCAAGTTGGCGTTCAAGCTTCACTCTTATTTCTAGAAAAAAAGACTGAAAAAGAAAGGTTGTTATCATCTGCCAACTACAATGTTTTTATGGCAATTGCAGAAAAACTAGGCAAGGATAGACGGGGAGTTCCTATTTACGAAAGAGATGAAGAAGGAGCAGAATTACTTTTTGATAATGAAATAAAGTATTTAATAAGTGACAGCAAAGGAAAAAGAGTTTTAAAAAAGAGGAAAGAAAAGCTGAAGAAACTGGACGATGATTTACCAAAAATTGCTTTAGCGTATAAAGATTTCTTAAAAAATAATCAGTAGTAGACCATGAAAATTGATAGTATTTCTAAAAAGGAAATTATAGAGAATGACTTTATAATGAAACCTAGTTATCATTTGAATCATGGCAAACTAAGTGTCTTGAAGTCAAAAGCTAATGGTTTAAAGTTCTCAGAATTGGGAGATGTTGTTGGTGAGGTTTATACTGGTGGTATTTTTAAAAGGAATTTCATAAGCAATCCTGCTTTAGGCATTCCCTATATATCCGCCCAGCATATGATGATTCATAGCCCAATCGATTATTCAAAAATAATATCTAAAAAGTTCACAATTCGGCAGGACGATATGATGCTAAAAGAGAATCAACTATTAGTAAGTTGTGCTGGTACAATCGGAAATGTCAGATTAATTACAAAAGATCTTGAAGGGATTATCGGATCACAAGATATTATTCGAGTTAATCCAGTTAAAGAAAAAATGCTTTTTGGCTTCCTTTACGCTTATCTTTCAACCCCCGTTGCTCATAGTTATATACAATCATTTATTTATGGTTCAGTTGTTCCCAGAATAGAACCAAAAACGCTGAAGAAACTTCCTATTCCTAATTTAAATAGTGGACTTCAATTAAGGGTGCACCAATTGATAGAAAGTGTATCTGAATTAAGAGTTAAAGCAAATTTGATTCTAAAAAAAGCGGAGGATTTGTTTTACACCTCGACAGGGTTACGCCAACTTGATCTAGACGATTATGATTTCTTTGGGCAACACTCACATGGCCGAAAAATTTCTAGTTTTTCGATATCTAGCAGTAAAATAACCCCAATAACTTTTAATGCATTTAACTATTCAGAGAAAATAAAGAAAATAAAGCTTTATCTGACAAAGAAATGTGATTACTTATCATTACAACAATGTTTGAATGAACAAGGTTTTTTTTCCACTGGCTCTTTTCCTAGAGTCGAGATTGACTCGACAAAATCTATAAGGCTAATCAACCAAAGTGATATTTTTAATATTAGAATTGATGGGAAAAAGATTTCAAAAAAAAATGTGAAGGTTAACAATCTTGTGAAATACGGCGAAGTGTTGATAGCTGGTGTGGGCACATTAGGGGAAAATGAAACATTTTGTCGGACAATTTTTGCCAGCGAAGAATTGCAGGGTCAGTTAATTTCTGGAGAGTTTAT
Source organism: Ferruginibacter sp. (assembly GCA_049291115.1). Taxonomy (GTDB): domain Bacteria; phylum Bacteroidota; class Bacteroidia; order Chitinophagales; family Chitinophagaceae; genus Ferruginibacter. The sequence continues at coordinate 103,545 of JBATOU010000017.1, forward strand.
TAGAATGAATACATCAAAGGAAATTCCTTCTGGTTATTTGTTCATTTATCTATCATCGGAGTATGGATTTAGACTAATTAGAAGCACGCAAACTGGTACAAAGCTTTGCAGACCAATTCAGTCACTTCTTTCTGATATACCAATTCCAATAATAGATAAAAAATTGATGAAAAAAATTCACGATTTGGTTTGTGAAGCTCATACAATGAGATATCAGGCTTTACAAAAGGAAGATGAAGCCATTTTACTTATCGAAAAAGAAATTGCAGCATGGCAGAAATAAAACTTTGTGGCAAATATCAAGGACCGGTAAACAAAGGTGAGGAAAGACTTTTGAATTTTTTAAAGGTCAATCTCCCTGATGATTATTATTTATTACCGGGTATTGAGATACCAAACCTGAATCCCAAAAATGGTCAGGTTCAATATCTTGAAATGGATTGCCTTGTTATAACCCCACATGCCATTTACAATATTGAGAATAAAGATTATGCCGGACGCCTGGAAGGTGATGATAACTTCTGGTATCATAAGGATAGGGAAATGCGCAATCCGCATAAAACAGTAGGATTTAAAAGCAGGGTTCTTGCCAGTAAATTAAAAGCCATCAATCATAGTTATGGGCGGGCTTGGGTTCAATCCCTAGTTACACTTTCTCACCCACTGCAAAATACAACAGGTATTTGGGGCGATCATGTAAAAGCAACCTTTCTATTAAACGAAAAGCTTATACAGCATATCACAAACCCATACACTGTTTCAAAGTTAAAAGATGATATAAAGGACATTTACTTATCTATACGGGATGAGATATGTGGAACCGCACAGCAAAGAAAGCCTTCTCAAAAAAGGGAAATTGAAGGATATGAGATTATAGAGATTCTTGACCAGGACCAAAACTATACAGAATATTTAGCTAAACCGAAAGGCGTAACCTCAGCTGTTAGAAAACGTATTAAAGAATATGCACTTGATTTACCAAGTTTGCCAGAAGAGCTTCGTGAAAAAAGAGAAAAACAAATCAAAAATCAATATGTAGCACTCAGCAGAATCAAAACCAACCCGTTTATTTTAAATGTATCCTTTAAAATAGATGATGAAGCACATCGCTTTTTTGAAATAACAGATTACCTGGATGAAAATAGTTTGAGGGCAGAACTGAAAAGGAAGACTTTTACCTTTCAGGAAAAATTGTCCATCATTGACAATTTAATCACTGCCCTAACAGCGGCTCACGCAGAAGGTATATACCATAGAGATGTATCTCCCGAAAATATTTATTTAACCGGTGGCTACGCATGTTTGGGCAACTTTGGCAAGTCTTTTTTTATCGATCATCATTCTGAAGGATATACCGTTCAGGCCACTCTAACGGAACAAACCGCAACAGCTTACCATGCTGTAGAATTACTTCAAAAGGACTCATACCCTTCTTCAGATATTTATTCACTTGGCGTATTGGCTTATGAGTTGTTTGTAGGCAAAGTACCGTTCGCCTCGCCATTTGAATTGATAAAATTGGGCAGTAAACTGCCAGAGAATCTTCTTCCCTCTCACTCAAATCCAGCGCTTCCAAAATGGCTGGATGAACTATGTAATCATTGTATTAGAACCTCTCCGGAAGATCGTTGGGTAAGCCTGAAAGAAATGCAGGATTTTCTTGCAAAACAATCCATTGCAGAAGTTCCAAAGGAGGAAACCAAATCGGCTGCGTTACCTGCTGCTGAACAAACATTTGATGTTGGTAGCCGTATTCTGGAC
>JBATOU010000018.1:0-2011 GCA_049291115.1 Ferruginibacter sp.
GGTAAGAAGTGAGTCGTCGCACCAAGGCCGTGAAGCGCGTCGTCCCGCCGGATCCGCGGTACGATTCCCAGACGGTATCGAAGTTCGTCAGCAACCTGATGTTCGACGGGAAGAAGTCGCTGGCCGAGAGCATTTTCAACGGCGCGATGGACATGATCGAAGAGCGCACCGGGCAGCCGGGCGTGGCCGTGTTCAAGCAGGCCGTGAACAACGCCAAGCCGGCCGTCGAAGTGAAGAGCCGCCGCGTCGGCGGTGCGTCGCTCCAGGTCCCCGTCGAAGTGCGTCCGGAGCGTCGGACCGCGTTGGCGATGCGCTGGTTGATCTCGTATGCCCGCGCCCGTGGTGAGAAGACGATGGCGGAGCGGCTTGCCGCCGAGCTGATCCTCGCCTCGAAGGGCGAAGGCAACACGATCAAGAAGAAGGACGATACGCACCGCATGGCGGAAGCGAACCGGGCCTTCGCGCACTATCGCTGGTAGAACACCGTAGGGGCGAGGCCTGCCTCGCCCCGGTCGGGATGTGATGCTGGTTGGAAGTTGAGATCATCAGGTCAACGTGAGCGGGGAGTCACCCCACCCACCTCTGGACCTTCGAAATGACGCCGGGACTCCCTTTGGGGGTTCCTGTCTCGGGTGAAAGCCCGGACGTGGCGCGGAGCGATACCGCGGACCTACGGGTCCGGTCCGGTCGCCCCGCTTTTTCGCTGGGAGTTGGAGAGCATGGCGCGACATACACCGATCCAGTTCTATCGCAACATCGGCATCATGGCCCATATCGACGCCGGGAAGACGACGACGACTGAGCGCATCCTCTATTACACGGGGAAGAGCCACAAGATCGGCGAAGTCCACGATGGCGCCGCGACGATGGACTGGATGGAGCAGGAGCAGGAGCGCGGGATCACGATCACGTCGGCCGCGACCACGTGTTTCTGGACGCGCCACGGCGAGAGCGACTCGACCGGGACGGGCGAGGAGCACCGCATCAACATCATCGACACGCCGGGCCACGTCGACTTCACCGTCGAAGTGGAGCGCTCGCTGCGCGTCCTCGATGGGTGCGTCGCGCTGCTCGACTCGGTCGCCGGTGTCGAGCCGCAGACCGAGACGGTGTGGAAGCAGGCTGACCGCTATCGCGTGCCGCGGATGATCTTCGCGAACAAGATGGACCGCGTCGGCGCGAACTTCGACCGCTGCCTGGCGATGATCAAGGATCGCCTGAGCCGCCGTGCGTTCGCCCTGCAGATCCCGGTCGGGTCGGGTGAGACGTTCACCGGCCACATCGACGTGATCACGCGGCGCCAGTACATCTTCGACGACTCGACGATGGGCAAGAAGTTCCAGGTCGTCGACTGTCCCGCCGAGTACCTCGAGGTCGTCAACGCGGCGCGGCATGCCGCGATCGAAGCGGCCGTCGAGTACGATGACGCGGTGATGGAGAAGTACCTGGGCGGCGAGGAGTTGACGGTCGACGAGATCCACAGCGCGATCCGCAAGGCGACGATCGCGATGGAGTTCGTGCCGGTGCTCTGCGGCGCCTCGTTCAAGAACAAGGGCGTCCAGGCGCTGCTCGACTGCGTCATCGACTACCTGCCGAGCCCGGTCGACGTGCCGCCGATCGAAGGCCATGCCCCGGGCGACGAAGAGAAGAAGCTCGCCCGCCCGGCGACCGACGACGCGCCGTTCGCGGCGCTGGCGTTCAAGATCGCGACCGACCCGTTCGTCGGCCGCTTGACGTTCTTCCGCGTCTACTCGGGCAAGCTCGAGGCCGGCAGCTACGTCTACAACGCCACCAAGGACAAGCGGGAGCGGACGTCGCGCCTCCTGCAGATGCACGCCAACAAGCGTGAGGAAATTGCCGAGGTGCTGGCCGGCGACATCGGCGCGGCGATCGGCCTCAAGGACACCCGGACGGGCGACACGCTCTGCGATGCCGACAATCCGGTCATCCTCGAGTCGATGAAGTTCCCGGAGCCGGTCATCGACGTGGCCATCGAGCCGAAGTCGAAGGC
>JBATOU010000019.1:0-15342 GCA_049291115.1 Ferruginibacter sp.
CGACCCCGACCACTCGAGCTTCCCGAGCCCGCTGCTCGACGTCGACCATCTGCTGGCCGGCGGGCCCCCGCCCGACGGCATCCCGGCCATCGACGACCCCAACTTCCAGCCGGTCGCGGAGGTGGACTGGCTCGAGGACACCGAAGCAGTCCTGTCCCTCACCGTGGGGGAGGAGACGCGGGCGTACCCGCTTCGGGTGATGACGTGGCACGAGATCGTCAACGACGTCGTGGGGGGCGCACCCGTGGCGGTGACGTACTGCCCGCTGTGCAACTCCGGGGTGGCCTTCCAGCGCGACGTGCCGGGAGAAGGGGTCCTCACCTTCGGCACCTCCGGGCTGCTGTACGCCGACAACCTCGTGATGTACGACCGGCAGACCGAGTCGCTGTGGCCCCAGCTGACCGGTCAGGCGTCGGTCGGTGTGCTCACCGGCACGCAGCTCCAGGCCATCCCCATGGGGACCGTCGCCTGGCGCGACTTCGCCGCCGCGGAACCGGCGGCCCTGGTGCTGTCCCAGGACACCGGCTTCTCCCGGCCCTATGGCACCAACCCCTACACCGGGTACGACGACCCCGATGGTGATCTTCTGTTCGAGCTACCCGGGGACACGGACGCTCGGCTGCCGGTCAAGGAGCGCGTCGTCGGCCTCGACGACGGAACCGAGACCGTGGCCGTGAGGCGTAGTGCGCTGGTCGACAGGCCACCGCTCGAGGTGAGGGTGGGTGGCCGCGAGGTGGTCCTGTGGCACCGGCCGGGTCAGGCCTCGGCACTGGACGCGCAGACCGTGGCCGGCGGCGCCGACATCGGGACGGTCGTGGCCTTCGACCCCGTGGTGAACGGTCGCCGCCTGCACTTCGAGTCCCGCGGGGACGACGTCGCCGACCGTGAGACCGGCAGCGTGTGGGACGTGCTGGGCCGGGCCACGAGCGGGCCGTTGGAGGGAGCCGAGCTCACCCCGTTCCGGTTCTTGGACACCTTCTGGTTCGCCTGGGTGGCCTTCCACCCCGACACGCTGCTGCACCGACCCTGACGGGCAGGACGACCTGCGGTGTCAGGCGCACGCGAGGGTGAGTGCGAAGTCTCCCTCGGGGTCGGTCCAGGACCCCAACACCGAATAGCCAGCCGCAGAAAGCTCGGCGCGGATGCCGTCGGGGCGGAACTTCGCCGACGTCTCGGTGAGCATCTCCTCGCCCGTGGCAAACGTCACGACCAGGTCGAGGCCGGTCACGGCGACTCGCTGGTCCGATCGCGCCCGCAACCACATCTCGATCCGCTCCTCGTCGGGATTCCAGCGGGCGACGTGGCGGAAGCCGTCGGTATCGAAGCCCGCGCCCAGCTCACGGTTGAGGACGTTCAGCACGTTGAGGTTGAACTGGGCGGTGACGCCCGCCGAGTCGTCGTAGGCCGCCACCAGGCGCCCCGGGTCCTTGACCAGGTCGGTGCCGAGCAGGAACGTGTCGCCACGCCCGAGGCTGCGCCTCACCTCGGTCAGGAACCGGTGGCGAGCCGCCGGCTCCAGGTTCCCGATGGTGCTGCCGAGGAAGGCGATCATCCTGCGCCGCCCCGTCGGCAGGTCCTCGAGGTGACGTTCGAAGTCGGCGACGACCCCGTGCAGCTCCAGGTTGGGATAGCCCGTCGTCAGGGCGTCCATGGCGCCAGCCAGTGCCGTGGCGCTCACGTCGACCGGCACGTAGCGTCGCAGGTGCCCGGCGCGGGCGAGAGCGTCGAGGATGAGTCGCGTCTTCTCCGACGACCCGGACCCCAGCTCGACCAGGGTATCGGCGCCCGAGAGAGCCGCGATCTCGTCGATGCTCTCCTCGAGAATCGCGCGCTCAGTGCGGGTGGGGTAGTACTCCGGCAAACGGGTGATCTCCTCGAACAGCCGGCTTCCGTGGGCGTCGTAGAAGTACTTGGGCGGAAGCTGCTTCGGGGTCGTCGTGAGTCCGTGTCGCACGTCCTCGCGCATTGCCGTGATGAGGTCGGCAGGGCTCAGGCGGAACTCGATCCGCGAGGCCGTGGGGAGCTGGGTCATTGGGTTTCCTTGATGGCGTCGGGTGGGGGAGGCAGGGGCCGGGTGTGGATGCCGTCGCGGCCGCCGTGCACCAGGCTGTGCGAGGGGAGTCGTCGCCAGCCTGGGTGCTCGTCGAGGGGCTCGGACGCGAGGATCACACCGGTGGCGGACTCATGGCAGAACAGGGGGTCGCCGTAGGACGTTGCCGCGAGGTGTTCACCGTCGGTGGCCAGGAATGAGAGCCGCCCACCTCCGACCGCCTCGGCGGCTGCGATGGTGTCCGCGAGGCCGTCGGCGAGCGACGCCCCTGCTGTGAACGCCGCCACGGCGACGCCGAACAGCAGCGCGGAGTCCACGGGGGCGGCGGCCTCCGGGACGGCCAGCCCGCGGCTCAGCAGTCGCCTGCGTGCTCCGGGCCAGTCCGTGAGTGCGCCGGTGTGGCTGAAGAGCCAGCGATCGTGCAGGAAGGGTGCTGCCGACGACTCGTCACTCGCCGCGAAGCCTGGCGTGGCGTCCCTTACCGCGGCCAGCAGGCACCCGGAGGAGATGGTCGGTGCGAGGGAGGCGAACGACGCATCGGACCAGATCGGCTGCGCGCGCCGGTAACGCACCGGCTCGGCACGTGACGGGACGTACCAACCCACCCCGAAGCCGTCGGCGTTGACCACGCCGTGCGTCTGGTGTCGGGGCGCGAAGGACTGGTGCAGCAGGGAATGCTCCCGCTCCAGGACGAGGGAGGCGAGGGTGCGCGGTTCTCCCACCCAGGCCAGGTGTCGGCACATCAGGCGTCCCGGGCGGTGCGAAAGCCCGCGAAGATCTGGCGACGTACCGGAAAGTCCCAGTTCCGGAAGGTGTTTCGTGCGGCCAGTGGGTCGGTCGCCCAGGACCCGCCGCGAAGCACCTTGTAGCCGGAACCGAAGAACACCTCTGAGTACTCCGCGTAGGGAAAGGTGCAGAAGCCCGGGTGACCGGTGAAGTCGGTCGCTGTCCATTCCCACACGTCGCCGAGCATCTGGAGCGCACCAACCGGTGACGCCCCCTCCGGGAATGACCCGACGGGAGTCGGGCCGTATCGGCGCTGACCAAGGTTCGCGCGATCCGGTGTGGCCGGGCGGTCCCCCCACGGGAACCGCCGGCTTCGGCCGGTCTCCGGGTCCCATGAGGCGGCCTTCTCCCATTCCGCTTCGGTGGGCAGCCGACGCCCGGCCCAGCGGGCGTAGGCGTCCGCCTCGAACCAGCACACGTGCTGCACCGGCTCGTTGTCGGGCAGCGCCTCGACCTGACCGAACCTGCGGCGCAGCCACGTTTCACCCTCCCGGAACCAGAAGGCCGGGGCTCGCGCACCGGAGCCGCAGCGCCAGTCCCAGCCCTTGGCGCTCCACCACCTGCGGTCGTCGTAGCAGCCCTCCTCGGTGAAGCGCCGGAAGGCACCGACAGAGACAGGTGTCGCGTCGAGCCAGAACGCAGGCAGTGTCACCCGGTATGCCGGCCGCTCGTTGTCGTACGCCCAGGGATCCGTCGAGGTGCCCATCACGAACTCCCCTGCCGGGACGAGCACCTCGTGGGGTGGCTTGACCGCCCTGGGTGGCAGAGCGTCGCCAGCCGGGGGCAGGACCGCTGGCCCGCGGCGCAACTGGTGGGTGGCGAGCATCGTCTCGACATGCTGGTGCTCGTGCTGCACGACCATCCCGTACACGAAGGCGTTGTCGAGCAACGGCTTCGTCGAGTCGAGTCGTACGGCATCCAGGGAGTCGAGGACCTGGCGCCGCACCAACGCGATGTAGCCGGCGGACTCCGTGGGGGAGAGCAGCGGCAGACTGGGCCGTACCGCTCGAGGGTGCTCGAACGCGTTGTAAAGACCGTCGATCTCTGGCCGTATCGCGGGTGCCCCGCAGCTCTCGCGCAGGAGCCACAGCTCCTCGTAGTTGCCGACGTGCGCAAGGTCCCAGACCAGGGGTGACATCAGGACCGAGTGCTGGCGCGTCATCTCCTGGTCGTCGAGCAGCTCGGTGGTGAGGTGCAGCGACCGCTGCCGTGCGCGACCCAGCTCATCGGCCACGTACTCCTTGAGCGTCTCGTCATCGGTGGATGTGGGATCGAGGTGAGTCATCGATGCTCCTGGTTCAGGGTCGTAGGCGGGTGGGCGTATCGCGCCTGTCGATCACGTCGTCGGCGGGGCTGCGTGAACGATCGACGTAGCGCGCGGCGAAGGCGGTGACTGCCTGCCGCAGCCCCGGATCGGCGACGGCCGGGGCGACGCACCGGAAGACCTTCTGGGCTGCCTCGGCGAGCGCGCCGTCGCCGAGGCCGGATCGGGCTGCCGACAGCCAGGAGTCGGCCACGGGCAGGCAGGCCTCCGTCGCGGCGTCCGTGAGGTCGGGGTGCTCCAGCAGGGTTGCGAGCACGGTGACCGGGACGGTCCACCAGGCCGGGGCCTGCGCGTCGAGGTAGCGCACCTCGAACCAGCCACGCGGGCGGACCGGTGGGAACAACGTGCTGAGGTGGTAGAGCAGGTCCTCCTCGGTCGGCGCGTCGAGGTGCTGGACACGGCCGCCCACCCACTCACCAAAGCTGAAGCCCGGTGCCGGCAGCCAGGGGCCAGTCGTGGTCCGCAGCATCATCACGGGCGCGGCGAGGACGTACTCCGGCCAGGTGACCAACGGGTCGCCCGTGGGCGGCGGGTGGGTGCGCGGGGGGTCGAGGTGGAGCCACACCGCTTGCCGCGTCGACTTCCACCCGGTCGTGGTGCCGCGCAGCCGCGGCGAGTTTGCGAATGCCGCGCTCAGGGGGGGCCCGAGCAGGTGCAGCAACTGCCAGCGGCGTGCGACGTCCGCGTGGTCGGCACCGGCGTCCAGGTTGACCTGGATGCCCGCGGTCGAGGTCATCATGATGCGGCCCAGGTCGTGGCCCAGGCCGTTGAAGTAGGTCGCCATTGCGTTGTAGCGCGGCTCATGGATCTGCCGTGTGGGCCAGCGGTTCGGGTCCATCCCCTCGGCAACCAGGACGAGTCCCGCTGTGCCGAGCAAGGACTCGAGATGGGTGACGTCGCTGGCGAGGTCGGCGCAGCAGCCAGTGACGTTGGGTGCGGGCAACGAGCTGAGCTCGACCTGACCTCCTGGTTCCAGGCTCATGACGCTGCCGCCGGGAAAGCGGTCGGCCCCTTCGAACAGGGACCTGAGGTCGCAGGCGCGGACGTCGGCCCGAGGGTCGTCCCTCCGAGCTACGACCCACTCGAGCTCGGCCCCCACTAGGCCAGGAGGCCCGGTCTTGAAGCAGATCCGGCGCAGGTAGCCGTGTGCCGCCTCGGTGTCGGCCAGCGGCGGTGCCGCACTCAACGCGTCGTCCTTTCGGCCAAGGGGTCGGTGCCACCCGCCCGTCCGGGTGCCGCGTGGGTGGGGGTGGGCGAGGGATCGTTCTCCATCGCCAGCTGGAGGGCGACGCGTTCGACGTCCTGCAGCGGTGGGTAGTCGCCGATCCGCGTGCCGAGGTGCTGCCAGCGAATGTCGAGCCGCTGGTCGAGGATCACCACGCCGGGAGAGCGCACGGCGTCGCGGGTGATCGTCTGCGGCCTGAAGCCGTGGGTCAGGGACCGGGCGTAGGCGACCGCGCCTCGTGGGTCGAGGAGCCGGTGACCCAGAGGCTCATCTGCGGCCATGGCCTTGCGGAAAAGGTGGTCCACGTCCAGGTAGAGCGGCATCGTGACCCCGCGCTCGTCGCGCAGCCAGCGTGCCTGGTACCCCGTCGAACCTCCGACGGCGGCGACGGTGACGCCGTGTTCGGCCAGCGTGGTTGACGCCTGGTCGAGGTCGACCAGCCAGTCCTGGCAGGGCAGGCAGCCGAAGTAGCGGACGAGCTGGACGACCAGGAGGTGGCCGCTCACCAGGTCACCGACGGGCACGGCAGTCCCTTCCGGAGTGTTCAGGGTGAGGTCAGTGGGCACGGTGGGCACGGTGTGAACCATTCGTGGGACGGTAGCCAGCGGTGGCAGGTTCGACTGTGAGCGCGCTGACATTCGCCTGGAGGTTGTCGCTGTCGAGCCACGCCCGGGTGTGCTCGTGTGCGCGCCTGATCAGGTCGTCAGCCTGGCTGAAGTCCGTCGGGGCCACCGAGATCGGACACAGTGGTGGGACTACGCGCAGGTCGGCCGACCCGGCGTAGCGCTGCACGTCGACCGCAAGCCTCTGGTGGATCATCATCGTCGCGGCATGCAGAGCGACGCCCAGGGCGCCGGCCGGGGGGCGTTCCAGCGCGCACGAGTACCCAGTTGCCAGGACCCATACCGTGTCGGCGCCGAGGTCCACCGCGTGGGAGATGGGGGTGTTGTTGACCACGCCGCCATCGATGAGGGCCAGACCGCCGAGGTGGACCACCGGGAGCACCCCGGGGATCGCCGAGCTGGCCAGGATTGCTTCCTGGGCGTCCCCGGTGGACAGCAGCACGTCCTGCCCGGTGAGCAGGTCCGTGGCGACCACGTGGAGCGGTATGGCCGCGTCCTCGAGGCGGGCGAACCGCAGATGGGTGTGCAACAGCTGGCGCAGTCCGCTGTCACTGACCAGGTGGTCGCTCTTCCCGAGGAACCCCAGTAGGCCACCCAGGGGCCGGGTCGGGAAGACGTCGCCGCGGCGAAGGGACCGCCAGACGTCGCCCAGAGCCTGCAGGTCGCCCCGCCCGGCCACCCAGGCACCGTTCACTGCCCCGACCGAGCTGCCGACCACCAGGTCAGGCTCGACGCCGGCCTCGGCCAGCGCCACCAGCATGCCCGCCTGGGCAGCGCCGAGGTTGGCGCCACCGGAGAGCACGAACGCGGATGTCATGGTGCACCTCCTGCGCCGGGAGACGGTTCCGGCCTGCTCTGGGAAGTCCCCGGGCCACAGCAACTCGGGCCGAACTGTCACCTCGGTGACACAGCCCGGCTCCCCGCTCCCAGTCAGTCGCTGTCCACGACCTGCGCCAGCCCGGGCGCGTCGAGGATCCGAACCTTGCCGTAGCTGATCGACACCAGGCCCCGGTGGGCGAACCCGCCGAGCACCCGGTTGACGGAGGGGCGGCGAACCCCGAGCATGGCAGCCACGGTGTTCTGGGCCAGGCTGACCACGTCGTCGACGCTCTCGTCGAGGAGCAGCCGGGCGACCTGGGCCTGCAACGGCTGCCCGAGCAGGCTGGTCAGCCGTGAGTGCGACCGAGCCAGTCGTTGCGACACGCTGGTCAGCCAGCGCCGCGACACCAGCGGATGGGTGGCCAGGAGCTCCTCGAACGCACCCCGGTCGAGCAGGAGGCACGTCGCGTCGGTGCCGGCACGAGTCTCGTACGGCATCCGTAGGCCGAGGAGTATCTGGATGTCGCCGTCGACGTCGCCGGGGCGCAGCGTCTGGATCACCATCCGGCCGGTCGGCCCGGGCACCGCGAGCTCGAGACGTCCCTCCCGCACGATCACCACGGCCGACGCTTCGTCCCCCAGACGGTTCAGCGGCTCCCCGGGCAGCAGTGTCCTCACCCGGATGAACCGGGCCAGTGCGTCGACGTCCCCAGGGCGCAGCGGCGTGGTCTCCGAGTGCCCGACGCACCTTGAGACCCACAGGGCCTCCCGGAGGGCCGGCGACTGTCCCTGACCGCTTGCCATCACTGTCCTCTCCACGACACCCACCTCCATCGGGAAACACTGTCATCCACCTGACACTCGCGGAGGATGCGAAGTGGGTGGGGGCTTGCTCTCCCCGATAGAACAACGCCCACGACCGAGAGGCAGCCATGCCCCGCATTCCCGTCCACACGCTCGACAGCGCCCCCGAGGACAGCCGGCTGGACCTGAAGGGCCTCGAGGCCAGGTTCGGCAAGGTCCTGAACATCCACGGCGAGATGGCGCACTCACCGGTGGTGCTCCAGTCCTACGCCGCCATCCAGCGGATCATCGCCGAGCACGGGTCCTTCGACCCCCGCACGCGGGAGGCGATCGCACTGGCGGTCGCCACGGTCGACGAGTGCACGTACTGCCAGGCTGCCCACACGGGGGGCGGCAAGGCGGCCGGTCTCAGCCACGCGGAAATGATCGCGGTGCGTCGGGGGATGGTGGAGTCCGACCCGGCGCTGCACGCGCTGCTCGCGCTCACCCGGGAGTACGCCGCACACGTGGGGACGGTGGCCGACACAACCTGGCAGCAGGCCCTCGAGGCTGGCTGGACCGACACGCAGCTCACCGAGCTGTCGGCGCACGTCACCCTCAACCTGCTCACGAACTACTTCAACCACTACGTGCAGACCGACCTGGACCTCCCCGCAGCGCCGGCACTGTGACCGGGTCCCGGTCCGCACCGGCGGGCCGGCCGGCTGCCGGGCGGGCCGACCCCTGCTGAGCATCACGGCTCGTCGATGGAGCGGTCGCGGTGGAGCAGCAGGTCGGCGACCAGGCCGGTCCACCCGGTCTGGTGCGAGGCGCCCAAGCCCTCGCCGGTGTCTGCATGGAAGTACTCGTGGAACAGCAGGTCGTCGCCCCATGCGGGGTCGCCGAGGAAGGGCGGCGCGTTGCCGAGCGCGGCGCGTCGTCCGCGCCCATCGCGAGTGAACAGGCTGGTCAGCCGCCGGGTCACCTCCCGCGCGACCTCGGACAGCGTCATCAGCTGCCCTGACCCGGTCGGGAGCTCGAGCCGGAGGTCGTCGCCGAACAGGCGCGCGAACCGTCCCAGGCCTTGGATGAGCATGACGTTCGCGGGCAGCCAGATCGGCCCTCGCCAGTTGGAGTTGCCGCCGAAGGCACCAGTCTGGGACTCGCCGGGCTCATAGGCCACCTGGGCCCGGAAGCCAGGCAGGGTGAGGACGGCCGGGTGGGCCTGGTGTGCCTTCGACAGTGACCGGATGCCGTAGGGGGACAGGAACTCGCCCTCGTCCAGCAGGACGGTCAGCAGTCGCCTGAGGTCGTCGGGACCGACCATCGACAGCAGCCGACCGGTCGCGCCGTCGCGCACGTGGGTGGTGCTCAGCGCCGCCGCGTATTCCGGCCGGTGCGTCGTGAACCACTCGAGATCGGCGGCGAAGGAGGGGAGCCGACCCAGCGTCTCGGTGCCGAGGGTCGTTGTGGCCATCATCGGCAGCAGCCCGACCAGGGATCGCACCCGCACCGGCGTCCGGCGTCCGTCCGGGGTCGCGATGACGTCGTAGAAGAACCCGTCGGACTCGTCCCACAGCGACCGACGCCGCGCCGCGGTCACGATGTATGCGAAGTGCTCGAGGAACTTGGTCGCCATCGATGCGTAGCTGTCGTCGTGCTCGGCGAGCACGAGGGCGATCTCGAGCATGTCGAGGCAGTACATGGCCATCCAGGCGGTGCCGTCGCTCTGCTCAAGATGCCCGTCGACGGGCAGCGGCGCCGACCGGTCGACCGGTCCGATGTTGTCCAGCCCGAGGAAGCCTCCCTCGAACACGTTGTCGCCGTGGGAGTCCTTCCGGTTCACCCACCAGGTGAAGTTCACCAGCAGCCGGTGGAAGGCCTGCTCGAGGAACTCGTGGTCCTGGTCGCCGGCGCAGTGGAAGACCCGCAGCGCAGCCCAGGCCTGCACCGGCGGGTTGACATCGCCGAAGGCCCACTCGTAGGCGGGCAGCTGCCCGTTCGGATGCATGTAGCGGTCGCCGAGGAGCACGAGGATCTGCGACTTCGCGAACGCCGGGTCGACGTGAGCCAGGGGGACGGCGTGGAAGGCGAGGTCCCAGGCGGCGAACCACGGGTACTCCCACTTGTCCGGCATCGAGAAGATCTCCCGGGCCGAGAGGTGGCGCCAGGACGCGTTGCGCCCACCCCGGCGAGAATCGGGCGGTGGCGCGCTGGCAGGGTCACCGTCGAGCCACTCGTCGACGTCGTAGTGGTAGAACTGCTTGCCCCACAGCAGGCCCGCGAAGGCCTGGCGCACGACCTGTGCCTCATCGCGGGAGTACTGCGTCCCGATCAGCTTCGCGTAGAACGAGTCGGCCTCCCGTTCGCGGGTGGCCATGATGTCCGTGAAGTCGTCGTGCAGACCGAGCTGGGTCCCTGCGCTCAGCCGGACGCGCACGTCCCGGCTCTCGCCGGGACCGATGGTCAGCTCGCAATGGATGGCGCACTTGGTGCCGGATCGGCCGGGGTTGACGGTCGGGCTCCCACGGGTCACGAAGTCGTTGATGCCGTCCTTGGGGAACCGGGATCGTCCCGGGACGCCGTAGAGCCGCTCGGTGTTGGTCTCGTTGTCGCAGAACAGTGCCGGGAGGTCGGGTTCGAACCTGAGCCACATGGTGCCCAGGCCCGGGTGGTCGGCGCGCACCAGCCCCGGTTCCGCGAGGGCCGCGCACGGTGCAGCCTCCGTGGCGCGCCCCCAAGCCCAGGTGTTGCGGAACCACAGGGTCGGCAACACCGAGATCACGGCCGGTTCAGGCCCCATGTTCCGCACCGAGATGAGCATGAGGATGTCGTCGGGTCCGCCCTTGGCGTACGTGACCTCGATCCGCCAGTATCGGTCGTCGGCGAAGGCACCGGTGTCGGCCAGCTCGTACTCCTCCGCGTGACGGTCCCTGGCACGGTTCTCGGCGATGAGGCTGTCGTAGGGGAACTCGGCATGTGGGTAGTGGTAGCGCCACCGCATCCACGAGTGCGTGGGCGTCGAATCCAGGTACCACCAGTACTCCTTCGCGTCCTCGCCGTGGTTTCCCTCGCTCCCGGTCAGCCCGAACATCCGCTCCTTGAGGATGGGGTCGCGCCCGTTCCAGACCGCCAGCCCCAGGCACAGCAGCTGCTTCTCGTCGCAGACGGCCGCCATCCCGTCCTCGTTCCACCGGTAGGCCCGGGAGCGTGCGTGGTCGTGGGGGAAGGCCTCCCAAGCGGTGCCGTGCGCCGAGTAGTCCTCACGCACGGTGCTCCAGGCGCGCTCGGCCACGTAGGGTCCCCAGCTGCGCCAGGTCGCCCGCGGCGCGGGTGCCGACGTCGGGTCATCGTTGCGAAGCGTGCGCATCCGGGCGGCCTCCTCCTGCCCAGGGCTCTCGGCTGTCATCCGATGTCACCTCTCTCGTGTCCGGTCCGGTTCAGGCGCCGCCAGGCCCGCAGCGTCTCGGCGACCGACCAGGCCTGGAACGGCGCGCCGCTCGCCTGATGGGGGGGCTCGCCGCTTGCCGTCTCCGAGACCGACCCCAGACCCCATTCCGACACGTGGGCTGACAGGCCGTCCAGCAGGGTGGGGGTCGCGGTACCCGCGCGCAGGGCAGCGTCGACGTACGGGCCGACGAGCCAGGGCCACACCGTGCCCTGGTGGTAGGCGAGGTCCCGTTCGCCGGGGCTGCCCGCGTGGCGACCCCGGTATGCCGGGTCCATCGGGTGCAGCGAACGCGGGCCCAGCGGGGTCAGCAGCCCACCCAGGGAGGCCAGCGCGCGGGCATCGACCGCCGGACCGTGAGGCAGCGACATGGCCACGAACTGGTTCGGTCGCACCGCAAGATCGTCGCCGCCGGGTCCGTCGACGACGTCGGCCAGTGAAACGGTGGGCGACGGGGCCATCCGGCGGGCGAACGACCGGCGAGCTGCGGCCTCGAGGCGGGCCAGCTCACCGGTCGGGAGTGCGAGCCGATCGTGCACCGCTCGGGTGACGGCCAGGGCGTTGATCCACAAGGCATTGATCTCGACGGGCTTGCCGGCCCGGGGGGTGACCGGCATGCCGTCGACGCGCGCGTCCATCCAGGTGAGCGCTAGGCGGTCGGCCCCCTGGGTCAACAGGCCGTCACGGTCGACGTGGATGCCGTGGCGGGTCCCCCGGACGTGCCCGCCGATGATGTCTGCGAGCCAGGGAGCCGCGGAGGCCTGCAGGTCGAGGTCGTCGGTGCGGGCCAGGTAGCGGTCGAGGGCGTGGACGAACCAGAGCGTGGCGTCAGCGGTGTTGTACTCCACGCGTCCGGTGTCGGCGGTGTTGGGCAGCATGCCGTCGGACAGCTGTTGGGCGTACGCGACCAACAGGGCCCGGCCCTCCTCGACCCGCCCGGTCACCAGGAACAGGCCCTCGAAGGAGATCATCGTGTCGCGCGACCAGGACCCGAACCACGGGTAGCCCGCGACGACATCGGGCCCGGCGACGACGAAGCTGTCGGCAGCCAGCGTCAGGTGCTCCTCGAGTGGCGTCACGGCCCCGGCCCGCAGGATCATGCCCCGGGCCCTGGCACGGGAGGTGTCGGCGGCCGAGTGCGGTGGGGGCTGTGTCGTCGCGTCGATCGCCCAGGCGCGCACCTCCAGCCCCTCGCCTGCGGTGGTGAGTGGCGCGCGGAACGTCCCGGCAGACCACAGGTCCTCGGTGTCGGCCAGCCCCCTGGCGGACTCCTCGCGCATGAGAACGCCGTGGTACCAGCGACCATCGGGATTCCACCCGGGGCCGTGAACGCGGAACCTGCCCTCGACCACACAGCCAGTGGCGTCGTGCGCCACGTCCAGAGCGCCGTGCGCCCGGCGCTGGTCATGGCTGTCGCGCCAGGTGACGAGGGCCCGGACCTCCAGGTCGCAGGATGGTCCGGCGAGCTGCCGGAAGGACACGGAGACTCCGGAAGTTGCGTGGGTCATCGCGACCTCCCGCTCGAGCACGACGTCACCCACCCGCCACCGCCAGCGCGGAACGCCGTCGCGCAGGTCGAACCGCTCCAGGAGCAGGTGCCCGCGCGGGTCGATCACCCCGCCGGCCCATTCGTGCACGCCCAGTGCGACCCTGGCGCCCGACGCGGGCACTAGCACGGGGTCCAACGCGGCCACGGCCAGGTGCCGCCGCGCAGGCGTCTCGGCGATGGTGAGCAGGCCGTGGTAGCGCCGGGTGCGCAGCCCGGTGACGGTGCCCGTGGCGTACCCACCCAGGCCGTCGGAGAGGAGCCACTCCCGCTGGCTTCCCGCGCGAAGGTCCCCGCACATCTGGGTCCCGAAGGCGATCACGGGCACGGAGACCTCCCCGGGCGTGGCCGCCGGGGTGTGGCCACGGTCGCCGGGCCTCAGCGCCGGGGAAGGAGGCGGGACGAGGCCAGCAGCAGGCCCAGGGTGAGACCGAAGAGCACGTGCTCGGCGAGGAAGGTGCCATATCCCACCATCGACGCCATGTGCGTGATCTGGTCACCGCTGCCGAGGAGCGTGGCGACCAGGGGCAGGGCGACGAACGAGCTGATGAGGAAGACGAGGACGCCCCACAGGGCGCCGGCCGCGACGAGACCGGCGTCGTGGAGTCGCAGGGCGGCCGCGGCGACCGCGAACACGGCGCCGTACATGGCGCCGATCATCATGTGGATGACCGCGCCGAGCACGGCTGGGCCGAAGGCGAAGTAGAAGGTACTGCCGTCCGCCGCCTGCTGCATCGACGCCATCATCGTGCTCGGCGAGATCAGGGTCGAGGCGATGTGGTACAGCGGGGTGAAGAACCCAACACCCTGGTACGTCGCGGCCGCCATCATCGCGAAGGCGGCCATGATCAGCGATGCGATCACGCCGAACAGGGCACCGCGCACGAGGGCGGGACGAAGCGGCTGGGTGGCCGTGCGGTCAGAGGTGTGGGGTGAGGTGCGCGTGGACATGATGCCCTCCTGGTCATCGGGGCTGCGCCACTGTCGCGGCGCGAGTCAGTAACCCGACGAACCCCGGGTTACCTTCCAGCTCCCCGCCTCCCGCGCGGCTACCGGGTCGACCAGCGCGCCGGTCACCGTCGGGAGCAGCCCGACGGGCCCTCGGGCGCGGCACCACCAACCCACCGGGGCGATCGTCGCTGCCGCACCACCTCACTTCCCGAGATGGTGGGCCGCGAACGGAACTGGGACTACCGGTACTCCTGGGTCAGTGACGCCGGACGGGACAAGGCGGGCACGAAGGCCCCCGGGCGCCCCGACGTGGCCCTGAGATCCTTCGAGCTCATGCCCAACACTGCGGCAGGAGCCCGCCTCGAGCCGCCTCTGCGCACCATGTTCGGCATCCGCGGTGAGCACGACCTCAACGAACGCGCTTGCCGCTGACCGGCTTCGACCTCGCCGCGGCTCGGGCACGCCGTCACGGCGTCACCTCCTTGACGGTTCTCTCGGGGGTGCCCGGTGAGAGCGGGGTGTCACGGTTGTCTCAGCTGTCGACGACCACACCCCTCCAGAACGCGACACGACCTTGGATCTGCGACGCCGCGGCGGACGGCGACGGGTAGTACCAGGCGGCATCCCGGTTCACCGAGCCGTCCACCTCGATGCTGTAGTAGGAGGCGCGCCCCTTCCACGGACACGTGGTCTGCGTCGAGGACCCGACCAGCACGTCCGGTCGCACCGACTCCAGGGGGAAGTAGTGGTTGCCCTCCACCACAACCGTGTCGTCGCTCTCGGCGATGACGGTTCCGTTCCACGTTGCGCGCATTGTCAGGCTCCTGTCTTTCCGTCGTGGGTTGTGGGCTGAGGAACCCGGGACACCGACCGAACCTTCCCCACGGAATGCCGTCGGGCCGCCGGCGGGTTCCCGCGGCAGGGCCGGGCAGCACCGGCAACCCCACGGAGAGGACCACGCATGGAAACCGTCGACGTCGCCGTCATCGGGATGGGCCCGGGAGGTGAGCACGTCGCCGGCTCGCTCGCCGAGCGCGGGCTGCGCGTGCTCGGGATCGAGCGGGAGCTCGTCGGTGGGGAGTGCCCCTACTGGGGTTGCGTGCCGAGCAAGATGATGATCCGTGCCGGGAACGCCCTGGCGGAGGCCCGCCGCGTGGAGACCCTGGGCGGGCACGTGACGCAGGTCGTGCCGGACTGGGGTCCGGTGGCGGCTCGTATCCGGGCCGAGGCGACCGACACGTGGGATGACCGCGTCGCGGTCGACCGGTTCACCGGCAAGGGCGGCGTCTTCGTCCGCGGTTCGGGCGAGGTCATCTCGCCCATCGAGGTGCGCGTGGGCGACGTCAGGTATGCCGTGCGCCGCGCCGTCGTGGTGGCCACGGGGACGGCCCCGGCCGTCCCGCCCATCCCGGGGCTGGCCGACGTCGGGTACTGGACCAACCGGCACGTCGTGGAGGCCAAGGAGCTGCCCCGGTCCATCATCGTGCTCGGTGGCGGGGCGATCGGCTGCGAGCTGAGCCAGGTGATGGCGCGGTTCGGGGTCGAGGTGACCCTGGTCGAGGCCGCTCCCCGGCTGCTGGCCCTCGAGGAGCCCGAGGCGGGTGCCGTCCTCGCCGACGTCCTGAGGCACGAGGGGGTCGACGTGCGCACAGGGGTCGGTGCGCAGCAGGTTCGGGCCGACGGGGCCGGGGTGGCCGTGTCCCTGGCCGACGGCTCCACTGTCCGCGCCGAGCGGTTGCTGGTCGCGACGGGCCGTCGGGCGGACCCGGCGGCGGTGGGGCTGACGG
>JBATOU010000020.1:0-50017 GCA_049291115.1 Ferruginibacter sp.
GGGGTTTTGCGCAAGTGTGGCTTGAAAAACAAACTTCAGCAGCGGTAAAAAGCCAAACTTTGGTTCGGGCTTGACCAGTCAAATTCAGCTTTTGTGCTTAAATTCATCATCACAAATAAAATCAGCAGCAGTAACGGGCAGACGGAATACTAATTCCACACAAGCGCAAAGCCTTGTACGTTGGGCGTCATTTTAGACAACTTTACTCTATTTAAAAAATATGGCAGACAATCCAATTGATAACTGGTACTCAAGTGACAAAAGACTAAAAAATATAATTGACATATTAAGCCTTTCTGACAAATCTCCATTTGAACAGGCTACGGAAGCATTTTATCAAATCTCTGAACTATATAATCTTCACAAGTATCCAGACGACATCACAGAAGATGATTATAAAAAATATGAAGATGAAGGTCTAGACAACCCAAGGACAGTGTTTGAAGAAGTAGGAATAATCAGATATTTAGAACCGGAAGACGACCCTCGTGGAATTGTATTATTTGCTTTATATAACATCAAAAACACAACACAACAACAAACCGGCTGACGTGGGATTTGTAACAGAATGATAATTAATGAGAAACAAAAACGTTAGTCAGAATACATTGACGGTCATTATAATTTAAGCTTGCGTGAATAAAAAGGCAATGAAATTATCGATATTTCTTTTCGGGTTTATCATTTATATAAATTCATTATATGCCCAAGACTCCATATATAATTCCGTTACACAACAATTATTAAAAATTGATGAATTAGACCAACGTTATAGAAATCAAATTGAATATATTGAAACAAAATATGGACGTAACTCAAATGAACTGAAATATCTTTTAAAAGAGATGGATTTGGCCGACTCAATGAATTTAATTCAAGTGGAATCAATACTTAATAAATATGGTTGGTTAGGTAATGATAAAATTGGTAGCCAGGCAAACACAACATTATTTTTGGTTATTCAACATTCTGATCTTTCAATACAGGAAAAATATTTGCCTCTAATGAAAGAAGCTGTAAAAAAAGGAAATGCTAAAGCTAGAGATTTCGCATTACTTGAAGACCGTGTTGCAGTTTTTCAAGGTAAAATGCAAAACTATGGAAGCCAGCTATTTTGGAGTAGAGTAACTAATGCTTATTTTATTCTCCCTCTAGCCGACCCAGACAACGTTGACAAAAGAAGAGCGGAAGTCGGACTACAACCTCTTTCAGACTATGTAAATAAATGGAATGTAAAATGGAATGTTGAGGAATATAAAAAGAATTTGCCGGCAATTTCAGCAGAATGGAAATCAATACTTCAACAAATTAAATTAAAATAAAAGCTGAAACCATTTTATATTCAAGTAGTACGGCAGCCAACATCAGGTTTTATGCCAGTGGGCCGGACGGAATGCGTCTTTCATCTTCAGTACAAAACCAAGCAGCATAACCGGACTTGACTTGCAGCGCTGCGTCAATTTAGCTAACTTCATGATCCGTAATACTAATAGGCTGCGGCATGCCAGGCGGGCGGATCAACAATGCCCACCTGCATAAAGTCTTAGACGTTGTGTATTATTCTTTATGATACCATTAACAACATTTAAAATTTTTGACAACTATATTCGTGAAAACAAAATTTGCAGTGAGAAATTTACATATATTATTTATATTTTTATTTCTCCATAGTTGTTCTCAGCAAAAAAATACAAACACTACTTTAGGCAAAGCCGGTTTTAAAACCTTCAGAACAGTTGACAAATCAAGAACCTATAAACCAGGCACAGACACTTCAAATATTTTACACTACAGACCCGTTGATCTAGATGTATGGTATCCTGCACAAGTAAGCACAACTGATACTACATTATTTTTCAAAAATCTTTTTGGACTTTTATTAACAAGATCGGATTTTTACACAGGCACACCTGCACCTAAAGGTGTACTAAATCAAATTGCCCAATCTTTTTCTACGGGTTTTCATTGTTCTGACACAACACAGTTATTAAATTATAAAACAAGTTCGTATCCTAATGCTAAGACTGCTAATGGAAAATTCCCTTTAATAGTTTACTTATCAAGCTTCAATAGTATGTGCTACGAAAATTTTCCATTATTTGAAGAGTTGGCAAGTAATGGATATGTTGTTGCTTCAATTAATTCAATAGGCCGTTACCCGGGTGATATGACAATGAAAAATGACGACTTGTTACAGCAGGTTTTTGATGCAGTTGCTTCTGTCAACTATCTTGAAAATAATCATAACATAGATTTTTCTAAAATCGGCATTATTGGTTATAGTTGGGGAGGATTAGCTGGAGCAATCTTGCAAAATAAACTTTCGAATGTTAAGTGTTTAATATCATTTGACGGTTCAGAATTTCATCATTACGGAGAAGCTAAAGATGAAAATACAGATTTTGAAGAAATAAAAAGCAGCGATAACTTCAAAAGCATGAATATAAATATTCCATATTTGAGATTGGAAAGTTCACCAATAGCAAATTCTTTCAAAAAGGATTCAGTTTATAATTTTTCTGAAAAACTCATAGGAAAGAACTTAATTCTTAAAATAGATTCTGCAGAACACCAGGATTTTAGTTGTTTGCCTTTTATTACAAGAACATCGGGAAATTGCCAAAATAATTCTTTTTATACCACCAGTATTAAGTTGACGATTGCCTACTTAAATGACCACCTTAAAAATACTAATTCGTTTTCAGAAACACTTAATGAAGTTGGAAAAAAAGTGGTAAAAAAATAAATTAGTCATATTACCCAAAACAGTAAACAACATTGGTATTACCGGTACTCTTAACATTTAATAATCAGTAAAGTTTTAAAACATGAAAAAACAATTACTCCTCCTATTGTTAGCAGTTGCAACAGGCATTTTCAGTTATGGCCAGTGTGATAAAAAGATCATGCTATACGGCAGTTCATTTGAGATGCTGAACGCCGCAGATGAAGTTCAAAGAGAAGATGAGAGGTCGGTCAGTATTGTATATGACTCAAAGTTGATTTTGTTCACGCCGGGCGATAATACCATGAAAGGAACTGTTAATTCAATTACGTGCAATTGGGTTACGCCTTTTAAAGAAGGCAAAACAGTTATTAAGGCAACAATTTCCCGCGAAGACGGAACCACCCTAAATGCAACTATGACCATTGAGGGAAAAAATGGAAAGAATATTTTAATTGCAGAGTTTGAAGGGTCAGATTATCCAAAAATGCGGCTTTCACTTGAAAAGTTTGAAGAAACTAAATAGGCCCGGTTGCCCGGGTATTCGATTTTTTCTCAGTTTAATGAAGCCAGGACTAATATAGACAGTAGGCAAACCGCTATTCAGTGAAAGTTCAGCCTTTTGTAAGGGAAAGGAACACTGAGACCAACGCTATGATTTCTAACCCGGCAAACAAATTTACCGGCAACGCCCTGGCGGAAAAATACTATTTTTAACCTGCCGAATGCCAAAGCAAACAACCAAATGATGATACAATAATGCACAAAGACATTGAAGCATACAACGACAAACAGGCGCCGGAAGAACAAGCCATTTGCAACATGCTTGCCCGGGTGATCGATAAAGAGTTAACAGGCGCTGAAAGCAAAATATGGCACGCTCACCCGGTTTGGTTTTTAAGCGGCAACCCAATTGCAGGATACAGCAAACAGAAAGCCGGTTTGCGTTTGATGTTTTGGAGCGGGGCCAGCTTTGAAGAAGAAAAATTGAATGTAAAAGGCGAAAAATTTAAAGACGCCTCCATTTTTTACACTGCAGTTGAGCAAATCAATACAAAAGACCTTAAACGCTGGCTGAAAAAGTCAGAACAAATTCAGTGGGATTATAAAAACCTGGTAAAAAGAAAAGGAAAATTAGAACGCTTGAAATAAATTGAAAGTGTAACCTAAACAGGCAGGGTATGAACAACACAAACAATCACGATGAACGTATTGCAAAAATGATATTCGCCTCTGTGTACCCGCATTATGTTAAAAAAGTGGAGAGTAAAGGCAGAACCAAAGAAGAATTACTCCAGGTAATTGAATGGCTTACCGGTTATGATGAAAAAAAACTGCAGGAACTTATTGACAAGAAAGTAAGTTTCGAAAAATTCTTTCAGCATGCCGCACTAAACCCCGGTGCAAAACTGATCACCGGCCTGATATGCGGCTACCGGGTGGAAGAGATCGAAAACCCGTTAACAAAACAGGTAAGGTATTTAGACAAGTTGGTAGATGAACTTGCTAAAGGACGTAAAATGGATAAGATTTTACGGGCTGTTTAAGCCCGCGAATGAATGATTGGCCGTTATTTTACCTGTTACATCCCTGCGCCGCTTCTATCCTTTCTATTTTCATTAGCGATAGCCCAAAACAAAACGCTCAATTCAAAAACTGGCTGGGCAGGAAGGTAAAGACATTCCAAAAAGAATCTTAATTAACAAATACTGATGCGCACTGTTATTTTACATTTTCGTACTTCTAAAATAAAAACAACTTTATTTTTTTAGGCTTTACTTTATTGGGCCCCGCTTTTGCACAGCAGCAAAAACCCGCTATGCATTACAGCATTTCTTTCCCCAGTCCCAGCCGGCAATATTTACAAACTGCAACTGCATGGCAAATGCCGTACCTCCAATCCAGCCGGGGCAATATCAAATTCCATTTTACAATTACTTAACGTTCAAACAGCAGGTTCAGCAACCCAAATTACTTAACAGATCTTTTTCTACAACCCGAAAAGGATATAACAACCGTTAATTGCGGGTATTTAAAATATTTACCGTAAGTTAGTGTGCCCATTCATTTCACATAAGCATTTTTAAAATTTAAGCTGCTGAAAAAAATATTCTTCATCCTGCTCCTTTATGGCGGCTGCAGCTGTTTTGGCCAAGCAGGCCCCCAGGCCATACTCGATACGGTGCTCATTCGCACAAAAGAAACCTCGCTTTATACTTCAACCGTAAATTGGGACAGTTTGCAAAAGCAGGTTTATGCATTGGCAGCAGGTGCAAAAACAGTGGCAGAACTTAAGCCGGCTTTTACAGCATTGATAAACGGCCTGCGCGACCATCATGCAAAAATACTGGATGCTGAAACCTACGGGGTCCTGGCCGCGTTCACTGATTATAAAAATGTGCGCAGCAAAGATTCACGCCCACGCGATACAAAAATATGGACTGCAGTTAACGATACTTCCCTGAAATTTGAACACCGGATATTAAACGGCAATACCGGTTATCTTAAAATTGTTGGCATTGGCCCCAGGGTGGATGTGGAAGCCGAAGCAAAAAAGATCCGCGGTGTTTTAACAGCCATGGCCGAAAAGAAGATCAGTAATTGGATACTCGATCTGCGTTACAATGGGGGTGGAAACATGCACCCCATGATGGCTGGCATTGCACCCCTGCTCGGCAACGGGCTGGCGGGTAAACTGGCCGACCTTGAAAAGAAAACGCTTTTTACCTGGGAAATAGAAAAAGGAAATTTCATTTATGCAGGATACCAGGCACTCAAGCTTCCCAATAAACCAGTATTCCGTAAAATCCAAAAAGTAGCTGTACTTACCAGCCGCTGGACCGTAAGTTCTGGTGAAGTGGTTGCCGCATCGTTTAAGGGAAGGCCCAACAGCAGGTTCTTTGGCGAAGCAACCGGTGGTTATACCACAAATAACGGCTGGGAGATCATTGCAGGCTCGGTCATATTAAATATTTCCACAGGTTTTTTTGCCGACAGAAATGGGAATATTTTTTCTGAGAATATTCCTGTTGACGAAGAGGTTCTGTTTAAACTGGAAAAAAATATCCAAAAAGACGAATGCGTGATCAAAGCGCTTAAATGGCTTCAAAAAAAATAAATCGGCGCCCTGCCCGCTTTTACGCCCCTCTATGCTATTGAAAACACGGTAAACAGTGACCGTTTCTCATGCACATGAAACCCCGTACTGTTCACCTTAAAAATCTCCTACCTTTACATCACAATCATTTTATTATGTTTCAGCGATCATTAGCGCCGTTTCTGCTTGCCATTGTATGCAACACGGCAATAGCGCAAACCAATATCATTCCTGCACCTGTTTCATTAAAGATGGATAAGGGCAGCTTTACAATTGATAACAATACCAGCATTCTTGTAAATGGTCCGCAGTTCGACCAGGCGGGCCGGTACCTGCTTGAAAAAATAAAGGACCTCTACGGCATACAACTGCAGCTGATAGATTATAAAACATCCATGCGGGTGAGGCTCAATAAAGATGTTAAGACCATCAGGCTTGCATTGGACGAAACTGCCGACGGCCGCGAAGGCGCTTATACATTTTCTGTAACAGACCGTGGTGTACAGGTTGTTTCTCAAAACGGCAGCGGCATTTTTTACGGGATACAAACATTACTGCAGCTGATGCCCGCCAAAAGAGATGCCCTGCTCAGCATTCCGCAACTATCCATTACAGATTATCCCCGCTTTGGGTACCGCGGTATGCACCTCGATGTGGGACGGCATTTTTTTCCGGTTTCATTTGTAAAAAAATACATCGACTACCTTGCTTACCACAAATACAATAATTTCCACTGGCATCTTACCGAAGACCAGGGCTGGAGGATTGAAATAAAAAAATACCCCAAACTCACCCAGGTGGGTAGCTGCCGTGCCCAAACCCTGGTTGGCCACTATGGCACCGGCATATATGATGGCAAACCATACTGCGGATTTTATACACAGGAGCAAATAAAAGAAATTGTTCAGTACGCTGCCGAACGGTATATTAATGTAATACCCGAAATAGAAATGCCCGGGCATAGTGTGGCGGCATTGGCCAGCTATCCGTATTTAGGTTGCACAAAAGGCCCTTACAAAACAATGGAAACCTGGGGCGTAATGGATGATGTTTACTGTGCAGGCAACGACAGTACATTTAATTTTTTGCAGGATGTACTCGATGAAGTGATGGCGCTTTTCCCATCAGCATACATTCATATCGGCGGTGATGAATGCCCTAAAGAAAAATGGAAACAATGTGCAAAATGCCAGTTGCGCATCAAAGAAAACAATTTAAAAGATGAACATGGGCTGCAGAGTTATTTTATACAGCGAATAGAAAAATATGTAAACAGTAAAGGAAAGAAAATAATTGGCTGGGATGAAATACTCGAAGGCGGCCTGGCTCCCAATGCCACGGTAATGAGCTGGCGGGGCGAAGATGGGGGCATAGAAGCGGCCAGGCAAAACCACGATGTTATTATGACACCCGGCGGCTGGTGTTATCTCGATCACAGCCAGCGCAAAAACGAAGACAGCCTTACCATTGGCGGCTATACGACCCTCGAAAAAGTATATGGGTACGAACCCGTACCTGCCGCACTTACGGCAGATCAATCAAAATATATTTTAGGTGCACAGGGAAATGTTTGGACGGAATATATGGAATACCCCTCAAAAGTGGAGTACATGATCTTTCCCCGGATGAGCGCACTCAGCGAAGTGCTGTGGAGCCCGAAAGAAAAAAGAGACTGGAAAAATTTTGAAACAAGAATTCCTTCTTTGTTTGAAAGGTACAAATTATGGGGAGCAAATTACAGCAATGCTTATTACGATCTGGAGGCAACGGTGATACCGCTACCGAACGATGGGGTTGGCTGGAAGCTGCAAACCACGCAAACAGGTGGAGAAATAATTTATACGAAGGGAAAAGATGCAAGTGCGCTTTATAACTATAATAAACCCATTGCCGTTTTGCAATCAGGCGAATTTTGTGCTGAATTAAAAAATCCAAATCAACAGCTGCACCGTAACGTTATCTGTCAAAGCTTTTTCATCAATAAAGCTTCCGGAAAAAAAATCAGCTTAACCACTCCCCCATCAAAATCTTATGCAGGCAGTGGTGCTTTTACTTTAGTGGATGGCATTCAGAATTCAAAAGGCATGGGCAGATCTTCTGAATTTCTTGGATTCAACGGTACCGACCTTAATGCGGTGATTGACCTGGGAAAAATACAGCCGGTCAACAATATAATCCTGCATGCTTTTGAACAGGCTGACAGCTGGATATATGCGCCTGCGCAGGTAATATTCTACAGCAGCGCCGATGGTAAAAACTTTACCGAAATTGAAAGCTTTTCAACTCCGGGGGCACGCAGCAACCATATTTACCGCACAGAAAAAAAACTGAACGCCCGTTATATAAAAGTATGGGCAAAAAACTTTGGCGCCATCCCTTCCGGCAAGCCCGGCGCCGGTACACCCGCCTGGTTATTTGCAGATGAAATTGAAATAAACTGATCCATGCAAACCTTTGTGTAAATTTAAAAAGCGGGCCTTCTTTGTTTGCAGGAGTAAAAAATTAAGCCGAAATTTGTATCCACAATACAATGCCGCTTTTCTGTGGCAAAACGATCCGCCCTGCTTAATTAACGCCCATCATGATCAAAAAAATAGACCTTACAGATTCGCTGGAAAAAGTACCGGTGAAAATATTTCCCACTGCCAAACAGGGCTCTGTATACGTGGCAAACCTCATTGCAGATCTTATTAAACAAAAAAATGCTGAGGGAAAAAAATCTGTGATCGGGCTGGCCACCGGCTCATCTCCAAAAACCCTTTATGCAGAACTGGTACGCATGCATAAGGAAGAAGGACTCAGTTTTAAAAATGTGATCACCTTCAACCTCGACCAGTATTATCCCATGGATAAGGATGCGCTGCAGAGTTATCATTATTTCATGCGCAAATACCTGTTTGAACATACCGATATTGATCCAGACAATTATCACTTACCCGATGGCATGCTGCCTAAAGAAAAAATAAAGGAACATGCGCTTGCATACGAAAAACAGATCGAAGAGGCAGGCGGTATCGATCTGCAGATACTGGGTATTGGCGTAAACGGGCATATTGGTTTCAATGAACCTGGCAGCGGCATCTACAGCAAAACAAGGCTTGTAACGCTCGACAACAGCACCCGTGCGGCCAATGCCTACGAATTTGGCAATATGAGCCAGGTGCCCCGCATGGCCATCACTATGGGCATCAGTACTATTTTAAAATCCAAGAAGATCATCCTTATGGCATGGGGGCAAAACAAAGCTCCCGTTATCCAAAAAGCGGTGGAGGCCGACGATACAGAAGAAATACCCGCATCACTCCTGCAAAATCACGACGATGCCAGTTTTGTACTGGATGATGCCGCTGCAGGCGAACTTACCCGCTTTAAATATCCATGGCTGACAGGCGAATGTGAATGGACCGATGCCATGATAAAACGTGCCGTTATCAACCTGGCACTCAAACTTAATAAACCCATCCTCAGCCTTACCAACAACGATTATAATGATAACGGGCTCAACGACCTCATTACAGAAAAAGGCGATGCTTATGAAATAAACCTCCAGGTGTATTACCTGCTCCGCGACAGTATTACGGGCTGGCCCGGCGGTAAACCAACCGAAACAAGGCTCAATCATCCCGAAAGAAACACCCCTTTTCCAAAACGCTGTCTTATTTTTTCGCCGCATCCCGATGATGATATCATCAGCATGGGCGGTACATTTATGCGGCTGCACAAGCAGGGCCACCAGGTGCATGTGGCATATCAAACCAGCGGTAATATTGCCGTAACAGATGAATTTGTTACCCGCTTCCTTGATTTTGCCCTGGGCTTTGAAAGATTGTTTGATATAGACGACAGCAAGAGCAAACAGGTACTGAACAATGCAAATGAATTTTTAGCCAATAAAAGATCATCCGAAAAAGACAGCCCCGAAATACGGGCCATCAAAGGCCTCATACGGCGTGGCGAGGCCAGGGCCACCTGCAAATATGTAGGGTTGCATGATGAACAGATACATTTCCAGAACCTCCCCTTCTATGAAACAGGCACCATCGAAAAAAATCCGATGGGAGAAGCAGATATTTTGCAAACAATGGAACTCCTGCAAAAAATAAAACCACAGCAGGTATTTTGCGCAGGCGATTTTGCCGACCCGCATGGCACTCATAAAGTTTGTTTCGATATTGTAATAGAAGCGCTCAAACGCCTGAAAACAAACGGCGAAACCTGGATCAGTGATTGCTGGTTATGGCTCTACAAAGGTGCCTGGCAGGAGTGGGACATCACCGAAATTCAAATGGCCGTACCCATGAGCCCCGACCAGGTGGCACAAAAAAGACATGGCATTTTTATACACCAGAGCCAAAAAGACACGGTTCCCTTCCAGGGCAGCGACGACCGGGAGTTTTGGCAACGGGCCGAAGAACGAAATGCCAATACTGCCCTGCTTTATGCAAAACTGGGAATGACGCAATACGCTGCCATGGAAGCTTTTGTAAGATGGGAATATTAATTTGCATTTTTTTCAAAACTAATTTATCTTTAAGGCGTTTACCAGTAATCTGTCTTTGAGAAGATGTTCTTTTAACTGGTCCATACTTTTAGCCCAACCATCTTTCCGAAAAATCTGCTTCTTCCTGTCCTGCACCTGAGAATGGTCTTCCATGTCCGGAAATATTTCTTGTATTATACAAAGGAACCGGCATACATTCCTTATTTATTCCAGATCTGATTACCGCCTTTTCATTTTAAGAATTTTAAAATGTTCTGTTTCATGCGAAAGTATTTTATTCTCATACTGCTCACGGTTTTGGCAAATGGCTTATTTGCCCAGGTGATCAATATTACCAGCATCAGCACTTCGGGCAGGTTTAATTCATGTACACCTTCTTCTGCGCCCGTAGTTACCGCTACACTGATTTCTAATGATGGCAGTTCGCTCAACGGAAACACACTTGTATGCAATGATATTTGCGGCACCACCACTTTAAGGGTCGTTTTATCAAATGTTCAATGGAACCAGACCCCGGGCGCCAACTGGATACACGGTTTATTTTTTCCCTCAAATGCAGGCGTAACCATAAGTGCCATACAAATGCCTGCCGGCTGGAACAGTTTTACCAGTTGCACCGGTGCTTCCTGCTCTGCCGGCCAAACCGGGGGCCAGGGTTTTTATTTTGACGGAACAAGTTCCAATTCATGCTGCAGCGGTGCATCTATCAACGATGGTATTCCTAACAATAATTTCGGCGACGTAAGTGTTAATTGCGGCGCTACTTTTGCCTTTCGGTTCGACATGAGTTTTTGTAACAGGGAAATTACCGGCGGAAATCTCAATTTTCAACTTACCGGAACGGCCGATGGTAATACCGGTTGCTGGGGCACTGCAGATGCATTGACCAATACCATCAGTTTTTCTATTGCCACACAGGCCTGCCCGCCTTTGAACAATGTGCCTTTTACTGCTGCAATTGTGCGGGATTGTTCTGTAGTACCTGCAAACTATTATGCAACCTTATCAGGCGGATGCGGCAATGGCAATACCGTTACCTGGTGGGATGCTCCAACGGGCGGCACCCTGCTTGGCACAGGCAACAATTTTATTTATGACCCGGCAGGAAGCGCCTGCCCGGCCGGAACCACTTTGTATGCATCCTGCTGCCCGGCCTCAGCAGCCAATTGTATAGAAAGAATTCCGGTAACCATTACCGGTACCTGCCCGCCTGCACCGCTGTCGAACAACAGCAAAACCGATCCAACATGCTCTTACAACGATGATGGTAGCATCAGCATAACACCCTTATCCACCGGCCCGTATACGGTAACCCTTACCGGCCCCGGCGGGCCTTACATACAAACGGGTGCTGCCCCGGTAATTTTCAACAACCTGGCCGCAGGTACTTATAACTACAGTTTTACAGATGCAAGCGGCTGCCTGGGTACAGGAGGCCCGGTTGTACTAAACGCCCCATTACCTTTAACAACCCCGGTAAATTTTGTCAAACCAAGTTGCAATGCCGATACCGATGGAAAAATAATTATTAACCCACGTGGCGGCAGGCCACCATACCAGTATTCTTCAAACGGGGGTGTAAGTTACCAGACAGGAAATAGCTTTAGTGGTTTAAGTGCGGGCAGCTATACCTTCCGCATTAAAGATGCCAACAATTGTATTAAAGACACCAGCGTTGTACTAACCGAACCAGCTGTTCTGGTTGCAAGCGCACAAAATCCCAGGCCTTCCAACTGTGTGGGCAATACAGGAACCATATTAGTATCTGCAGCAGGCGGTACCAGCCCTTATACCTATTCCATCAATGCCGGCGCAGCTTTTCAGCCTGGTCAAACATTCACCGCTCCTGCCATAGGAGTTTATAATGACGTGATCGTTAAAGATGCCAAAGGTTGCAGGGATACAACAGCAGTAACGGTGCTGTTAAACGATACCATGCGGCTCGATCTTGACCCCGATGAAAAAGTTTGTGCAGGCAGCAGCAGGATCATTTACCCACGCATCAACAGTGTACAGGATATTAAATATTCATGGAGTTCACCAACTGCCCCAGGTACCATTAAAGATACCACGGTAAAGAATGCAGAAGTAAAGCCATTGGATACGGCCATGTATATCCTCCACGCCAAATGGGGGCTTTGTAACAGAACAGACAGTATAATGGTGAATGTATTACACAAACCTGTAGCCGATGCAGGAGATAATGCAGCCATTTGTTTCCGCACTTCTGCCACGTTCAATGGCAGTCATTCAAACAGTTCGGGACCTGTTATTTATACATGGACACCTTCTTCTTATCTATCAGCTGCAAATACATCCAGTTCGGTTGTATCCCCACCCGATGCCGGCACTTATAGTTATACCCTTACCGTACAGGATGATTACGGATGCGGCTTTTTAAGCTCCGACCAGGTAAGCGTATTGGTAACACCACCGGTACCAGCTTATGCAGGAAGGGATACCATTGCAGTACCCGGTGTGCCTCACCAGTTATTTGGGGCTGGCGGGGTTCAATATACCTGGTCGCCTGCAAATTTGCTGAACAATTATGCGGCACAAAATCCACAGGCCATTTTATTTAATGATACCCGTTTTACCCTGGAAGTAATGGATATGGCAGGTTGCCGTGGCTGGGATACCGTTTTAATAAAAATTTATCCGGGACCCGATTACCATATTCCAACTGCATTTACACCAGATGCCGATGGAAGAAATGATATTTTCAAGCCCATTCCCAGCGGAATTGTAAAGACCGACAGGTTCAGGGTTTTCAACAGGTGGGGACAGCTTCTCTTTGAAACCAATGAATGGCTCAAAGGATGGGATGGCCGTTTCCAGGGACGAAAACAACCGGCTGGCACCTATGTTTGGGATATCAGGGGTAAAGACAGAAATGGAAAAATTATTGAAAAAAGAGGTACCGTTATACTGATACATTAAAAAACAGAAGCATATCTTCTCCATATTCAGCATTAAAATCAGTGCTGAATTCCCACCGTTTATCCACTTTTGCAGGTTAATGCTATGTTAATTACAGGAATTTAAGTAATTTCAGGGCTTATTCGGGGTTCCACCTCAATCAAATTATCCTTTTAAACTAATTGCATCCCAGCCCTTAAGCGTTTTTAACTATTAACACTAAATGCAACTATTTAGCATGGAAAATTTTTATTCCCGCTTTAAAGGGAGGATTTTACCACTTAGGCCCGTTTACCTATTTTTCTTTTTTTCCTTTTTTTCGCTGAATGCTTTTGCCCAACCGTCGAATGACGATCCCTGCAATGCCATAACAATATTTCCGACCAATACATGCACTTATCTTTCTTTTGATAATATAAATGCAACTCCAACTACCGGTGTTCCTTCTCCCGGTTGTGCCAGTTACCAGGGTGGCGATGTATGGTTTAGGGTTACTGTTCCCTGTACCGGATCCCTTGTTTTCGACATGCAGGAAGGTACATTTCCCGATGCAGGTATGGCCATTTATTCAGGAACCACCTGCACGGCATTGACTTTGATAGAATGTGATGATGATGATGGCACAGGAAATATGTCTTATATCGCCCGGTCGGGCCTTACCCCCGGCAGTACAATATGGGTGAGAATTTGGGAATTTGGCGGAGATGCATCAGGCACTTTTGGAATATGCATCACCATGCCACCCCCACCGGGCCCGGGCGGCTCCTGCAATAATGCATCCGGTTTTTGTACAAGCAATGTTTATACATTTCCAAACAGTACTTCGCAGCCAAGTTTGGGTGGCGGCGGTATTTATGGTTGTCTTGGTTCCACCCCTAACCCGGTATGGTATTATATGCAGGTACAAACCAATGGTAATATCACTATTGATATGACGCAAACAGATGCGGGTGGCAACCTGATAGATGTTGATTTTGCCATTTGGGGACCATTTACAAATCCAACGGGAGCCTGCGGCCAGTTAACAGCAGCAAATATTGTTGATTGCAGTTATTCCACTGCCGGTGCCGAAACCGGGGTAATCCCAAATGCGCAGGCAGGAGAATATTATATGTTCCTGCTCACCAATTTTTCCGACGACCCGGGAACAATTACTTTTCAGCAAAATACAAGTGTAACTAACCCCGGCAGTACTACCTGCAATGTGATCTGTACAATAACCGGCACGGGGCCTGCCTCACCCGTATGCCCTTCAGGAACTTTCAACATGTCGACCACCACGGTTACAGGTGCAACCTATAGTTGGCTGGGACCTAACTGTTTTTCGTTAACAGGCCAAACAGGTACTACTGCTACGGCCACTGCTCCTAATACGCCCGGCACTTATCCTTATATTGTTACGGCCAATACACCAGGTGGTTCCAATTGCTTTGATACTATTTGGGTGGTGGTAAGCGGCCTTTCTGCCACTTATACTACTACGCCCATCTCCTGCCCCAACGCCAATGATGCAACCATAACGGTAACCCCTAACCCTGCAGGAAATTATACTTATACACTTAACCCTGGTAACGTGGTACAGGTAAATAACCCTGTGTTTACCGGGCTTGCGCCAAATAACTACAGCGTTACAGTTACTTCTCCAACCGGTTGCAGTGTGCAGCTTCCGAATATTTTAATTACAACTGCCGCTGGGCCGGGAGCAACCTATACCAAAACAAATACCAGCTGCCCGGGTGTAAATGATGGCACTATTACCATTACGCCGGCATTGCCGGGTTCATATACCTATACTTTAAACCCCGGGGCAATTGTTCAAATAAACAACCCTGTATTTACAGGCCTCGCAACCGGCACTTACAGTGTGCTGGTAACTAACAGCGCTGGTTGTACAAGAACACTCAGTAATATCCAGATCACTGCAGGTGCCGGGCCCACTGCTACTTTTACCAGCAATGCCACAACCTGCCAGGGAGCAAATAATGGTACAATAACAATAACTCCTACAGGAACAGCGCCGCATACATTCACACTTAATCCCGGCAATATCGTACAGGTAAACAACCCTGTTTTTGCCGGGCTCGCACCAGGCAATTACAGTATAAATTTCAGTACAGCCAATGGTTGTACCGGATCGGTTCCCATTATAGCAGTAGCCACGGGCCCCGCACTTACCGGAACGCATACTTCATCTAATACTACCTGCTCAGGGGTAAATAATGGCAGCATTACAATAACCCCCACTATTGCGGGAACTTATAATTATGTTTTAACACCCGGTGGCACCAGCAATACAACGGGCATTTTTTCTAACCTTGCCCCCGGCATTTATTCAGTAACTGCCACCAACAGTCTTGGCTGCAGTTTCACAAGAACGGGTATCAATATCATTTTCGGTCCACCGCTTACATCTTCGGTTATTAAAACCAATCCTCCCTGTGCGGGTATCAACGATGGGCAGGTAACCATTAATCCAACAAGCGGAACCGGCCCTTTTAATTTTTCTTTGTCGGGCGTGGGTGCCAATAATAGCGGCATCTTTACAGGCCTTAGCCCTAATATAACTTATAATTATACTTTTTCTGATGCGATCGGTTGTACCGGAACAGGTTCATTTATATTAACAACCAACCCGCCATTAAGGCTTACAGTCACCAATACATTACCGCTTTGCAACGGCAATTCAAACGGCTCTATACGCATCAATGCAAGTGGCGGTGTGGCGCCTTATGAGTACGCCATGGGACCTGCCTTTACAAGCTTTCAGCAAGCTAGTACTTTCAGCGGTCTACCAACCGGCACTTATTCATTCAGGATAAGAGATGCCGTGGGATGTATCAAAGACACTGTTGCTGTTTTTCTAAATGAACCGGCTGTACTCATTGCTTCCGCCTCCAGCCCTGTGCCATCTACCTGTTTTGGAAACGATGGACAGCTCAGGCTGAGCGCAGTTGGAGGAACCACTCCCTATCAATACTCCATGAATGGAACCAGTTTCCAGGCAAGTCCAACGTTTATTGCACCGGCAATTGGAACTTACAGTGTGCTGGTAGTAAAAGATGCCAAAGGCTGCAGGGATACTACCGTTGCCACAGTTGTACTCAATGATACCATGCGGTTGAGTCTTGGTCCCGATACAACGGTTTGTGTACGCAGTTCTAAAACGATCAGGCCAAATGTAAATATCATTGCTGCCAGTGCATATGTTTGGGAATGGTACAGTACCAATGCACCTAATAGTACTATTGCAGATACCACGGTAAGAAATGCCGTAGTTACCCCGGTAGATACTTCGGAATACGTGTTGCACCTTACCTGGGGTTTATGCCAAAGGTGGGATACCATTATTGTAAATGTTTTACATGAGCCCATTGCACATGCCGGCGAAGACACTGCTATTTGCTACCGAACTGCAGCTACCTTCCATGGCAGCGCTACAAATACCTCCGGCCCCGTTATTTATACCTGGACACCGGCAAGCTTTTTATCTTCCGTTTCCCAGGCCGTTACACAGGTTTCGCCACCAGATGCCGGTACTTACCAGTATACACTTTCGGTAGAAGATGATTATGGATGTAATTTTCTTACAACTGATGATATAAGATTGGTGGTAACCCCGCCCGTTCCGGCTTATGCGGGCCACGATACCATTGCAGTTGCAGGGGTACCGCACCAACTTTATGGAAGCGGTGGTGTTCAGTACGTTTGGTCGCCCGCAGGGGTGCTCAACAGTGGGGCATACCAAAACCCATTGGCAACTATTTACGACGACACCAGGTTTACCCTGCAGGTAATGGACATTGCTGGCTGTATAGGCTGGGATACCGTTTTTGTAAAAGTGTATGCAGGCCCCACGTATTACCTGCCCAATGCATTTACACCTAATGGCGATGGCAGAAACGATATCTTCAGGCCTATCCCCGTGGGTATTGTAAGCACAGAATATTTCAGGGTGTTTGACCGTTACGGAAAACTGGTATTTGAAACCAAAGAATGGCTAAAAGGTTGGGATGGAAGATACCTTGGCCGTAAGCAGCCGGTTGGAACCTATGTGTGGATGATAAAAGGTGCAGACAGGGATGGTAAAATAGTGCAGAAAAAAGGAACCGTAATGCTGGTACAATAAAAAATTAGCATTCTGTATAAAAAGCCGTTTCGTACTGAAACGGCTTTTTTGTAAGCTACCCCAATGTAGATAAACGATGTTTGCTATTGCTCTTCATATTCTCCACCGTCCATTTCACCTGCTTTTCAAAAGGATGTTTTCTTACGGTACAATCCTGCTTTTTACAAATAGCACAACTGAAATCAAGGCAACCATCAGAATGAACAAAAAGTTCCATTGATTCGCCATATTTTTCTTTTACCAGTCCGGAGAGTGAGTCTATCTCTTTATGAGCTTCGTGCACATTGAAATACCAGGGAACAGTAAGATGGCAGTCCATATGAAGGGTGGCCCCGTATTTAATGATGCGAAGGTTATGAAGATCGATCCAGTTTTCACGCCTGCTTTCATTTAAGGTTACCACCATATCTTTCAGCAGTTCATCATCAGCTTCATCCATAATACCCGCAATAGAACTGCGGATGATCTTATAACCTGTATAAATGATAATAAGCGCAAAAAGAATGGCTACGGCACTGTCTATCCAGGCAATTTTTGTAAAGTAAAGGAGAATAAGCCCGGCCACAATACCGGCCGTAGTGTAGGTATCGGACTGGAGATGTTTTCCACTGGATATGAGTGCCAGTGAACTGTTCTTTTTTCCTGTTTTAATACAAATGGCACCGGCTATATAGTTAACAATGGCGGCAACTGAAACCAGGATGATACCGGCATCCAGTTTTTTGATCTCATGCGGGTGCTGCAGGTTACCCACTGCCTCAAAAATAATATAAACCCCTGCAACAAAAATAAGCGTGCCTTCCACTGCTGCCGAAATAAATTCTACTTTACCATGCCCGTAAGGATGATCTGCGTCTTTTGGTTTTGCAGAAACATAAAGACTGTACACACCAATAAAACTGGCCACCACGTTAACAATACTTTCCAGTGCATCGGTAAGTATGGCTACCGATCTTGTAAGATACCATGCCACAATTTTTACCAGGAACAATACTACAGACAGGATAGCAATTGCCTTCTGTATTTTAAGGTTTTGCTGTGCAGTTTGCATGAGGCGAAGATAAAACAAGATAAAACATAAAAGGTACCTGGAATTTCAGCCTTTTCAAGGGTTCAAATATGTAAACTACTCATGGTACATGCTTATCCATAATCCTATCTAGCATCCCCGGTAAGCTGTACAATCAAAATAATCCCGGTTATCTGTGCTCCCTAAGCTAAATTCCTGCAAATAATCCTTTTCGCTTATTTTTGCAGCCTAAATAATTGCTATATGAATTTTGAACTGAGTGAAGAGCAGCTGATGATACAGCAGGCTGCCCGTGATTTTGCACAAAACGAATGCCTGCCCGGTGTAATTGAAAGGGACGAAACCCAAAAATTTCCCAAAGAACAGATAGAAAAACTGGCCGATCTTGGTTTTATGGGCATGATGGTAAAGCCCGGGTATGGCGGCAGCGGAATGGACACCGTTTCGTATGTACTTGCCATGGAAGAGATCAGCAAGGTTGATGCAAGCGTTAGCGTTTGCATGAGCGTAAACAACAGCCTTGTTTGTTATGGCCTGCAGGAATTTGGTACCGAAGAACAAAAACAAAAATACCTGGTGCCGCTTGCCCAGGGAAAAAAAGACGGCCAACTGCATATTGGTGCTTTCCTGCTGAGCGAACCCGAAGCAGGAAGCGATGCCACCTCACAAAGAACCACGGCCGAAGATAAAGGGGATCATTATTTACTCAACGGCACCAAAAACTGGATCACCAACGGCGGCACTGCCAGCACTTATTTAGTGATCGCACAAACCGATGTTGCAAAAGGCAGCAGGGGCATCAATGCTTTTATTGTAGAAAAAAGCTGGCCAGGTGTACTGGTGGGCGCCAAAGAAAACAAACTCGGCATCCGCGGCAGCGATACGCATACCATCATGTTCAATGATGTAAAAGTTCCGAAAGAAAACCGCATCGGTGAAGACGGGTTCGGGTTTAAGTTTGCCATGAAAACACTTGCCGGTGGCCGTATTGGTATTGCCTCGCAGGCACTGGGCATTGCCAGCGGCGCTTATGAACTGGCCAAGGCCTACAGCAAACAACGCAAAGCTTTTGGAACAGAGATCATGAATCACCAGATCATACAATTTAAACTGGCCGATATGGCCACCCGCATTGAAGCCAGCCGTTTACTTTGCTTAAAAGCCGCATGGGAAAAAGACAATGGTCTCGATTATACCCTCAGCAGCAGCATGGCAAAAGTGTTCAGCAGCGAAACGGCTATGTGGACGGCCACCGAAGCTGTACAGATACACGGCGGTTACGGTTTTGTAAAAGAATACCATGTAGAACGCATGATGCGTGATGCCAAGATCACGCAGATATACGAAGGCACAAGCGAAGTGCAAAGGATCGTGATCAGCAGGAGTATTTTGAAATAAATGTGCAAATATGCAAATGACTAAATGTGCAAATGATGAAAATTGTTTGCACATTTTATGTTTAACGGGTGTTTTGCCATTGTTTCAGTAAATTTGAACATGAAGCTGAAACCATCCATTCTTAGCTGGAGCGTACTGGCGCCCATCATTGCATGGATATTATTTTTTTTAAATACAGGGTCAGTTGCTTTTAGTATTTTGCTGGCGCTTGCATTAATAATTGTTGTGCTTTCATCTGTTCACCATGCAGAACTGGTGGCTCACCGGGCAGGCGAACCCTATGGCACACTGGTACTAGCCATTGCCATCACTGTTATAGAAGTATCGCTGATAGTTTCGCTGATGATAGCAGGCGGAGAATCCGCCACAGCACTTGCCAGGGATACGGTTTTTGCGGCGGTCATGATACTACTTACCGGCATTATTGGCCTCTGCCTGCTTGCCGGAGGTTACCGTTACAAAGAACAAGTATTTGGCCGGCATGGCGTAAATGCAGCACTGGTAACACTTACGGCCATCTGTGTACTCACGCTCGTACTCCCCAATTATACCAGCAGCATTGCTGGCCCTTTTTACTCAAAAAGCCAGTTGATCTTCATTTCTATTGTTTGCCTCGTTTTGTATGGCAGTTTTGTGCTGGTGCAAACAGTAAGGCACCGCGACTATTTTTTACCAACCGGTGCAACGGAAGAATTTCATGCCAAACCGCCATCAAAAAAAGAAACAATTACAAGCCTGGTATTTTTATTGATAAGTCTTGGGGCCGTTGTACTCATCGCAAAAAAACTTTCCCCGGCAATAGAAAAACTGGTGCAGGAGGCAGGTGCACCCCAATCGCTGGTGGGTGTTATCGTGGCAATGGTCATTTTGCTGCCCGAAGGAATAGCAGCCTTTAAAGCAGCCCGTAAAAACCGCCTGCAAACCAGCATCAACCTGGCATTGGGTTCGGCACTGGCCAGTATTGGCCTTACGATACCTGCTGTTGGCATCGTTTCCCTATATACAGGCATGACAATTACACTTGGAATTGACACAAAATCGATCCTGCTGCTGGGGCTTGCCTTGTTTACAGTAACCTTATCGTTTGGTACCGGCCGCACCACCATATTACAGGGCGTTGTACTGCTCCTCTTGTTTGCGGTTTATTTATTTACTACTATTGTGCCGTAATCATTTGAACAATTTCAAAACATATTTGACAGAAAAAGCCGGATTGTCTGATGACCAGTTTTCATCATTAGAAAAATATGTGCATCTGAGAAAATTTTCAAAAGGGGATTTTTTATTACGCCAGGGAGATATATGCGAACATAGTTTTTTTGTAGAAAAAGGGCTGCTGCGCTCCTATACCATTGATGATACCGGGAAAGAGCATATCAACCAGTTTGCCCCCGAAAACTGGATCATTGCCGACCGCAGCAGCGCCTATTTTAATGAACCGTCCGATTATTTTATTGATGCACTGGAAGCCTGCACAGTGGTATTACTCAATAAAGATTTTGCAAAAGAAGCTGCCCGCATCAGTGCCGGTTATACAGCCTACAACGAAAGAGCGCTCCAAAACCATATCAGGCAGTTGCAAAAACGCATCAATGCATTATTGGGCGAAACGGCCGAACAGCGTTATCTTAATTTTGTAGATACTTACTACGATCTCACCCTGCGGGTACCGCAATGGATGATCGCTTCCTACCTCGGCATCACACCCGAAAGTCTGAGCAGGGTCAGAAAAGAATTGGCAAGAAAAAATCCGGGACTGTAAAGAAGTCAAGTTTTAAAAAACCTGACTTCTTTATTATACTTCTTACCATACATCAATGGATGCTGCCTTTGTGCCATTGTACATTTGTGTATTAAGAAAATAACTATGGCAACAAAGAAAATTGAAATGGTAGCTGCGCCACCCGCCCCTCATTATGTGGGAGATGGTTTTCGGGTGCACAATTTTATTCCGGGCAACTACCGGCTGGGTATGGAGCGCATGGATCCTTTCATTATGCTCGATTATAATTCAACCTACCGCTTCTCCCCTTCTGAAAAACCAAAGGGTGTGGATGTGCACCCGCACCGGGGTTTTGAAACAGTAACCATTGCTTACAAAGGCAAAGTGGCCCACCACGACAGTGCGGGCAACAGCGGCGTTATTGAACCCGGCGATGTGCAGTGGATGACTGCAGCCAGCGGCGTGCTGCATAAAGAATACCACGAAGAAAA
Source organism: Ferruginibacter sp. (assembly GCA_049291115.1). Lineage (GTDB taxonomy): Bacteria > Bacteroidota > Bacteroidia > Chitinophagales > Chitinophagaceae > Ferruginibacter. The sequence goes on from JBATOU010000020.1 coordinate 22,011, forward strand.
TTTCAGCCGTGCCGGGGGCGATTTCCAGATGGTACAGCTTTGGGTGAATCTTCCTGCAAAGGATAAAATGAGTAAGCCAAAATACCAGGCCATCAGCCATGATAAAATAGCAAAAATTGCTTTGCCAAATAAAGGCGGTGTGGTGGAAGTGATTGCCGGATCTTATAACGGCGCTAAAGGGCCCGCAACCACTTTTTCGCCGGTTAACCTGATGAATGCAAAAATCAAAAAAGGGGCTGGCGCATCATTCAGTTTCCCTGCTCATTACAATACCGTATTACTCGTGGTGGAAGGAAGCATAAAAGTAAATAGTACCGAAACGGTGGAGACCGATAATCTTTTACTCTTTAGCAACGAAGGCGAAGACTTTGAAATGGAAGCCTTAGAAGACGCCGTTGTGCTGGTATTAAGCGGCGAGCCACTCAATGAACCCATTGCAGCACACGGCCCCTTTGTAATGAACACCCGACAGGAAATTGCTCAGGCATTTACTGATTATAACCAGGGAAAGTTTGGGTATTTGGATTAACAAGGTCGACCACCCTGGAAGCTTATTAGTATTGAAGTTCGTAAACCAGGGTGGTCGACCTTTTACGAAAGTATATGTTGATTTTTTACCCGGGTAACTTACGCACACAGGCAATTCCCCCTAATAACAATCTTGATAAGAATCATTTTTCAATTGGCATAATAGCCTTAAGTTTGGCATAAATTATTTTTATGCTCCCCGACATTGAGATTGCCCAAAATGCCCCTATCCGCCATATCAAAGAAATAGCCGCAGCCATCGGCATCAGCAACGACGACCTCGAATATTATGGCAAACACAAAGCAAAACTTCCGCTAAAGCTCATCAACGAAGAAAAGCTGAAAGAGAATAATTTGGTGCTGGTAACAGCTGTTACACCCACACCTGCAGGTGAAGGAAAAACAACCATTACGGTTGGCCTGGTCGACGGGTTGAACCTGGTTGGTAAAAAAGCCATGGCCGTACTGCGTGAACCCTCACTTGGACCCGTGTTTGGCATGAAGGGGGGCGCAGCCGGTGGCGGTTATTCGCAGATCATCCCCATGGAAGACATCAACCTGCATTTTACCGGCGATTTTGCAGCCATTGAAAAAGCAAACAACCTGTTAAGTGCCATGATCGACCATAACCTTCAAAATAAAAAACGAAGCCTGCAGATCGATCCCCGCAGTATTGTATGGAAACGGGTAATGGATGTTAACGACCGTTCGCTCCGCCATATCGTGATAGGCCTGGGCGGCACTGCCAATGGCATTGTACGGGAAGATGGTTTTAATATCACCCCCGCATCAGAAATCATGGCCATCCTGTGCCTGAGTAAAGACCTGGAAGATCTCAAAACAAAATTGGGAAATATTTTTATTGGAACAACTATCCAGGGAAAGCCGGTTTTTGCCCGCGACCTCAATGCAGTGGGTGCAATGGCCATCCTGCTCAAAGATGCCATTAAACCAAATCTTGTACAAACGCTCGAAGGCAATCCTGCCATTCTTCATGGCGGTCCCTTTGCCAGTATTGCGCAGGGCACCAATTCCATCATTGCCACAAAAATGGGATTATCTATCAGTAATTATGTTGTTACAGAAGCAGGTTTTGCTGCCGACCTCGGTGCAGAAAAATTCTTCGATATCAAATGTGCTTCCTCCGGCTTAAAACCAAAGGCAGCTGTTATTGTTACCACGGTAAGGGCTATGCGGCACCATGGCGGCGCCAAAAAAGATGAACTCGAAACTGCTTCTGCCGGCAAAGTGATGGAAGGCTGCAGTAACCTCGGAAAACATATTGAAAACGTAAAACTTTTTGGTGTAAATCCTATTGTAGCTATCAACTATTTTCCAAATGATACGGATGCCGAAATTGAAATGATACAAGATTTCTGCAAAGGGCAGGGAATTAAAGCCATCTTGTGCAAAGGATTTGCCCAGGGCGGTAAAGGCATGACGGAGCTGGCAAACGAAGTGGTGCAACTGGTAGAAAATAATCACAGCCAGTTTACACCCTTGTACACGAACGATATGACCATCGAGGAAAAGATCGAAACCATTGCCACAAAAGTTTATGGTGCAGCCAAAGTGGCTTATTCTGTAAAAGCGCTTGGGCAGCTCAAACAAATAAAGGAACTTGGTTTCGATAAAATGCCGGTATGCATGGCCAAAACGCAAAAAAGCCTTTCCGATGATGAAAGAAAAATTGGTCGCCCGCAAAATTTTACCATCACCATCCGTGAATTTGAATTTGCTGCAGGCGCCGGGTTCATTATCCCTATCTGCGGCGAAATGATGCGTATGCCAGGGCTTCCCAATATACCCGCTGCAGAAGGAATGGACATTGATGCAAACGGAAAGATCTCGGGACTGAGTTAAAGCAATATGCCAATGTGATAATTTTATGATGTGACAATTAGGTAATGTGCCAATGAAGAAATGTGCAGATATGCAAATGAGCGAGCTTACTAATTTGTAATTTTGCGGCTTGATAACGCTTCTTTTGCCTTTTGCCTTTTGCCTTTTGCCTTTTGCCTTTTGCCTTTTGCCTTTTGCCTTTTGACTTTTGACTTTTGACTTTTGACTTTTGACTTTTGACTTTTGCCTTTTGCCTTTTGACTTTTGACTTTTGACTTTTGACTTTTGACTTTTGACTTTAAACTATAAACTTTGCAAAAGAATTCCCTCCTCCTGGTTTGCAGTATCTTCTTCTTTTCATGCAATAACACAAAAAAAATGCAGGCCCAAAATACAACTACCTATAAGCAAGATTGCTTCGATCAGCAGGGCCACCGTGGCTGCCGCGGATTAATGCCCGAAAACAGCATCCCCGCCATGCTGCATGCACTCAGTTTGAATGTAACCACGCTCGAAATGGATGTGGTCATTACAAAAGACAAAAAAGTGATCCTGTCTCACGAACCCTTTTTTAATCATGAAATAAGTACAAAGCCTGATGGGCGTTTCATTGAAGAAAAAGAGGAAAAGAATTACAATATTTACCAGATGGATTATGAAGAGGTAAAAACCTATGATATTGGCATGAAACCGCATCCCCGTTTTCCTGCCCAGCAAAAAATAAAAGCACAGAAACCGCTCTTGTCTGATGTGTTTGCTGCTGTTAAAGCCGACATGATGACCCGGCGGCGTCCCTTTCCATTCTTCAATATCGAAACAAAATCAATGCCCGCCACAGACGGGCGCTATCACCCAAAGCCTGCCGAATTCGTAGACCTCCTCATGCAGGTGATCAAAGAAAACGGGATGGAAGATTTTTGTATCATACAATCATTCGACTTCCGTACCCTGCAATACCTGCACCAACATTACCCGCAAATGAAAACAGCCATGCTCATTGAAGCATACGACCCCCGCAGTTTTGAAAAACAACTGGAAGACCTGGGATTTACACCCGCCATCTACAGCCCTGCCTATCAACTCGTAAATCAAAAATTACTGGAAGCCTGCCACAGCCGGGAAATAAAATTGATACCCTGGACAGTAAACGATAAGGCGGCAATAGAAAAAATAAAAGCACTCGGCGCCGATGGTATCATCAGCGATTATCCGAACCTTTTTGAATAGCAGTATCTGGAAGAAATAAAACCTGAAGCATAGACTCTGCGTAACTCTGCGCTTCCTCTCTGCGTTCCTCTGCGGTAAAATTTCACAAAACACAGCAATTTTTTACCGAAGTTTCAGCTCAAATTAATTAACCACATACTCCCCTCTCTTATTCACCATTATTACCGGGAGTTGTTTCTTTGCCTCAAAAAAATCAAACACCTGGCGGATATTTGCATTGAATGCCTTGAGGTAATCGTTGTTCTCTATGGAACTGTTGAGATAGTCTAAAGATTTTTTCACACTATACCTTACCGGGAAAACATGCACCGGTATAAACTCCTGCCCCTGTGTTCTTACATTGGAAGCCAGCACATATAATTCTTCAATAGGCATGTCGCTGATAGGTATACAGCCCGTGCTTACACAGTTTCCATGAATATAAATAGCACTTCCAGGCCTTACAGAATCACTCAATATCCTGTCGGATGCATTGGGATAATTGAGCCCCAGCGATAAATGGAATACACTATTTGGATTGAATTCATTGATATAATAAAACCCTTCAGGCACCTGGTAATCGCCTTCCATGCGCTTGGGCCCCATTGAACCGCTCTGCATGCATACTTTATAAGTTTTGAAAAGTTTATAGGCTTCGTGTAGCTCGTTCTTTACCCATACTTCCAATTGCCGGTCGTATTTAAAGGAGCGGATATACATGGCTGCTGGTGGCCATGCCAGTTTTTGTTTTTCAAACTGCTTTTGAAGCGAATCCTCCACCCTGCTCAGGGGATCCTGGGTACGTGTAAATAATTTTTGCGGCCCCGCAGCATCTTGCGCCTTCGTTTGCAACGAAAAATTAAGGAGGATCATTATCGCCGAAATGAAAATAAGAATAGACTTCTTCATACAAATATTGGCTATAAAAGCAACGTGAAAATAGGAAAAATATTCTTTCGGGAAAGTTAAAATGGGGCTAAGTTAACAAGTGGAAAGATTGACAAAGGGGATAAACGAAACCCAGTGAACACAAGTTTTCAACTTGTCAACCTGCCAGCTCCATCTCTACAAATTCCCCCTAGCCTCCTGCTCCCTTTCCAGGGCTTCAAATAAGGCTTTAAAATTTCCTTTTCCAAAACTTTTGGCTCCCTTGCGCTGAATGATCTCAAAAAACAGCGTGGGCCTGTCCTGTAGCGGCTTGGTAAAAATCTGCAGCAGGTAACCCTCATCATCCCTGTCGATCAAAATGCCCAGGTCACGCAGTGGTGCCAGGTCTTCATCAATATGGCCTACCCTGTCAAGTACCGTATCATAATAACTGCCCGGAACCTTTAAAAATTCAACGCCACGGTCTTGCAGGGCCGCTACCGTTTCAATGATATTATTGGTGGCCACCGCCACATGCTGCACACCCTCGCCCAGGTAAAAATCGAGGTATTCCTCTACCTGGCTTTTTTTCTTTCCCTCGGCAGGTTCGTTAATGGGAAACTTTACATAACCATTTCCATTGCTCATCACTTTGCTCATAAGGGCAGAATACTCCGTAGAGATATCTTTATCGTCAAAACTTAAAATATTCCGGAAACCCATCACGTCTTCATAAAATTTAACCCATGGGTTCATCTGGTTCCAGCCCACATTTCCCACGCAGTGATCTACATACTGCAGGCCTGTTTCGGCTGGCCTGTAGCTGCTTTCCCATTTGCGGAAGCCCGGCATGAAATCGCCTTTATAATTTTTTCTTTCAATAAATAGATGCACCACTTCGCCATAAGTGTGTATCCCGCTTATAACCACCTCGCCGTTTTCGTCTTTAAGCACATGTGGTTCCACAAAACTTTTTCCGCCACGTTTGGTGGTTTGCTGCCAGGCATCGGTGGCATCATCAACCCTGAGTGCCAGGAATTTTACGCCGTCGCCATGTTTGGCCACATGATCGGCAACTTCGTTATTGGGTTTAAGGGCAGTGGTAAGTACAAAGGTCAGTTTGTTCTGGCGCAGCACATAACTCACAAAATCCTTTTCACCAGTTTCGGGGCCGCGGTAAGCCAGTGGCTGAAAACCAAAGGCTGTTTTATAAAAATGTGCCGCCTGTTTGGCATTGCCAACATATAGTTCTACAAAATCGGTTCCCTGCAGCGGAAGAAAGTCTTCTGTGGTAACAGGTTGCTTTTTTGCAATTGTTTGAGTATCCATGATGATGAATTTTTTTTGATGATGAAACCAGCTTTTACAGCTATGTGCAGCAGTTGTTGCGTCGCACACTTGTACCGTATATCTTTATGGAGCCGTGCAAGCCGCATCCATAGCAAGCGCCATCATGAGCATGCTGTAATGGCAGCGCTTGTCGTTAAAAATTTTATGCGGATAATCGGGGTGCATGAGAATACGAAGGTAGCAAAAGACCGGAAAATGAAGGGTAATTAGTTGAAAATAGTACCCAAAACCCAATGCGGTCCAATAGTAGGCAAAATAGAAGCAGATAACCAGTTGTAAAAACAGGGCAGGTGCAACAAATGCCCGACTTTATTCCTCCGCCCACAGCCCCAACCCTATAACTTGCCCATTACGGTCAATAGCCCTAAATTTGCCTAAATTTTCATTTAAACGAACCGAATTTTATGGCATACGATGTTATAGTTTTAGGAAGCGGCCCCGGCGGATACCCTGCGGCCATCCGTGCAAGCCAGCTTGGCAAAAAAGTGGCAATTGTAGAAAAAGAAAGCCTGGGCGGCATTTGCCTCAATTGGGGCTGCATACCCACCAAGGCCTTACTAAAAAGTGCACAGGTATACGAGTATGCCAAGCATGCCGCCGATTATGGCATCAGCATCAGCGGGGCCCAGAGCGATTTTGGCGCCGTGGTAAAACGCAGCCGCGGCGTGGCCGACAAAATGAGTAAGGGTGTGCAGTTTTTAATGAAGAAAAACAAGATAGATGCGGTAATGGGTACCGGTAAGTTGATTGCCCCCAATAAACTGGAAGTAACCGCAGGCGATGGCAGCAAACAAACACTGGAAGCAAAAAATATTATACTGGCAACGGGTGCCCGCAGCAGGCAATTGCCCAGCATGCCTATCGATGGCAAAAAAATAATCGGCTACCGGGAGGCCATGGTTTTACCAACACAACCCAAAAGCATGATCGTATGCGGCAGCGGCGCCATTGGCAGCGAATTTGCCTATTTCTACAACAGCATGGGTACCAAGGTTACGATTGTAGAATTTATGCCCAAAGTGGTTCCGGTGGAAGACGATGATATCAGCAAAGAACTGGAAAAACAATTTAAAAAACAGGGTATCGAAATAATGACCAGCAGCGAGGTTACCAAAGTAGATACCAGCGGCAACGGCGTAAAAGCAACCGTTAAAACTGCCAGCGGAGAAGTAGTGCTGGAAGCAGATGTACTTCTGAGTGCTGTAGGTGTTGTAGCCAATATTGAAAACCTTGGACTGGAACAACTGGGCGTTAAGACCGATAAAGGAAAAATTATAGTGGATGCCAACCAAATGACCTCGGTTGCCGGGCTATATGCCATTGGCGATTGCACACCGGGCCAGGCTTTGGCTCACGTAGCGGCTAAAGAAGGTATTAATGCTGCCGAGCATTTAAGCGGCCATAAAGTAACACCCATGGATTACAACAATATCCCCGGCTGTACTTATACCACGCCCGAAATTGCATCTGTGGGTTATACAGAAAAAGCGGCCAAAGATGCAGGTTACGAGATCAAGATCGGGAAATTCCCTTTTATGGCCAGCGGAAAAGCAAGTGCAGCGGGTGCTACCGAAGGTTTTGCAAAAGTGATCTACGATGCCAAATACGGAGAGTTCCTCGGTTGCCACATGATTGGCATGAACGTTACCGAAATGATCGCAGAGGCTGTGGTGGCCCGCAAGCTGGAAACCACAGCACATGAAATTTTAAACGCCGTTCACCCGCACCCTACCATGAGTGAAGGCATTAAAGAAGCCACCGCAGCAGCGTATGGGGAAGCCATTGATATTTAAGATTTAATATTTTAGATTTAATATTTGGGCCCGTTGTAATGACGGGCTTTTTTTTTGGATGTAATATTTAAGATTTAATACTGAAGATGTAATATTTAATATTTTGGGCTTTATAAAAACAGTAGCGAAATTTGTTTCTTGCTTCTTGGTATTTAATAAAAAGGCCTGCCGTTTCCAACAGGCCCTGTCTTTGAGGGAACAGAAAGGATGAACCAGTTCTGCTGATTTAAAATTTATAATTGTGCTTTGCAGTTTTTTCTTTGCGTCCTTTGCGGTTAAAAAATGATAGCGCCGCACTTAATTCACATTTGCCGGGCATCCAATACCCTTTCCTTTTTTACCGATCTTATAAATAAGCCCGGTAGTAACTCCATAATATTTGTCTTTCAACTTTGGATTGGCCGAAATACTGTAACCATCCACGTAATCGCTCCGGGTAAAACGGTAGCCCGCTTCCAGGTTCAATGAAAATTTTTCAGAAAAATTATAACGCACACCGGCTCCCAGTGGCAATACAACAGTACTGCGTGGCGGGCTTACAGCTGCATCCTGCGCCAGCCTGGCCGCCTGGTCGTTGTTCTCCCCAAAATAAGCTGCATTAAAACCGCTGTGATCACGTTTCACATTCATAAAACTAAGCCCGGCACCAGCAAACACATATGGTTCAAACAAGGGTTCATATTCCCTGTTTCCAAAAATATTATACTGTGCCAGCAGGCTCAGTTCCTTTACGCCATTGGTAAATTTAAATGCACGGAACTGCCGGTATGCAGGATCGTACTTTGTTTCGTCGCCGCGGAGTTTTGTATAAGTAAACATGGCCCGCAGCGTAAGTAAAGAAAAAATTGGTTTTGCAAAAGATAGGTGGATGCCCGGCGAAACGGTTTTAAGCGATCCCAGCCTGCCGGGAACAAGATCGCCCTGGTACACATAAGCTCCCAGGCCTAAGCCTGCTTCGTATTTGGTTTGAGAAAATGTTTTCGCGGTAAGGAGAAGGATAGCAACGGCGGTTGCGCTGATTTGCCTGGCACACATTGGTTTTTCATTTTAAAGGTGAATGCAATAAGAAAACTCAATGTAGAAATTTGTGTGCGCTGAATATTTTTTGTTAGCGAATAATCAAATATCAGCATGTTGAAAGAGATTACCAACAGCGGTTAACCAGACTAACAAAAGTTTAACGCCCTATTTATAAAATGTTAAAGGGAAATTCCAAGCCAGTCGAGTGCATTTTTATACAACAGTTTTTCTTTAATGTTCTTATCTAAATCCATCTGTTCGATCAATTTACCGGGATGATGTTCGCCAAGCGGAAAAGGATAATCGCTGCCGAGGCAGATCTTATCATTTCCCATTATGTCTATAATAAAATGCATCGCTTTTTCATCGTGCACGAGGCTGTCGATCCAGAATTTGCCGATGTAATTGCGTGGATTGATATTGTTATCAACAGCCACCAGGTCGGGCCTAACATTGAAACCATGCTCAATTCTGCCGATGGTAGCAGGGAAGGAACCACCTCCATGCGCAAACGCAACTTTAAGTGAAGGAAATGTTTCAAACACCCCGCCAAAGATCATGGAACAAATGGCCCTGCTTGTTTCGGCAGGCATACCCACCAACCAGGGAAGCCAGTATTGCTGCATCTGTGCTTCCCCCATCATTTCCCAAGGATGAACAAATAAGGCACAACCCAGTTCTGCTGCACGTTTATAAAATGGAAAGAATTTTTTATCGCTTAAATTAGCCCCATTGATATTGCTTCCAATTTCGAGGCCAGGCATTTTCAATTCCTGCACACAACGTTCCATTTCTGCAATGGCTATATCTGCATCCTGCAGCGGCACAGTTCCAATACCAATAAAACGGGTCGGGTTTTTTAAAACCGTCTCGGCTATATGATTATTAAAAAAGCGGCTTGTTTCCAGGCCATCCTTCGGCTTTGCCCAATAATTAAACAAAACAGGAATAGTGGAAAGCACCTGCATCGTTACTTCCGTTGCTTCCATATCTTTCAGGCGAACAACAGCATCAAAACAATTTTCCTCCACTTCCCTGAAAACCTTATCGCCCTTCATCATGCAGGCCCGGCAGTTCCGGTGTTCCAAATGTATAAAATCTCCATACCCGAACTTCTTCACCCAGTTGGGCATAGATGCAGGCATGATATGTGTGTGAATGTCGATCTTCATAAAGCTCAAAATAAAATTGTTTGGGTTTGGGGTTAATAGTTACATTAACCCCAAACCCCAAACAAAACAACTTATTTATCCTTTCTTCACCGGTGGCGCCATTACGGCCCCGCATTGCCGGCAACTGCGTTTGTGCTCATCGGCATAAAAACCGTTCATGATAGGCGGCAATTGGCTTACGATATCATTGATTTCTTCATACTCTTCGTAGAGTTTGTTGCCGCAGTTTTCGCAATACCATAAAAAGCCATCCTTTTCCCCGCTGCGTACTTTTTCAATAACAAGCCCTACCGTATTGGGCCCACGCTGCGGGCTATGCGGTGTTTGAGGCGGCAGCAAAAACATATCTCCTTCCTTAATATGAATATCTCTTGGTTGACCCTCATCAATGATCTTTACGGTAATATCACCTTCCAACTGGTAAAACAGTTCTTCCGTTTCATTGTAATGATAATCTTTACGGCTGTTGGGACCGCCCACTATCATCACAATAAAATCTTTGGCATCGGTATATACACATTTATTACCAACCGGTGGTTTGAGCAGATCCCTGTTATCATCGATCCATTTTTTTAAATTGAAAGGCGCTGCAATCGGCATAAAATGAAATTTTAAGGTTTACCAATGAAAGTTTCCTCAACCGGGTAAAGTTAATGAATCGGAATGATTTTTACCCTTAACTTCAAATGCTTAATTTTGGCAAATGGAGCTTGCTATTCCCCATCATCTCGAAAATTTAATCGGCGGAAACTTTATTGGTCCGCTTAGTGGCCGGTTTATGGATAATATCAATCCCGCCACAGGTGAAATCAGCGGGCAGATACCAAACAGCAACGAAAAAGACCTGCATATTGCCGTTTCAGCGGCTAAAAAAGGATTTGCTTCCTGGAGCAATACTTCGCTTGAAAACAGGTTCCTCATTTTAAATAAAATAGCAACCCTCATCGGCGAAAATGCAGAACCCCTGGCCCTGGCCGAAACTAACGACAATGGAAAGCCGCTCTGGCTCAGCCGCAAAGTAGATATTTACCGGGCAGCTGCTAATTTCCGTTTTTTTGCAACAGGCATCATGCATTTTGCCAACGAGAGCCACAGCATGGAAAACCGTGCTGTAAATTATACATTGCGTCAGCCTGTTGGGGTGGTGGGCTGCATTTCGCCCTGGAACCTGCCACTGTATTTATTTACCTGGAAGATAGCACCGGCGCTTGCTGCGGGCAATTGTGTAATAGCAAAACCATCGGAAGTAACACCGGTTACGGCATTTTTGCTGGGCAAGATCTGTAAAAAAGCCGGCCTGCCCGATGGCGTTCTAAATATTCTTCATGGCGATGGGCCAGGCTGCGGAGAAGCCATTGTAAAGCATCCCGAAATAAAAGCCATTTCCTTTACAGGAAGTACAAGAGCGGGTGAACGCATTGCATCCATTGCCGCACCCATGTTCAAAAAATTATCGCTCGAGCTTGGTGGCAAAAACCCAAATATCATTTTTGCCGATTGCAATTGGGATAAAATGCTGCGCACCACGGTACAATCGTCTTTCAGCAACCAGGGACAGATTTGTTTATGCGGCAGCCGTATTTTAATTGAATCATCTGCTTACGAAAAATTTAAAACAGCCTTTATTGAAGAAACAAAAAAATTAACCGTAGGCGATCCACTGGATGAAAGCAGCAAACAGGGTGCGATTGTTAGCAAAATTCATTTCGAAAAAATTTTGAACGCCATTGAAACGGCCAAAAAAGAAGGCGGGAATATTTTATGCGGTGGTAATGCCGTACAATTAGCCGGCAGGTGCGCCAATGGTTTTTTTATTGAGCCGACGGTGATTGAAGGACTCGGCCAAAATTGCAAAACAAATACCGAAGAAATTTTTGGACCCGTGGTAACATTACAAAAATTTGAAACAATTGATGAAGCCATTGCATTGGCAAACGGCACTTCATATGGACTGGCAGCCACGGTATGGACACAGGATATTTCAAAAGCAAACCTACTTGCGCAAAAACTGGAAGCAGGCATTGTTTGGGTCAACTGCTGGCTTCAGCGTGATCTAAGAACAGCTTTTGGAGGTGTAAAAAACAGCGGTGTAGGCCGGGAAGGCGGATGGGAAGCATTGCGCTTTTTTACTGAGGCGAAGAATGTTTGTGTTGAATTTTAAATACAAGTTTGGGGTTGACTAGTTTGGGGTTGACTGGTTTGGGGTTTATTAGTTTGGAGTTAATTGGTTTGTAGTTTATTTATTATAGGAACAGGAGGTTTGGCAAAGAAATAGATTTGTCACTATTTGAAATAATTGCGATGGGTACAATAAAAAAATTTGAAGACCTGGAAATATGGCAACTTGCCCGGCTTTATCATAAAAAAATTATTGATATTGCAAAAACAACGGCGCTCGCTAAAGACTTTAAACTTAAAGACCAAATTGAAGCATCCTCAGGTTCATGTATGGATAATATTGCAGAGGGTTTTGGCAGGGGGAGTCGGCTAGAATTTATACAGTTTTTAAGCATCGCTAAAGCTTCACTGGACGAATCTGTTTCGCAAGTATTCAGAATTACTGATAAACAATATATTTCAAGTGAAACCTTTGAGGAATTAAAAACAGATGCGGCTACTCTTGGCAATAAAATTTCAGCTTTAATGCAATACTTAAACAAAACTACCCATAAAGGGCAGAAATTTATGAACCGGGCCGTGCCTGCGAACTCCAAACCCCAAACCCCAAACGAAACTATCGTTAAGACGGCATCTGCCGCGACCCCCTTAGGTGCATATCCACACGCCAGAAAAGTGGGCAACCTATTGTTCCTTTCAGGCATTGGAAGCCGAAGGGCAGAGGATAATATTATTCCCGGGCTTGAACTGGATGCAGATGGCAATATAATAAAATATGATATCGAAGCCGAATGCCATTCCGTTTTTGCCAATGTTAAAGCGGTACTGGAAGCCAGTGGCAGCAGCTGGGATAAGATGGTGGACGTTACCGTTTTTCTCACTAATATGAAAAAAGATTTTCCTGTTTACAATAAAATTTACGGTGAATATTTTAAAGAGGTGGAAGCCTGCCGTACTACTGTTGAAGTAAAAAGCCTGCCCACACCCATTGCCATCGAACTTAAAGTGATCGCTACAATTTAAAATTTATGGAAGAAAAAGTCGGCATGCCGCTCAAGTATAAAAACACACTGGAATACGCCAGGTTCCTCGATGAACAGGATCCCCTCAAAACCTTCCGCGGCCAGTTTTATATTCCGCTCATGCATGGAAAGGATGCCATTTATTTTACCGGCAATTCGCTGGGCCTGCAACCCAAAACCACGCAGGATTATATCATCAGCGAACTGGAAGACTGGGCCAATTATGGCGTGGAAGGCCATTTTCATGCACGCAATCCCTGGCTCGATTACCATGAAATGTTTGCAGCCCCCTTGGCAACATTAGTTGGTGCAAAACCTGGAGAAGTGGTGGCCATGAACCAGCTTACCGTCAACCTTCATTTGCTCATGGTGAGTTTTTACAGGCCCACCAAACAGCGCTATAAGATCATCTGCGAGGCAAAAGCATTTCCATCCGATCAGTATGCGCTAGAAACCCAGGTGAAATTTCATGGATTTAAATATGAAGAAGCCGTGGTGGAAGTATCTCCCAGGCAAGGCGAACACAACATCAGGCAGGAAGATATTTTACAAGCCATTGAACAACACAAAAACGAACTGGCACTCGTTTTATTTGGAGGCGTAAATTATTACAGCGGCCAGGTGTTCAATATGCAGGCCATTACCGAAGCTGCCCACAAGGCCGGGGCTTATGCCGGGTTTGACCTGGCCCATGCCGCGGGCAATATTGAATTAAAATTGCACAACTGGGGCGCAGATTTTGCCTGCTGGTGCAGTTATAAATACCTTAACAGCGGCCCGGGTGGCGTTTCCGGTATTTTTATAAACGAAAAACATATTGGCAATAAAGATTTACCCCGTTTTGCAGGCTGGTGGGGACACAATAAAGAAACGAGGTTTCAAATGCAAAAAGGCTTTGATCCTATTTCCACTGCAGAAGGCTGGCAGCTCAGCAATGCGCCCGTATTAAGCATGGCAGCGCACAAGGCTTCACTGGATATTTTTGAAGAAGCAGGGCTTGATAATATTTTCACAAAAAACAAACAGCTCAGCGAATATCTTCTTTATGTGCTGGAAGAAATCAACAATAATTTTTCTGAAAAGATCATTGAGATCATAACCCCAAAAAAAGAAAATGAACATGGCTGCCAGGTTAGCATACTGATGCTTAAAGACGGCAAAAAAATATTTGAAGAGCTCAAAAAACAAGGCGTTATTGCCGACTGGCGGGAACCCAATGTAATAAGAGTGGCGCCTGTGGCCCTTTACAACAGTTTTGAGGACATTTTCAGGTTTGGAGAAATCATAAAATCGGTAATCGCATGAACAAAGATGCAACCATCATTGGTGCAGGATTGGTTGGCTCCCTGCTTTCCATTTATCTTGCCAAAAGAGGATACAGCGTGAATATATATGAACGCAGGCCCGATATGCGGAAAGAAAAAATTTCTGCAGGAAAATCAATCAACCTGGCACTCAGCGACCGTGGCATTAAAGCCCTCGAAGAAGTGGGCATTATGGATGAGATCAGGAAAATTGCCATCCCCATGCATGGGCGCTACCTGCATCATGCAAACGGCAGCACAGCCTTTCAACCTTACGGAAAAGAAGGGCAGTTCATTAACTCTGTAAGCCGGGGAGAGTTAAATAAGATGCTGATGGACCTGGCCGAAAAACATGGAGTGAACATTTCTTTCAACAACCGCTGTGAACATGTTGACTGGAAAGAAAAAAAAGTAACTTTTGAAAACAACTCTCAATTTTCAATTCTAAATTTTCAATTGTTATTTGGTGCCGACGGTGCTTTTTCTGCAGCACGCCTCGCCCACCAGCTGCAACACGACCGTTTTCAATACCAGCAATACTATATCGACTTTGGCTATAAAGAACTGCTTATACCCCCGGGCGAAAACGGAACTTTCCAAATAGAAAAAAATGCGCTCCATATCTGGCCACGCGGTAATTATATGCTCATTGCTTTACCCAATATGGATGGCAGTTTTACCTGCACCCTGTTTTTTCCGTTTGAGGGTGAGCCCTCCTTTAGAAGCCTTGACAGTAAAGAAAAGATCGATCATTTTTTTGAAACAAATTTTGCCGATGCCAAAAAGCTGATGCCAACCCTGGTGGATGATTTCTTTCATAATCCCACTTCATCATTGGTTACCGTAAAATGTTTTCCCTGGACAAGGGGAGATAATTTTGCCCTTATTGGCGATGCTGCGCATGCCATTGTTCCCTTCTTTGGCCAGGGCATGAACTGCGGCTTTGAAGATTGTTCTGTTTTAAATGAATTAATAGATACACACAAAGAAGACTGGAACAAAATTTTACCGGCATATGAACAACTGCGTAAACCCGATGCCGATGCCATTGCCGATCTTGCCCTGAATAATTTTGTGGAAATGCGTGATAAAGTAGCCGACCCAACATTTCAACTGCAGAAAAAAATTGAAGCAAATTTCAGCAACAAATATCCCGATAAATGGATACCTGCCTACAGCCAGGTCACGTTCAGTCCGCAGATCCGTTACAGCGATGCCCTCAAAAACGGCAACAGGCAACAGCGCATCATGAACCAGGTGATGGCCATAGAAAATATAGAACAAAAATGGAACAGTCCCGAAATTGAAAATATGATGCTTACCTTGCAGCAGCAAAATTCATAAACATGCACCGGAATGTTTTAGTTGAACAGATCAGAACAAAAAAATCTTATCTCTGTGTGGGGCTCGATACCGATATTACAAAAATTCCCAAGCACCTGCAGCAAGGTAAAAATGCGGTAGCAGACTTCAATAAAGCCATCATAGATGCCACAAAGGAACACTGCGTTTCTTATAAAATAAATACTGCTTTTTACGAAGCCCAGGGTGCCAGGGGCTGGCAGGCCATGGAAGAAACACTGGCATACATACCCGAAACGCATTTTACCATTGCCGATGCCAAGCGTGCCGATATTGGCAATACCTCATCGCAATACGCCAAAGCTTTTTTTGAAACACTCAGCTTTGATGCGGTTACCATTGCTCCTTATATGGGCGAAGACAGCATCCGGCCTTTTTTGGAGTACGAAAACAAATGGGCCATTGTACTTGGCCTTACCAGTAATAAAGGCGCCAATGATTTTGAAATGCTGCCGCTACAATCAAATGATGAACAGCAGCAGTTGCGGGCAGAATTCCTGTACGAACGGGTGTTGAAAACGGTAAGTAAATGGGGCGATCCCAATAACCTCATGTTTGTGGTGGGTGCCACGCAGGCCACCGAATTTGAAAATATCCGCAGTATTTTGCCAAACCATTTTTTATTGGTACCCGGTGTAGGTTTCCAGGGTGGAAGTTTAAAGGAAATAAGCGAGCATGCCATGATTGATGAAGCGGGCCTGCTTGTAAATGCCAGCCGTGCCATTATTTATGCAGGAAGCGGAGAAAATTTTGCAGCCGAGGCCGGGGAAATTGCGAGGCAGTACCAGGAGGAAATGGAGATATACCTGGACAAATAGTTATTGAGGTTTTATTTTTACAATTTTACCATTGCGGGATACGATCAACAGGCCGCCATTTTTTTTCTTTTCTTCAATCAATTTATCCTTTACCAAATCCAGTCCTGAAATAATTTTTTCCCTTAAATCCAACATTGAAGTATCGGCTGGAGATTTCATATTACTTTTTTATTCTTCATGAAAAAGATTCTTTTTTTGAAACTGGCTAAATGTTTATCTGCTAATTAAACTGAAAAGCTTCATCGCCCACTTTCCATATTCCTTCCCGCTCGGGTGCAGGCCATCGGCAGCCAAATACGCTGCGTTATTACCATCAGCTCTTTGCGAGCTTGTAATATCAATAAAATGGCAATGAAAGTTTTCAGAAATAGTTTTACAAACTAAATTATACGCATCAATTTCTTTTGCCAGCTGTGCCCGGTCTCTTCCTTCGGCAAAAGGCGTTACGCCCCAATCGGGGATGCTGAGCACTATTACGTGTTTGCTTTCGCCGCCGGCAAACTGTATGGCCAGTTGAAGCAGGTGCGTAAACTCCGTTTCAAATTCGGTTACAGAACGGCCCCGGTACTGATTATTTACACCAATGAGCAGGCTTACAAGGTCGTACTGTGGTAAAAATTTTGTTTGCTGTACCTGCGCATCCAGTTCATCGGTTGTCCAGCCCGTTTTAGCAATTATTTCAGGGGCGCAGTACAAAAAGCTGCCTACATCGGCTTTGCGGAGCAGTTGCACAAACTGGCATGGGAAGCTTTCATGCAAAGGAACGCCTTCGCCAATAGTATAACTGTCGCCGAGAGCTAAATATGTTTTAATTGTTTTATCCATCGTTTGCAAATAATTAAAGGTAGCAATCCAATAAGCCCAAAACTACAATCAATTAATATATGAAATAGAGGTATTCCACGAATGGGCCCGGCTATAAAAGCCAGCGGAAAAACGGCCAGGCAGCAAAGAATGGCCCAATCAATGATCCATTCATTTTTTAGAGGGTCTTTATATGGCCCAATAAATGCCATAGCGATCACAATATGTGCAAACGCCAGCCAGTCGTACCCATAAGCCAGCATAGGATATTTTGCATTTGTTTCCTTAAGCGCCCCGTATACGTCTTTAAGCCAGTTTTCTGCAAAGACGGGTATCAGCCCGGGATGCCGGAACAGCCATGCAAGTTCTGTTTCTACCGGAAATGCAGTAATACCACTGATGATAATGGCAAACATCATAAAAAGGATCACGAATCGGATCTTTGTCAGCAGTTTCATGGGTTAAATGTATCAATTTAAACCGGTTTTAAAAACTGCGGCTGCCACCTTATCTTTGCGCCTGAAAATTGCTTGCTTGCATTAAAAAGCTGCGGAAAGTATTTGAAAGCCGCAGATTCGCTGAATAATGGCTGCAGCACAAGTGAGCTCCGATAGCCGTCGGGACAACGATGCTTAATGGCAGCATAACGCTGGCTCCATCATCATACTTGTCAACTTTCAACTTTATCAACCTGTCAACTTATAAAACAATGGCCGTTAAAACAGACAATTTCCAAAGCCCCGATTATTTTAACGTAGATGAATTGCTTACCGAAGAGCATAAACTCATCCGCGAAACTGTTCGTAATTATGTAAAAAAAGAAATTTCTCCCATTATTGAAGATTATGCGCAGCGGGCCGAGTTTCCGCAGCAAATTGTTAAGCAAATGGGTGAACTGGGGGTTTTTGGCCCAACTGTTCCGGCACAATACGGCGGTGGTGGCCTCGATTATATTTCTTACGGCCTCATGATGCAGGAACTGGAGCGTGGCGACAGTGGTGTGCGCAGCACCGCAAGCGTGCAGGGAAGTTTGGTGATGTTTCCAATTTATCAATACGGAAACGAAGAACAGCGCAATAAATATTTGCCCAAACTTGCCAGCGGCGAATGGCTCGGGTGTTTTGGGCTTACAGAACCCAACCATGGCAGCGACCCCAGCAGTATGCTCACCAATATTAAAGATGCCGGCGATCATTATGTTTTAAACGGTGCCAAAATGTGGATCAGCAATGCACCCTATGCACAGCTGGCCGTTGTGTGGGCCAAAGATGAACAGGGCATTATACGCGGCATGATCGTTGAACGCGGCATGGAAGGCTTCAGCACACCTACCACACATGGCAAATGGAGCCTGCGGGCCAGCGCCACCGGCGAACTGGTATTTGATAATGTAAAAGTTCCCAAAGAAAATATTTTACCAAACGTGCAGGGGTTGAAAGGTCCGCTGGGCTGCCTTACAAAAGCACGTTACGGAATAGCCTGGGGTGCCATTGGAGCAGCCATGGATTGTTACGATACCGCACTGCAGTACAGCAAAGAACGGATGCAGTTTGGCAAACCCATCGGCGGCTTTCAGTTGCAGCAAAAAAAACTGGCCGAAATGGTTACCGAGATCACCAAGGCCCAATTGCTCAACTGGCGCCTGGGTGTATTGATGAACGAAGGAAAAGTAACCCCGCAGCAGGTAAGCATGGCCAAGCGCAATGCCTGCGAAGTGGCCACCAATATAACCCGGGATGCACGGCAGATGCTGGGCGGCATGGGCATAACCGGCGAATACAGCGTGATGCGCCACATGATGAACCTCGAGAGCGTGATCACTTACGAAGGCACGCATGATATTCATTTGCTTATAACAGGTATGGACGTAACGGGGATGAATGCGTTTAAATGAAGCGGCATAAATGATGAATTATGAGTGAACGGAAGAGCATTATTAAGGATAAGAGTTTTCTGTTTACAAAGCGGATCATTAAACTGTATAAATATCTTACAGATAGTAAAAAGGCATTTGTTTTAAGCAAACAAATGCTGCGGAGCGGAACAGCAATAGGTGCACTCGTAAGGGAAGCACAAAATGCTGAAAGCAGGATGGACTTTGTTCACAAGCTTGCCATTGCTCAAAAAGAATACGATGAAACTATTTATTGGCTTGAATTATTGTTTGAAACAGATTATTTATCTGAAAAAGAATTTAAAAGCATTCAAAAAGAAGCAGATGAATTATTGCGAATGATTCGAAGTTCCATCATCACTACGAAAAAGGTCAAAAAAAAACCAACTCATAACTCATAATTTATAACTTATAACTCTTATAATGAGCATCAACAACATTAGTGTCATCGGCGCCGGCACCATGGGAAACGGCATCGCCCATGTATTTGCCCAAACGGGTTTTAAAGTAAATCTTATTGATGTAAATGCCGCCCAGCTCGAAAAAGCCCTTGCCACTATTGGCAAAAATTTCGACCGCCAAATTGCCAAAGGCAGCGCAACAGAAGATCAAAAAAAATCGGCACTGAACAATATCAGCCCCTTTACTGATTTAAACGAGGGCGTAAAAAACGCCAGCCTTGTGGTGGAAGCTGCTACAGAAAATGTAGAACTCAAGCTTAAAATCTTTAAGCAAATAGATGAATCAGCTCCCGAAGGCTGCATACTTGCTACCAATACCTCCTCTATTTCCATCACTAAAATTGCAGCCGTTACCAAAAGGCCCCAAATGGTCATTGGCATGCATTTTATGAATCCCGTACCTGTTATGAAACTGGTGGAGATAATTAATGGATACGCCACCAAACAAGAAGTGACTGATACGGTCGTAGAATTATCCAAAACGCTTGGTAAGATCCCCTGCGTTGTTAACGATTATCCAGGCTTTATTGCAAACCGCATACTCATGCCCATGATCAATGAAGCCGTTTACAGCCTGTACGAAGGCGTGGCCGGCGTGGAAGAAATAGATACAGTTATGAAACTGGGTATGGCCCACCCGATGGGGCCCCTGCAATTAGCCGATTTTATAGGTCTCGATACCTGCCTCAGTATTTTAAAGGTTTTACACGATGGCTTTGGTAATCCAAAATATGCCCCATGCCCGCTCCTGGTAAATATGGTTACCGCTGGCAAACTGGGCGCTAAGAGCAGCGAAGGTTTTTATATACATAATACCGGTAGCAAAGAATTAATCGTAAGCAGCCAGTTTAAACACTCATGAAACAGGCTGCTAAAAATGATACCCGATCCTTAAAGCAAAAGTAAAGGCCGGTGTGGTTCGGTTAAGCGTGGTAAAGCCATCTATATAATTGCCACTGTTATCAAAAGTGTAGGCATACTTTGTGCCCGTTACTTTACGAAGTGCAATTCCCACCGTATACTCCAGCGTGATCCTGTCGTACACCGTTTGATTTCCAAAGTTAGCGCTGATATCAGAAATGATCTCCTTTTCGGCAAATTCTGCAGAAGTAAAAACCGGCTCGCCCGATGCATTGCCTGTATTACCGGTCTCTATTTTACGGGCCAACGATTTGTAATTGGCCCTGTCGTACGAAATTGCAAGAAAGCTTCCCTCCAGCCCGTCGCTTTCAAAATAAATTCTTGGCTGAATGGAAAAGAAATACCCCATGCTGGCCTTCCTGTTGTTGAAACTGTTGAGCGAATTATAGTTTTCATCATAGGAGGCCTGCCCGTTCCAGGTATTGGTGCCGGTTTTGGTTTCGCCGATCTCAAAATTATTTGCCCACTCCCGTAGATAATTGCGGGTGGTTAACCCAAGCCCAGCCTGTACAGAAAAAAAATCGGTTATACTTCTTTCATAATAAACAGGAATATACCCCGAAATAAAGGTAAGGGGTGCTATTTTCACCACATTGAGTTCGGAGGACCGGTGCTTTTTCTTTGTGCCCCGCTGCGTGGAATCTTTTGAAAAATATACAGTTTGTTGCGCAAAGCTGTGCTGCGCTGATATTAAGATAAAAACAACTAAGATGATCTTTCGCATAAGCACAAAATTATTTTTTGGTGGTGTTCAGCGAAAATATACATTTGGAGCCATTATTTAAAACCTTAACAAAAAATAGATATGAAAATGATCAGTTCCCTGCGCCCAGGCCTGTTGATGCTCCTGCTTGCTTTTTGCGGAGCAGCCAATGCGCAAAAATTCAAAGTGAACTTCAGCGAAAATGCAAAAATGAGATATGAATTTGATGACGCGGCTATGCTTGATAACGGGCAATATATCGTATTAAAATCGGAGCCCAAGGGTGGCGGGATGTTCAGCGGAAGAATCAGCTGGAAAACGAGCCTTACACTCATCAACAGCGACATGTCGGTAAACACAGAGAAGGACCTTGAAGTTGACGACAAAAAATCTGATGTGGGTGGTTTCGAAAAAATTAAGGGAAAGATCTTTTACATATATAATTCCTACGACAGCAAGAGCAAGACAACATCTGTGAATGCGATGCGTATAGATGAGAAAACATTATCGCCTTTATCCAAAACAATTCTCGGCTCTTTCGAAAGTGACAACAGGTTCGACCAGGCCCGGCCCTCCTTCATGTTTTCAAACGATTCCTCAAAGATCCTTCTCTTTGTAGAAGGGCCCGAAAGAAAAAAAGAAAACAAAAAATTCTTCATCGGCGTGTATGATACCGACCTGAAATTTGTATGGAACAAAGAGGTGGAACTGCCCATTGGCGAACGTTATGTATCTATTTACGACCAGGACGTTACCAATGACGGCAAAGTGTTTGTTTCTATAAAGCATTACGATAAAGAAGTAAGCCGGGAATCGGTTAGGGAAGATGGAAGTAAAATACCTTCTTACGTTTATAAATTACTCGTTTTCTCAAAAGAAAGCGCAACACCCAAGGAAATCAATTTTAACCTCAACAACAATTTTATTCAGGGCACCAAACTTGCCTATAATAATAATGGAAGCATTACCGTGGCGGGCCTTTATAAAAGAAAACATAATGGCAATATAAATGGAGCTTTTTATGCCCTGATCGACCCAAACAGTTCAAATGTAAACTCCCCAAAAATGGTGGATTTTCCGGAAGACCTGGTGAGACTGGTGGATAAAGACAAATTTGGAAGCGATAAGGAAAAAGACCCGGGCCTGTACAGGAATTTCAGAATACGGCAAATATTAAAACGTACAAACGGAAGCGTGGACCTGCTGAGCGAATACTACCGGGTAGACATGGTAACGGTAAGCAGGCCAAACGGGGGCAGCACCACCTATTACCGTTATATATCGGGTGATATTGTTAACACAAATATCGGTGCCGACGGCAAAGCTATATTTACCAGGGTTCCAAAAAGGCAGGAGATGACAAACAGCACGCTCTTTATAGGTTATGCCCCGATTGTTTATAACGACAAGCTTGTATTACTGTACAACGACGACGAAGACAATATTACCCGCGACCTGGAAAAAGCGCCCGATGATGTATTGAAATTTAATAAATCAGTATTTGCTGCTGCCACCATTGATGCCAAAGGAAATCTTACACGGCAGGCAATTTATAGTCACAGGGACGAGGATTATGTTTTTGTACCCAGAAGTACAGCAAAAATAAGCGACTCCAAATATCTCATTACAGCCGACCTCTTTAAACTCTTCAAAAAAAGAACACGGTACGGTGTATTGGAAATTCAATAATACCGGTTTCGGGTTCAAACTGGCTGTATTACAGGGAGTTTGAACCCGAAATTTCTCTTTTTTCAGGCCTATTGCCGGTTTTGCGTAAAATTCCCATACCGGTTTTCGGGTACTTACGCTCAAAATAGGGATTCCCCATAATTTAAAGGAACATAAATGCGTTATATAAATCGTATTCTTACTATTCAAAAAAACTATATTTTTGTTCCTTACGTATGAAACAAGACAATTCAAATCCTATTAAGGTAATTATTGCCGATGACCATGTGCTGTACCGTGCCGGCGTAAAAACCGCTTTGGGGGCCAAAAAAGATATCCTGGTCATTGGAGAAGCAGACAATGGAATGCACCTGTTGCACCTCATAAAAACCATTCCACCGGATATTATACTGCTCGATATTCAAATGCCCATCATGGATGGCATCGCCGCTTTGCCCGAAATCAAGAAACTTTGCCCCCATACAAAGATCATCATGCTCACCATGATGGATGACCACAGCATGATCACCAGGCTGATGGAACTGGGTGCCAACAGTTATCTTTCTAAAACGAGCGACAGCGAAACCATTTACGAGGCCATTAAAACCTGTATAGAACAGGAATACTATTTTAATGCGCTCACCAATAAGGCATTGCTCACCAACCTGAAGCAGAAGAATAATCCTGCGCCACTGCAAACCCTGTCGCAGGAAGTGCAGCTCAACGAAAAAGAGACCAATATTCTCCGCCTCATGTGCGAAGAAAAAAGTACCAAGGAAATAGCCGATATTGTAGACCTGAGCCCCCGTACCGTGGAGGCCATCAGGGATAAACTGAAAGTAAAAACAGGCGCCAAGAGCACAGCAGGATTGATCATGTATGCTGTAAAACATAAAATAATTGAGGAAATGTAACCCCCTCATTTTTCTTCCAAACAAATCCCCCGTTAACAAGGGGATTTTTTATTTACAACTATGAATTGGTACAACTATAACGGAAAACTGGTGAATGAAAACACGGCAGTAATTGGCCCCAACAGCCGGGCCCTGCGCTATGGCGACGGCCTTTTTGAAACCATCAAGTACCGCAACGGGCAGATCCTGCTGGAAGACGAACATTTTGCACGGCTCTGGAAAGGCATGGAAAAAATGCATTTCGAATTTCCTAAACTTTTTACCCCCGAAAAGCTGCGTGAAGAGATCAACAAGACCATCCAGAAAAACAAGCATACAGATGCCAGGGTGCGCATGGCCATTATCAGGGGCGATGGCGGTATGTTCGACCCAAAGAACCATCTCCCGAATTTCATCATACAGTCGTGGCAACTGCCGCCCAATATTGAACTGCTCAACAGCAACGGGCTCAATCTATGCATTTACAAAGAGGCATACAAGGCCTGCGATGCATTCTGTAATATTAAGCATAATAATTACCTGCCCTATTTTATGGCCGCCCTGTTTGCAAAAGAAAAACAATGCAATGATGCTTTCGTACTCAACGATCAGCAAAGGATCTGCGACAGCAGTATTGCCAATGTATATATCATAAAAGATGGAGTTGTGCATACGCCGGCGCTTACAGAGGGCTGCATCGAAGGCGTGATGCGGTATTTTTTGCTGAAAGAATTGCCCGCTCTCGGCTTTACCGTAAAGGAAACCGAACTTACAGAAGAAATGCTCCTCAATGCCGACGAGGTTTTTCTGAGTAATTCTATCTTTAATATCCGTTGGGTGGGCCAGGTAGAACAAAAAAAATATACAAACAGCCATGTGCAGAAAATAGTGGATGCCCTTCACCAAAATTTTCCGGATATTTTCCATTAAGCACCCAAAGAAACCTCCGTGTAACCCTGCGCTCCTCCGTGGATCTCTGTGGCATAGCTTATTGGCTCTACCACACTGCATACCACTTAAATATCTCTGTGTAACTCTGCCCTCCTCAGTGGATCTCTGTGGCATAGCTTATTGGCTCTACCACACTGCGTAACACTCAAATATCTCCGTGTAACTCTGCGCTCCTCCGTGGATCTCCATGGCACAGCTTATTGGCTGTACCATGCTCCATACCACTTAAATATCTCCGTGTAACTCTGCGCTCCTCCGTGGATCTCCGTGGCACAGCTTATTGGCTCTACCATACTGCATACCACTTAAATATCTCCGTGTAACTCTGCGCTCCTCCGTGGATCTCCGTGGCACAGCTTATTGGCTGTACCACAATTTCAGCAGGCAAATATCTTATCTTAGCTGCCCATGAAGCAGCAGGTAAATATTTTCTGGTTCAGGCGCGACCTTCGCCTGAAAGACAATACAGGTCTTTACCATGCGCTAAGCGCAGGACTGCCTGTGTTGCCAGTTTTTATTTTTGATACTAATATTTTAGAAAAGCTCGACAACAAGGCCGACAGGCGGCTAACCTTCATCCATAAAGCGCTCCAGGAAATGCAGGAGCAACTGGTTAGCTATGGAAGCTCCCTGCAGGTTTTTACAGGCAACCCTGAAGAAGTATTTAAAAAAATTTGTACCCAGTACCAGGTTAACGCCGTTTTCAGCAATACAGATTATGAACCTTACGCCATTGAAAGGGATGATTCGGTAAAAGCATGGCTTTCTTCAAAAAAGATCGGTTTTAATTCTTTCAAAGACCAGGTGATCTTCGAAAAAAATGAAGTGCTTAAGGATGATGGTAAACCTTATACAGTATTTACGCCCTACAGCCGAAAATGGAGATCGGTTTTTACAGATGCGGATATTCAGCCCCGGCCTTCTGAAAAATTAACTGGCAATTTTTTTGCAACTAAACCTGCCGTCATCCCTTCATTAAAAGAAATTGGATTTACAGAAACGGAGAAAAACTTCCCGGCCAGGTCGCTCAACAAAGAACTGCTTGTAAAATATGCGCAGCAGCGTGATTTTCCTGCAATAAACGGCACGTCAAAACTGGGTGTACACCTGAGGTTTGGCACTATCAGCATCCGCACACTCGCTGCTTATGCGTTAAAACATTCTCCCGTATACCTTAACGAAATTATCTGGCGGGAGTTTTACCAAATGATACTCTGGCATTTTCCGCAGGTGGGCAAAGGGAAATCTTTCAAACCTGCGTACGATAAAATTAAATGGAAAAATAACGAAGCCGAATTTGAAAAATGGTGCAGCGGCCAAACCGGTTATCCTATTGTTGATGCTGGTATGCGGGAACTCAACAGCACCGGCTTCATGCACAACCGGGTTCGCATGATCACCGCTTCCTTCCTGTGCAAACATTTACTGATCGACTGGCGCTGGGGCGAAGCCTATTTTGCAGAAAAGCTACTTGATTTTGACCTGGCAGCCAATAACGGCGGCTGGCAATGGAGCAGTGGCAGCGGTTGCGACAGTGCCCCCTACTTCCGCATTTTTAATCCCTATCTGCAAACAAAAAAATTCGACCCCGATTTAAAATACATCCGTAAATGGGTGCCCGAATTTGAAAGCCCTGGTTATGCCAAACCCATCGTTGATCATGAATTTGCACGAAAAAGATGTTTGGAAGTTTATGCAAAAGCGTTGAAAGAGAAATAAGGTAAAACTTCTATTGTGTTCTCTGTGGTAAAAGCTGTACCACAAAGTTCCACAAAGGGTGCTCAAAGCTCCACAAAGAGAACGTTGCATTTTAATTGCACTTCTCTGCCATCTCAGCCACACTGCGTGACACTCATATACAGAAGAAATCTCTGTGTAACTCTGCGCTCCTCCGCGGATCTCTGTGGCATAGCTTATTGCCTGTACCACAAAGGATCACGCAGAGGCGCCGAGCACGCAGAGCTTTAGCCAAATAAGTTTTTCCTGCCACCCTGCATACCACTCAAATCCAGCAGAAATCTCTGTGCAACTCCGTGCTTCTCCGTGGACCTCTGTGGTATAGCTTATTGCCTGTACCACAAAGGATCACGCAGAGGCGCCGGGGACGCAGAGCTTTAGCCGAAATAGTTTTCTCTGCAAGCTCTGCCCCCAGCGTGCCACTAAATATCTCTGTGCAACTCCGTGCTTCTCCGTGGACCTCTGTGGTATAGCTATTTGAATCTCTGTGGCACAGCTATGTACTAAACAAAAATATCTTCACGCAGCTTATAAGTTTTATTAATTCCCGCATATACCTCCATCAGCTTAATTACAGCATTACGGCCATCGGCGCCCAGGTTAAAGGAGTAATCATTTACATACAGGTCAATATGCTTGCGCATAACTTCCTCACTCATTTCCTGCGCATGGCAGCGGATATAATCATTCAGTTCCGGGTATTTCGAAAAAGCATATTCAATACTTTTCCTTATAAGCCCGTCAACATCCTGCTGAACGGGCAATGGCAGGTTTTTGTCAATTACAATTCCACCCAGCGGAATAGGAACCCCGGTTTGCTTTTCCCAAAAATCGCCCAGGTCGGTTATTTTTTTAAGTCCCTTTGTCTCATAAGTAAAGCGGTTCTCATGAATGATCACGCCCAAACCGTTTCCTTTCAAAACAAAATCTTCAATTTCATCGTACCGCAAAAAAACCTTGTTCTTAGCAGTTGGATAAGCCAGCGAAAATAATAAATGAGCCGTGGTATTTCTTCCCGGTATAGCAACCTGTATCTCCTCCATATTTTCCATACTTAATTCTCCATTCTCAATTAAAAGCGGTCCAACACCCCGGCCCAATGCACTACCGCTGCTGAGCAATTTGTATTTATCCAGCACCAGGGGCAAAACCCCGTAACTCAGTTTTGTTATGGCAAGTCTTCCTTCCAGCGCCCACTCATTAAGCGTTTGCACATCTTCCAGCAGGGGCTCAAACTGATAAACACCGGTATCGATCTTTTTATTTACCAGCGCATCAAAAATGAACGTATCGTTCGGACAGGGAGAAAAACCGATTGTAAGTTTCATATAATGAAAGAATAAGAGGAATTAAGATTTAATATTGAAGATTTAATATTTTGTGGCAACAGATGCATCGCCAGAGATTTTCTGTATTTTTTAGTGCAATTTTTCGTACCTTAATAGACTCAATTCATAATTCATAATTCATAATTCATAATTCATAATTCATAATTCATAATTCATAATTCATAATTCATAATTCATAATTCATAATTCATAATTCATAATTCATAATTCATAATTCATAATTC
>JBATOU010000021.1:0-116561 GCA_049291115.1 Ferruginibacter sp.
ATATTATACCGTTATTTATTTTGTTCCTGGTTGTACTGGCGGCCATCCTTATTTTGGGTATATGGCTTATAAAGTTATTTGGCGGCTACCTCAACAGCCAATTTTTTCCTGCAGCCTGATAGTTTCAATGCCCCAATAATAAAAAGGGCTTTATGCACCGGTTCCGTTTGGTAAAATAATAAACCACCTCTTGTGGAGGCGGTTTATACGATTGCTGCCATATAAAATTTTTGAATTCCCTATAGCAGGGGGAATTAAGCTAATTACTTCTTAGTTGTATCAGCAACTGGAGCTGCAACTGTATCTTTTGCTACTGGAGCAGCAGTGTCAGTTTTAGGAGCTGTAGTATCTGCAGCTGGTGTGGCCGGAGTTTCAGTAGCTGCAGGAGCTGCTGTTTCTTTCTTTTCACCTTCGTTACAAGCTACAAATGATGCTGCGATAACCGCGATAACTAAAAACTTTTTCATTGTTGAATTTTGTTTAATTGAAAATTATAATTTCATTTTAATACCAGCTGGTTACAAAAGGTAACCCATGGGTTTAAAAAAATTTTTTTTCGCCTGTTTTTGGGTTACTTTACCGCCCAAAATGTATTAATAGCAGCACCGGTGACAATATTAGAACAAGAAAAAGCACTATTGGAAGGCCTGGCCCGGGAAGATAAAACAGCCATTGAAAAGATTTACCGGGAACATTACGCAATGGTTAAAAACCTGGTAATCAATAATAATGGTACGGCAGATGATGCAGCCGATATTTTCCAGGAAGCCATGATCGTACTTTTTGAAAAGGCAAAATCGGGCAGTTTTGAACTGCATTGCCAGCTCAAAACCTATTTGTATTCGGTTTGCCGGCGCATCTGGCTTAAAAAGCTGCAGCAGCAAAACCGGTATATTACCCAAAACGAGGGGATCGAGGAAACCGTGCCGGTGGAAGAAGAAGTGGAAAGCCACGAAAAAAAACAGTACGATTTTAACCTGATGGAAGCTGCCATGGCCAAAGTGGGCGAGCCATGTAAAAGTTTGCTGGAAGCCTATTACATCCAAAAAAAGCACATGACAGAAATTGCAGCCGATTTTGGATACACCAATGCCGATAACGCAAAAACACAGAAATACAAATGCCTGGTGCGATTGAAGAAACTGTTTTTTGCTCAATATAAATTCACAGAATGATGGAAGATACTTTACTGATAGATGCCGTGGAACGCTTTGTAAACGGGGAGATGAGCCCACAGGAAAAAATTTATTTTGAGGACCTGCGCAAAAATAACCCCGAGCTCGACCAGGCCGTGGTGGAGCAGATCTTTTTTTTGAACGAACTGGGAAAATACAGCCATGCCAAAAACTTTAAGCAAACACTTCACGAAGTGGAAACCAGGCTGGTTGACGAAGGCCTTATTTCAAAGGCCGTGCCCGCCGTTACCGGTACCAAGGCAAAAGTGGTTCAGCTCTGGGGTAAATACAAGCGTATCATAGCTGTGGCGGCATCTATTGCCGGACTGGTGTCTATTTTCATTGCTTCGGTGGTTTCTGCTGTAAGTAGTAAGAGCGGAAGCAATAATACCACCATGCTTGTTCAGCAGATAAATGATCAGCAAAAGAAAACGAACCAGCTCGAGAATAAGATCAATAAACTGGAGGCGGGTGCAAAAGAAGCGGTGGTGCCGGTAAAACCGAGGATCGATGCCAAGTTTCGTGCCACCGGGTTCATGGTGGATGCGGTTAACAATTATATTGTTACCAATGCACACGTAATTTCACAGGCAAAACATAAACTGATCATCGAAAACAATAAAGGCGAACAATTTTCTGCCACTTCTGTTTATGTAAATCCGCAGATGGACCTTGCCATTATTAAGGTAGACGATGCAGATTTCAGGAAATTACCTGTGCTGCCTTATACGCTCAAAAAATCAAATGCCGACCTGGGCGAACCTGTGTTTATGCTGGGTTTCCCCAAGGCAGAAGTGGTATATGGTGAGGGATATATCAGTGCCCGCAACGGGTATAATATGGATACACTCTATTGCCAGCTGAGTACTACGGCCAACGAAGGAAACAGCGGATCGCCGGTGATTAACCGCAATGGCGAACTGGTGGGTGTTGTAAACAGTATGGAGACCAACGCGGCCGGTGTGGTTTTTGCCAGCAAGGCAAACAATATTACCCGGGCCATGGCCGATGTAAAGAAAATGCCGGGTCACGAAGACATTGCGTTCAAGGGTTCAGGTTCATTGCGTGGTACCGACAGGGTGGCACAAATAAAAAAATTACAGGATTACGTATTTATGATAAAAGGAAACTAACCTAAGCAAAAAGTGGAATAAAGAGCGGCAGAGTGATCTGCCGTTTTTTATGCGTAAAACCCGAACAGTTAACAGTTTTCATTCTAAGTAGCAGGAAAATAGCCGCATTGCAAACCCGCCTGATTTGTTACCTTAGGCAAAGAACCAAAACTAGTATTTGTGAAACAAAGAAAAGCCCCACTCTTGCTGGCTGTGCTGCTGATGCTTTCTGTTGCAAATTATTTCAGGATAAGCGGTCATGAAAATATAAGGAACATACAGTTCCTGTCCATATTTGTAATTGGGATGCTGAGCGGGCTGCTTACCAGGGAATTGGTAATGCAGTTGAAGGCAAAACGCTGACCCGGTTTATATTAAATTGTTATTTTTGCTGCATGTACCAAAACGCCTGCAAAAACTGCAGTACCAACTTTACCGGGAAATTCTGTTATAACTGCGGGCAGTCTGCAGATACCCACCAGATGAATTTTCATTTTTTATGGCATGATATCCAGCATGGATTGTTTCATTTCGACAAGGGTATCCTGTACACAACAAAGCAGTTGTTTACAAATCCCGGCAAAACCATCAGGGAATTTATTGCTGGCAAAAGGGTAAAACATTTTAAGCCCATTTCATTTGTAATTGTACTGGCCACTGTTTATGGATTATTGTACAACTATCTTCATTTAAATCCGGGGGTATCATTTTCTGATGAAAAAGGCAGGAAAGCTTTTGAAATGGTAAACCAATGGATCACAAATCACTATGCACTTTCTTCCCTGATCATGCTTCCCATTTATTCGCTCGCAACTTATCTTGTTTTTAGAAGACAGGGATATAATTTTATTGAACATTTTGTAATAAATGCTTTTTTATCGGGCCAGCGATTGCTGGTACATATTGCCCTGTTGCCATTATGGTACTATAACAATGGATCAATGTCTGTTAAATTCATTTCCACCTTTATTGATTTTTTGTTTTTTGTATGGGGGTTCAGTACGCTCTTTTCCGCCCTGGGAAAATTCAGGTCTGTATTCAAATCCCTGCTGGCTTACATTTTGTTTTTTGTTTTTTTGATAACAGTCTCTTCCGCAATTGGTATTATTATCGTGCTGGTTCAAAAGTTACTCCTGAAGTCGTAAGCGTTAAAATATTAACTCCACTGTTTGAAATGTAATGACTCAAACGCCGATCAAACTACCTAAAACTTGTTTAACCAAGTTATCTTCATGGGTTTTAAAAAAAATACCCAAAAAATTTGGAAAAACTAAAAACATTAGTATATTTGTGCTAATCAAATTAGTTTACTATGTCTAGGGCCGGTTTAAACCTCAAATATCTCCGCAAGCTGCGTGGATGGACGCAGGAAGAATTTGCAGCCAAATTGAACATCAAGCGCTCCCTTATTGGTGCCTATGAAGAAGAAAGGGCCGATCCAAGACTGGATGTGCTGGAAATAGTGGCTGATATTTTTAAGCTTACGCTGGATGAACTCCTGCTGAAAGACCTGGGTAACCAGGGCAGTGGCAGTTACCTGCAAAAACGACGGCAGCAAAAAATGATGACTGCCGACAGGAATCTCATTCATTTCGTACCAGTAAAGGCTGCTGCAGGCTATCTTACCGGCTATGCCGACAGTGAGTTTATAGACGAGCTAAATACTTTTACCCTTCCCATGCTCAGCGGAGGAAACTACCGTGCCTTTGAGATCATCGGCGATAGTATGATGCCCACGCCCAGTGGCAGCATCATTGTAGGTGAAAAGGTAGACAGGCTGGACGATGTAAAGAACAATGCTGCCTATATAGTGGTGAGCCGCAATGAAGGAATTGTTTACAAAAGAGTGGTAAAAAATAACAGGGCAAAAAACAAGCTTACGCTTGTGAGCGATAACCCCAGTTACCAGCCCTACCAGGTAAATGCCGACGATATCATTGAGTTCTGGCAGGCGCAGGTGGTTATTGGCAAAGTAACACAGCAGCAACGCTGGGATGTGGATACCCTTGCCAGCCTCGTAAATAACCTGCAGAGCCAGGTAAGCACCTTAAAGAAAAAAATGAATTAGGGCTGCTTTCTTTTCCTTATGTATAATATACGCTGCAGAACCCGGTGAAACAAACATAAATCCACAAGAAAAAAACTTTTTACCGTTATTAGTTTGTGGAAACATTCCTGCCTTATTGAAACAGCAGCTCTTTGTTAACACATAACTTAGCAAATACAGATACATCGATTTATAACATTAAAAACACAACAAGTTATGATTAAGTTACAGGTAATTGGAAATCTTGGTGCCGATTGCATCCAAAAAGAGATCAATGGTAAAACCGTTATCAATTTCAATGTGGCACACAGCGAAAAATTCAAAGATGCCCAGGGCAACCTTAAAGAACGTACCATTTGGGTAAACTGTGCTTACTGGACCGACCGTACGGCCATTGCACAATACCTTACGAAAGGAAAAACCGTATATGCCGAAGGTACCCCGGAAGCAGATGCCTATACCAATAAGGAAGGGCAGGCTGCAGCCACCCTCCGCATGCGTGTTCAAAACATCCAGTTATTGGGTGGTTCCGGTGATGGACAGGGTTCTAATGCCGGCAACGTTTCTTATGCCGGATCTTCACCTGCGCCTGCAATGCGTACAGATGCACCCGCAACTGCTCCAATGCCTGCAGATGATGATCTTCCGTTTTAAGATTCTCATTGTTGATATACGAAGCTTCCGGAAGGAAGCTTTTTTGTTTGCAGTAATTTCACGTAAAGCTACAAAGGCGCAGTATGTGTATTTTTTCCGTTGACCCGTTTAATCTGTGTAATCCGTGTTCATTATTTCATGCAAAGCTGCTAAGGCGTAATATGCGTATGTTTTGCGTTAATCCGTTTAATCTGCGTGATCCGTGTTCTTCATTTCACGCAAAGGCACAAAGGGGCAAAGGCGCAGTATGAGTTATGTTGTTTATCAAAACTCTTCCATTTGATTTGCGTTCCGTTCTTAACCTTATCCAAAAAAAAGCCACCCACGGAGTCAGCCTTTTAAAAGAGTAGTTCCGTGTTTTATCAGTTAACTACGGTCAGCTTTTTTGTTACAAAATCGCCATTTGATTTATTTAAGATACGAACCAGGTAAATTCCTTTTTGAAGATTGTTGAGTTCAACAGAACTTTTATTGCTCATAGAAACTGTTTTTACGATCCTTCAGTCGTTATCGATCAGCTGAACGTCATTATTTTCACTTACATCTGTTACCGTGATCTTTGTATAACCAAAACTTGGGTTAGAAAATACAGTGAAATCGATTACAGTAGAGGCTGCTTTTACCGATTTAACGATGCTGTAAGCAGACTTACCATCAATGTCCACCATTTTTAAACGGTATTGGCTGATTCCTTTAAAATAATTTTTATCAGTATAGCTGTAAGCAGCTCCTGTTTCACGGTTGGCCGCTGTTACGGTTGCCACTGCTTCAAA
Organism: Ferruginibacter sp.; assembly: GCA_049291115.1. Classification (GTDB taxonomy): domain Bacteria; phylum Bacteroidota; class Bacteroidia; order Chitinophagales; family Chitinophagaceae; genus Ferruginibacter. The sequence continues at coordinate 5,762 of JBATOU010000021.1, forward strand.
ACCCTTATCGGTTTTTCTTTCAATTACAAATTCTTTTGCATTGATCTCAGATTCCGTTTTCCAGCTAAGGCTTACCACATTGTTATTGCGTGAAGCATTAAATGATGAAATTTTAATTGGCAGTGTTTCCATCGTCACTGTGATCGTAGCACCGCATGTGCCACCCTGGCACTGGCTGTTGCTGGCTGCGGTACTGGTAATAACATAAATCACCGGGCTTGCAGACGGAGCAGTAAATACAGGTGATTCATAATAAGTGCTGTGAGAACTTTTGATGTGATAAAACAAGTTTCTGAAATGGTGTTGGCAGTTTATACGCTACATATACCTGCACTTTAACCCCTTTTTGTGCACTTACATCACTACTTGCATAAAAATGTACCTTGGCAGAAGTGGTGGAAGCTGTTGATGAAACATTGCTGATGCCGTGCGACTGAATATCGGGGCAGGGCATCTCCTGGGTAAAAGAAACTAAGCTCTAAGTGATCATAAGGGCCAGCGCTAGTGTAAAAATTTTCATCATACCAAGTTTAGGGTCAAGCAATTTTAATATGATTTTTCGGGGAAGATGGGAGGGGCTGAGTGGGATACCCTGGTAAATGGGGCATTTTTGTGGTTCAGTTGAATTCAAAAGTAAAGGCACTTTTTAATTTTCCAAATGTTATCCGCAATTATTTTGGGTGTTTTTTCTATTTTGTAAGAAAAGTATCATTTATATTAAATTAATTATCAATATTATACAAAATAAAATGAACCCAAGACTGGGCTCATTTTATGATTTTATTTCTTGAAATTACTGCTTTATTTCACGTTGCATAGGGTTTCCTCCACCCGGTCCACCCCTTCTTCCACCATCCCTGGCCTTGAAAACCTGGAATTTTGATGGCTCGGAATTTACGTTCCATACATTATTCTTTTCATCAATATCGGCGGTCTCCCTCATGGGGTCGAGTTTAACAGAAGCCACTTCTTTTACCTTAACAAAGGCCTTGGTAACCTTCTGTTCATTTTTTCTCCAGACCTGAACAGGAATCCGGTCGGTTTCTTTGCTGCCATCTTTATAGGTCCATTCAATTATAAGCGGCATTACCAGCCCACCCTTATTACTGAAGGTCAATTCATATACGTATTTATTACTGCCGATCCTTATCTTATCCTCAGTTGTAAGGGTATCTGTATTACCGGGTATGGTTATTTTAATGGGAGTATCGTCTGCTTTGGCAATTCCACGGGCATAACGCCAGTAAAAATCACGCAGGCTGGTATCTGCATCTGTGGCAAATACAATATTTTTATCTTCCCTGTTGCGGATTTTTGAGACATCATCAAAGCTGTTCAGTATTGGTTTGGCAACCGTAACCGAACTTGTACGTTCTGCCGTTCCTGTAGCAACACCCCCGGCGTCGAAGCTTGCCCATTTTACCGTATCAAGAGAAATATCGCAGGGATCTGTATTGTAGAACCAGCCACGCCAGAACCAGTCAAGGTCTTCGGCACTGGCATCTTCCATGGTGCGGAAGAGATCGGCAGGGGTTGGGTGTTTGAAGGCCCAGCGTTTGGCATATTCTTTAAATGCATAATCAAAAAGATCGCGGCCCATAATTGTTTCGCGGAGAATATTAAGGCCGGTAGATGGCTTGCTGTATGCATTTGGCCCAAACTGGATAATATTCTCACTGTTGGTCATAATGGGTTCCAACTGGTCTTTGGGTAGTTTCATGTAATCAACGATCTTGTAGGCAGGCCCTTTTCCAACGGGGAATTTATTATCCCATAATTCCTCTGTAAGATATTCAACAAAAGAATTGAGGCCTTCATCCATCCAGGTCCACTGGCGTTCATCGCTGTTAATGATCATGGGAAAGAAATTATGCCCCACTTCATGTATCACCACACCGATCATTCCATTTTTTGTTCCTTCGCTGTAAGTGCCGTCTTTTTCACAACGCCCGAAATTGAAGCAGATCATCGGGTATTCCATTCCATTTGCGGCTTCAAGGCTTTGTGCCACCGGGTATGGATACGGAATGGTGAATTTTGAATAGGATTTAATGGTATGTGCCACCGCTTTGGTGCTGTAGCGGCGGTAGAGGTTGTAGGCTTCTTTTCCGTAAGCACTCATGCACATTACTTTTTTACCTTCCACATAGGCCGGCATGGCATCCCAAATGAATTTGCGGCTGCTGCCCCAGGCAAAATCGCGTACCATATCTGCTTTAAATACCCATGTTTTCTTTTGGGCCGATTTTGTTCTTTCTTTTGCCATGGCTTCATCTAAGGTTACAATTTCCACTACATCTTTAGCTGTTTGTGCTTTTTGCCAGCGGGCCATTTCTTTTGCATTTAAAACCTGTGCATAGTTCTGGCATTGTCCTGTTCCCATTACCACATGATCAGATGGAACCGTCATAGCAACTTTAAAATTTCCAAACGTAAGGGTAAACTCACCACTACCAACAAACTGGTGATTTTGCCAGCCCTGGTTGTCGCTGTAAACGCAAAGCCGGGGGTACCATTGCGTCATGGTATAAAGGTCGTTGCCGTCTTCAGGAAAAAATTCATAGCCACCACGTCCTCCGTACTTCATGCGGTCTACAATGAAATAATTCCAGTCTACCTTAAAACCCAACTGCTGCCCGGGTTTTAGCGGCTGGGGCAGTTCAATACGCATCATGGTTTTATTAATGGTATATTTTAATACCAGGCCGGCAGTAGTTGTGACTTTAGTGATATTATGGCCATATTCTTTGTCGTAACGGTTTGGTTTCAGGTCATTTTCCGTCATATTCTTTTGCATAAAGCTGCTGTTCTGGTAACCCGAATTGTTTTTTGAACTGTGTTGGTTCTCATCTAATTGCAGCCAGAGATAGGTAAGCACATCGGGCGAATTATTATAGTAAGTAATGGTTTCCTTTCCCGTAAGCCTGCGGTTGGGCTCATCCAGTTCGCATACGATGTCATAATCGCAGCGCTGTTGCCAGTATTTTGGGCCGGGTGCGCCGCTGGCTGTTCTGTATTCGTTGGGCGTGGGCAAAATAGTGCCCAGCTGCTCAAAGCGGTTGCCATGGTTACTGCCAGGGTTATTTTTGATGTCCTGTGCAGAAACATGGAATGCAAAAGCCAAAATGGCCATTAGAAAAAACAGTTTTTTCATTGTATGCTGTTATATTATTTAAAATGATTAAAAAGGCCAGCGTTCCACGCAAATTTGTGCCCCTGCAATTAAAGCCAGTGCCGATAAACCCAGTACCCAGTACTTTTGTGCCAGGCCTGCTTTGTTTACCAGCAGGTAACCCGTGAACAGTAATACCGTTACTGCTGCTATTTGCCCAACCTCCAGTCCGATGTTAAAGCTGAGCAGTGGCACTAAAATATCCTGGCTCTTGCTCAGCATGAAACGGATGGTATTGGCAAAACCCATTCCGTGAACCAGGCCAAAGAACAATGCCAGAAAATAATTGACCCTTAATGATTTGCTGTTGAGGCCCTTAAGAAAAAAATTAAAGAGCGCAGTCAGCACAATCGTAAGCGGGATTAAAAACTCCACCCATTCATCTTTCAGCCTTAACAGGTCGTAAACACTCAGGGCCAGCGTAAGCGAATGGCCGATGGTAAAAGCCGTTACAAGTATCAGCAGTTGCTTCCAGTCTTTAGCAAGGTAAACAGCGGTTAAAGCTGCTATGAACAACAGGTGATCCAAAGCGCCGGGGCTGATGATATGCTCCCAGCCTGTTTTAAAATAAATGATAAAATCGCTCATATGCTGTTAAACCCTGATCCCGTTATGCTATTTTTGTAAATATCAATTTTTGAATGCAGATAATCAAATAGTTTTGTTCAATGGCAATTAAATTTTATAAGTGGCTGTTCTTTTTGGCATCCTGCATGGCTTTGGCCTCTTTTGGCAGGCATCCCATTTACATAAGTGTTACAGAAATAGAACATAATGCCAAAGAAAGAACATTGGAGATCAGCTGTAAGCTCTTTACCGATGATTTTGAAAAAACGCTGCGCAATGCGTACAAAGTTCATATCGACCTGCTTAATCCGAAGGATAAAGCAGCTATGGACAAACTCGTAAACGATTATGTACAGAAACATTTCAGGATAACAGTTGACGGCAAGCCAGTGGCATTAAAATATCTTGGGTACGAGCAAATAGAAGAAGGAATATACAGTTACTACCAGGCCGATAATGTTGCGGCGGTAAAGTCGGTAACCATTACCAATAATTTACTGTACGAATACAAAACCGAGCAAATGGGGTTAATGCATGTAACGGTAAACGGAGAAAGAAAAAGTACCCGGCTCAATAACCCGGAGGAAAAAGCGGTTTTGAGTTTTTAATCTTCTGCCAGTTCTTCTTTCAGTTCCGGCGAAATGATAACAAGTATTTTATCAATACGCTGGCCATCCATATCCAGTATTTCAAACTTAAAATCCTTCCATTCAAAAGTTTCGCCGGCACGGGGAATATGTTCCAGTTCGTGCAGTACAAAACCGGCCACGGTGTCAAATTCATGTTCACCCTCATTCATCCAGTCGGCCCTTTCAAAATAACTCAAAAAATCATAGAAAGGTATCTGTGCATCCACCAGGAAGCTGCCGTCTTCCCTTTCAGTGATCTCGTATTCATCCTGGCCCGTTTGGGGTACATCGCCTACAATGGCTTCCAGGATATCGTTGAGCGTTATCATGCCTTCGAGTGTTCCGTATTCGTTCACTACAAAAGATGTATGAATTTTAGAAGCCTTCATTTTTTCGAGTAACTGGTAGGCTTTATTGTTTTCGGGTACAAAGAGTGTTGGTTTATAAAGCTGGTTGAGCCTGGTGTTGGGGTCGGCTTTCAGCAGGTCTTTGATGTACACAAGTCCTTTTATATTGTCGATACTCTCTTCGCAAACAGGGTAGGTGCTGTATACGATGTTTTCAAACTTTGCTTTTACGTCCTGCACGGTATCATTCATATCCAGCCATTCTATATCGGTACGGTGCGTCATGAGTGATGTAATACTCCTGTCGCCCAGGTGAAACACCCGTTCAATGATTTCTTTCTCATCTTCATCAATAGAGCCATGTTCGCTGCCTTCGGCCACCATGGCCTTGATCTCTTCTTCTGTAACAGCCGTGTCGCTTGCTTTTTTGATATTGAAGAGTTTGAAGATCAGGTTGGTGGTGCCTGAAAGAAACCATACAAAGGGCATCATGATCATGGTAAGAAAGTTCATGGGTCCGGCCACCTGCCTTGCGATCTTTTCGGAGCGGAGCAACCCGAACTTTTTAGGGATCAGTTCGCCAAAAATGATAGAAAGAATGGTTACAACAATAACTACTATCGTAGTGCTGATGGTTTTTGCATAAGGTTGTAAAAAGTTAACCTGTTCAAAAACAGGCTCAAGATGCCTGCCGAATTTTTCGCCCGAGTACACACCCGTAAGGATGGAAATCAGTGTAATGCCTATTTGAGCAGTGCTTAAGAATTTTTCAGGATTTTCTGCGAGGTGAAGCGCAGCTTTGGCTTTATCGTCGCCTTTGTTGGCCAATGAATCGAGCCTGCTTTTTCTTGCGCTCACAAGCGATATTTCACTCATTACAAACAAACCATTGAGTAAAATGAGGAACAACAGTATGAGTATTTCCGACATAATTTATGGTGAATGAGATTATATGTTTTTTAATTTTAACATATCTGCAAAGATAATGGCTGAGACCCAGTAAAATGCAGTGTGGTAAAGAAAGATAGGCCCGCCGTAAGCAAAAAAAAATCAGGCCGGAGCCATATATCCAAAATATTTTTTGAAAATGACGGCTGTGCCGGCGCCGAAAATGATGCCCAGCAGGGCCCCGCCCAGTACATCAAAGGGAAAATGAACACCCACATAAACCTGCGAATAGCAGATGAGTGCTGCCCAAATGAAGAAGAGCCAGCTGTATTTTCCCAAAACATGGTGGAGTGTAAAAAAGATAAAAGTTGCCATGCCAAAATGGTTGGCTGCATGCGATGAAGTGAAACTACCGTTTCCGCCGCAATAAGCTGCCAGCATATGTACCTGGCCGGCAAGTTCTGCATCGTTACAGGGCCTGATGCGGCCAATGGCCGGTTTAATGAAATGACTGCTCACCAGGTCGGTAAACCCTGTTGTAATTGTAGCGTACAGGATCCACCAGTAAGCTTTTTTTCCAAAATTTAAGACCACAAAAAAAATCATGAAAAGATATAGCGGCGCCCAAAAGATCGGGTTTCGCATAAATGGCATCAGGCCGTCGAACAGTGGAAACTGCCAATCGCGGTTCAGTTTAAGAAATAACCATTTGTCGAAATTGACCAGCTGTTTCATATTAAGTGTACTGCAAAACTATTGTAAATAGTGCTAATAAATGCGTTCTGTTAACCGGCTGTACATATTACCGGCCTTTACAATAACTTTGCGCCAAAAGAAAACGGCGGATGCTTACAAAATGGCTGGTTCCCAAAACCATTCAATGGCTGGTAAAATTGTTCCTGATTTACCTGGTGATTTTTACCGGTTTCAGGATAGCAACGGTCATTTTCTTTAAACCGGCTGCACTGGGTGTTTCAGACCTGTTGCCATCTTTTTGGCTGGGCTTAAAATATGACCTGCGCTGGATCGCATTTATATTACTCCCCATTGCACTGCTGTCGCTTTATACCAGGCTTTCCCCTTTTTACAGCGAACAAATGAAGCGGTTCTGGACGATCTACCTCGGCATCATAACCCTGCTGGTGCTTTTCTTTTACGGGGCCGATTTTGGGCAGTTTGCCTACATCAATGCCCGGCTTAATGCCGATGCGCTCATTTTTGCCGAAGACCCAAAAGAAAGTTTAAAAATGGTTTGGCAAAGCTACCCGGTCATATGGATATTTATTGGCCTGGTGGGAGCGGTGCTCATGATGGTGTGGATGTTCAGGCGCACACATGTGGGCGTGGAGGAAAGAAATAATAATATTCATAAATTTTCTTACAAACGCCGCTGGCACCTTGCCTGCCTTTTATTGCTTGGATGGTTTATGTATGGATTTTTTACCACGTACCCGCTGAATTTTTTCAGGGCTTTCAGTCTTAATGATGAGTTTAAAAGCAATCTTGCCCTCAATCCCCTGCAAAATTTTTTTACCACCCTTCGTTTCAGGGAGCCTGATCACAATACCCATGCGGAAAAATATTTTCCGGTGATGAAAAAATTCCTGGGGCTGGATGATGCAGCCGGAAATTATACAAGGATCGTTCAGCCGGGCAGCCGCAGCCTCGAAACCCAGCCAAATATTGTGCTGGTTATTTGTGAGAGCTTCAGTATGTATAAAAGCAGTATGAGCGGAAACCCGCTTAACAGTACACCTTATTTCAACCAATTGAGTAAAGAAGGTATTTTTTTCAACCGGTGTTTTTCCCCTTCTTTTGGTACGGCCCGTGCGGTGTTTGCCACGCTTACCGGTATACCGGATGTGCAATTGAGTAAATTTTCTACCCGCAATGAAGCGTCTGTTAACCAGCGCACCATCATCAATAATTTCGACGGCTACGAAAAATTCTATTTCATCGGGGGCCGTAGCCAGTTCAATAATTTTGGCGGGCTTATTAAAAATATTGATAGTGTTAAGATATTTGAAGAAGGCCATTACCAGGCACCGAGTGTGAATGTTTGGGGCATCAGCGATAAGAATTTGTTTTTGGAGGCCAATAAAGTAATGGCACAGCAGCAGAAACCCTTTTTCAGTATCATTCAAACCGCCGATAACCACCGGCCGTTCAATATACCGGAAGAAGACAGGGATTTTCTTCAGAAACTGGTACCGGATGATACATTAAAAAAATATGGGTTCGAATCGCTGAAAGAGTACAATGCCTTTTCTTACACGGATTATTGTTTTGAGAAATTTATAGAAGCGGCAAAAAAGGAAAAGTATTTTTCCAATACTATTTTTGTTTTTATTGGCGATCATGGTGTGGAAGGGAATGCTTCGGCTGTTTACCCAGCTGTTTGGACGGAGCAGCGCCTGAGCGATGAACATGTACCCCTGCTTTTTTATGCGCCATCGCTGCTGAATGCCCGCCTGCACAAAGAAACGGTTTCGCAGGTAGATGTGCTGCCCACCATTGCAGGCATGCTGCAGCAACCTTATATTAATACCACGCTTGGCCGCGACCTGCTGGATGCCAATAAGAAAGAAAATGCCGCTTTTATTATCTACCATGCCCCGGGATGGATTGGAGTGGTGAATGATCATTTCTTTTACCGGAAGAATATCCGTATGCAAAAAGATGAACTCATTCCGGCCCGGGCCGATTCGCTTATATTAACAGCACAGCAAAAAGATTCAGTCAGAAACCATTTGTCGCAATTAACTTCTGCCATGTATGAAACGGCCAGGTGGATGCTGCTGAATAACAGGAATGAATAGGGGATAAAAAGCACTAAATTTTAAATACTAAACCCTAACGGACGTATCCAGAAGCGGGCTGTTATTTCTTCTTTGCCACAATGATCATACGGGGAGACAGGCGCACATCGTACCTGCCAAAATTATAATCGCCAAACACTTCCTGCACCTGCATGCCCAGGTACGAAAGCATTTCATTAAAATCGCCCAGTGAAAATTTGGCCACTTTTTCAGTATGGATGAGCGGCGCCTCAAGCTGTTCGTCTTCCACCATTATTTTTTTATAAAAATGGGTTTCATCAAACCATTTTGTAATGATGAAATTGATGTCTTCCACCTGTTTTTCCGATTGGTGCTGCAGGTGGTCTTCTGCAAAGTGTACATTCAGGTAATCGATCACAAAAATCCCTCCCGGCTTCAGCGCTTTCACAATGGTTCTGACCGCATCATCATTTTCACGCTGGGTATTAAAATAGCCAAAACTGGTGAAGAAATTAAAAGCATAATCAAAATAATTGATCCAAAACAGCAGGCGCATATCATGCCGGTAAAAATGCAGATTTTCTTTTTCGCTGTTCAATGCTTCCTTAATGCTGTCTTCGCTCAGGTCGATACCTGTAACATTAAAACCTTTTGAGGCCAGTTGTATGGAATGACGGCCTTTTCCGCAGGCAACATCCAGCATTTTTGAGCCAGGGGCCGGCTGCAGGTGGTCGATGAGTTTATTAATAAAGGCAGCGGCCTCCCTGTCGTCCCTGTTAAAATACAACAGGTGATAGTAAGGCGAATTGAACCAGTCTTTGAACCAGGCTTGCTGCATAGAACAAAGATAAGGCAAACGGTTGCCTGTTAACTGCCATCTGGCATATCTTCTTTATATTTGCAGCTTCAAAATAAGAAACTTTATGTCTCTCATAAAAAGTATTTCGGGCATAAGGGGAACGATAGGAGGAGCGCCCGGCGATAATCTTACCCCGCTTGATATTGTAAAATTTTCTGCAGCTTATGGTGCCTGGCTTAAAGGCCAGAACAAAAAGGAAGGGAAGAAGAGCGTGGTGATCGGGCGGGATGGGCGGATGAGCGGAGCCATGGTTAAAGACCTCGTGATCTCCACACTTACTGCATTGGGTATCGATGTAATTGATACAGATCTCAGCACCACACCTACGGTGGAAATGGCGGTAACTTTTTTAAAGGCAGATGGTGGTATCATTCTGACTGCAAGCCATAATCCCAAAGAATGGAATGCGCTGAAACTGCTCAACAACAAAGGGGAGTTCATCAGTGCCGAAGAGGGTAAACATATTTTAGACACTGCAGAAAAAGAAGATTTTAGTTTTGTGCCGGTAGATGAGTTGGGCGATGTAAAAAAAGACGGCACTACCATTCAAAAGCATGTTGATGCTGTGGTTAACTACCCGCTTGTAGATGTAAAGGCCATAGCAGCAGCTAATTTTACCATTGTGGCCGATGTGGTAAACAGTACCGGCGCCATTGCTTTGCCGCTTCTTTTTAAAGCGTTGGGCGTTGAAAAATTTACACTTCTTTTTGATGATATGAGTGGAAATTTTGCACACAATCCCGAGCCCTTGCCCGAAAACCTGGCGGCATTGAGCAGGGAAGTGCTGGCGCAAAATGCATCATTGGGCATTGCCGTGGATCCCGATGTTGACAGGCTTTGTTTTGTATGCGAAGACGGGAGCATGTTTGGCGAAGAGTATACCCTGGTGGCCGTGGCCGATTATGTACTTGGTAAACGAAAGGGAAATACGGTGAGCAATATGAGCAGCACCAAATCGCTTAAAGAGATCACGCTCAAACACGGTGGCCAATATAGCCCCAGTGCGGTGGGCGAGGTGAATGTGGTGAACAAGATGAAAGAAACAAAAGCGGTGATCGGGGGCGAGGGAAACGGCGGCATCATTGTGCCCGATTTTCATTATGGCCGCGATGCGCTTATTGGCATTGCCCTGTTTTTGACCCAGCTCGCCGAAAGTAAAAAAAGCGCTAAGCAGCTGCGTAATACTTACCCCGATTATTTTATCAGCAAAAATAAAATACAGCTGGAAAAAGATATTGATGTAAAGGACGTGTTCGATAAAATAAAGCAGAAATACAAGAACCAGCCAGTGAATACAGAAGACGGGCTTAAGATAGAATTTGAAAACGATTGGGTGCACCTGCGTACAAGTAATACCGAACCCATCATCCGCATCTATTCTGAAAGTAATTTTGAAACCACGGCCAATAATATAGCCATGCGCCTGGTAAAGGATATCCAGGAAGCGATGTAAACAAAAACAACCTGATTTTGGAAAGGATCTACTTTGATAATGCCGCCACTACAGTGCTTGATAAGGAAGTGCTGGAAGCCATGATGCCTTATTTTACCGAAAAATTCGGTAACCCATCTTCCATTTATTCTTACGGAAGAGAAACAAAGATCGCCATTGAATCGGCCCGTAAAACTGTGGCAAAAATACTCAATGCACATCCTGCAGAAATTTTCTTTACCAGCGGCGGCACCGAAAGTAATAATACGGCCATTAAGGCATCGGTGCGTGACCTGGGCTGTAAGCATATCATCACATCCCCCATTGAACATCATGCCGTAACGCATACCGTGGAGCACCTCGACAACCTGGATGTGGTGAAAGTGAGTTATGTAAAAATTCTTCCCAATGGCCATGTGGATATGGAAGACCTGGAAAAATTGCTGGCGGCTTCCGAAGAAAAAACATTGGTGAGCCTCATGCATGCCAATAATGAGATAGGCAATATGCTCGATCTTTTTGAAGTGGGCAATCTTTGTAAATTGTACAATGCCGTTTTTCACAGCGATACGGTGCAAACGGTGGGCCATTTCCCCATCGACCTGCGTAAAACACCGGTTCACTTTATAACCGGGGCCGCCCATAAGTTTCATGGGCCCAAAGGGGTGGGGCTTTTATACATTAACGAAAATATCCGCATCAACCCATATCTGCATGGCGGTGGCCAGGAGCGCAATATGCGGGCCGGTACCGAAAACCTTTACGGTATTGTAGGCTTTGGCAAAGCGCTTGAAAAGGCCACGGCAAATATGGAAGCAGAGAGTGCCAATATTGGCACTATAAAATATTATATGTATGAGCAGCTCAAAAAAAATATCCCGGGAGTGGGTTTTAACGGCGATGTGCTTGGGCAGAGTTTGTACACGGTACTGAGTGTGAGTTTTCCCAAAACAGAAAAATCAGAAATGCTGCTTTTCAATCTCGACATCAACCATATTTGCGCAAGCGGCGGCAGTGCCTGCACTTCGGGAGCCGAGCAGGGCAGCCATGTGATTCGGGCCGTTAACAACAATCCCAACCAGGTAACGGTTAGGTTCAGTTTCAGTAAATACAATACAAAGCAGGAGGTGGATACGGTGGTAGAGAAGCTGAAGGAGCTACTATAATTTCTTTTTTTTCGCTTTCTTTTTGGCAGGTTTCTTTTTTGATTCCGGGGCATCTTTGTTGTAATCAAGTGCCAGCTGCACCCAATAATCGAGCTGCTTTTTTGTTTTAAGCACTTCTTCACTTACGTACACAAAGCCCTTCATGGTTCTGCCTGTCATTTCCATTGGGGAGCAGCCATTTATTTCCACTACTTCGTCAAAAACACCGGGGTTGAGCCTTACCATGATCCGGTCGGCATTAATACCAATACACATTTTGTTGTTTACCATAAAGCAAAGACCTGAAAACATTTTTTTCTCATCGGTGATCCGGTGCGTGGCGGAGATGATCTCCCTTACCCTGTCTGCCAGTTTTTCGCTGTATGCCATGATGAAATATTGATTTTATGAATTGAGTACGTTTTTTAAATTTTCATCTTTATTGCGGAGATCAATGCCGCCTTCGCAAATGCTTTTAAGATTGGCCATATAAAAGGTCCAGCCGGTTTTACAACCTACATGCCAGTACTGTTTGCCCTGGTCGTGGTCGGGAATTTCATCCTGCATCAATTCTACAAGTGTATAAGCTCCTTCCTGCTTGATGCGAATGCTGCAATTGCCGGCTTTTCCGAAACTGAATTTGAGAAAATCTTTGCCATTGCATTCGAGAATTTTTCCGTTTTCTACGGTGCCGTCGGGCCAGCCATGCCAAAGCCAGCGGTAAATATCGCCGGGTTGAACGGGTTCATTTTCCTCTTTTAAAGTTCCGTTGTGCCCTTTGTATTCGCATACCCGCAGAAACCATTTTTCCATACCGGCACGGGTGGCCCATAAACGGTAAAGGGTTTCAACAGGGGCATTTACATTTACCCTTAAGGTAAACCTGCTCCAGGTGTAATTTTGTTCCATTGCAGCAATTTGAGTGAACTAATTTAAAAAGAATTTTTGAATACCTAGCTTTCCATTAAGGCAGTGCTCAGCGGTTAAAAAGCAACCTGAAATAAAAAAGCGGGCTGGCCAGTTTTTTACGTACATCCACTTCGGCAAACATGGCTGTCATGAGGTTGCGTAATTCTTTGCTTTTTGCTGCCTTGTTAATAAGCATATTGAAAAGCCAGGGATAGGATGCCAGCCGCTGCAGTTTGGTGCTCATCTTTAGTTCGGGCCCAAGTACCCGCTGCATATCTTCTCCATACTGGGCCAATATGTTTTCAGAAAAATCTCCCTGTTCAATGGCTTTGGCAGCATTATTGGCTGCATAGTAGCCGGCATACATGGCATTGCCAATGCCTTCGCCGGTAAAGGGATCTATCAGGCTGGCTGCATCGCCTACCAGCATGAACCTGTTGCCATAAATTTTTCTTTCCTTACTGCCCAGTGGCAAGCCATAGCCATCTATATTGCCTGCAAGTGTTGCCTGTGCAAATCTTTTTTTAAAAACCGGGTCTTTCGCTACAGTATCCAGCAATAATTTTTTAAGATTGATCTTTTTTGTGTGTAATACTTTGCTGTGCATACCCAGTCCAACATTTGCTGCGCCATTGGGTAAAGGGAATATCCAAAAATATCCCGGCAATAATTCTTTTATGAAATGAAGTTCAATAAAACCATCCGGGTGAAGTTCGCCAACGTTTTCATAATAGGCCCTGATACCGGCAATATGATGGGCCGGTTCCATTTTTATGCCGGCTGTTTCTTTTGCAAACTTTGAGTGAGCGCCATTTGCAATGATCAATAGTTTGGAGCGGATATGTATATTTTTTTTGCTGTCTGTTATAAGATAACCATCGGCATCCACTGCATAAGTATCTATATCTACTTTTTCATAGAAGGATATCTTTGGCTGCAACTTTATTTCCTGTACCAAAAACTGGTCAAAATCCATACGCCTGCTTACAAAACCACGTGGGTTGTGCCGGTTATTTTCATAGTTAAGTGCGAAAGGAATTTGAATAGACCTCCTGTTGGGTGCGGTAAATTCGATGCCAAAACTGTTTTGCTTATAAGGTTGCTGTTGAAATTTTTTGATGATAGTGGGATCGATCCTGTCGAGAATGGCAGATACTTTTCCGCTTAGTCCGTCGCCGCATACCTTATCCCTCGGAAAAACAGCTTTGTCAACTACAATGCAGTCGTATCCAAGTTTTGCCAATTGCAGGGCAGCGGTTGTGCCTCCCGGCCCGGCGCCAATAATGCATACGTTGGTGGAATAATTCAAAAAAGATTTTTTCGAAAGATAACGAACTTGCCATAAAAAATTTTAGTTGAGTAAAGATTTATCAGGGATATCCTGGTATCCCCATTCGTCATTGCCCAGTTGTGGCCCATTATAATTACCAAACTTAAGGATGCAATAGGCCATCCAGGCTATAACAAAGGGTGAGCCGGCAAACATGGCAAGCGCAAGGGTGAAAGCATGGCCTGATTGTAAAAGCGCCGCATAAATCAAAAGATAGGTAGTTGAAATAGCTGTGGCGATATGTGCACGGTTAAGCATACATAGTGTATTGCCAATTTTGTGCCGCTTAACGATGAGGAGGCTGGTAAATCTCCCGGTTTTAAATATCCTTTAATGCTGCAATTGTGGCAGCTGGATTTGCCGATTTAAAAACGGTATTGCCCGCCACCAATACATCTGCACCTGCGTCAACAATTGATCTTGCATTTTCGAGCGTAACGCCTCCATCAATTTCAATCTGAACATTTAATCCTTTTTCAGAGATCATGGTACGAAGATCTTTTATCTTTTGGAGAGTATTCGTAATGAATGACTGGCCACCAAACCCGGGGTTCACACTCATTATGCAAACCAGGTCAATATTTGCCAGGATGTCTTTTAAACTTTCAACCGGGGTGTGTGGATTTATTGCCACGCCCGCTTTCATGCCAAGCGATTTTACCTGCTGTATATTGCGGTGCAGGTGACGGCATGCTTCTATATGCACGGTTAAAATATCGGCCCCGGCTTTTTTAAATGCGTCGGCATATTTTTCGGGTTCTTCGATCATGAGGTGTACATCGCAAATTTTTGTAGTGGCTTTACGAAAAAATTCCACCAGCATGGGCCCAAAACTGATATTGGGAACAAAGCGTCCATCCATTACATCGAGGTGGTACCAGTCGGCACGGCTGCTGTTGAGCATATCGCAATCGGCCTGCAGGTTTAAAAAATTAGCAGAAAGCAATGATGGTGCAATGATGGGCATATATAAAGTTTAAGGTTCAAAAGTTCAGGGTTTAAGTTGTCGTCTGTGGTCTGTCGTCCATTTTCAATTCTTTATTCCGAGCCTTGCAAGCGCTTCTTTGGCCTCAATAAAATCGGGCGCATACAGCAGGGCGGTTTGGTAGCTTTCGATGGCATCGTTTACCCGGTTAATTTTTTCAAAGTTAAGGCCCATATAATAATATCCCTCTTCAAAACTGTTATTTAGTTTAACGGCTTTTTCGAGCACCAGCAGGGCTTCCATATATTTCTGCTGATCCGAAAGGGCGATAGCTTTTTCACGGTAGGCTTCCATAAAACCATAATCTATTCCAATTGCCTGGTCAAACAATTCAATGGCTTTTTGTTTTTGGCCAACGCTGCTGTAAAATAATCCCTTGATAAAAATGGCTTCCCGCTCAGCATTTGCTTTTTTTCCTATTAGGAGCGCATCGGCCATTTCAAGCGCAAGGGGGTTTTTTGTTTGGGCATACAGGGTGCCAAGGGAGATAATATAAGCAGGCTCCGGAAAAATAGCAACTGCTTTTTCAAAAGCATGAATGGCCTGCAGGGTATCTCCTTTTTCAAAACTGAGAATGGCCTTAATGTCCCAAAGCCTGGCATGGCCCGAATCTTTTTGTAAGGCGGCGTTTATTGTTGCCAATGCACTTTCATAATTTCCGCCATCCCGGTAATACTGGGCAAGATTTTCAACAAGCAGAAGACTGTCGGGATGTTTTTTGATGCCAGATTTTAATTTTTCCTCCTCTGAGGTAATATCCGGCTCCAAAGCTGCATCTTTCTTCCCTTGGTTGCAGGCAGCCAAAATGATGATGCATAGCAAAATAATATTCTTCATCCTGCAAAAGTAATATTTCGGGCCTTCATGCTGACAAATATTTGACAAATCTATCCTGCTTTAACAGTAACTTTGCGGAAATTTTTTACGATGAAGTATTCGGTAATTTTTTCTGTGAGTTTAGCTGCGGCTCTTACGGTTGCTTTCACCAGTAAGAACCCATTGCCGGTATTACAGAACGGCAATGATACGATCCATTTTGCGGGCGAAAACCATTTTGCCAATGTGAGGCAGCTCACATTTGGCGGCGATAATGCCGAGGCTTATTTCAGTTACGATGGCAAATACCTTGTTTACCAGTATACCAATACTTCAAAAGGTATACCCTGTGACCAGATATGGATGGGAAAGATACCCGAAAGGGCCGATGAGCCATTTGTACCCAAACTGGTAAGCACCGGTACAGGCCGCACCACCTGCGCATTCTTTTATCCCGATGGTAAACATATTTTGTACGGATCAACACATTTGGGTGGAGCGGAATGCCCGCCGCTGCCCGACAGGAAAAAATACGGTAACAAGTACATATGGCCCATTTATGAAAGCTTCGATATTTTTAAGGCAGATACCAATGGAAATATTGTAAAACGCCTTACCAAAACAAAAGGATACGATGCCGAAGCCACTATTTCTCCGAAAGGCGATAAGATCGTTTTTACGAGCATGCGTGATGGCGACCTGGAGTTGTATACCATGAATATGAATGGTAAAAAAGTAAAACGTATCACCCGTTCGCTGGGCTATGATGGTGGGGCCTGGTTCAGTCCCGATGGCAGCAAGATCATCTGGCGTGCCAGCCGCCCAAGAACAGATGCTGAGGTGAAGGAATACAAAGAATTGCTTGCTCAAAATTTAGTGGCACCCACCAATATGGAAGTTTGGATAGCCAATGCTGATGGGTCGGATGCAAAACAGGTAACCAATCTGGCACAGGCCAACTGGGCGCCCAATTTTACGCCTGATGGTAATCATTTTATTTTCTGCAGCAATCACGAGTATAAACGTGGATTTCCTTTCAATATGTACCTGGCCAATGCCGATGGTAGTAATATGCAGAAAATTTCAAGAGATAAAGGCTTTGATGCCTTCCCTATGTTCAGTAATGATGGTAAGAAATTTGTTTTTTGCAGTAACCGGAACAATGGCGGCACAAGGGATACTAATATTTTTATTGCGGATTGGGTGGAGTAATTAATTTACCAATGTGATAATTAGCCAATAGGCCAATATGATGATATGATAATTTGGGGCTGCTTACCAGCGCACGTGTAATTGAGCTCATCTTTTATGTGAAACCATTATCAAATTATCACATCATCAAATTATTTATTCTCCCTCCAAAAAACCTTCCCTACAATCTTCCAGCCTTCTTTTGTTTTAAGCAGGCTCATAATATCGTGAAAGAAAAATCCAGGGTATTCAATAGTAAGTTTAGCCACCGCGGCGTTTCCAAAAACTTCTACTTTTTCAATTTTTGTGCTTCGGTTTTGCTTTTTACCCGAATTGGGCATGCGTGCCATAAAGTCTTTGAGTGAAACAACCATTAACGTATCATTTCTCATGTACTGCATTTGCCCTGTTGGGCTGAATGCTTTTGAAAAAAGTACACTGTCGCCGTTGGTACCGCCATCGAGATAGTAGTTGCAAACTGTTTTTACCGCCTCTATTTCGCTATCCTGTGCACGGGCGGCAGAAAAGGCAAATAGACTGAGTATAAAAAAATAAAAAAGCTTCTTTTTCATATAACTGTTTTTCTAAAATTAGGATTTTGCCAAAATGGAGCATTGTTTTTTACATGAACGGCGCCTGCGTAAAATTTTCCCGTTGCTCAGTAAATTGGCCAATATGATAATTAGCCAATATGATAATTGGGTGCTGCTTTGAAGCTTGTGTGGATTAGAATAATTGGCTATGCTGAAATTCCATTATCAAATTATCCTATTGGCATATTGGCACATTTCTTCATTTGCACATTATTTCTTCTCATACTTCCAGTTCCTTCCCTTTCCTTCGGCGATCCATTCAATGGCCTGGCCCATGCGGCGGTTGCGGGTTTCTTCGGTTTTGGCTTCTATTACCCACATATTATATTCTTTGCGGTGCGAGGGGGCAAAAGCCTCCCAGGTTTTAAAAGCAGCTTTATTTTTCTTCAGTTTTTTCAAAAAATAATCAGGAGTTAATATATCCGGTTTTTTTTCTCCGCTTTTAGTTCGTCCCGGAAGCTTTACATCGTCATCATTCAGTTTGGCCGCTTCTTTAAACCAGCGAAGCAGGGTTTTATCGGGCGGGAGGTCTTTTAAAGATGTGATACGCCCTCCATGTCCCATGGCAGTTTCCTGGTTGGCCAATAGTTTGGCCGCATCTTTCATAATGGCCGCTTTCCAAAAGCCGCAGGCACAATGCTGTTTAAAAGCAGCCATACTAAAGTATGGACCTTTATAATCAAAGCCTGGCATGCCCCATTTGATGGTTTCTTCCACGCCGGGGCATCCTTCATGAACGAGTGTACGGAGATGGATAAGAATGGGTTTAGCAAAATCAGCCTGTTTGGCAATGTAAGCATCTATGCGGTTGTCTTTTTTGCCCATTTTAAAATATTAAAATTAAAGAGGTTGATAAAATTAATAAAGTTTCTATATCAAAACAACTTGTCAACTCTTCTCTTTTCAACCCCCTAAAGATATTCATTAAAACAAAGCTTGTTTCCAAACGAATACTGCACGGTCAATTTTTTGCAGTTGTAAAATGTTTCTTTCGCCGATGGGTAGTAATATTTGTACGGCCTGCTTTGTAATTATTCCAGGTTTTTTTTATTCAACACACGCTATAAAACCCAGGTGTAAGGCGAACTGTAGCCGTGCTGTTCAGGAAGATGGATTTCTATATCATCCCTTTAATGCCAATATAGCAGGGTATATGAGGTTCAAACTGGTGTTTGAAAGTTATTGTAAAAACCGGCCTTTTCGAATAAAAGTCCGGGGCTTGGGCCACGTTTAAAATGCAAGGGATAGGAATGTTAAAGAAGAGTGTAATTTGTTTTTCAAGTTTCACCTGCTTACCAGTCTCGATTTAAGTATTTCTAAGAATGACTGCCTGTAGGCTTCTCCAAGCGGCACCTGCATATTATTATGCCGCATGATGATGGTATTTCCCTCTATTTGTTTTACATGGGCCAATGAAATGATAAAAGATTTGTGCACCCTGATAAAATCCCCGGCAGGCAGTTTTTCTTCCATATCCTTCATGCTGGTAAGCGAAAGTGTTTTTTCTGTATGATGATAAATGGCCGTATAATTCTTCTGTGCTTCCAGCATTGAAATATCCTGCACGTTTATTTTAAGCAGGCTGCCCCTGGTGCCGGTTTTTACCAGGATGAAATCCTTGGTTTCGGGGTTAACAACTGCCGGGCCCGCCACGTTGTTTCCCTGCGCTTTTTGCACTGCTTTTAAAAATCTTGCAAAGGGGATGGGTTTTACAAGATAATCTGTTACATCAAGATCAAATCCTTCCACGGCATGATCGGTATACGCCGTGCATAGGATAACAGGATATTTGCGTGGCAAAGAGCGTATAAAGTCGAGCCCGCTTAACTGCGGCATATGAATATCAAGAAAGATAAGTTCGATATTTTCTTTCTGCAGTATGCTGATGGCTTCTGCCGGGTTGTTTGCACTGCCGGCCAAACGCAGCGAAGGCGTTTGTTTAATATAGTGTTCCAGCACTTCTATGGCATGTTGTTCATCGTCGATTACAAGACAGTTCATGTTGTTTGTTTAAATTGCTGAATAACGCCTACCTGTATAAAGGTAAAATTAAAACGGCCCTGTACCAATTCTCATCTTCCGTTATGTTTAATGTAAAATTATCTCCATAAACCCATTTAAGCCGCTGAAGCAAATTGGCCAGGCCAAGGCCGGTAGACCTTTCTTTGGGCCCGTTTCTTTTATGATTGATCACCGTAAAATGAATCCTGTTATCATCTTCATTACATACGAGAGATACTTGTACCGGGTTTGCCGGGTCATTCAGTTCGCCATGTTTTAAAGCATTTTCTGTAAGGGTGATCAGCGATATGGGCAAAATGCGCAGCCCTTCGGTATCACCCGAAACAGAAAATACGATCTGCAGTTTGTGACTGCTCCTCAGCTGGTTGATATTGATCACGTTTTGTACATGGTTCAGCTCCTCGCTGAGCAATACCATTCCTTTTTCATTTTCATTTTTCTGCAGTGCATATTTCATGATCTCCGAAAGCGTCATGATGCCGTCTGAAAGCTCCTTTGAAAGCGGAAGTGATTTTGCATACAGGAAATTAAGTGTATTGTAAAGGAAATGCGGGTTTACCTGCGACTGCAAAAATTGTTTTTCGGCATAAACTTTTTCTGTCTCCATTTTTTGCAGCGCCAGTTGCATGGCGGCGTTTTCCTTTATTTTTTTACCCGAATGAAGTGTGGCCCAGTAAAAGCCCGACAATAAGAGAAGCAGAAAATAATACAGGCTGATGTAGAGATTTAACAGGAATTGTTTACCCTTATGTTTCATTTCAAAAGCGGGTAAATCAGTTTGGGGCGATATTTTTATAAGCACCCACAAAAAGGCCGCATAAGCTGCTGCCAGCAGCAGGAAGTAGAGAAGCCTGTTTTTATAAAAGAAATGTTCGCATAAAAAGAAATGACCGTAAAAAATAAAGATCATGAACATAAAAAGGCCGGTGACCTGTAATAACCTTGCATAGTCGGGTATACCCGATGAAAATTCTGCTGCAAATACCAGCAGGTAAAGCAGCAACCAGGCAAGCAGGTTACGAAGTACAAACCGCCTGTTTCTAAAAAAACTATCCCGGTTAAAAAGCTGCATCTTATTTTATTTGCCTGTTAAGATAATGAATGGCGGCTTCCAGTTGCTCATCCCTGTTTTCCCTGTACCCATTGATCGTTTGCGGCACCACAATATCGGGCCTGATGCCCACCCGCTGTAATTCCTTTCCATCGGGATAATACACTCCCAGGCCTGTAAACTGAACCGTGATGCCGCCGGGAAGACTGATGTAAGTTACATTTCCATTGGCACCCGCCGTGGTTGAACCGATTATTTTTTTATTGACCGCCTGCTGGTAACACATACTGAGGGTTTCGCCCACGCTGATGGTATTTTCATTTACCAGGATGGCAATAGGGCCTGTAAAAATTTTATCAACCGGCCGGAGGCCCAGATCTGTTGGTTGGGTAAACATAAAAATGCCTGGATAAGATGGTGTGCAGGTAGAAAATTTCAATGACATTTTTTTGGCCGGATGTATAAGATTATCCACCAGGTCGCCGGCACCTGTTCCCTTTTGTTGATCCTGGTTCTGCCGGTTATCTATAATAAGAGCAGGGGCATTTTTTACCAGTTCGGTAAAGGCTGCACTGTCGTTCCTGTTCAGCTTCCCCAGGTTCAGGTACACAATTCCATTTTTTATGCGGCAAAAAGAAGAATCTTTCTGAAAGCTGAACACTGGTGGGTTCAGCTGTATTGGCTTAAATGGATTGTATGGAATATTTGTGACCCGAACCGTTAAAACGGTATGATCTCTTTTTACTGTAAAAAAACTATACTGTTGATGCGTACGGGTGATGGAGTGGGATAACTTATCCCGGGCACTTGCAGGAGTTGATGCCGGGATGTACTGTGATCGTTCACGGGCAAGTTCATGAATGTTTTTGCCATCGATCTTTTCTGCTATATCGCCCGGGCGGATACCTGCTTTTGCTGCAAGCGAATCATTGAGCAGGGAGGTGACAATAAATTTATTTTGTATATATCTCAATGTAAAGGGCAGCAGGTAATTGCCTTTTATTTCGCCCAGCCTGAGCGATTGAATATAGCCATGACTGTCTTTGAGTGCGGCTACCAGCATTTCTATGTTTTGAACGTACACTGTTTCATTATTTACCTGCCACATGAGCGGTATAAATTTTTTGAGTACATGATCCCAGGAAACGGGGAGGTTATATTTGTATGGGTACCAGTATTCGGCATAGTTCCAGAGCCTGAATAAGGCGAGCAGGCAATAGCTGCTGTCGGGATAAATTATTTTATAATTGCTTTTTTCCTGGAGTGCAGTGGGAAGATAGATACCATCTGCAGAAACGAATTGAACATAATACTGTTTACCGGTATAGCGGTTCTCTTTTATGAACGCAAGTTTCTTTGAAAGTTGTGTTGGAAAATTACTTTGTTCAAACCAGCTAAAATCGGGCAGCAGCCTCGTGTTTTTTTTATCGATGCTTTTACAGGAATCGCAGGCGGGGATATCGCCCAGCGAGTTAACCCAGGTGAAGAGAGAGTCGTTCAGTTCTTTAGTGCTGCTTATTTTTTTATAAACTGGTATACGTTTAAGCAGTTCATCATCCCATTTTAATTTCCCGGAAGCCACTGCCGGGTGATAATATTTGAGAAAGCCCCATAGTTTTCCGAGCAGGTACAAATTATGTACTGCCTTTTTTTGCCCGGCTTCCGGCGGCATTGTTGCTTTTTGCTGGCACATGCAAGCGGTTGCCAAAAAAAGGTGGCTGATAAGAATAATCGATGATTTTTTCATTTTAGTCGTTTGAAAGACTAAACTAGTTTTGATATGGATGAAGATAAAATAAAATACACCAACGCCGGTTTTGGTGCTACAAACAGGCGCTGTATTCAAAAATTCACCTGCCTTCCAGTTCTATCACTTCACAGTCCCTGATATCTTTCCCATCGATCATGAACCGCAACAGGGTTCTCGTTTTATGCCAGCCCTGCTTACCCGCAGCGCCGGGATTCATGTGCAGGCAGTTTATCTTGTCGTCGTACATTACTTTAAGTATGTGTGAATGCCCGCTGATGAATAATTGTGGTTTGTGTAATGCCAGTTCTTTTTTTGTTTCGGGGTTGTAGCGTGGCGGGTAACCACCGATATGCCGCATCATCACTTTTATTTCTTCGCACATAAAAACAAGCTGCTCGGGTAATATACTTCTTATTTCTGGCCCGTCAATATTTCCGTAAACGGCTCTGAACTGGCTGATGATAATTGTGGCAGGGTTCTGATTTGAGAATATTCCGGTCTGACCGTCCCGGTCTGACACCGTCTTGAGTTCCTTATTTGATTCATCAGCAAGCCTGGTCAGACCGGGACGGTCAGACCAGTTGCCCCGCAGTTTATTTACTATTTCCACCGATCCAAAATCCCCCGCATGCCATACCTCATCGCAGTTTTTAAAATGTTCAAAAACCGCATCGTCCAGGAAGCTATGTGTGTCTGATATTAAGCCAATTTTTGTCAAAAAATAATGCTAATTTTGATTTAAAGGTAAACAACCATCCGGAAGCATGACTTTTCACCGCAATTTTATTTATTATATCGACAAGCGCCGCTGGAAATATATTTTCCTGCTCGCCACTCTTGAGCTTTCCCGAAAATAAGGTGTCTGTATTTTGCACGGCTGAAACAGGTGGAGTTAAATCTGTTTCCTGTAAAATTTCAAATTGTATTTTACCCTGTTATTAAGTATTCAATAAGAAACCGTTCAGGTTTCCCGGGTCAGCAGCAAATTTCTAACCGTGAGAATAATATTAAATCTTCAATATTAAATCCTTTCTATGCCTCATTATTATAAACTCGGCTCCATTCCCCACAAGCGCCATGTGCAGTTTCGCAAGCCAGATGGGAACTTATATGCCGAACAGCTTTTTTCAACAGAGGGTTTCAGCGACGATTATTCGCTGCTCTACCATTGCTATCCACCCACGCAGATTATCAAAACTGAGCCGCAGGTGGATGTAAGCCCACGCATTGCCGAAGAAAAAATGCTGAAGCACCGCTGCTTCGAGGGCTTTCACATAAAACCCACCAAAGATTTTTTAGAAAGCCGCATTCCCGTGCTGGTGAACAACGATTGCCATATTGTACTGGCGGCTCCGCAGCAGAGTATGACGGATTATTTTTATAAAAACACCGATGCAGATGAAATGATCTTTGTGCATGAAGGAACCGGTAAGGTTAAAACCCAGTATGGTGAATTGCCATTCGGTTACGGCGATTATATTGTACTGCCCCGCGGCACTATTTATCAAATAGAATTTGATACAGAAAAAAACCGGCTGTTTATTGTTGAGTCTTTTACCCCGTTGCGCTTTCCTAAAAGGTATATGAGTCATTATGGCCAACTGATGGAGCATTCGCCTTTTTGCGAGCGTGACATACGCCCGCCCGAAAATTTAAAGACCTTCGATGAAAAGGGCGATTTCCTGATACGTGCCAAAAAGAAAGGCATGCTGTACGGACTGCATTACGGCACGCATCCCTTTGATGTGATCGGCTGGGACGGCTGCTGCTATCCTTATATTTTTTCTATACACGATTTTGAACCCATTACCGGCCGCGTGCACCAGCCACCACCGGTGCACCAAACTTTTGAAACCAGCACATTTGTGGTATGCAGTTTTGTGCCCCGGCTGTACGATTACCATCCCGATGCCATCCCGGCGCCTTATAACCACAGCAATATCGACAGCGACGAAGTGCTCTATTACGTAGACGGTGATTTTATGAGCCGCAAGCACGTGACCCGTGGCATGATAACCCTGCATCCTGCCGGCATCCCACATGGCCCACACCCGGGAGCGGTTGAAAAAAGCATCGGCGCCAAGGAAACTAAAGAACTTGCTGTAATGGTGGATACTTTCCGTCCGCTGATGCTCACCGAGCAGGCACTGGGGATCGAGAACAAAGAATATGTGATGAGTTGGGCAGAGTAACCGGGGTTGACAACTTTTGTTTGCAGGGTATCAAAGAAAATATACTGCCAAAGTTGTCAACCTTTTTTTCTGCAATATCCCCGGTTAGTGTCTTTGCGTCAATTAGTTAAGGTTGTACGTCACCCTAACAGACATCCTACATATATACAAGCATCCATGACTTTGCCGCCCGACCCCACGCTATTTTTAGCACATTGCAAGGCACACAGAACCCCGACACAAAGCCAACCTTGCAAAGAGCTAAAAATGTCAACGCACAGCCCGCCCATCCCGGCTGACGAATATCTATCATCATTAGTTTGACACTTGAACAATATATCTTTACTGAACACCAAAGCTCACCCAGCGGACAAACCTTTTAGCTATCTACTGTTTTGAATTATTGTAGACACTATCCGTTACCGCCTCTAACCAAACCGTTTCTCCTTTTTCTCTTCCGGTTATGGCTATCTGGACAAAAGCTGTATCGACACTTGCACCGTGCCAATGCGGTACATTCGGCGGACATTTAACTGCATCACCTTTACGAAGTATTTTTTTGGGTTGACCTTTCTCCTGGTAATAACCTACGCCATCAACGGCTAACAAAATTTGACCAGCAGGATGCGAATGCCATTTGGTTCTTGCACCCGGTTCAAAAGTTACGTTGCCTACGGCTATAGGGTTCAGGCTGTCTGCAGCAATAAGCATTTGCAAATAGGAAATGCCGGTGAAATTATCATTCGTTATTTTTTCACCTTTCGGAAAAACAAATTCATTATTTGAATTATTTATTTCTGCTTTGTTATTACATGCTGCCAAAACAATTAAGCATAGCAGAAGAACATTAAGTTTCATAATAAGAGCGCTTAAAGATTAGTCTGATAAAATTTCACAAGTTTGTTTACCGCTTGCAGTACATACTCCGGTTTCCAGTAGGTTTGTATATGTGTAGCCCCTTCAATAAGAAATAATTCTTTGGATTTTGCATTGATTGCTTTTTCAAACACTTCGTCAGTCATATATTTAGTATCGGCTTTACTGCCTACAATCATTAACAAGGGTTGGTTTATCAAATCTGTATTGGTATTTGCATCCCATGTCATCAGGTCGAGTAAACTACTTAACGTATAATTTCCACTTGAGTTTGGATGCTTATGAGTTCTCCCATAGTAGATTGCCCCTTCTCTGTATAACTCAAATGGCATTTTAGCTATTTGTTCATCCGATGGCGGATTGGAATCCGGAAAAACATACAACACCTTGCCACCTTGTGCTTCTAATGCTCTTGCATCTGAAGCCTGTTTTAACCGCACCTGAATAGTGGCTACTTGTGATTTCATAAAACCATTTCGTCTTACTTCTCCTGAATTGAACATGCTTAATGTGGCAATTGCTTTAAAACGTTTGTCTGATTGTGTTGCTTTTAAGGAATAGCCACCGCCTCCGCATATACCAAGCAATCCGATGCTGGCAGTATCAACGCCTTTGTATTGAGAAATAAAATCAGCCATTGCATAAATGTCTTCAATGCGGTTTGCAGGTTTGTCAACAACCCTTGGTGTGCCACCACTGCCACCCTGATACGCGGCGTCTGCTGTAATTGTAATGTATCCTTGCTCTGCTAATCGTTGAGCATATAAACCAGCCACCTGTTCTTTTACACCGCCATTTGGATGTGCAATAACTATTGCAGGATACTTTTTCGCCGTGTCGTAATTGGCAGGCGTGTACACATTGGCTGCAATGGCTATGTCTTTAATTTTATAAGTAACCGGATTGATATTTACTTTTCCTTTTACATTTTCTGTAATGGCCTCATCATAGACCAATCCATACGGATTTTTGGTACTTGTAACCTGTGCTGTTGCTGTTGTCATGACAAAAGTTATTATTGCTAAAGCTGTTATTAAATATTTTATCGCTTTCATTTTAGTTATTTTTAAATTATTGTGATGCCCTGCCCTTTAGAACGCTGTCTAAAATTGCCTGTGCTGTTTTTGATTCTTTTTTCCCGGCTGTTGATTTAATGATTCTTGCAAACTCCTGTAATTGCTCTGAAGTAATGCCTACATTCAGTGAAATTCCCAGGTGACTTTGCAGCATCGGTTCTGCATGGCCAATAGTGGCGATTACTGAAATAGTTACTAATTCCCTTTGTGCAAAAGTCAATACATCTCTTTCAAAAATATCAGCAAACAAATGCTCTTTTAAAAAGGTATCTATTACAGGCGCAAATGCTGAATAACCACTTAGCTGGCCGGGTTGCGGGGTTTTAGTAAGCTCATTTAAAATCTTTTTTCCCCTCAGGTATTTACCGGTATCCTGCTGTACCGGTGATGCTTCCCTGCCCGTATGATCAGTGATACCTTTTGCCTTTCTTTCATTCAGAACTTCCATGAAAGTTTGTAAACCACGAATGCTTCGTGGAAAACCGCAATACGCATACAGATGCACCAGTATTTCTTTTATTTCACTTACAGTAAGTCCTGATTCAAGCCCTGTGTTCAGTTCCGTTTTTAATTTAACCAGATCGCCTTTGGCAGTAAGCGATGAAATAGTGATGATGCTTTTTTGTTTTACAGATAAACTATTATTGATTGTTTCCATTTGTTGTGCCTTTGCATTGGTTAAAAACATTGACAAGCAAAACATCATTGCAGTTATGCTATAAACTTTAAAAAATTTCATATCGTTTTTTTTGAACATTATTTATCCAACCCCTTTTCGTTTAGCCATTTGCTCATCAAATCTGCTATTTCAATATTGTTTAAATCTGAGAAAGGGAAATGAGTATTGCCTTTGATGCCTGCTTCTGGTAAATGAACTACAGTTACATCTCCACCATGTTTATTTACTGCATCTCTCCATAACCTTGCCATTGCCAATCGTACCCGCCAGCCATCTGCACCGGGATTGTCAGAAGGCTTATCAGGAATATTATCGCCATAATAAATAATGATGGGGATTTTTGTGAGTTTCATAAAATCTGTCATAGGTATTGCCGTAGCTGTTAATGCACCACTGGAACTTTCCATTGGTGGCGGCACTTCTCCTTCAGGAAATAAAAAGCCGCTTCCGGGCTCGTAAGAAACAATTGCTTTTACGTTTTCATTTTTGATAGCAGTGAGCCAACCCATTCCTCCAGAATGTGAATGTGAAACAAGAACAGCCGGGCCAATTTTGCTGAACAATACCGATGCAGCATCGGTTGTTACATTTATATCTATTGGGCCAATGTTGGGTACCATTTGACGGAAATACTGATTCAGCGTATTGGAATCTTTTGCAAATTGTACACCGTCAAAATAATCGGGCCAAACGCCTAACCTGAATGTACCAAACCACATTTGCTCATCTGGTGTTGGGTTAACCGTTGCCTGTACTGTGCTTCTCCCTGCATTGCCCCTGCGTGGCTGGTCAATCAGATAAACACTATACTTACGTCGTAAGAAAATATTATTAAAACCTTCACGGCCATCTGGTGTTGTTATCCATGTTTTGGAAAACTGTCCGATACCATGCCAGAATACCAAAGGCAATTTCTTCGCATTATCAGGAATCTGGTAGGTAATGTATGCATGGTCGCCGTGAAAGGTTTGTCCTTCCGGTGTTCTTTTTATGTTGTCATACACCCCGGCGTTCTTAATAACTGTGCCACCCACTGCAAAACTTCCCTGGTCTTTTATCAGCAATAATCCTTTTTTGCCGGTAGCACAGGAAGTCAACAGGGCAATACAAACAATGCCTGCAGCTATCAATTTTGTGTGCATATTTTCATTTTTCATTTGCGATTATTAAAATAATAGGGGGGATTAGTTCGATTTTAAAGGTGCTTCCACATCAGAAAATTGTAACACAGCAGCAGGCAATCTTTCTCCCGCAATTTGAATTGCAGATACTTGTTTATTGAAATCCTGCAATTCGCCAGCCGAAAATTTCACAACATCTGCTCCATTATTCTCTAACATATGAGCCATTTGTGTAGTACCTGGTATGGGTACAATCCATGGTTTTTGATGTAGTAACCATGCCAATGAAATTTGAGCAGGAGTAGCATTTTTCTTTA
This sequence comes from Ferruginibacter sp., assembly GCA_049291115.1. GTDB lineage: Bacteria > Bacteroidota > Bacteroidia > Chitinophagales > Chitinophagaceae > Ferruginibacter. The sequence goes on from JBATOU010000021.1 coordinate 34,468, forward strand.
TACTCCAACTTTTCAAAATCTCTACAATTGCAAGATTGTTAGGCAGGTTTTCCGGTGAAAAGCGGCTTTCCATCCCTCGAATATCGCCGGGTGCAAAACGGGTATAAGCATCAATAGCACCCGTTAAAAAACCTACACCCAACGGGCTCCACGGAACGAAGCCAATACCCAATTCTTCACAAAGCGGGATAATTTTTTGTTCAGGGCCGCGCCATAGTAAAGAATATTCGTTTTGAATAGCTGTGACAGGATGAATGGCATGTGCCTTTCTTACAGTCTGTACTCCTGGTTCCGAAAGCCCGTAATGCATCACTTTCCCGTCTTTAATCAGATCCTTTATAGCACCCACCACATCTTCTATCGGCACTTGCGGGTCAACGCGATGTTGATACAATATATCAATCCGGTCTGTACGAAGTCTTTTGAGCATTCCTTCCACTACAATTTTAATATGTTCCGGTTTGCTATTGAGGCCAGGTAAGCGTTGCCCTGTTTGCTGGTCTATGTTCCATCCGAATTTTGTTTCGATAACAATTTTATTACGAAAATGCGCAACGGCTTCTCCTAAAATTTTTTCCACTTCAAAAGGCCCATAAGCTTCGGCCGCATCAAACAGTGTAACACCATTATCAAAAGCGGTGCGGATGATTTTATGCATTTCAGCCCGGGAAGGAACTGTGGTTTGATAGGTCCGGGTCATGTTTTGAACACCTAAGCCAATACTTGAAACTTCCAGCGATTTGCCCAGTTTTCTGCGACCAATAACCGGATTATTTATTCCCGGAATATTAACAGCACTTGCCAATGAATGGAGTGGCAGGAATGCTGTTCCGGCGGTTGCTAACCCTGCTGCTTTTAAAATATCTCTTCGGTTCATTGTAATTAGTTTGAATGACAGAATGTGTTTATAAATTTATTTTGTGTTCGTTTAACGCTTTTACCAATAATCCAATTGAAGTTTTTCAAAGACTTTTCAAAGGCCTTCAACGTAGTATCATAACCTGCATCCTGAACCCAAAGCTTTGTAGTAATAAATAATTCTTCTCTTGCCACTCCACTTTTTTTAATAGTATTGCCCACGGCTTTTTCGTTGCCATAAGATGCTGCTGTATCTATCAGGCGGTAGCCTGTATTTATTGCTTCTGTTACTGCTTTTTCACATGTCGGCGCATCTGGAATCTGGAAAACTCCAAACCCTAAAATGGCCATTTCTACTCTATTGTTTAATTTAACTGTTAGCATCTAATAATATTTTTAATTCTTGAATTAAATACCTCTTGATTGAATTCGACCTCTGTTTTTCACAGCCTTTTCTACCACATCCAATCTTGCCTTCCGGGGGTCGGGCTTACTCATTACTTTACCATCTAATTCTGCATCCAGTATTTCTTGCTGTTGATTGTTGTAAAGCGGCCAATTGGGCAGGCCTGCTCCATTGGGATTACCTGTTTTTGCAAAGTTTACCCAATAACTGTTCATTACTTTTGCCAGCTCTTTTTCTGCCTGAGTAGCTTCGGCAGGCGGACCCCACCGGGCATTCAGCGTATTGAATACAAAGGATACTTCTGACCCATGTCCTGCTCCATAAGGTGAACGCTGCCGTGCAGCGGCAGGTACATAACCAAACTGATACATATAAGCGGGTGCCCCTTTTGCAATAAATGCTTTAGCTGTCATACGGGCAGGCTCACCCCACACCCAATCGGTGTTAAACTTTGTAATTACTTCATCAAAATTTTTATTTCCATCAGCATCATAAGCTGCTTTTGCTTCCGTTTCCAGTTCTCCAAATGATGTAAATAATTCTTCTTTGGTTTTACTGTTACTTACAAAAGCCCCACCAATTTCTGCACTTGTGTTCCCAATTATTAGCGGAACATTTGGTTGTCTCCCGGCCATGTATGCAGACTCAGCGGTTTCTACTACGAGTTTGCCATCCAAAATCGGCCCGGAATAAATGCGTGGGCCATCCTGTCCATCCGTCTCCTGTCCGCCGTCAACAATTTGTACAGTAGTTAAAGCCCTGAACTTCGCCAAAGCATCTGCATCAGTGCCTTCAATGCCATGTTTTTTTGCAAAATTCATCCCAATTGTTTCGGCTGAAACATTGTATAAAACATCAGTGTTTTCTTTGTTTATAGGTCTGCCTGTTAATACACCATCTCTGCCCCCGCTTGATTCACCGATTGCTTTATGAAAAAGTCCTTTGGCTGATGGAATCGTTAATAAAGAATGAACAGAAACTCCACCTGCAGAGAAACCGAAAATGGTAACATTATTGGCGTTGCCCCCAAAAGCAGCAATATTTTTCTGTATCCATTTCAAAGCTGCTATTTGGTCCATATACCCATAATTACCTTTGGGTTCATCAGGAAATTCTTTGCTCAGTGCCGGATGTGCAAAAAAACCTAACCGCCCCAAACGGTAATTGATAGTAACCAAAACAACCCCTTGTTTCGCAAATTCACTTCCAAAATTTTGAGGGCTTGAACCACTTCCACCTGTAAACCCTCCTCCATGTATCCATACCATTACAGGTAACTTTGATTTTGTGGTACTATTGACTGGTGTCCATACATTAAGATAGAGACAATCTTCTGAAGATCCGTCTGTGATGGTTCCTGGTTTAGCTCCCCATCCTGCCTGGGCACAATCCGGCCCAAACTTGCTGGCATCACGTTCACCAGTCCAGTTTTTTACGGGTTGTGGTGGCCGCCAGCGAAATTCGCTTACCGGTGGTGCCGCAAAAGGTATTCCTTTGAAAATAGAAACTTCGTTTTCGGTAACACCTCTTACTATTCCATTGGCTGTTTTTACTTTAGGAGCATTGCTGTCAGCTTGTTGTGCTTGTACTGAAAAGGCAATCATTAATGCCAACCCTGCTATGACATTTCTCATTGTTTGCTTTTATTGAAACACAAAGGTCAGAAATTGTAATTCCGCAGATGGTATACAGATTGCTGATTCCCTTACCAATATTGCTGTTTTGGCCATTATCCTTGTGTAAACTGGAAAGAAGGCGGTAATTTTAGGTCTTTAAAACAATTTCAATGGATAATATAAAGCGATTTGAAACGGTAAACGATTACAATGTTTTTAATAACAATGAAACATTGCATCCGTTGGTTAGTGTGATTGATTTGTCGAAGGCTAACCGAAGAAAAGCATCCAATATGTATTTTGGTTTTTACACCGTGTTTTTAAAACAAGTTGACTGTGGGAACTTACGTTATGGACGGCGCACTTATGACTATCAGGAAGGCACATTGGTGTTTATTGCACCGGGGCAAGTGATCAGTGTTGACAATCCCGGAGAGGCATACCAGCCGAAAGGTCATGCACTGGTGTTTCATGCCGACCTAATACATGGAACAGCATTGGGGAAACATATTCACGAGTATAGTTTTTTCGGCTATCAATCTAATGAAGCACTACATCTTTCGGAAAGGGAAAAGCGTATTGTATTAGATTGTTTTTCAAAAATTGAATATGAACTGGAACATGCTATTGACAAGCATAGCAAGAAACTACTTGTAGATAACATTGAATTATTACTGAACTATTGTACCCGTTTTTACGACAGGCAATTTATTACCCGTGATAAAGTACATCAGGGAGTTTTAGAAAAATTTGAAACGGTATTAAATAATTATTTTCAAACAGACAAACCACAAACTGCAGGCTTACCATCTGTAGCAGATTGTGCAAAGGAATTGAATTTATCAGCCGGATATTTTGGCGACTTAATAAAAAAAGAAACAGGACAATCAGCACAGGAATATATACAAGCCAAAGTAATTAATGTTGCCAAAGAACGGATTTTTAATGTTGAGAAATCTATTAGCGAAGTAGCATATGAATTAGGCTTTAAGTATCCTCAACATTTTACACGACTGTTCAAGCAGAAAACTGGTATGACACCTAATGAATACAGAAACCTCAATTAATTGGCCGATGCACCAAGTCAGGCACATTTGCAAGGCACACAAAGCCGGCACACAAAAGCTAACCTTGCAAAAAAGCCTGCCTTGTTCCTGCGCTTCCGGGACACAGCCTGCCACGGTTGACACATACTTTCAACTCAACACACCAAGACGAAGGGCGAAGATACAACATTGGTATTGCCAAAATGCAGGCTGACGGAAGCCGTGTTTCAACTTTTGTAATTCTGTTGGGCTGCATATGCAGCTTGACCTTATCTATTTAGCTATGTGCATACCATCATCTTTTTTATCTTTACTCAGCAGCGGTCAGCCGGGCGGACGGAATTCTATTCCCTGCACTTCGGCAATACCTTGCAGAAACTGGCTTATACAGGAATGCAACTTTCACTTCGTGAGTGACACCGCCCGGCTTCGGCTCCCTACCCGCGGGGGGGGGTGGCAGTTAACACCATTGGCTCAATAATTCTTCATCTTGATTTCAGTCTTAATGAAATATTTTGCAAATTTCCCTATACAATTATGTTTGCAGGCAGTGCGTATATTTCACTTGAGCGTATGCTTTGGTGCCTGGTTTCAAGAAGCATTTTAAAAGCCTTTAATAAATCTCCCGCTTCTTTGTGCGGCTTTCTGGTACAACTTAAAACCCTTTTCCTCCTCTTCTGATTCTTGTTTTTATTCCGGTACAGCCTAAGCAATCAGGGGTGTTTTAACGGTACTCCCGGCGGGTTAAAATACTTTACTCAAAAGGTTAAAATACGGGGTTGCGTCCATTGTTTTAATGTGTAATCTTGTGTGTCCGTTATCATACACCCGTGAAATAAGTCAGGCAAATACAGCCTTGTCATTCACCCGCGAACCCGCCGCAAATAACCCGGTTTCTGCAAACGGAAAAGTTTAAGCATTGAGTAAAATGATTGTCATGTCCGCAGCATGACAAAAACTTACTGTATCGTTTTACAGGCGTGTAAGAATTCAGCACGCATCCATCTGAATTCGTAATGATTAAATTTCCAAAAATGGCAAAGTCAAAAAAAGACACAGAGTTTTATGTGAAACTCGAAAACATCCAACTTCCCGAAAATGCAGTGAGCAGGATAGAGGCGGGCATTCAAAGGTTGGTTATGAATGAACTGGTGGGGTATACACCCGATCCGGATGCCCCGTATCCACCCAAAAAATGGCCGGGCTGGCCACCAAGCGGACCCATCATCATAAGGCCCCCAAGACCATGGCCAGGCTTTCTTGTAAAAAAGCTGCTGCCCAATGAAATTAAGACGCTGGGCATAGAAACAGAATTTAAAATGTAAACAGGATTTTCACAGGTTATGAACAAAGATGATAAATTATGCCCAAGCACCACTTGTCATGAGGGTGCCGTGATCCTGGGTGTTGTGCAGGGTAACGAAACCGTTGCCCTGCTCAATGCCGGGCTTATTGCCGACCAGGATTTTGTTAAAAAAGTAAAAGAACAGGGAAGCCCCGAGAAGAGATTCCGGTTTGCCGATACCTGCAGGAAATGCGGCTGCAGGCAATGGACCGGGTCGGAATGCGGGGTGATCAAAGAATTTTCCGAAGCAAATATTCATTTGAATGGTAATGAACACGAACTGCCCAATTGTATCATCAGGCCCCGGTGCAGGTGGTACAGCCAGGAAGGCGCCAACGCATGCCAAATATGCCCGTTTGTAATTACGGATAATATCACCTGATCAGTGATCTTTTCTCTGCCTTGCCTCAAGTGCTCCACAGGCCATTTGTGGCGCCGGGTTGTGCCCGGAATTTATTGCCAAAGAATTCAATGATCCTTTATTTCCCAGCAACCCCTCCGTTGCCGGAAGCCCTATTGCGAGAGTTTCTGCATTAAACTGGCAGATATGAAACGCTGTGATTCTTTGTGCAAATTTGTGGCAGAACTTAGTTACATAAACTTGTTTGATCAAACAGCCTTATACTTATCTCAGGATACCTGCTATTGCAAGGACAGCAGCACTACTCAAGCGCAAAATCATCTATTTTTACAACCTCATCATGTTAAACCTGCGCATATGTATATTATCGTTGGTAGCCTGCAGTATCAGTTGCCTAAGTTCCTGCACCGCTTTCAGGCCGCTGAAGCTGTATCAGGCGCAGTATGAAGACAGCATTCAGCCCATTGGCCCTGCAGCAATTTCAAAGTTTAACGGAGATTATCAGGCCATTTCGTCTGATTCAGGCTCAATCACACTGGCTTATGCTTTTACCTATGAAGAAAAGTGTTTTAACAGCAAACTGCCGGGTAAAGATGATTTTGTAAGGCTGCAGGTGCTGGATGAACGCCATATAAAAGCCAGCCTCTTTGTTAAGGGCGGGCTGCTGATATCCAAAACCGTAAAAGGGAAATTTACCGGTAACAGTTTTAAGTTTAGTTCCAGTCATTTTAGAATACGTTTATTGCTGAATGTGCACCGGCAGCAAACCAACCGCATATCAATTTCGGCAAATGGAGATCTGTTGCTCGATACCAATAGTGGCGCTATAGGGTACCTGTTAATGTTGCCTGTTCCACTATCGGGTTCGGCTACAGATACGTATAACCTGAAGTTTAAAAGGCGAGATTAGGCATTCAGAAAATATTTTAAATCATGAAAATACTTTTTACTATTTCACTACTGTTCCTTTTTTCTGCTACTAATTCGCAGGATTCTTCAAAATTTAAGATGATCGATTCATTGGTTTCGATTATTAATACTAGTGGTTTGCAGGTACAGAGGGATACCCTTGTTCAGGATTATCCCGAAGTTGGACTCAAGATGACAACTTACTTATCAATGATTGCAACGAATACTGAATTGCTCAAATATGTTAATTACGTAAAGAGCGATAAGGTTGAAGATGCTGTTGCCATAGAAATGACTGCCTCAAATACATTTTATTACCTGCACAACCAACTGATAAAAGTGGAGGAGTTTGTGATACAGCCTTATAATGATTTCAAAGCCGACTGGTATTTTTGGGATGGCAAATCCCTGAACGATCCGTTGCCTGACGATAAGGAAGCGCCAAGATCAAAATTTTTACTGGAACTTTCCAGGGCAATGCTGAATCAAATTGTAAAATAGATATTAAATCTGTATGAAACCTCCGCAAATTCAAACACTGCACCCGCTCCCCGGTAAAACCAATAAACAGATATCTTTGGAAAAATATGAGTTTATTAAAAACAATATGCTCGCTATTCTCAAAAAAACTGAATTAACTCATACAGAACTGATGGAGCATTTATATGCCAAGGTAAAGGACAGCTTTAAAGGCGGGGTGCAATGGTATGGCGAAACGGTAAAACTCGACCTGGAAGCCCGCAACATTATTGAAAGAACCGGGAAGAACCCCGAAAAATACCGTTTACAAATTAAAAAGCGCTGACCCGGCTCAATTGATCAAACCTGTTTTCCATTTATGTTTCCGTAGCGTGTATACACAAAAATGAGTCGCTCAGCAAGTCTGAAATGCTTCGTGTAACTCTGTTTTTCTGTGTGGATATTTGTGTCACAACCTAAACTCCTATAAAAATTTTTCCCGCTCATAAAAACTTCCTATATTCAGTCTAAATTTTGTTTAACCCAAAATCATTTTCGATATGCTTAAGTTCAGCGAAATAAAAAAAGGCGATTACCTTATTGCCGATAATGATGGCGATGCCCGCAGGGGAGAAGTGACCAACCTAAAGGGCGTGGAACACCAGGTTTGTGTGGATAACGGCATTCAGGAATTTTGGTACGAAATGAACCAGCTTTCGCCGCTCCAGTTAAACGATGCGGAACTGGCCAACTTACGCTTTACAAAAGAAAAAATGGACGATGGATCTGTAAAATATTCCAAAGGCGCATTTCGGATGATGATACCGGCCGAGGGCGATTTTTCGAGGCTGGAACTCTGGTACCGAGATGAACAGCGTCATGTATCGCACCCCATACCGGTTCATGTACTGCAAAATCATTTTCACGATATGACCAAGGTGCACCTGAACGACGAAGTATTTGGCTAGTTGGTATGTAACCTCATCGAAAAAGCCCGGCCCATGCCGGGTTTTGTTTTTCAGGCAATTGATAAATGTTTGAACATCAGGTATGGTTAAATGAATAAAAGTAAGTTTTTGTATATCAACATTTTACCACCGTATCCTTTATCCGGTATTCTGTATCGGGTATCCCATATCGTGTATCCCGTATCCCGCATCCATATCGTGTATCCCGTTTCTATCCCCATCCCCTAAAAATTATCCCCTCATTCATTATCATATTATCCATTTTTTCCCTACCTTTGCGCCGCCAAACGCCCGGGCATATATTTTTCGGGTCCGGCTACTTTGGCATTTTATGAGAGTCTCTCTGCTATATTGACCCCGCTTCCTGTAAAAGGAATGAAGCCCACAGGGTTAATCAATAAAACTACAAAATACAAATTGCAAAGATCAACTGAAAGGCACAACAGCCGTTCTTTGTAAAGTTCCAAATATTAAATCTTAAATATTAAATCTCAAATAGAAATGGCCGATTTACGTTTTCAACGAAACTTTGGTATTGCCGCACATATTGATGCGGGTAAAACCACCACTACCGAGCGTATTCTTCGCTATACCGGTATGATCCATAAAATTGGTGAAGTGCACGATGGTGCCGCCACTACCGACTGGATGGAGCAGGAAAAAGAGCGTGGTATCACGATCACTTCTGCTGCTGTTAGCTGCCAGTGGAATTTCCCAACTGTTTTGGGTAAGGCAACGCCTGATACAAAAAAATACAATTTCAATATCATTGATACCCCCGGCCACGTGGATTTTACCGTGGAAGTGGAGCGTTCGATGCGTGTACTGGATGGCCTTATCGCCTTGTTCAGTGCGGTGGATGGTGTGGAGCCGCAGAGCGAAACGGTATGGCGCCAGGCAAACCGTTACAATGTACCCCGTATCGGTTTCGTAAATAAAATGGACCGTGCAGGAGCCGATTTTCTTAACGTGGTAAAACAAGTAAGGGAAATGCTGGGTTCTAAAGCCGTTCCGCTGCAGTTGCCCATTGGTGCCGAAGATAATTTTACCGGTGTGGTGGATCTTATTAAAATGAAAGGCATTATCTGGCATATGGAAACAGAGGGAATGACCTTTGATGAAATTCCTGTGCCTGCCGATATGGTGGAAGAAGCAAACGAATGGCGTGCACAACTGGTGGAAGCCGTTGCTGAATATGATGATAAACTGATGGAGAAATTCTTTGATGATCCTAACACGATCACCGAAGAAGAAATGCATGAAGCCATCCGTAAAGCTACCATCGACCTGTCGATCGTGCCCATGATGTGCGGTTCATCTTTCAAAAACAAAGGGGTACAAACTGCACTCGATGCGGTTTGCCGTTACCTGCCTTCACCGGTTGATATTGAAGATACCAAAGGAACCAATCCCGATACCGGTGAAACCATCACCCGTAAGGCCGATCCAAAAGAACCTTTCGCAGCACTTGCATTCAAGATCATGACCGATCCGTTTGTGGGCCGCCTGGCGTTCTTCAGGTGCTACAGCGGTCACCTCGATGCAGGTTCATATGTACTCAATGTGCGAAGCGGCAAAAAAGAGCGTATCAGCCGTATTATGAAAATGTTTGCCAACAAACAAAACCCCATCGATTTTATTGAAGCGGGAGATATTGGCGCAGCGGTTGGTTTTAAAGAGATCAAAACCGGCGATACCCTTTGCCACGAAGATCATCCTATTGCACTCGAGAACATGTTCATACCCGAACCTGTAATTGCCATTGCAGTAGAACCAAAAACACAGGCCGACGTGGATAAAATGGGTATGGCCATTGCCAAACTGGTGGAAGAAGATCCAACCTTACGTGTAAACACAGACGAAGATACCGGGCAAACTATCCTTCGTGGAATGGGTGAGTTGCACTTGGAGATCATCGTTGATCGTATGCGCCGTGAATTTAAAGTAGAAATAAATCAAGGTGCACCACAGGTGGCCTATAAAGAAGCATTCACCAAAGCAATTGAACACCGTGAAGTGCTTAAAAAACAAACAGGTGGTCGTGGTAAATTTGCCGATATCATGTTCGAAATCGGCCCTGCTGATGAAGAATGGCTGAAAGAGAACGAAGGCAAACACTTCCAGTTTGTAAACGACCTGTTTGGCGGATCAATTCCTAAAGAATTTGTTCCTGCTATTACAAAAGGTTTTGAAACTTCTATGGGTACAGGCGTACTGGCTGCTTACCCCATGAACAATATGAAAGTGCGGGTATTCGACGGCAGCTACCACGATGTGGATTCTGATGCCATGAGTTTTGAACTTTGTGCCAAATCCGGTTTCCGTGAAGCAGGCAAAAAAGCAAAACCCGTGTTACTGGAACCTATCATGAAGGTAGAAGTGCTTACACCTGATCAATACATGGGTGATGTTACCGGTGACCTCAACCGCCGCCGTGGTATGCTGGAAGGTATGGACAGCCGTGCCAACCTGCAGGTGATCAAGGCCAAAGTGCCGCTGAGCGAAATGTTTGGTTATGTAACCCAGCTGCGTTCATTGAGCAGTGGCCGTGCCACATCCACCATGGAGTTCAGTCATTACAATGCTGCACCAAACAATATTGCAGAAGAAGTGATGGCAAAACAAAAGGGTAAACTGAAGGTGGAAGATTAATTTTTCTTACCTCATACACAAAGGCCCTGTTCTGAAAAGAGCAGGGCTTTTGATATTCCCGCAGCAGGTTTGCAAAAAAAAATGTAAAATTGCACTGGATATTAAGCATATTGCCGGGCAGTTTTGCCCCGCAGCACGTTTATTTCTCAGGTAAAATAAAATCGTTTGAAACATTCTTTTGCAACAGAACCGGCGAAAAAAAATTTTTTTGATGAGCGCCGTTCATGTGGCAGGGGCATAAACCCAATGAACAGCCTTATTTTCATAAATGCCGTGAATTTTTTACCGGCATCAGCACCTGATTATTCACACAGCAACAATGCAGGTTTACTTTCAATGTGCTGTCCTTCGTTAAACAAAAATATACAACATGTACCCTAATCTATATTATGTGTTCAAAGACTGGTTTGGGATAGAAGTGGAAGGATTAAAAATTCTGAACAGCTTCGGATTGATGGTTGCAGTTGCTTTTGTTGTGGCTGCTTATACATTAAAACTGGAACTGAAGCGAAAAGAAAAGCTGGGCCTGTTGCATCCGCGGGAAGAAGTAATGATGGTGGGGAAAAAGGCATCTTTTTTTGAATTGTTCATTCATGGGGCAATGGGTTTTTTATTCGGCTATAAAATGATCGGCTTGTTCCTGAGGCCTGCAGATATAAACCCGCAGGAATATATTTTTTCCTCCAAAGGGAGTTTAATGGGAGGCATTTTAATGGGGCTGCTGCTGATCGCTATCAGGATTTATGAACGCAATAAGCAGAAGTTGGACAAACCGGAAAAACGCAATTTGCGTATTTGGCCTCACGACAGGGTTACAGATATTGGGGTGATTGCCATGATATTTGGAATATTGGGCGCCAAAATTTTTGACGGAATAGAATATTGGAGCTGGGCGGATTTTGTTAAAGACCCGGTTGGTCACCTGTTCTCGGGTGCCGGCCTTACATTTTACGGCGGGCTCATTCTTGCTGCTGTGGCTGTGTGCTGGTATGCACACAGGAAAGGCATTAAGATCAGGCACCTGGTTGATGCCGCTGCTCCTGGTTTAATACTGGCCTACGCAATTGGGCGAATAGGTTGCCAAATTGCCGGAGACGGAGATTGGGGGATTTACAATAGTGCTTATATTAATGATGCCGACGGAAATATTGTTGCGGCTGCCCCCGGGGAATTTGAACAGCATATACAGAAAAATACGTCGTATTTTAAAGAAGGGAGAGCCACAGATACTTCCGGCCGGATGGTTTCTGTAACCGACAGGCGCTACAGCTCACTGGAAGAAGTACCGCGTAAATATGCAAAAGGAATTTCTTTTCTGCCCCAATGGCTGGCGGCCTATAATTATCCCCAAAATGTAAATAATGATGGTATACTGCTGCCCGGCAACACAGAAGAATATAACAGGGTGTTACCATCTCCTGTTTTTCCTACACCGTTATATGAAACGATCCTGTGCAGTATTTTGTTTTTATTATTGTGGGCTGTGAGGAAAAAGATAAAACTGCCTTTAGTTATGTTTGGCATATATTTAATTCTCAATGGGATCGAACGCTTTTTAATAGAAAGCATCAGGGTTAATAAATTGTATGATATGTTTGGATTAATGTTATCCCAGGCTAAAATAATTGCACTTTGCCTTATCCTTGCAGGTGCAGTGATCATAATATTGGCCTATTTTAATAAAAACAAACTGCTGGAACAAACCAGCGGGCAGGTTTAATAAGGGCAGGCAGCAGGCTTAAATTTATCTTCCTTGTTTTCGCAAAAAACAACACTTAATTTTTCATTTTTATTCAGGCAGGCCGGTCTTTATATTTTAATGCCCGGTATGTAAAGCAGTTAGCCTGCCAGCAGCTTTCTCCACCAGGCTTCGGTGGGGCCGTTTATTCCATTTAACTACTGTTACCTTGTTAAGCCAATTATTGTTTGGCACGGCCCTGTTTTATGCTTTAACTTTTATTTACCTAAACCCGGCTAAACATTGGCCATGGTTTTGCATCTTAATTGCAGCGTGAACAACATTGCATCTTGCATGGCCCGTTGCACCTGTGAACTTACACTCATTATAAGATCCGTACCCTTTTACTTTGAGGGGATTTGTTTGGTCATATGCCTGCCCCCTGTTAACTGCAGGGGCAGGCTTTTTTATGCAGTAAATCCTTTTCCTTTCAATAAAAAATCGTAAAATTGCCTACCGAAACCAACCAAACCCTATCCTGAATATTCATAAAATTACCCGTTTTAAACCAGCTGGCTTTTTATTTAAAATAAAATTGGTATGAAGAAAAAATTACTCTTTTTAGTGCCTGTGCTGCTTTTAACTGCATTGGCTATTTGGCAAATGCCCTTTTTTAAAAACAGCTCAGCACCAAAGCAGGTTGATTTTCCTGCGCCGGTTGAGGGCGAGGAAAACGAAAAACTCAGGGAATTGTATAATGAACTGAGGCATAAAGCCGCACCCGGTGTTGTTTGGGAAGACATAGAAAGACAAAACGCAGTTGATGCAGCGCAGCAGCGAATGGCCATGGGCCAACGGGCCAGTTTTGCAAATGGTAATATTAACGGAGTTTGGGAAGAAAAGGGGGCAAATAACCAGGCGGGCAGCATTCGGGCGGTTGATTATGTGCCTGCTACTAATACACTTTATACAATTGGTAACGGTGGTTCTTTGTGGACAAGTGTGCTTGGCACCGGGGTATGGACACTCCGTAACCAGCTTTACCAGTTTGAAACAAGAGCTGTAAAAGCGTTTACGAAAATCTCCGGCGGTGAACGGGTTTTACTAGGCCGAAACCTGAATATTTTTTATTCCGATGATAATGGGGTAACACTCAATCCTTCTGCCGGTATCACATTTCCCGTGGCCTGGGGTGGAAATTATATCGCAGGTATATACAGGCTCAACGATGGCAGCAATACCATTTATTGCCTTACAAGGTGCTGGAGCAATGCGCCCTGGGCGGCAAGGTTCCGTCTTTATATGAGTACAAATGAAGGGCAGAGTTTTACACAAATATACCAGTTCGATACAGGGGATGATAACAGGATTTCTGTTTGTAACCCATACAATAGTAACGATTTGCTGGTGGCCGATATAGGGTCATCGCCGGCAAGTCTTAAATTATTCAGTGTAACAGGTGCTACGGTATTCCTGCTCAATACCGGGGCACTCGGCAGCGCTTTCACCAACTGCACTTTTAAAGGAACTTTTTCAGGCGGCATTTATTATTTATACGCCATGCTTAATAACAGCCAGATTTACCAGAGTACCAATCTTGGGGTAAGCTGGACACTGCAGTCTGTGCTTCCCGAATCGGGATGGAATAAAATGAATGTCTCCATCAATGATCCGTTGAGGGTGAGCTATGGCGGAGTAAATGCATACCGCAGCGCAAACGGCGGAACCAGTTTTACAAGGGTAAATACCTGGAGCGATTATTACAGTAATGTAAGCGGCAAACTGCACGCCGATATTATGGAGATAGAATATTTTAAAAAAACCGATAATACAGAATTCTGTATTGTAGATTGCCATGGCGGAACCTATGTGAGTTACGATAACCTGGTTACTGTAAGCAACCTCAGCCTGAGTTCGCACCGGGCGGTAGAATACTACGATGTACTTACAGATACACTCAATCCAAACAGGATATTTGCCGGCAGCCAGGACCAGGGTTTGCAACGTACCCTTACCGGAACAAATGGGGGTATTCAAAATTTCATACAGGTCATAAGTGGCGATTATGGGCAAATGGCGCTCACCAACAATAATACTATTCTTTGGCCACAGTACCCGGGAGGAGATTATTATTTTTATACCAACCTGGGTAACCCTTCTCCAACTTATATAGGTAACTGGACCGTGCTGGGTTCTCAAAAACCAAATTATGGCTGGATGCTGCCCGCTACCTCCACCACAAACCCGGCGGCAAATGAAATTTTTATCGGGGGTGGAAATATGACCGGCGGCGGCGGATCTTATCTTATAAAAGCAACCATGCTTACGGCTTCGCCTTATACTGTTTCCACCACGCAGTACAGTTACGATTTCCGGGCAAACAGCAACAGCGGCACCGCTGGTATTACTGCTATAGAACAATCTCCGCTTAACGCCAATAAACTTTTTGTGGCCACAGAAGACGGCACATTTTTCTACAGCAATGATTATGGGGCTAACTGGACAAAGAATGCAACGTTTACCGGGCCAACACCCTGGTATCTCTACGGATCCTGTATACTGGCCAGCCGTATCAATCAAAATACGATCTGGTATAGTGGTTCTGGCTATAGCAATCCGGGAGTTTACAGGTCAACTGATGGCGGGGCTACATTTACTGCCATATCAAACGGTTTACCGGCCACCTTGGTTACCGAATTAGTGGCATCGCCCGATGAGCAGTTTTTATTTGCAGCCACAGAAGCCGGGCCCTATGTATATGTGGCATCAGAAAATCTTTGGTACACTTTGGCAGATAATACCGTTCCTGTTCAGCATTTCACATCTGTGGAATATATCCGCTCATCCAATACTGTAAGGTTCGGCACGATGGGCCGTGGTATATGGGATTTTAAAATCACTTCAACTGTTCCGGTAGTATTGAGCAGCTGGACAGCAGAGAAAAAAGGCAACCAGGTATTGTGTTCCTGGGTAACAGAACAGGAACTTAATGCTTCTCATTTTATTGTGGAAAGGAGTACAGACTGGAATAATTTTACCAGTATCGGTACCATTGCTGCAAGTGGGGGAACAATGGGCAAGCAATATTCATTGCCCGACAGGTTTCCTGCGAAAGGCTATAATTATTACCGGCTGATGATGGTGGATAATGATGGAAGAAAACAGCAAAGCACTACCGTGGTGATCAATTTTGACGGTACAGTTTCCCCCATTGCCCTGTATCCCAATCCTGTAAAAAATATCTTGTATGCAACGGTTGACCTGGCATCAGAAGAGAAACTGACCGTTTCGGTTCTGGATATGAGCGGTAAAAAAGTCTTGCAGTTAACGCAGGTGGTCGTTCCAAGGACCGCTATCGCGGTAAATGTTTCAAAACTTCCCAAAGCTGTTTATACGATCCTGGTTGAAGGAAAAAATATACGGCATGTACATCAATTCCTTAAAGATTGATAAAATTTAAACCCTGCTTAACGGCAGGGTTTTTGTTAATGTTTACAACTAATGTATTTTTAGCAGTTCGGGACCTGTTTCATTTTATTTAAAATTACTTATATGCTAAACCGATATATGTGCTTTGTTACAGTGTTTGTTTTTTTACCCGTTTTATTGTTTGCACAAAAGGGGTTGATTAGTATTGATAAGGAAAGGTTTTTTCGCCTGGGTTTAAAGGCCGGAGCCAATATAAATAAGATATCGGGCCAGAGTTATAAACAAGGGTTTAACTTCAATTACCAGGCCGGGGCTTTTTTGCAGTTCAATATCACCAGCCGTTTTGGCATACAGCCCGAAATCAGCCTGGTACAGGGTGCATCACAGTTCAGCAATGATCCCAACGATATTTATGACGATATTTTCCTCGATGGCAGTCAAAAAAAGGCTAAACTTACTTTTATAGAAGTTCCGGTACTCCTGAACGTGAATATTGGTCCTACACGGAGGGTGAAACTGCAGGTTGGTCCGTCTTACAGTGCACTTATTAAGCAAACAGTCGACAGCCTTGTTCAGGGCGGAACCGTTTATAAGAATGGCGATTTTGGCGCCATTGGTGGTCTCTGGATCCAGCTTCCGCTGGTTAATTTCGGGGCCAGGTATAAGATCGGCTTCAGCAACCTCAACGCAATAGACGATCAGCAAACCTGGAAAAGCCAGGCCATACAGGTTTTTGTTGGAATCACATTTTGATGTTTCATTTTCGAAATTCTTTTCTATATTTGCAGCCCGGAAATTGGGGGTTTAGCTCAGTTGGCTAG
This sequence comes from Ferruginibacter sp., assembly GCA_049291115.1. Lineage (GTDB taxonomy): Bacteria > Bacteroidota > Bacteroidia > Chitinophagales > Chitinophagaceae > Ferruginibacter. The sequence continues at coordinate 51,016 of JBATOU010000021.1, forward strand.
AGCGCTTGCATGGCATGCAAGAGGTCACCAGTTCGACTCTGGTAATCTCCACACAAAAAAAGGTTGTCCTAAACGGCAGCCTTTTTTGTTTCTTATATTTGTTCAATGACTACGAATGTTAAACAGGAAATTAAATTTTTAGGTGGCCCTCAAAACCGATGGCAGGATTTTAAATTTGCGGTGAATGTACTGCTCGAATTCATAAAGGGTTTCCGCCACCTCCATTTTGCCGGGCCCTGCGTATGCATTTTTGGCTCTGCCCGTTTTAAAGAAGATCATCCTTATTACAAACAAACACAACAGGTGGCAGGCGAAATTGCCAAACTGGGCTTTACTATTATGACCGGCGGAGGGCCTGGCATTATGGAAGCGGCAAACCGGGGCGCCAAAGATGTGGGTGGGCGGAGTGTGGGTTGCAATATTGTACTGCCTTTTGAACAGGTGCACAACCCGTATCTGGATAAATGGGTCGATATAAAATATTTTTTTGTGCGCAAGACCCTTTTAATAAAATATTCTTTTGCTTTTGTGGTAATGCCGGGAGGCTTTGGTACGCTTGACGAATTTTTTGAAGCGCTTACACTTATCCAAACAAAAAAGATCAGCGAATTTCCCATCATCATTTTCGACAGGGCTTTTCATAAAGACATTATTGAGCATATTGAAAAGATGAAAATTGAAAAGACCATCTCTCCCGAAGATCTCGACCTTTGTATTTTTACAGACTCCACCGAAGAAGCCATTGAACACCTGCGGGAAAAAAGTATCAAACGTTTCAAACTGAAACACGAAGTTCCCAAAAAACGCTGGTGGCTTTTTGAAGATAAGTATTGATTTTTTTTTGAACTTTTTACAGCCATTGGGTCTTTGCCTGAACCAGTCATTTGTATTTTGCAAAGATTTTAAAGAGCGCCACAGAAATTACATTTTTTTCAAAATGGGCTGCTATTATTTCAAATAGTTAATTATCTTTAGCTATTTAAGATCAGCTGCCATTGCTTCAATTCATATTAAACGATAAAGAAATTTCCACTGCTCTGCCAGCAGCCACTACGGTACTGGATTTTATCCGTTATAACCGTCATCTTACTGGCACAAAGATCGGCTGCAGGGAAGGCGATTGCGGGGCCTGTACCGTTTTGGTAGGCGAAATAAAAAACAACCGGCTTGTTTATCACGCTGCCACCAGTTGCCTCATGGCCCTGGGTAATGCTGCGGGCAAACATATTGTTACGATCGAAGGTATTAATGGGGCCGATTTAAATCTTGTACAGGAGGCATTTGCTGCCGAAGGGGCTACCCAATGCGGTTTTTGCACGCCGGGTTTCATTGTTTCACTTACTGGTTTTTGTTTTAACGACCAGGAGAAAAATATCAGCAACGCGGTAGACAGTATGAATGGTAATATTTGCCGCTGCACCGGTTATAAATCTATCGAACGGGCAGCTCAAAGAGTGGTGAACGGGTTAAGGGATTGTAAAGATGATGCATTGAATTTTGCCATTGCCCAAAAAATCATCCCGGAATATTTTGCAGGGATCAAAGAAAGGCTGTTGAAGTTAATGCCGTATCCGTCAGAACAGGAATTTGTAACTAAAAACCTTGGCGGTGGTACCGACCTGTATGTGCAGCAGCACGATACAATGGCAGAGGAGCATATCCGTTTTTTAAATAATGATAGCCAATTAAAATTTATCCGTTTAAGGGAAGAAATTTGCGAAATAGGCGGAGCCGCCACTGTTAGTGATATTGACGGGTCAGAAATTTTTCAAAAATATTTCAAAGCGCTTCCGGCTTATATAAAATTGGTGAGCAGCACACAAATAAGGAATATGGCCACGCTGGCAGGTAATTTTGTGAACGCATCTCCCATCGGCGATTTTACAATTTTTTTCCTGGCTTTGGATGCGCAACTGGTTTTACGGGATACTACTACAGGCGTCATTAAAGGTGACAGCTTTTATAAAGCTGTCACCTTTAATGACGATAAAAATACCCGCCAAATTCCCCTGAGAAATTTTTATAAAGGTTATAAGCAGCTCGATAAAGAGCCGGGCGAAATTGTAGAGCGTATCACTTTCAAAATTCCGGCATCAACCGATCGTTTCAATTTCGAAAAAGTGAGTAAGCGTACACACCTCGATATAGCCAGTGTGAATACGGCCATTTATATTCAGATGAACGGCGATGAAATTGCCGCTGCATCCCTGTCTGCTGGCGGTGTGGGGCCCATACCAATGTATCTTAAAAAAGCAAGCGATTTTTTGACTGGAAAAAAAATGAGTACAGCTGTTTTAGGTGAATTGATAAAAATAGCAGGCTCCGAAATCACGCCTATCAGCGATGCACGGGGTACAGCAGCCTATAAACGCCTTTTATTGACACAATTGATAAAAGCACATGTGGTAAAATTATTTCCATCCATTCCTGTAAACGAAATTTTAACTGCCTGATGCGTAATATCGATTCATATACACATACCAGGGGAGAATCGGTTTATCTTGACGATATACCCGAACTTTCAGGAACCTTGTATGCTGCTGTGTATGGTTCGCCCATGGCCCATGCCAAAATTAAGAATCTCGATTTAACGGAAGCAGCCGCAATGCCTGCTGTGGTGAGGATTTTTACTTACAGGGATATTCCCGGTCGTAACCAAATTGGTGGCATTGTTCCCGATGAACCATTGTTTGCAGAAGATATAGTTGATTTTAACGGTATGCCAATTGCGATGGTAGTGGCAGAAACAACAGAAGCAGCACATGCCGCCGTTAAAAAAATTAAGGCAGATTTTGATGCATTACCCGTGGTGGTTGATCCAAGGGTTGCACAAAAAAACGGGTCACTCATTGTACCACCCCGTACTTTTAAACTTGGCGACAGTACCGCTGCATTTGAAAAATGCGCACATGTTTTTGAAGGTATTGCCGAAACCAATGGCCAGGAGCATTTATATATAGAAACACAGGGAGCTTATGCTGTGCCGGCAGAAAATGGTGCCATTAAAGTTTTTTCAAGTACGCAGGGGCCTACAGCGGTTCAGCGTCATATGGCTGCCGTACTGGGTTTACCTATGCATAAGCTGGAAATTGATACCACCCGCCTGGGTGGGGGATTTGGGGGCAAAGAAGACCAGGCTACGGCATGGGCGGTGTTTTGTGCGCTGGCCACCTACCATTTAAAAAAGCCTGTTAAGTATTGTCTTCATCGCATGGAAGATATGCGTATGACAGGCAAACGCAATCCATACAGTTCCGATTTTAAGATCGGCCTCAGCGAAGACCTGAAGATCGTTGCTTACGAAGCCCGGTTTTTTCAGAACGCAGGCGCAGCTGCCGACCTTTCGCCGGCCGTACTGGAAAGAACATTGTTTCATTGCAGCAACAGTTATTTTATTCCCAATGTTACGGCAACTGCTTATTGTTGTAAAACCAATCTTGTTCCCAATACTGCCTTCCGTGGTTTTGGCGGTCCGCAGGGTATGTTTGTAATAGAGGCAGCTATTGCCAAAGCTGCAGAAGAACTGGGTGTACCTGCTTCTTTGATTCAGCAGAAAAATCTCTTACAAACAGGCGATGAGTTTCCTTACGGACAAAAAGTGCAAAGCGAAGCAAAAAATTGCTGGGCCGATGCAGAGAAAACATACAGTATAGAAAAACTGCAGAAGGAACTGGATGATTTTAATGCAGCCAACAGCCTGTTTAAAAAAGGTCTTTCCTTTATGCCAATATGTTTTGGTATATCGTTTACAAAAATACCCATGAACCAGGCAAGGGCCCTGGTGCATATATATTTAGACGGCAGCGTAAACATCAGTACCGGTGCGGTAGAAATGGGCCAGGGCGTAAATACAAAAATGCTGCAGGTGGCTTCCACTATTTTTTCCATTGATCCTGAAAGGGTAAAAGTAAACAGTACCAATACTTACCGCATTGCCAATACATCGCCTTCTGCAGCAAGCGCTACTGCCGACCTTAATGGCAAAGCGGTGCAGATCGCCTGCGAACAGCTATTGCAGCGCCTCAAAAATGCAGCTGCAGCATTATTGAACTCGGTACCAGAAAAGATCTCCCTGAAAGATAATATGGTTTGTATTGATGGGAGGCAAACTGAGTTGGATTGGAATAAACTGGTGCTGGAGGCTTATTTAAAAAGGGTAAACCTGAGCGAACATGCCCATTACGCCACACCAGAAATATTTTTCGATAATACAAAGGAAAAAGGCCATCCTTTTGCCTACCATGTTTTTGGCACGGCCATTACTACTGTAACGGTTGACTGCCTGCGGGGAACTTATGAAGTGGATGCGGTAGACCTTGTGCACGATTTTGGTACTACCATGAACCCGCTCATCGACCGTGGACAAATTGAAGGCGGCCTCGTGCAGGGTATCGGCTGGATGACCATGGAAGAAATTGTATTCGATGAGAAAGGACGTTTGCGCAGCAATGCACTCAGCACCTATAAAGTGCCCGATATTTATTCGGCACCCAAAAACATCAACGTAAAATTTTTAGAAACTAAAGAAGATAACCTGGCCCTCTTTCGCTCAAAAGCTGTGGGAGAACCGCCGCTGATGTATGGCATTGGCGCCTATTTTGCCCTGCGCAATGCAGTAAAGGCGTTTAATCCAAAAAGCAATATTGGGTTCAGTGCACCTATGACGCCTGAAAAAATATTGATGGGTTTGTATGACAAATAAAACTTTGCGGGATGTTTTTTCCTGGATGGAATAATGCTCAATTGGATAATGCTGTTGAAGTGAGTCCCGATAGCTATCGGGACAACGATGTTTAATAGAATTAACGTGTTGTGCTATTAAAACTATTGCTACAATAAGAAAAATTTTGAAAAAAATTTAAAAATTCAATCCTCGGAGTAGAATTACTGAAGTTGATGCTACCGGAGAACTGTAGTTGAGTAAAGCTGTTTCCCGAAATCGGGTTGTATATCCCTGCCAGACTGCGTAATGCAGGCAGGGATTTCGGGTGCCTTTTTTGGGTACCTTTTTGGGCAAGCAAAAAGGTACAAAACAAAAACTTAAAAGAATTTGCCAAAGAGTGTAAGAAATTCAATAGCACAACACGTTAATAGAATTACTAAAGCTGGTGCAAAAAATATATTCAAATAAAGTTTGGGTAGCCGATTCACTACAGCCTGCTACGGTTTCTTTTTCAAATGGGAAGATCATTTCTGTTGAATTTGAGAAACCAGCAAACACAACAGATTTTGGCGATGCCATCATCATGCCCGGCTGCATTGATGCACATGTACATGTAAATGAACCCGGCCGCACCAACTGGGAAGGCTTTGATACAGCTACGCAGGCTGCCGCTGCAGGCGGTATTACTACAATCGTGGATATGCCGCTCAATGCAAGTCCTGTTACAACAACAGTTGATGCATTGGAGGAAAAATTAAAATCAACCCAGGGGAAACTGCATGTGAATACAGGCTTTTATGCTGGTGTGGTTCCGGGCAATGAGGATCAAATAGAAAAACTTTGCCAGGCCGGTGTGCTTGGCATCAAGGCTTTTTTAACCCATAGCGGTATTGATGAGTTTCCAAATGTTGGTAAACAGGAGCTGGAGCGCATCATGCCGGTATTGAAAGAATTTGGTAAACCATTACTGGTGCATTGCGAACTTACAGATAATAAGCATGCAAGCGCATTGGAGCAATCGCCTACCGGCTATATGGCCTACCTGCAAAGCCGGCCAAACAAATGGGAAGAAGATGCCGTGGCCATGATGATTGAACTTTGCCGGAAGCATGGCTGCAAAACGCATATTGTGCATGTGGCTTCTGCCACTGCATTAAAGTTGATCGAGAATGCCAAAAAAGAAGGCTTGCCAATAACAGCAGAAACCTGCCCGCACTATTTATTTTTTAATGCCGAAGAAATTCCGGACGCAAATACATTGTATAAATGCGCACCCCCCATCAGGGAAAAGGCAAATAATGCGGTTTTAAAAAATGCATACCGGTTGGGCATACTGGATTTTATTGCTTCTGATCATTCTCCTGCGCCGCCGGGTATAAAAGAACTGGAAACCGGGGATTTTTTGAAGGCCTGGGGAGGAATTGCAGGGCTGCAGTTTTTGCTCAGTGCTTCGTGGACATCGCTGAAAGAACAACTAAGCCTCAGTGAATTTATTCCTTATCTTACAGCAAGGCCTGCGGCATTTTTGGGTTTAGATAATAAGGGAACCATTGCAGAAGGTAAAGATGCCGATATGCTGATATGGCAACCCGAAGAAAGTTTTATGGCAGAAGAAAAGGATATCTTCCATAAACACAAAGCTTCTCCCTATACAGGAAAGAAATTATATGGAAAAGTACTTACAACAATTGTAAACGGGAATATTGTTTACCAAAACAATGAGATCATTCATAAAAACTGCGGAACATGGCTTTTGAAAAAGTAAAAGAGATAATTAAAGATTCGCCGGAATTTACAAAGTTTACCGACCTGGCAGCCGAAAGGCTTGGCGGAAAAGTATTGTATGCCACCGACGATTTTTTTGCTGAAAAGGAAAACCTGCTCAAGCCCGGCCGGGGTATTTTCATTACCGATAAATATACCGACCGTGGTAAATGGATGGACGGGTGGGAGAGCCGTCGTAAGCGGGTGCCCGGCCACGACTGGGCCATTATCCAGCTGGCTACGCCCGGAATAATTAAAGGATTTGATATAGATACCAATTTCTTTTTGGGCAATCATCCGCCGCATGCTTCTGTAGAAGGGATCTCTGTCAGTGTTCCTGCTGAAATCAGCTCCTGGGAAGACCTGCCATGGGAAGCAATACTTACCAAAAGCCCACTCGATGCCGGCAGCCAGAATTTTTATGCCTGTGAAAGCAAAAAGGTTTTTACTCACCTGCGCCTGCATATTTACCCCGATGGAGGCGTGGCAAGGTTCAGGGTGTATGGACAGGTTTCAAAAAACTGGAACGAAGTGGGGGCAGCTGAAGAAACAGATCTTGCCGCTGCATTGAATGGTGCCCAGCCACTTTGCTGTAATGATATGTTCTTTAGCCATATGGGCAATCTCCTTATGCCGGGCCGCGGTATCAATATGGGAGATGGCTGGGAAACAAAAAGAAACAGAACGCCCGGTAACCGCGATTGGGTGATTGTAAAACTGGCCACACCCGGCGTTATTCATAAAATTTTGGTGGATACCTGTCATTTCAAGGGAAATTATCCCGACAGATGTAGTATAGAAGCCTGCATGTGCAGTAATGATGAAGAGGTAATGAACGATAAGGTAAATTGGGAAACCATACTTCCCCATCAAAAACTAAACGCCGATCACGAACATTTTTTTGAAAAGGAGATCAGCTCAAAACCCGTTTGTTCCCATATACGGTTAAACATTTTTCCAGATGGCGGTATAAGCAGGCTGAGGTTACTTGGTTATAAACAAAAATAAAACATGCTGGCGGTTTCTTTGATCATTGGAATTTTATTACTGGTACTTGTCATCCTGGTGGTGATGACGTATAACATGCCTGTAAGTCACGATGCACAGGGGAATGAAGGGGCAAACAAAAAAATGTCTGACTCCAAAAACTACGTGTATGCTGCCATTGTAGCGGTTTGCACAGGTATGCTGGCCGGCCTTTATTTTTTATTGAAAGGAACCGTGTGGGAAGGCCATTTAATGGAATGGATGAATATTGTGGTTCGCCTCATGCACATTACATTTGGTATTGCATGGATCGGCGCTTCCTTTTATTTTGTTTTTCTTGAAAATGCGCTTAACCGTACCGATAATGTACGGGACGAACTTGCGGGCAATTTGTGGGCTGTGCATGGGGGTGGCTTTTATTATCTCGAAAAATATAAAGTGGCCCCAAAGGAAATTCCCAGGGCACTGCATTGGTTCAAATACGAAGCCTATTTTACCTGGCTTACCGGTTTCACCCTCTTGTTTGTAGTGTACTATTTTAATGCATCGGCACAACTGGTAGATAAGAATATACTGGATATTACTTCTTTCCAGGGTATTGCCATCGGTTTGATCTCATTGGTAATTGGCTGGCTTTTATACGACCTCTTAAGTAAAAGCCCGCTCGTAAAAAATACGAACACATTTATCGTTATTGGCCTTGCCATCGTTACGGGCTTTGCATTTTTTTACAGTAAAGTTTTTGCGCCAAGGGCGGCTTATATGCATTTTGGTGCCATGTTGGGAACGCTGATGGCCGCCAATGTTTTTTTTGTGATCATCCCGGCTCAAAAGGCAATGGTATACGCAGCAAAAAACGGCAAACCGCTCAATCCACAATTGGGTAAGAATGCGCTGCAGCGTTCTATTCACAATAATTATTTTACAATGCCCGTGCTGTTTGTGATGATCAGCAATCATTTTCCCAGTACATTTGGGTTTAAGCAGCCCTGGCTGATCTTATTGCTCATCAGCGTTGGCGTGGCTGTTGTAAAACATTGGCTTAACCTGCGGGAAAAAGGACAGTTATCGGTGTGGGTATTGCCTGCCGCGGTTTTAGTACTTTTATCAGCGGCTTATATCTCTGCCCCGCCAAAACCGGGCAGTTGCAGCAGTAACGTGAGCATGGCAGAGGTGAACCTTATTATACAGAAGAGATGTGTCTCCTGCCATTCATCCCGGCCAACCGATGAAGTATATACAGCACCGCCAAACGGGGTAATGTATGATACACCCGAAAGCATTGCTAAACTGAAAGATAAGATCATGCAGCGTGTGGTGCTTACCAAAACAATGCCGCAGAACAATAAAACAAATATGACAGAAGAAGAGCGTGACCTTATCCGTTGCTGGATAGAACAGGGCGCCCCGGTTAAATAAAAGAAGGCATCTCAAAAGTAATTGGACGAAGCATTTCACCCAGAGGCGCAAAAAAGCGCTTTGGGTGAAAACTGCACTTTTGACATACGCTCTGCTCAGCGGCCCTTTGTGCTCCTCTGTGTAGTAACTGCATGAACACAACAGGAAAGATAGTATATTGGAAAAATAAGAGAAAAAATGGACTTACAATCATTCAACACAATCGGTAAAACCACTGCAGCAGATCATTTGAAAAACTGCTGCGGTTCAGGTGCATGGGTTTCTGCCGTTATGGAAAAATTTCCATTCAAAGATGAAGCCAACCTGGTTGCTGCCGCAGAAGATGCCTGGTATAATAAATGTTCGGTAAACGACTGGCTGGAGGCTTTTCGCCAGCATCCCAAAATAGGCGATACCCAATCATTGGCAGAAAAATTTGCCAGCACTGCGCATCTTGCCGGCCATGAACAATCTGGTATGCAGGCTGCTTCCTTTGATACTATTGAAAAACTGGCAAAGGTCAACGAAGCATATGAAACCAGGAACGGGTTTATCTTTATTGTTTGCGCCACAGGTAAGCCGGCCGATGAAATGCTGCGCCTCGCCAACGACCGGCTCAGCAATTCAAAAGAGGAAGAACTGCTGGTGGCCATGAATGAACAGCACAAAATAACCATTATCCGGCTTCAAAAATTATTGCCGGGTGCATCCTGGGCTTTTTTAAAAAACAGCCAGCTCACCACCCATGTGCTTGATACCAGCATCGGTAAACCTGCAAAAGACATCAGTATCCGCTTAAAAAAATTATCGGGTGGTCATTGGCAAACCTTTGCACAGGGTATTACCAATGAAGATGGGCGGCTGCCCGACCTGCTGCCGCCTGGCCGCATCCTGGCAGGAAATTATAAAATTGTGTTTGATACAGGCTCTTATTTTGCCGCACAAAACCTAAAAAGCTTTTATCCCGAAGTGGAAATTCAGTTCAGTATATTTGATGCATCGCATTATCATGTGCCGTTGCTGCTGAACCCTTACGGCTATTCCACCTACAGGGGCAGTTAATTTGTATAACAGAAAAATTCACGAATGTCTACATCAATTCCCTTAAAAAAGAAAGAACAATTATTCGGGCAGCTGAAAAATGCCAATACGGATTTCCAGAAAATTTACCCGGGCGACCGGTCCGACCGGCAGCCTGTTCACACTTTATATGGCGGCGCCAATCTTTTTAAATCCGATTCGGCATGGGCGCTTGGCCAAAGGGCGCTGGAAATTTTTAATGCCTATGCACCCGATTTTCTCAGCTTTGGACGGGTATTCGGACTGGAAGGGGCCAATGAGATACCAAGATCAAGCAAACCTTCTGCTGTAAAAAAAGCTTATGAAAAACTGCCTGAGAAAAAAAAGCGCAATCACCCGGCTTATCTTTCTTACGAAGTATATCATAAAGTAATAAAGAAACTGCAGTCAGAAGCAATAGAAGACTTCAGGATCGATTTTGAAGATGGGTTCGGAAACCGCAGTAATGAAGAGGAAGATGCCACGGCCATTAATGCAGCAAAAGAGGTGGCAAAGGGAATGAAGAAAAAAACCTTATCGCCCTTCATCGGCATCCGTATAAAACCTTTTACAGAAGAAATGAAAGAGCGGGGACTTCGTACACTCGATCTTTTTATAACCACATTGGTTACAGAAACAAAAGGAAAGCTGCCGCAAAATTTTGTGGTGATGCTTCCCAAGGTTACCATACCCGAACAGCCTGCTGCACTTGCCTCGTTCATGGAAATAATGGAGAGCGAATTAAAACTTGCGCAGGGCAGCCTTAAAATGGAAATGATGGTGGAAACCACGCAGGCGATCATGGACAGTGCCGGCGAAAACCCATTGCGCCGTTTTATCCTCGCTTCAAAAGGCCGCTGCATTGCCATGCATTTCGGTACTTACGACTATACTGCATCCTGCAGCATTACGGCACGCTACCAGGAAATGGATCATCCTGTTTGCGATTTTGCACATCATATGACCAAAGTGGCATTGGCACATACCGGTATCTGGCTCAGCGATGGCGCCACCAACACCATGCCTATTGGCCCGCACAGGGGAGAACGGCTAACAAAAAAACAATTAAAAGAAAATGAATCGGTGGTGCACCGGGCATGGAAAAAAGGCTATGATCATATCCGCCATTCATTGTGGAATGGTTATTACCAGGGCTGGGACCTGAACCCGGCGCAGTTTCCTATGCGGTATACAGCTGTATTTGCCTTCTTTTTAGAAAGTTATGAAGATGCTGTGGAGCGTTTAAAAACATTCGTGGAAAAAGCAGCCAGGGCCACCCTTATCGGCGATGTGTTTGATGATGCCGCCACCGGGCAGGGACTGCTCAATTATTTTTTACGTGCCCTTAACAGCGGCGCCATTACCGAAGAAGAAGTATTGGCCACGGGGTTAACACTGGATGAAATACGGGGAAGATCATTCAAAAAGATCCTGGAAAACCGGGCCGGAGTTTCACACAACGATGCAAAGAAGGCAAAGAGCGATACGTTGTAACCGTTGTATTCTTTGCGTGAAATTATAACCATGTCTGTTTGGCAATTCATCATATCAAAAAAGCAACCCTGCATCTTATTGTATGTATTGCAGAGTATCGGCTCCTCGCCGGGCAGGCAGGGTTTTAAAATGGCCGTAAGCGCCGATGGGCAAATGTGTGGCAGCATTGGCGGCGGCATTATGGAACATAAGTTTGTGGAAATGGCCAAAGATCTTTTGCAAAAGAATGAAACCGCCAGCAGGCTGTACCGCCAGCTGCACGATAAAGAAGCCGGCGAAAATAAAAGCGGCATGATCTGCTCGGGTGAACAAAGTATTTTCATTTACAGCATCCGCAACCAGGATATTGAACCCATTGAACAATTGGCCGAAGGGGAAGCTGCTTTTCAAAACGGGGCATTGCAGCTGGGTAAAGCAGGCATAGCTTTTTCTCAAAGGCCACCGCAGCAAAATTATTTTTTTGAACAGGAAGGGGATGATTTTTTATACATGGAAAAAACCGGCTGTAAAAACCAGTTGCATATCATCGGGGGCGGGCATTGTGCACTTGCGTTGAGCAGGATCATGCGGGGTATGGATTTTTACATCAGGGTATATGATGAAAGAGAAGGGTTGAATACGATCCAGCAAAATGAATATGCGCACGAAAAGATCATTGTTGATACCTACAGTGCTGTAAATGATTTTATCCCTGCCGAAGAAAATGTGTACGTGGTGATCATGACCTTTGGCTACCGAACCGATGATCGGGCCATCCGTTCTTTACTAAACCGCAACTTTAAATACTGCGGTGTATTGGGAAGCGCCAATAAAATGAAAAAATTAAAGGAAGCCTATGCAGCCGAAAATCTTTCGGGCCCTTTGTTGCTACAGCTATATTCGCCCATTGGCATTTCCATTAACAGTCAAACACCCGAAGAGATCGCGGTGAGTATTGCGGCGGAGATGATCAAAGTGAAAAACGCTTAGTGAAACTTTGTTGTCTTTGTGGAACTTTGGTTACAACTAAAACCTTCTTTGTAATTCAATACTCCGTCTTATCATCCTTATGCCGCCATTCTTCAAAAACCTTTAATGCTTCTTCGCGGCCAAGCGCAATGATGGGTATCTTTCTTTCTTCAATGGATGCGCCCATTTCATCGTAGATCATCGAATCATCAAAACCAATACCGGCCGCATCTTCCCGGTTGTTGGCAAAATAGATCACTTTGGGCCGGGCCCAGTAAATGGCGCCCAGGCACATGGGGCAGGGTTCGCAGGAAGTATACACTTCACAATCATCTAATTGAAAACTGCCCAGGTTTTGGCAGGCATCCCGTATGGCCACCACTTCGGCATGTGCCGTTGGGTCATTACTGCTGGTAACCTTATTGTTTCCACGGCCCACAATTTCATCGCCTTTTACAATGATGCAGCCAAACGGCCCTCCATCGTTGTTCCTGATCCCGTTTTGCGAAAGCCGTATGGCTTCCTGCATAAATTTTTCTTCCCTGGTCATAGCAAAAATTAAGTGTACCTGTAAATATAATGGAATTTGTAAATTTGGAAAACTAAAAACAACGCCATGGGCATTTTAAGGCAGGTTGCCGAATATCTTTACCTAAAAAAAAGGGATCCAAACGACCCGCCCACAAAGTGGATGAAATACATGCATGGCATCAACCGGCTTTCTATATTACTCTTCCTGCTTGCCATGATCATACTGGCCATAAAACTCTGGAGAAAATAGCTCAGCTTTTTACAAAATCATAAATGAGCTTTGCCGCATTGGCCGAAGCATGTCCGCCGGCGCTTAATAATTTTTTTAGGGCGGCGTAATCCTTTTGAAGTGTGGCTTTTTTGCCGGCATCGTGCAGCAGCAGGTTCAGTTCTTTCACTAAATTTTCCACGGTGAGTTCGTGCTGTATCAGTTCTTTCACCACTTCCTTATCCATGATGAGGTTCACCAGCCCGATAAATTTTATTTTGATCAGCCTTTTTGCGATCTGGTAAGAGATATTGCTGCCTTTGTAACAGATCACTTCTGGCACGGCAAACAGGGCCGTTTCAAGCGTGGCTGTACCGCTTGTTACCAGGGCTGCTTTGGCATCGTACAAAAGATCGTAGGTTTTGCCCGAAACCGCATACACATTTTTATAAGGCTTCAGCATGTTTTCATAAAAACTGTCTTCCAGGCCGGGCGCCCTGGCCACTGTAAAACTATAATCGGGAAAATGTGCCGCCACCTGCAGCATGATGGGGAGCTTTTGTAAAATTTCCTGCTGGCGGCTACCCGGGAGCAGGGCCACATTGCCGGCATTTTTTTGAGCAGCAATTACCGGTGAGTTTTCTTTTTCAGAAATGAATGCATCGATCACTTCCACCAACGGGTGACCCACATATTCCACTTCATAATTCCATTTGCGGTAAAACTCTTTTTCAAAAGGGAGTATCACCAGCATTTTGTCTACGTTTTCTTTGATAGATCTTACCCGGTTTTCCTTCCATGCCCATACCTGCGGCGAAATATAATACAGGACCCTGATGCCCTGTTTCTTTGCCCATTCGGCAATGCGCAGGTTAAAGCCGGGATAATCGATCAGGATCAGCACATCGGGTTTAAATGCGGCAATATCATTCCTGCAAAAAGAAAGATTGCGCATAATGGTGCGGATGTTTTTCAACACTTCCACAAAACCCATAAAGGCTAGATCGCGGTAATGTTTAACCAGTGTGCCGCCCTGGGCCTCCATTTTATCGCCCCCCCAGCAGCGGATAGTTGCCAGTGTATCCAGCTTTTTTAATTCCTTAATAAGGTTACTGCCATGCAGGTCGCCGCTGGCCTCACCGGCAATGATATAATATTTCACGGCTGCAATTTACCAAATAATAAATACCCGGAATGTTACCCGGTACCGTGCTATTGTTTGATCTTACTCAATTGCTTAAAACCCAGGTTCATTAACTCATACTCCTTTGAATTGGGTAAATAATAATGCCACCACTCGGTTTCCAGCGCCTTGAACCCATATTTTTCCATAAGGCTTCGCAGCAGTAAACGGTTTTTGAGGATATTTTCGGGCAGGTTTTTAAAATCATGGTGAGCTGTATCGCTGAAATCATCGAATCCTGTTCCCATATCCAGTTCACTGCCGGTTTGCAGGTCAACCAGGGTAAGGTCAACGGCTGCGCCCCGGTTATGCCCGCTGCCAAATTTTGGGTTGGCGGCATAACGCTCGTCTTTTACCGGCTCCCACATTTTTACGGTTACCGAATAAGGCCGGTAGGCATCCCATATTTTAAGTCCCAGGTTTTGAACATTCAGTTCTTTTTGAACCTGTGCAAGGGCCCATGCAGCGTTCTGCCGCAGGTAACTGGTCTTAATGCGTGGGTACAGTTTTTGCTTCATAAAATTATGCCTGCTGCTGTATTTAAGGTCCAGTACAATACCCGGTACTGCTTTTTTAAGGTCGATCATCTTTTTGGAGCTGTCGGCAGCTATGGTCTTCTTATAATCCGTTACCGTTTCAATAATGGCAAGTCCGTACGGATTTACCTGCGAATGGGATTGTTGAAAAGAAATTAATAAAAAGAATAGTATATAATCAAACCGTTTTATTATCATTGTGCCAGCAAGATGCGTTTAAAAGATTTTGAAAAGTTAAGTATATTTTCCCTTATGTCTCCCGGTTCCTTATATCGTTTTCCTATTGCACTGTTTACTGTATTCATACTGAGTTCCTGTAATTCCAACGATAAGGCCCAGGCCCAGCAACAGGAGCAGCAGATCGTTACCGATCCCGCCAGTATGGACGAAAATGTAAAACAAAACATTGAATCGATCCTTGGCAGCGAAAATCCCAAAACTGACGATAGTATTGCATTTAGTTTTTCGCCGGTTGTGCGCTTTATTTATACACAAAATGAATTTAAACCATCGTGGAGCAAAGAAGAAAAATGGCTGCCACAGGTGCAACAGTTTTTAAATTACCTCGATACGGCAGTGTACGATGGCTTGTTTAAAGAAGATTATGCTTACCGCAGGCTGCTCAATATCAAAAACAGCCTCGAAAAAGATTCCATCAAAACTATGGATGCTGTAAGATGGGCCAAAGCCGATCTTGCATTTACAAATGCTTTTATGAATGTGCTGCAGGACCTGGCGCAGGGCAGGCTTCAGCCCGAAAGCAAAGAATGGCGCAACGACAGCAGCCGCTATGAAAGTTTTTTTTCCGCGGAATTCAAAAAATTTACTGGCGGAGAAGATATTTCTGCAGTTTTTAACCCGCTTCAACCCAAACATAAAGGTTATGTGTTGCTCAGATCGGGCATCCGTAAATTTACCGACAGTATGGATAAAACTGTTTATACATACCTTTTTTATCCAAATAAGGATTCGCTTGCATTTGTAAAAACCCTTAAGAAAAGGCTGGCCGAAGGCGGGTACCGGGTAGATCCGGCAGTTGCCGACAGCATAAGCCTCCCGGCAGCCATTAAAAAATACCAGCAAAAAAAAGCTGTAAAGGCCGATGGCAAAATTTCAACTAGCCTGGTGCGAATGTTAAATAATACAGGCCCCGAAAAATTAAAACGGATCGCCATAGCACTTGATAAATACAAGCAACTGCCGGCCAGAATGCCCGAGAAGTATATTTGGGTAAACCTGCCTACCTACTATCTTCAACTGGTAGATCATGATACCGTGGCATTGTTGTCTAAAATCGTGTGTGGAAAAACTGCCACACCCACCCCCGAAATAACTTCGGCCATCGATAACCTGGTAACCTATCCTACCTGGACGGTTCCTTCCAGTATCATTGAAAAAGACCTGTTGCCCGGGCTTAAAAGAAACCCCAATCACCTGGCCCGCCGCGGCCTGGCCCTTTATACCTCAAAAGGCACGCCTGTAAACCCCTACACTATCAATTGGCAAAAGTATAAAAAGGGGATACCTTTTTTGGTAAGGCAGGGTAGTGGCGACGGTAATGCCCTGGGTGTAATGAAATTTAATTTTAAAAACCCGTATGATGTATACCTGCACGACACCAACCAGCGCTATCTTTTTAAAAAAGGCGTAAGAAACCTTAGCCACGGTTGTGTGCGGGTGCAGGAATGGGAAAAACTGGCATTTTATATTGCCCGGTACGACAGTAGTTTGTACAAACCCGGCGATACCCTGCGCTACAATACAGATTCTATCAGCAACTGGATAGCACAGAAGGAAATGCATAAAATTGAGGTAAAGAATAAATTTCCGCTTTTTATACGTTACTTTGGCTGCGAAATGGTTAATGGAGCCATTAAGTTTTACGACGATATGTACGGCTATGACAGGGAATTGAGGGAAAGGTATTTTGCCATGAAATAATTTTTTCACCTAATGCTTTACATGAAGCTTTGCCAATTCATCCTTTTTCTTAGTTTGCTTGCCGGCAGGCCTTTATCTGCACATGCCCAGGTGGAAGAAGCCGCTAAAACCCCCGCAAAACAAACTAAAGGAAAGCAAACCGTGCTGTACGGGCAGGCCAGCTATTATGCTTCCAAATTCCAGGGCCGTAAAACCGCCAATGGCGAAATATTTGACCATAAAAAAATGACGGCAGCCTGTAATTCGCTTCCACTGGGAACATGGATAAAAGTTACCAACCTGCGAAACGGCAAAACAGTGCAGTTGAAGGTAAATGACCGCCTGCATCACAAAACCCGCCGCCTGGTAGACCTCACAAAAGCGGCAGCCCAAAAACTGGGTTTTGTAAAACAGGGACTTACCCGGGTGAAAGTGGAAGTTATTAAGCAAAAACCGACTAAAAAATAAGTTTTTGTACCCGATTTACATGGGTGCATATATTGGTGATAATAAGCAGTTTTTTATTTTACCATTTGAAACTAAGCAGCTATTTTTGCTGCGTTTACGAAAACTAAAATTTATGAAGAAATCTATTCTTTTTGTTTTGGCATTTGCAGTTTGTTCTATGAGTTTTGGCCAAAGCGATTACAAGAAGCCGGGTACACTGGCATTTCATTTTGCATTGAACGATTTTGCGACAGCCTCCGATGTAAGGGCCAATGGCCTGAGTGCTACTTTAAACGCCAATAAATGGTATCAAACCAGGCGCATGAGTCCGGGCATGGGAATCAGCTATATCAAAGGGCTGGGTCAAAATGTGGACCTTGCCACAACTTTAACAGGAAGCTTTCTGAAATATCCTGTGCCCAATAAGCCACTGTCTTCCGATGATGCTTTATTGCTGGAAGGGGCGGTTACGGCCAATATAAAATTGCTCACAGATAAATATTGTCTCAACCCATTTATTACCCTGGGTGTGGGCGCTTCTAAGTACAAAGGTTACTATAGCGCTTTTATACCAGTGGGTTTAGGGCTGCAGTTTAAAGTGGTTGAAAATACCTATATCCTGCTTAACTCACAGTACAGGACACCTGTTACAGATTTTTCTAATTACCATTTCTACCACAGTATCGGCTTTGCCCAGTCTTTCCCCAAAAAAGTGGAGGAACCTGTAGCTGTCGTGGAAACTCCGGTAATTCTTGATAAAGATGGCGATGGTATTCCGGATGCGGATGATAAATGCCCTGATGTGGCCGGCCTGGCTTCTTTGCAGGGCTGCCCCGACAGGGATGGCGACGGTATTGCCGATATGGACGATAAATGTCCCGACCAGGCAGGTACCGGCAAATACCAGGGCTGCCCTATACCCGATACAGATGGTGATGGTATAAACGATGAAGATGATAAATGCGTTACGGTTAAAGGGGTTGCACGCTACCAGGGTTGCCCTGTACCCGATACAGATGGCGATGGTATTAACGACGAAGAAGATAAATGCGTAGACCGTGCAGGTGTGGCAGAAAATGCCGGTTGCCCGGTTATTGCAAAAGAAGTGATCGACAGGATCAATTTTGCGGCCAAAAATGTATTCTTCTCTACCGGAAGCTACAAACTGCTGCCTAAATCTTATAAATCATTGAATGAAGTGGTTAGTATCTTAAAGACCGATGAAACACTGTTGCTCGATATTGCAGGTCATACAGATGCACAGGGTGCCGATGATAAGAACCAAACATTATCTGAAAACCGTGCAAAAGCGGTGAAAGATTACCTGGTAAGCAAGGGTATTGCAGAAAGCAGGCTCAGCTCTGCCGGTTACGGCGAAACCACACCTGTGGCCGACAACAAAACAGCTGCTGGCCGCGCCAAGAACAGGAGAACAGAACTGACGGTTAGAAATTATTAAGAAAGAATTTCCCAAAAATAAACCCCGGTGATGAGCCGGGGTTTTGTTTTTAAATAATGAAGAGGGCCTTTCTTCCAGGCAATATTTCCCGTAGAGGCATTGCGTTTCAAAGTATTGATAAACCCGTTTCGTGAAGGCAAGAGCCTAAAATAAATCTATGAAACGGTGCTAGTAAAAACACTGTTTTATTCGTTGGTTATTTTTCTTTTTTCCTGTAAAACGGGTAAACTTGTGAGCAAAATTCAGCAGTTTGGCGTACCCGTAAGTGATAGCGTAAGCAAACAGTTTCAGGCGGATAGCCGTTTGGTGGTGGGGTTTAATACATTTTCCGGTGACCGTAATTATATTCCAGTTAAATATTATATCGTTTGCGAAAAAAGGATAAAATAGTTGCTTACCTTTTTCAGCAAAAGAACTACACTGCGCTGCCTGAAAAAAATACGCTGGGAATGGATAGTAAAATTATTCAGCCTTCCGGGTATAAAAAATTACTCAGCCTGCTGAATGCCCAAAAGTGCCTGGAGTATTCAGAGCCCTGAGTCGCCTGGAAAAGCTGACCATTGCCACGCAAAGCCGGTTCAGATTGTAACATTGAAGATGCCGGATCGGAAAGGTTTTTTATGGTGGCTAAAGGTAAAATAACTTCCACCAGCTTTTATGCCATAGATTTTTTTGAACAGGATTGTTGTCTCGGAAACCCTAATCGTGCCGGGTATTTAAAAATCAGGAATTTTATCAAAGGCTTATTTCCTAATTACTAAAACCACTTCCTTCCGGGCAATGTCTTACCGAGTGCACGTTGCGTTTAAAAATATTACAAACTCGTTACGTGAAGGCAGGGGGTGGAAGAATGTCAATGTAGTATTAGTACGATGATTTGTTGTATTTGATTTTTTCACTAAGTATCATAAAATCATATCAATGAATATTTTATTAAAAAAAGTTTCTTCCTCTAGTTTATGCGATAAGAGTAATCTGATAATTTAATTTTTTGCTGATAATGAAATATTCCTACTTTCAGTTTTTAAATCTTTCACCAAACAAATTTTATAATGAAAACATTGCTTTTTAGACTTGTTCTGATAACAAGCTTCTTTTCCCTTTTTTCCTGTAAAAAAGAAAATTCAATTGCGCCTTCAGATCTCACGAATGAAAGCTATGTAATCAAACCAGGGGGTTATTTGGCGTTTAAAAATGTCGAGGATGTAGTATCATTTGGTAAAACAATTATGAATCCAACTGCCTCCGCTCAGATCCTCGAAGAGTTAGAACAAAAAGGCTTTAAAAAGCGTCATAGTTTAAGTCAGTTGACTTCAAGGGATCCAAACAGCATTTACAGTTTAATTTTTAATGAGGAAGGGCTCTTACAGGTAGATAATGTGATAATGAAAATTACTGATGATGATAAATTTCTTTATACCCTGAAGGAAGAAATGTCTGATCCGGAGACATTTAATAAGCTCCTAAACGAAGTATATGATGGGTTAAAAATGAATAAAATCAATGTAGATAGGGACTTGACAGAAGTATTTGATTTGATAGATTTTACAGCCGATAATCCATTTGGAAAATTGGAGTCTTTGTATGCTGGGACTGAAAAAAGACCAATGTTTGGTAGTAATACAAATACTTGGGAAGTTACAACTGAGCCAACCTATGATGCGTATGGGAATTGTGTTTCTTACACAACAACTTACTCTCAAACTACAACGTATATTTTTTGGGTAGGATTTCCAGGATCAGTTAATACTGGAAATACTGTGACAAATTATAATGTGCTTGGTTGTTAATAATTAAAGTGGGGTATTTTTCTCATATACCCCACTTTAATTTAAAAATATATCATCAATAAATTAAATAATTATATCTTTTGCGCTTCATAAAAAAAAGATTAAAGTGCCTGTTTTTATTATTTTGCCCGGTAATTACGTTTTGCCAAACTTACTATTCAGGAATAATAGTAAAAAAGTCAACACATGAGAAAATTCCCTATGCAACTATTGGTCTTGTAAAAGAAAATAGGGGTACAACTAGTAATGAAAATGGCAATTTTAAAATAGCTTCACGTTACGAAAATGATAGTTTGAGGGTTTCGGCAGTTGGCTTCAAGACAATCGTTTACCCGATAACTCATGCATTTGACAGCATAATGATAGAGCTAGAAGAAAATCAGATTGTTTTAAAAGAGGTGATTGTTTCAAATCGAACAATGAAAGAGTCTCCAGTAAGAGTTAACGATTTTGATAATTGTGGCATCAACTATTTTAGCGTTGGACTTCGGACATATAGTCAAATAGCTCAATATAACTGTGCTCCTCGTGAAAATATGCAATTATCGAAACTGCGTATATGTAAGTCAGCGAACAGTTCTAAATTCAGGGTGCGAATTTACGAGATGGATTCAATCACTGGCAAGCCTTCTAAAGATTTAGCATTACAAAGCATAGACGTGAATTCATCTAAACGAAATGTGGAACTTGATTTAATGGGGTACAATATTTTTCTTAAAAAGAAAGATTTTTATATTGCCATTGAGTGGCTTTTTATTCCTTCTAACGAGTTCACTGTAAAGACAAAAATCAGGCGTGAAAAAATTATTTTTTCAAACTATTATCCTTATCTGTCCTATAAAAGGGCTGATGCGAATAAAGAAAATTCAGGAAGGCGTCTGTGGCTGCTGAATTTTAATGGCCGATGGGAACCACCATTTGAAGCGCATGAAAATTTTAATTTCATGATTTCTGCTGAATTAATTCCTTTTTAATCTGAATTTTATCAGCGAACCAATGTTTCCTGCCTTATTGTTAGCAATATCTCCCGCAGGGGAATTCCGTTTAAAAGCCGAAACATTTTTTGCGACAATTTTTCTTCCGGGCAATGTCTCACCGGGTGGACATTGCGTTTAAAATATGAATAAACCCCGTTTCGCAAAACACGAAACGGGGAGGTAGAAACATTTTTTGCGGCAATTAAAACCGCTTCCGCTCCCTGCCAAAATCCCTTTTTCTTCCTTCATCGGTGGGGCGTTTAAAACCACCGTCGGCTTCGTTCATTCGAACGATGCGGTTATTATAGCGTTTTCCATCGAGCGATTTTATCATGCGGGCCGCATTGGCATTGTCTACTTCCACCCAGGTGTTCATATCACGCATATCTATCTTACCCAGCACATCTTTTTTAAGATTGCTTTCATCTAAGATGAACTGTAAAAAACTGGCTTTGTAAAAACCGTCCTTGGTACCCAGGTTGATGAATAGCCTGGTATATCCATTATCCCTGCGGTTAAAGTTTACACGGTCTCTTCGGCCACCTGCATCGGCCCGCATATCAGAGCGCTGGCCACGCACATTGTCGTTCCTGTTGAGATCTTCGGCATTTTCATAATATTTCAAAAAATGACTGAACTCCAGTGCAGCCACCCGCTGCAATACTTCTTCCTTGCTCACGTTTTCGAATTTCTTCACCAGGTCGGGCAGGTAGGTTTCGTAATCGCCCTGCGAAATATCGGCGCTTATCAGCTTATCCATAAAATGAAAAAACTGTTTGCGGCAAACATCTGTGCCCGATGGGATATCAGATTTATGAAACTGTGCGTTGATCAGTCTTTCAATGGATTTTATCTTATAGGTTTCCCTGCTGTGGCAGATGGAGATGCAGATACCGCTTTTGCCTGCACGGGCAGTACGGCCGCTCCGGTGCGTGTACACTTCCATATCGTCGGGAAGTTCGTAGTTGATGACATGCGTAATACCGTCTACATCTATACCACGGGCTGCCACATCGGTGGCAATGAGCAATTGCAGTGTTTTGCTGCGGAAGCGGCCCATCACTTTGTCGCGCTGCTGCTGTGTAAGATCGCCGTGCAGCGCTTCAATATCGTAGCCGCTTTTAGAAAGTTTTTCGGATATATCCTGGGCATCGGCCTTTGTTCTTGTAAAAATGATGCCATACATGCCGGGGTTAAAATCTATCAGGCGTTTGAGTGTTTCATAACGGTGCTGTGCCGCAGCAATATAATACTGGTGATCGATATTAACATTGCCGCTGTTCTTTTTGCCCACGGTCACTTCCTTGGGATTGGTCATGTAATTTTTAGAAATAGCCCTTACTTCGGGTGGCATGGTGGCGCTGAAAAGCCAGATGCTTTCGCGGTTAATGGTATTTTTCAAAACAAAATCAATATCATCCCTGAAACCCATATTGAGCATTTCATCGGCTTCGTCGAGCACCACGTATTTTACTTTTTGCAGGTCAATGGCCTTGCGCTCAATCAGGTCGATGAGACGGCCCGGCGTGGCAATTACGATCTGCACGCCTTTTTTAAGGTTGCGTATCTGCATGGTAATGCTGGCACCGCCATAAACGGCTTCGGTATGCACGCCACGCACATGTTTACTGTAAGTGGCCAGGTCGTTGGTGATCTGTAAACAAAGTTCCCTGGTAGGGCAAACAATAAGTGCCTGCGGGTACTTATCTGCAGCATTTATCAGCTGTAATAAGGGTAAACCAAAGGCGGCCGTTTTACCGGTGCCGGTTTGGGCCAGGCCCACAAAATCCATAGTACCGCTCAGCAGCACCGGTATGGCTTTTTCCTGGATAGGGGTTGGTTCTGTAAAACCTAGATCTGTTATGGACTTAATGATATTCTCATTGAGGCCCAATGCTTCAAATGCATTCATAAAAATAAAAATTTGTAAAGGCGGTTTGCCTTTGCGTTAACATGTATTGGCCGAAAAATTTCGCTCTTACATGTTATGCGTTGGCTGGTGGGAGAAACTTAGCTCAAGGAGGTTTAGTGTAACCTGCTGTCAACAGCATCTTTGCACGTCATGCAATGCTCAGAAATCTTACAATCGGGCGCAAAGGTAAGGGTTTTTGGCGAGAGGGGCAACAAAAATATTATTATAAAGTCTTTTCACACAACATAACAGAGAAGACAAAGGGCACAACGTGATCGTATTTCTTTGTATCCATTGTATCCTTTGTCTTCTTTGCGTGAAACAAAGAATTACATCTTCTCTGCCATATCAGGTATCTTTTCAGCCTTGTAAGCCCCGGCATCTAATTTTTTCTTGGTTGCTTCAAATGCCTTTAACGTAAGATCAATATCTTCATCGGTATGGGCCGCTGTTGGTATCAGGCGGTAAATGATATCGCCCTTTGGTATAACCGGGTATACTACGATGGAGCAAAAAATATGATAATTTTCCCGGAGGTCCATCACCATTTGTGTGGCTTCGGGTACATCGCCCTTCATATAAATGGGGGTTACGGGGCTGTTGGTATGCCCAATATCGAAACCACGTTCTTTTAATCCTGCCTGCAGGCGGTTTACATTGTGCCAGAGTTTTTCACGCAGTTCGGGCATGCTCAATACCATTTTCATACGGGTGAGCATTCCTTCTACAATGATCAATGGCAGGCTCTTGGCAAAAATCTGTGAGCGCACGTTATAGCGCAGGTACTTCAATACATTCTTTGGCCCTGCAATAAAGGCACCGATGCTTCCCATACTTTTTACAAAAGTGGAAAAATAAAGGTCAACGCCTTCCTGGCAACCCTGTGCTTCATCGGCACCGGCGCCGGTGGGGCCCATATAACCAAAGCCATGCGCATCATCAATGAGCAGGCGAAACTGGTATTTCTTTTTAAGCGCTACAATTTCTTTTAATATTCCCTGTTCTCCATCCATACCAAAAACGCCTTCGGTAATAACGAGTATGCCACCGCCTGTTTTTTCGATCATTTTTTCGGCACGCTGCAATTGCTTTTCAAAATCTTCGGCATTGTTATGTTTAAAGGTATAGGTTTGGCCCATGTGCAGGCGTATGCCGTCTACTATACAGGCATGGCTTTCGGCATCATATACAATTACATCCCTGCGGTTTACCAAGGCATCTATGCAGCTCATAATACCCTGGTAGCCAAAATTGAGCAGCATGGCATCTTCCCGGCTGGTAAATGATGCGAGTACTTTTTCCAGCTCATCGTGTTTAGTGCTGTTGCCGCTCATCATGCGGGCGCCCATAGGGTTTCCCATGCCGTACATGGCTGCTGCTTCGGTATCTATTTTACGTACCTCGGGGTGGTTTACCAGGCCCAGGTAATTGTTAAGGCTCCAAACGATCATCTCTTTGCCACGGAATTTCATACGTGGACCAAGTTCACCTTCCAGTTTTGGGAAGGCAAAATACCCGTGTGCCCTGTCCATATGCTGGCCAATAGGGCCCCCGTCCTTCACTAATTTTTCAAAAACATCTGCCATAAATATGATATTTTAAGGGTGTTTACTGTTTAAAATTTGCTGCAAAATTAAGGGTTTGGGGGCAAAATTCAGTTGCAGGTTGCTCCTGCATAAAATAAAACCCGGCACTTAATGGCGCCGGGCTTTGCTAATTGATTATTATGGTGATTTTTTTTATGCTGCCTGTTACTGTTTTACAAACCTGGCCAGTTTTTGCCCCTGCGGGGTTTGCAGTTTTATAAAATACATACCGGCCGGCAGGGCAGATACATCCAAGAGTTGCCTGTTGTTACCCGGAATGATGCTGATATTCCTGGACAAAAATGTATTTCCTGCAGCTCCCATCACCTGGATAGTGCCCATTTCGTTTTTTGAACTCAGCCAGGTTGCCGCTATTTTATTGGTTGCTAAAGACGGGGTTGCCTGCATAAGGTTATTCTGCGCAGCATTTACACCAGTTTTAACAACACTGCTTACGGCTTTTGCCCCGTTCTTGCCAACTATAATAAGCCGGTAATAGTAAACCTTATCTTCGGGTTGAATGTCTTTGTAATTAAAACTTTGCTGCAAGTTGTTCAAGGCATTCACTTCACCGATGGTTGTGAAGGAAAGCCCATCTTCCGACCGTTCGATGATGAATTTATTTGTGGCGCCCGAATTTGATACATCCCACGATAAGTTTGCCAGTTTATTTTCTGCAGATACGTAAAAACTGTTCAGGGTCACCGGTAAAATGATAAAACCACAGCCATTATTTGAGTACACCGGCGTTACGCCACTGCCCCAGCTAACAAAATTTCCGTCTATATTGCTTGGCCAGCCCGATGAGTTGTAAGCTTTTACCGGGGCATTGTTGGTATTGCATGAAATAGAGCCGCTGTAGGAAACATTAAGATACCTGTTGTTTCCGCTGGTATTATTTGCCATGGTGCCACTAGCATTCCACAAACTGTTTGACCCTCCGTTTGCGTTTGTTCTTATGTACACTATATATATAGTACCTCCCCCGCATAAACCAGTAATATCATAGTTTTGATCAAAGCCGGCGGGTATAAAAATTACCCTGCTGTTAGCGGGGATGATGGTGGCAGGAGTGGTGACCTGTACTATAGTACAACCTGCACCCGAAAAATTGCCCAGGCCAGTTTTTGTTGTTGCATCAGAACCACCCAATGTATTATTGTTTGGCGGTGTGGTTGTACCGTAGTTTACCCTGTAGGTGGATACTGCTGCTGAAACTGTGCTCGCTGTTCTGAATATTACAAATTCATTGGTGCCTTCTGCAACACCGCAGGAATTTACCATGGCGCCTTCAAGATAAGGACATTGTGCAAAAATTATATTTGCTGTTAAAAGAAAAAAAACCAGCTGCAGTAGCTTTTTCATGTATAAGATTTTGATTGAGAACGTTAAACCGTATACATTATTATACTGTTTCGGACTAATTTTATCGGCTTTTTACAGAGATGTGTTATCTTTCTGTTTCTATTGAAATAATTCCTAATACCTAATGCGTTACCTCTTATTTTAGCAGGGGTTTAACATCATTTTTTAATGAACTTATTATGAAAAAGTTTGCTTTGATTTTAGCAGCTTGTACACTTAGTTTTACAATGCTCGGACAATCAAAAACCGCTGTCTCAAAAACAAATTTACCTGCTGCTTCCCGTCCAAAACTAATCGTAGGGCTGGTGGTTGACCAAATGCGTTGGGATTACCTTTACAGGTATAATGACCTGTATGGTAATGGAGGATTTAAGCGGATTCTCCGCCAGGGCTTTAGTTGCGAAAATACCATGATACCCTATATACCCACTTATACAGCGGTAGGCCACAGTTGTATCTATACAGGAAGTGTTCCGGCCATCATGGGTATTGTGGGTAATAACTGGTACGATAAATCAATTCGTAAAGGGATGTATTGTACAACCGATACATCCGTTCAGGGTGTTGGTGGAACAGGGGCGGCGGGACAAATGAGCCCCAAAAATTTATGGGCCACAAGTATCACCGATGAATTGCAGATGAGCACAAATTTCAGAAGCAAGGTAATTGGTATATCCTTAAAAGACCGTGGAGCCATATTGCCTGCAGGTCACAGTGCTACTGCCGCTTATTGGTACGATAAAGGAAAGTTTATCAGCAGTACTTACTACATGAATGCCCTGCCAAAATGGGTAAACGATTTTAATGCCAAAGATTATCCTGCCAAAACAATGAATGGGGTTTGGAATACTTTATTACCCATAGAAAAATACAGTATGAGTACGGCGGATGCAAAACATCACGAAGGTACTATGCCGGGCATCAGCACCAATACTTTTCCATACAGGTTCGATACAGTGGCTGCATCCAAAAAGCCTGAAACATTCCGTTATACGCCATTCGGCTCAACCTATACAATCGATTTTGCCAAAGCAGCGCTGGAAAACGAAAAAATGGGCGTGGGAGCTTTTACCGATTTTTTATGCATCAGTGTTTCTTCTACCGATTATGCGGGGCATAGTTTTGGGCCCAATTCAATAGAGTTGGAAGATACCTACCTGCGGCTCGATAAAGACCTGGAAAGCTTTTTGCAATACCTGGATGCAAAAGTTGGCAAGGGTAATTATCTTTTCTTTCTTTCTGCCGACCATGGTGCAGCGCATAATGTGGGGTTTATGAAAGAAAATAAAATGCCAGCAGGAAATTTTTCCGAAGGCAGTTTTAAAACTGAACTCAACAAAATGATTGCCGACTCAACAGGGTTGAGTAATGCGGTGCTGGCAGTAGAAAATTACCAGGTATACATTGACTTTGACGGTTTGCAGAAATCGGGTAAGGACGTCGGTTTTGTAAAGCAGCTTATTATGAAAGCGCTGCGGATGAAACCCTTTGTTACCGATGTTTTTGAAACTTCAAAGATCCAGCAGGCAAGCATTGCGCAGCCAATAAAGGAAAGGCTCATCAATGGTTTTTCTGCAGTGCGCAGTGGCGATATCCAGTTCCTCGTAAAGCCATCCTGGTTCGATGGCTCCGAAAAAGGTACCACGCATGGTGCCTGGAACCCATACGATTCGCATATACCGCTGGTATGGTTTGGCTGGGGAGTTAAAGCGGGCAAAACAAACCGTGAAACCTATATGACCGATATTGCACCCACCATTGCAGCTATGCTGCAGATACAAATGCCCAATGGATGTGTGGGCAGGGTGATACCCGAAGTGATGAAATAAAATTATATTGCAGCATGCTTCAAAAGATAAAATCGCTGGCAAAAAAATACAAGGAAGAATTTATTGCCGTGCGTCATCATTTACATGCCCACCCCGAACTCAGCTACCAGGAATTTGAAACATCCAGGTTCATCAGGGATAAACTTTCTCAAATTGGTATTCCACACCAGGTGATGGCAACTACAGGCGTGGTGGGTTTGATAATGGGCAAAAATCCCTCTTCCCGGATCATTGCCCTCAGGGCAGATATGGATGCGCTGCCTATAGAAGAACAAAATGATGTGCCATACAGATCCACCAATAAAGGGGTGATGCATGCCTGCGGGCACGATGTGCATACCTCCTGTTTGCTGGGCGTTGCAAAAATTCTCAGCGAAACAAAAGATGAGTGGGAAGGAACCATCAAACTTATTTTTCAACCCGGTGAAGAAAAAAATCCGGGCGGCGCCAGTTTTATGATAAAGGAGGGTGTGCTCGAAAACCCGGCCCCGCAAAAAATCCTGGCCATGCATGTGCATACCGTGCTGGAACCGGGGCAGTTCAGTTTCCGCGGCGGAATGGTAATGGCCAGTGCCGATGAGTTGTATATTACCATCAACGCAAAAGGCGGTCATGCAGCTGCACCACATTTAACTGCGGATCCCATCGTTATTGCATCGCATATTATTTTAGGTTTGCAGCAGGTCATCAGCCGTAACAATAATCCGTTTAATCCCTCTGTGCTTTCCATTACCTCTGTGCAGGCCGGTAATACCACCAATGTGATCCCTTCGGAAGTTAAGCTCATGGGTACCTTCAGGGCCATGAATGAAGAATGGCGTTTTGCAGCCCATCAGCTTATTGAAAAATACATAGTGGAAACAGCTCTTACTTTTGGTGCAACGGCAACTGTAAGGATCGATGTTGGATACCCCTTTGTACTGAACGATGAAGCACTGTCGGCCAGGGCAATGGAACTGGCAAAGGATTTTGCCGGCAAAGAAAATGTGAGCGAAACAGAATTGCGTATGGGTGCCGAGGATTTTGCCTATTATTCTCACAAAATACCTGCCTGCTTTTTCAGGATCGGCGCAGCCAATAAAGCCCTGGGCATTACCAGCGGCGTACACACAGCTACTTTTAATATTGATGAAGATGCCATTGAACAGGGTATGGGTATGATGGCCTGGCTTGCTGTAAGGGTATGATCTATTTTTGGTGAATTTTTTCTTTTCTGCCGATCATGTCAATGGCTTTTACCATTCTTTCGGTTTTTGTTTCTTCTTTTTTAGCTTCATAGATCCAGTTGATCCAGGCTTGCTGTTCTGGTGCACCCAGCGTATAAAAATTCTTTTCAGCGATTGGCTCATCGGCCAGGCAATCTTTAAATTCACTTGGGATGTACGCCGGCGATTCCTGGGCATATAAAATGATATGTATACAGTCGCCTTCTTTCTTGTTGAGTTGTTTTCTTAAAGCTGCTTTTACGGGAAAGAAAAGTTTGCCATTGCCCATGGGAATGAGGCGGAAATTTTTTACGGGCAGATCATCTATACTGCCCGATACAGAAACCCAGCCAAAAGCTGCATTTTTATCCTGTTTTATTTCGGGGATCATTGCGTAGGTCCAGCCGCCTTTACCTGGAAATTTCTGCAATAGGTATTTTTTATTTACAAGGGGCTTTTGCACGGCCTAAATTACAAAACGGGCTGAAAATTTCCGCAACATTTTTTTACCTGCTGATGAGGGTGGCATAGCAGGTTTTTTTCACCATGCAGTCAGACCGGCTGCTGTTAAATGGCAAGGCTACGTTTTTGTAGTAAGTGTAATCAGGAACAAATGAAAGCATTTGTTTTGGTTCAAGTGGTTTGTTTTGTGAACAAACCTGTAAAATACGCAGGCTGTCGTTGTTACTTGTTTTAATAATGGTAATGGAAGCTGAACTGGTATTGCCGCAAATAAAGGGCGCCTGCTGAAAATAGATCACTTCGCCAACGAGGGTATCTTTTACAAAAACATAATCCCATCTTTCCTTGCATCTTTCGTAGGTGGGGATGACCATATTCTGCGATTTTTTTTGTGCCATTAGCAGCTGGTTGGCCAGGCAACAGGTTATCAGCAGGAATATTGAACGAAGCATACTGTTTCAACGGCTGCGTTAAAAGATTATTGCTGGACGGATTTCTAAAAATAAAAGCCCGAAACAGGTTCGGTCAAAGTTGGTTATGGGTTTTTGAATACCGGTTTATTTCAGCAGCTTAAGGTCGGGCTGCGCATATTTGTATACTTTGAAATAAATGGTTGTTTTGGTTTGGTTTACCCCTTCGATCTTGCTGATCTCATCTACAAAATCCACCAGGTGGTTATTGTCGCGGCACATTACATCCACTTCCAGGTCGTAATCGCCTGACGTCATGGCCAAAAAGCTAACCTCGGGCAGTTTTGCGATCCTTTGCGCCACCTTGTCTTTGAGTGTTGCGGGCCTTACAAATACGGCAATATGCGCATAGCACATAAATCCTACCTTATCGGGGTTAACGCGGCCAATAATATTTACTGTGCCATCATCAATCAGCTTATTGAGGCGTGTGCGGATGGTACCAACCGATACGTGAAGATTGTCGGCCATGTCGGTAAATGACATGCGTCCGTCTTTTTGAAGTTCAGAAAGTATCTTAAAATCCAGTTCGTCGAGGCCGTTATCGTCTTTATGATTCATAATGGTTTGAATTTGAAATATTCTGAAAAATACAGATAAAGTTTATTTTAAACCAAAAATGCATTATTTTTATTTTTCTGATTGCTGAGCTAAAAATTATTCAGAAATCAATTCATAATGATGCAGATTAATTACCAAAATCGCAATACTTAATTTAGTTAAACAATTTTGTGAATATGGTAAATTGCATAATATTTTAAAAAATTCATATGAAATATTCTCCCGTAAAAAATTTTATTGCCGGAAAATTTATTGATGTTGTTGGAGGCCGGAAAATGGATGTGGTATCGCCGCTTGATGGCAAAAAGCTTTCGGAGCTGCCAATGAGCAGTTATAAAGACCTGGATGATGCAGTAGAGGCTGCCAAAAAAGCTTTCCCTGCCTGGAGCCGGATGCCCATTAAAGAACGGGTGCAGGTCTTTTTCCGCTATAAAACATTGCTCGAAAAAAACATGAAAGAGCTGGCAGAACTCTGCAGCGAAGAAAATGGCAAGACCTATGGAGAATCTGTGGCCGAAATAGAAAAATGTATTGAGCTTACAGAATTTGCCACATCCCTTCCGCAGCTTATTACTGGCGAAATACTGGAAGTAAGCCGCGGGGTGGAATGCCGTACAGAACATGTGGCGCTGGGTGTGGTGGCCTCTATTGTTCCGTTTAACTTCCCGGCCATGGTTCCCAACTGGACCATTCCTAATGCCATTGCACTGGGAAATTGCATGATCATGAAACCTTCGGAAAAAGTGCCTTTAAGCTGCGGCCGCATTGCTGAATTATTAAAAGAAGCAGGCCTGCCCGATGGCGTGTTTAATATTGTACATGGCGATGTTGAAATAGTGGAAGCAATTTGTGATCATCCCGAAATTCAGGCGGTATCTTTTGTTGGCTCAACAAAGGTTGCCAAAATAGTTTACCAGCGTGCCACGCATAATTTTAAACGCTGCCTTGCCCTGGGCGGTGCCAAAAATCACCTGATGGTATTGCCCGATGCAAGGCCTGAAATGACTGCCCAAAATGTGGCTGCAAGTATGAGTGGTTGTGCTGGTCAGCGTTGTATGGCAGCCAGCGCCATGGTTGCAGTGGGCAATGTGGATCATATAGTGGAGAAAATTTGTGAGGAGGCCCGTAAGATCGTACCGGGGCTAAACCTGGGCGCCGTTATCAATAAAGCATCACAGGAGCGCATAGAAAAATACATTACCGAAGCAGAAGCGCAGGGTGCTAAAATTTTGGTGGATGGACGTAACACAAAAGTTGCCGGAAAAGAAAATGGAACTTATGTGGGGCCTACAGTAATTGATCATGTAAAACCAGATATGGCCGTGGCTAAGGAAGAAATATTCGGCCCCGTTATTTCTATCATGCGTACCAATACGGTGGATGAGGCGCTTGCTATTGAAAATGCCAATCCCTACGGTAATGCTGCCAGTGTGTTTACACAAAACGGCGGTATGGCCCGTTACATTATTGATCACGCGAGTGCAGGTATGATTGGTGTAAATGTTGGCGTGCCGGTGCCACGTGAACCATTTAGTTTTGGCGGCTGGAACGAAAGTAAGTTTGGTGTAGGCGATATCACAGGTAAAAGTTCCATTGAATTCTGGACCAAACTTAAAAAGTCAACCACCAAGTGGAATCCCGAAGCCGGGGTGAACTGGATGAGTTAAAGACCCAACTTGAGGCCACAATTTGTGACCCTGAAAATAGATCAAGGCATTATTAACGAATATGGCAAGATCAAAAACCAATAAAACAGATCTCGTACCTGATTTAGGAAAGGTGAAGTAATAGGAGAGATTTTTGGCAGCCTTCTGGTGATTGCCGGGGCAATATGGGTTTTAGTATATTTTATCAGGAAAGCAAATAAAAAAATAGCAACTTCTAATTATTGAAAATAATTGTATGAATACAAAAACTATTTCAGAAGCGACAGAGATTATTCAGGCAAATCTTGATTATACCCTCTTCAGCTGGAGCAAACAAAAAGGAATTGCCCCTATAGCGGTAAAACATGCAGAAGGCGTTTACCTGTATGATCACGATGATAACCGCATCATAGATTTCAGCAGCGGCCTCATGAATGTAAATATTGGCCATGGCAACCAGCGGGTAACGCAGGCGGTGGTAAAACAAATGCAGGAAGTGGCCTATGTTACACCCAGTTGTGTAACCAAAGTGCGTGGAGAGTTGGGAAAAAAACTGGCAGAGATATGTCCGGGCGATCTGAATAAAGCATTTTTTACTTTGTGCGGGGCCACTTCTATAGAAAACGGCATTAAGCTGGCAAGACTTTTTACGGGCAGGCATAAAATACTTACCCGCTATCAATCTTACCACGGGGCATCTTATGGTGCCATGAGCGCAAGCGGCGACCCCAGGCGTTTACCCATGGATAGCCAGCAGGCGCCAAATTTTGTGCACTTCGATCTGCCTTATGCCTACCGCTTTGAATACGGAGAAGAAAACTTGTTGAAAGATGCCGTATCCAGCCTGGAAAGAGTGATCGCTTACGAAGGCCCAAATAATATTGCCGCAATTTTGCTTGAGGGAGAAAGCGGCTCATCGGGCTGTTTAAAGTACCCTCTGGGTTATTTAAAAGCAGTGCGTGAGATCTGTAATAAATATGGCATCCTCCTTATTATGGATGAAGTGATGAGTGGCTTTGGCCGTACCGGCAAATGGTTTGGTTTCGAAAACCACGGCATCATACCAGATATGATCGCTATGGCAAAAGGGCTTACCTGTGGTTACCTGCCATTTGGCTGCCTGATGGTGAGCGATAAAATTGCTGCTAAATTTGATGAGGTGGTTTTATCGCTTGGCCTAACTTATTCTGCTCATCCTGTCAGCTGTGCAGCAGCGCTCGAAACGCTGAAAATTTACGAAGACGAAAAGCTGATTGAAAATACGCTGGCCATGGAAAAATATTTAAATGGCCGTATACAGCAAATGATGGACAAGCATCCATCTATTGGCGATTGGCGTAATACGGGTTTGCTTGGATGTTTGGAACTGGTTAAAAACCGTAAAACAAAAGAACCAATGGCCCCGTTCAATGCATCGCCTGCAGATAGTGCGGTGATGAACAAAGTGGCGGCAAAACTTAAAGAACTCGGCATGTATACATTTGTTCGCTGGAGTTATGTGTTTATTGCACCGCCGCTTTGCATAACTAAAGAACAGATTGACGAAGGACTGGCCATCATCAGCGAGGCGCTCAGGATTGCAGATGAAGCCACTATATAATTTTCTTGCAAAGAACGCTGCACAAAGATCACAACGTTGTTTCGTTCTATCCTTTGTGCCCGTTGTGTTAAACCAAAACTAAATGAATTATCCTGGGGCATATAAAGAAGCAGTTCATTTAACTGAACTGGAATTTGAGGGAGAACAGGGGCTTATCAATGATGATCTGAAGCCTGTCGCCCCTGTAAACCGCAAATGGGGTACCTGGAACTATGCTGCCCTCTGGATCAGCATGAGTTTGTGTATTCCCACTTATATGCTTGCCAGTTCGCTCATTGGTGCTGGTATGAACTGGTGGCAGGCGATCCTCACTATTTTCCTGGGCAATACTATTGTTTTAATTCCCATGATACTCAACGGCCATGCTGGTGCAAAATACGGCATTCCGTTTCCTGTTTTTGCCCGGGCTAGTTTTGGAATTAAGGGGGCAAATATTCCCGCCATACTCCGGGCCATTGTGGCCTGTGGCTGGTTTGGTATTCAAACCTGGATCGGGGGTACGGCCATCTATTATATCCTCAGGGCCTGGATCCCTTCTTTGCCTGCCATTAATATGGAAGGATTATTTCCAAACCTGGCTCCTTTTCTTTGTTTTTTGGCCTTTTGGCTGCTCAATATGCTGGTGGTGTATTTTGGAGTGGAGAGCATTAAAAAATTATTATTGTTCAAAGCCATTTTTTTGCCGGTAGCGGCATTGGCACTGTTGTTTTGGGCCATAAGTGCAGCCAATGGTTTGGGGCCGATCTTATCAACGCCATCAAAGTTTGCAGATACGCCTTCTTTTCTTAGGTATTTTTTCCCGGCTCTCACAGGCATGGTTGGTTACTGGGCCACGCTTTCACTTAATATCCCTGATTTTACCCGTTATGCAAAAAGTCAGAACGCACAAATAAAAGGCCAGGCCATCGGATTACCACCCAGCATGACGCTTTTTGCATTTATTGGCGTAGTGGTTACATCGGCCACGGCAATAGTTTATGGCAATACCATTTGGGATCCCGTGTTACTTGCGGGTAAGTTTGAAAGTAAAATGATGGTAACATTTGCCATGCTGGCGGTGGCCATCAGTACCCTTGCCACCAATATTGCAGCCAATATTGTAAGCCCGGCTAATGATTTTGCTCATTTAGACCCTCATGCGATCAGTTTCCGTACCGGGGGTTATATTACAGGCATTATTGGTATACTGATTTTCCCCTGGAAGTTGATTGCCGACCCAACCGGCTATATTTTCAACTGGCTCATCGCCTACTCAAGTTTATTGGGCCCTGTAGGTGGCATTATGATTGCCGATTATTATTTTATCCGCAAAAAAGAATTGAATCTGCAGGCACTTTACAGCCGCAAGGGTGAATATTATTTCTCAAATGGCGTAAATTACAAAGCTATCGTTGCATTGCTTGCCGGAATTCTGCCAAATGTGCCGGGCTTCCTGGTTACAATTAAATTGATTTCAGCAAATACAGTACCCGGATGGATCAGTAATTTGTACAATTATGCCTGGTTTATTGGGTTCTTTGTGAGCGGCTTACTGTATTATTTTTTTATGAGGAGAAGACTTTAATTGTTTTGAATGTTAAGTTCTAAATGTTGAATTCTTATGGCAGATAATAAGATTAAAGACTTGAGTTTTGACTTTGCGCTGCAGATAATTGCTTTATATAAGAAGCTTATAGCCCAAAATGAATTTGTTATTTCTAAGCAGCTGCTCAGGAGCGCTACCAGCATCGGCGCTAATGTAGAAGAAGCTGGTGCCGCACAAACTAAAAGAGATTTTATAACAAAAATGTCGATTGCTTCTAAGGAAGCTAGAGAAACAAGATACAGGTTACGGCTTCTTGAAAAAAGTCAAATAGTTAAAATAGAGTGCAAAATATACCTGGAACTTGTTGAACATATAATAAATATTTTGACAAAAATTGTTAAAACCTCTCAGGAATCAATTTTGAAAAAATAAACATTAAAAATTTAGCACTTAACATTTAAAATAAATATTAGATGTCATTGATAATTAAGAACGGCAACATCATCACCGCCACCGACAACTATGTGGCTGATATTTTTATAGAAGGAGAAACCATTAAAGCTATTGGCAAAGACTTGCCTTATAAAGCAGATAAAGAAATAGATGCTTCCGGAAAATATGTTTTTCCGGGTGGAATAGATCCCCACGTTCACCTGGATATGCCTTTTATGGGAACTTTTTCTTCTGATAATTATGAAACCGGTACAAGAGCGGCGCTCTACGGTGGTACCACCATGGTAATTGATTTTGTTCTGCAAACCCAGGGCAAATCATTGCAGCATGCGCTCAACGACTGGCGCAGCCGCAGCGATAATAATTGTGTGGGCGATTACAGTTTTCATATGGCCGTTACCGATTTTAATGAACAAACCAGGCAGGAAGTGCAGGGCATGATCGAGAAAGAAGGCATCACTTCTTTTAAAACCTTTATGGCCTATAAAGGTGCACTTATGATCGACGACCGGCAGATGATCGGCCTCATGGAAGAAGTAAAAAAACATGGTGGGCTTATTAATGTGCATGCCACCAACGGCGATATGATCGATTATCTTGTTCAAAAGCACCGGGGAGAGGGAAAATTATCGCCACTGTACCATTATTTGTCGCAGCCCGAAATTACGGAGGCCGAAGCCAGCGAAAGGTTTGTAGATATGGCAAGTTATACAGGCTGCCCGGGCTATATTGTGCATCTTACCTGCGAGGGTGCACTCAATGCGGTACGCAATGCCACACGCCGCAACCAAAAAATGTTTGTAGAAACCTGCATACAATATCTCATTATTGATGCATCGCTTTATGAGCAGGAAGACGGCGCCAAATGGGTAATGAGTCCGCCGCTCCGCCAAAAGAAAGACCAGGATACTTTGTGGGCCGGCATTAACCAGGGTTTGGTGCAGGTGGTGGCTACAGACCATTGTCCGTTTATGTGGGAACAAAAACTGATGGGTAAAGATGATTTCAGCAAGATACCCAACGGTCATCCTGCTATTGAAAACCGTATGGAGTTGCTGTACAGCGAAGGCGTGGTAAAAAATAAAATCACACTCAACAAATATGTGGAGGTAAGCAGTACCAATGCAGCAAAAATATTCGGTATGTTTCCCCGTAAAGGCACCATTGCTGTTGGCAGCGATGCAGATATAGTGATCTTCGATCCTAATGAAAAACATACGCTTTCTGCCAAAACACATCATATGAATGTAGATTACAGCGGTTACGAAGGATGGGAGCTCACGGGAAAAGTAAAAACAGTTTTATTGAGGGGGCAAATAGCCATTGATAAAAACGAATGCAAAGTGCAGAAAGGATTTGGTAAGTTTATTAAACGAAATAAGGTGAATCAAATCATTTGAAATTCAGAATTTAGAATTATGAATTAAGAATGGAAGCTGGTAATAAAAATATTGTTGTATCAAAATCATATCTTTTTGCCTTGGAAATAGTAAAGGTTTATAAATATTTAACAAATGAGAGGAAGGAGTATGTATTATCAAAACAGCTGCTTCGATCTGGAACTTCCATTGGTGCGAATATTAATGAAGCCATTGCCAGTAGTACCAAGCGTGACTTTGTTTATAAGTTTAGTCTTTCTTTAAAAGAAGCCCGGGAAACTTTGTATTGGCTGAATTTGCTTTTTGATAGTAACTATATTTTATCTGAGCAATTCGAACTTCTTCGAAAATTATGTGATGAACTGGTAAAAATAATCTCCAGTATAATTCTTACAACAAAACAAAAGTATTTCAATGCGAATTCATAATTCTACATTTTTCATTTTTAATTAATTAAATCATGCCACGTATTGTAAAATCTGGTCTTATCCAACTTTCCTTGCCAAAAACAGAAGGCGAAGGCACCATCGAAGAAATAAAAGAAGCCATGGTGCAGAAGCACATCCCATATATTGAAGAAGCCGGAAGGCAGGGCGTGCAGATACTTTGCTTCCAGGAAATTTTTAATACCCCTTATTTCTGCCCCGGGCAGGATAAAGCCTGGTACGAAAGTGCCGAAACCGTGCCTGGCCCTACCATTGAGCGCATGCAGGAATACGCCAGAAAATATAATATGGTCATTGTTGTTCCTGTGTATGAAAAAGAGCAGGCTGGTGTTTTATACAATACAGCTGCAGTTATAGATGCCGACGGAAAATACCTGGGTAAGTACCGCAAAAATCATATTCCCCATACCAGCGGTTTTTGGGAAAAGTTTTTCTTTAAACCCGGAAACCTGGGCTACCCGGTTTTTCAAACAAAGTATGCTAAGGTTGGTGTGTACATTTGTTACGACCGGCATTTTCCCGATGGGGCAAGATGTCTTGGTTTAAATGGTGCAGAGATCGTGTACAATCCTTCTGCAACTGTTTCTGGGCTTTCTCAATATTTATGGAAGCTGGAGCAGCCGGCACATGCCGCAGCCAATGGCTATTTTATGGGCTGCATCAATCGTGTAGGCCACGAGCGGCCATGGAACCTTGGTAAATTTTACGGCTCCTCTTATTTTGTTGACCCCCGCGGGCAAATTTTTGCACAGGCAAGTGAAGACAATGATGAATTGCTGGTGGCCGAATTTGACCTTGATATGATTGAGCAGGTGCGCAGCGTTTGGCAATTTTTCCGCGACAGAAGGCCGGAGACCTATGGTAAATTAACAGAACTGTAAACCTGTTAAGTGTTAAATGCTGAATGTTGATTTTTTTCATTTAGCATTTAGCATTCAGCATTTAAAATAATGTTTTTATGATCAAATCTGAAAGACTATCAGCGGAACAATATGCAGAGAATTTTGCTGACATTCATCCTCCGTTTGACAATGTTACTGCAGCTGCTGTGGAGGCAAACCGTTGTTTGTTTTGCTACGATGCACCCTGTACAAAAAGTTGTCCTACGCATATAGACGTGCCAAAATTCATTAAGCAGATCGCCAATGAAAATATTAAAGGCTCGGCACACACTATTTTCAGCAGTAATATTATGGGCGCCGGTTGCAGCAAGGTTTGTCCCGTGGAAAAATTATGCGAGGGAGCCTGCGTGTACAACCTGCTCGAAGAAGAGCCGATAGAAATTGCACGCCTGCAACGCTACAGTACAGAAACAGCCATGGCGGCTAAATGGAAATTATTTGAGCGCAAACCACCCATTGGAAAAAAAGTTGCGGTGGTGGGTGCAGGACCGGCTGGCCTGAGCGCAGCATTTTATCTCAGCAAAGAAGGCGTAGATGTGACCATTTTTGAGAAAGAAGAAAAGGGGGGCGGATTAATGACCTATGGAATTGCTGCATACAAAGTAACAGCACAATTTTGCGAAGATGAGGTCAACTACATTACTTCCATTGGTGGAATTGATATTAAATACAAACAGGAACTCGGTAAAAATATACAGCTGGAAGATCTGAGGAAAAACTACGATGCTGTTTTTCTGGGGATGGGTGTAGGTGTGGCAAGGCAGCTTGATATTGCCGGCGAAGATCTGCAGGGCGTGGAAGATGCTATTTCGTTCATTTACCGTTTGCGCAATGAAGGGTACCCTTCTGTAGCAGTTGGCGACCGGGTGGCTGTAATTGGAATGGGTATGACGGCCATTGATGCAGCCACGCAGGCGAAACGCCTCGGTGCAAGTAAAGTAACACTCGTGTACCGCCGTACCGAAGCAGAAAAGCCCTGTACAGATGTGGAGCTCGATATAGCCAAACTGGATGGTTGCGAAATTATCTGGCTGGCCGCACCAAAAGAAGTAAAGGGCGCCAATGGAAAAGTAACAGAGCTGGTTTGCAGCAAAATGAAATTGGGTGAGCCCGATGCTAGCGGGCGCCGCAGTCCGGTAGATACCGGTGAAACATTTTCTTTGCCCGTAGATATGGTCATCAAAGCAGCAGGGCAGGTGCCTTATGAAGCATTGGTGCAGAGCCTGCAGGTAGCAAGTAAAGCCGGAAAAATAATAGTGGACGAAAATGGCGCCACGAACATTCCCGGTGTTTTTTCTGGCGGCGACGCTGTAAATGGAGGTAAAGAAGTGGTGGATGCCGTACAGGCAGGGAAGGTTGCGGCAGGTTCTATTTTAAAGTATTTGCACGCAAAGGCGCAGAGTGGCTAAGGCGCAAGAAAACTTTATACTTTCAAACGCATGACAGAAAACGAAATATCGACCATAATTGTGAATATTGCTTACAATATTCACAAGGAATATGGCCCGGGTTTATTTGAGTCAGTATATGAAGAAATCTTTTGTTACGAATTGAAAGAACGCGGGGTCAATTTTATTCGGCAAGCTGCGATTCCATTGTTTCACAAAGCTGTAAGAATGGAGGTTGGATTTAGAGCAGATATTATAGTAGAAGGAAAAGTTGTTGTAGAAATCAAGTCAATAGAAGCGCTTGCCCCCGTACATAGCAAGCAAGTGATTACTTATTTGAAACTGACTGGGTTGAAACTTGGGATCTTGATCAATTTTAATGTAAACCTGATAAAAGAGGGGATTCACCGGATTGTAAACAAACTTTAATAGCGTCTTAAAACCTTAGCGCCTTTGCGTGAAATAAATATTTATGGCAAACATTACATCTTCTTTCCTCGGCATCAAATCGCCCAATCCTTTTTGGCTGGCAAGTGCACCGCCAACAGATAAAAAATACAATGTGCTCCGGGCTTTTGAAGCAGGTTGGGGCGGCGTGGTTTGGAAAACCCTTGGTTCGCAGGTAAAAAATGTGAGCAGCCGTTATTCTGCAGTTGATTTTGGCGGGCACCGCGTAATGGGGCTAAACAATATTGAACTCATCAGCGACCGTCCGTTGCACATTAATTTAAAAGAAATTGCAGAATGCATTAAACTTTTTCCCGACCGCGCCATGATCGTTTCACTGATGGCCGATAACGATAAAGAAAGCTGGCACGAACTTATAAAGAAAGTGGAAGATACCGGAGCACATGGTTTTGAACTCAACTTTGGCTGCCCGCATGGCATGACGGAGCGGGGCATGGGAGCAGCTGTAGGCCAGGATCCCGACATTGCCTGCATGGTGGTGGAGTGGGTAATGGAAGCTGCTACTATCCCGGTTATCACTAAACTCACACCCAACGTGCATTCGGTGGTACCAACGGGTCGCAGCGTGGTAAAAGCCGGCACTAATGGATTATCGCTCATAAATACCATACAGTCTGTAACGGGTGTTGACCTGGATACCCTTGTTCCAAATCCTTATGTGGGAGGTAAATCTGTTTTTGGCGGCTATTGCGGACCGGCTGTAAAACCCATTGCATTAAAAATGCTCACAACCATTGCGCAAGATGATGTAACCAGCAAAGTTCCCATAAGCGGCATTGGTGGTGTGAGTACCTGGCGAGATGCAGTGGAGTTTATGCTCTTAGGCGCCAGTAATGTGCAGGTTTGTACAGCTGCCATGAAACACGGTTTCCGCATTGTAGAAGATATGTGCGAGGGACTGAACAACTGGATGGATGAAAAAGGGTTTAAGAAACTTGATGACTTCATTGGTAAATCGGTGCCCACCATTACACATTGGGAAGATCTTGATATTAATTATCACCATGTGGCCAATATCAACCAGGACAAATGTATCCACTGCGGCCTTTGTTATATTGCATGCGAAGACACTTCGCATCAAAGCATTAACATCGAATATGGTAAACCTTATAACAACTATACCATTAAGGAAGAAGAATGTGTTGGCTGCAATCTCTGCCAGTTGGTTTGCCCGGTAGATAAATGTATAACCATGGTTGAAAAACGTGTATCGCCCGAGTATGTAAACTGGATCGAATGGCAAAAGAGGGGCTTGCCGCTGAACGATCATTAACCCCTTCCTCCTTGCCACTCCCAAAGGGAAGGCCCGGCATAATACTTTTAAAAGATCATACCGATTAATTTATTCCGGCATTTGGTAGATGATTTTGGAGTGGGCATTTGTAATCCTTATGAACATTATTGGCGTCGCACTCTTGTACAGTATACCAATATTGAACATTTTTATTGAACATTTTTCTTCTTGGGGAGAACTTTTACAAATAACCGGGTTGCTTTGCGGCTAAATCCCTTTATATCTTTACATAAATTACTAAAATGAAAAGCGTATTCATTTTTATACTCGCAAGCTTTTTTTTCTCCTGCACTCAAAAACATTACGACAAGCCGCATATTATCATTGACACCGAATATGGTGATATTGAGGCAGAGCTTTACCCCGATAAAGCACCCAAAACGGTGGCAGCCTTCCTCAAAAATGTGGAAGATGGGGTATACGATGACGCTTCCTTTTACCGGGTGATCAAGAACCCCGACCTCGATGAACAATACAATACCGGCCTCATCCAGGGCGGAATTATACAAACCAGCCCGGCCAAACAGCAGGCGCTTCCAAAAATACCACATGAATCGCCCAGGCAAACCGGGCTAACACATGAAAGCGGTGTGCTTTCTTTTGCCCGAACCACCGCCGGCAGCGCCAGCACCGAATTTTTCATTTGTATCGGCAGCCAGAAACAGTTCGACAGCAGCGCCGCTTTTGGCAACCGTGACGGGCTTGGTTATGCCGCATTTGGCAAAGTACTCGAAGGAATGAAACTGGTTCGTAAAATACAAAACCTAAAAAGCAGTGGCGATGCCTTTGTGTATCCCATTAAGATCAATAGTATAAAAAAATTGTAGTTCTGATTTTCTTTCTGTAACTCTGTAAAAACTTTTTATTATAGCTTTTCATTTATCCTTATAAAGCGCCGGGAATTACGTTGGCCCCTGAACATGTTCAAAAATACCTTACATACCATTTTTAAAAATGCCGAATTGTTTTTTTGGCCACTGGCCTTGTTGCTGCTGTTCTTTATGAATCCTGCAGATAATTCTTTTAGTTTCTGTGTGGTAAAGTGGCTGGGAATTCCCTTTTGCCCGGGCTGTGGTATCGGGCA
Source organism: Ferruginibacter sp. (assembly GCA_049291115.1). Classification (GTDB taxonomy): domain Bacteria; phylum Bacteroidota; class Bacteroidia; order Chitinophagales; family Chitinophagaceae; genus Ferruginibacter. Next base: position 93,955 of record JBATOU010000021.1, read on the forward strand.
TTCTGTGCATTATGCCCTGCACCTGCAGCTTTCCGCTTCCATTGCAGAACATTATTTTGGAATTCCGGCAGTATTGATAATTTTGCATCGTATTTATCATCTAATAAAAAAAGTAAGCCATGTACGAAAACAGTTTTTTTATCAGCCAGGTTCCGGGTATTGAGCCCGAAGAACTCAGTTACCTGCAGGCATTTACCAAAGACCTGCCAAACGACAAAATGCAGATGTTTATCTCGCTTTACAGCAGTAAACGCAAAAAGGCAGATATCATCTTGCTTACCTGCCTGCTGGGCTTTGTGGGCTTTGCAGGGGTTCAGCGGTTCCTGATAGGTCAAATGGGAATGGGGATTTTGTATTTCCTTACCGGCGGCCTTTGCCTGGTTGGAACAATAGTTGACATTATCAATCACAAATCCCTTGCTTCGGAATACAACCAGCAAATGGCGGTAGAAGCTATGACAATGGTGAGAGGCGTTTAAGAACTTGCAGAAATGAATTGAGCCATCTTCGGGTGGCTTTTTTTATTCCTGTTTTTTTTACGCTGCACCTGCCAGTTCCAGGCTTCTTTTATTGACCTGCCTGTAACTGATATCTTCTATCAGGGGTTCATTGCAGGCAATCAGCGATATGCCGGGTTTTTGCCACCAGTTATCTTTTTTTAGTTTTGCAGCATGAATCACGCCAATGAGCCAGTTGTAATTTGGTTCGTTGTGCTTTTCTTCCACCCATTCAAACAAAGCTGCAGCAAGGTCTTCTTCTTGTTGCGCACTTACAAAAACTTTCAGGTAAAAATCATTGCTGGGTTTGCTTGTTGGATTGCTGTTTAGTTTCCGGTACTCGTATTTGTACTGGTAACGCAGGGCAGATATATCGCTGAGTACGGCTGCCGCAGTGGGAAATGCTCCTGCTCCTTTGCCCTTAAAGAAGTGTTTATCTGAAAAACAGCTTTCGGTAACCACGGCATTGAACTCATTTTTTACCGGGGCAAGTTCATCTGTTTCATTTACAAATTGCGGCAGTACAAATGCTGCAATATCCCCATTACTTAATTTTTGTGCCGTGGCCACCAGTTTTATATTGCTTTGTTTTTGCCTGGCAAGGTTTGCATCCTGTGTAGCGATATGGCAGATGCCACTGTATAAAATTTCAGCTGGTATGGCTATACAACCAAATGCATGTGCAATTAATATCGAAAGTTTATTAGCGGCATCGTGGCCCTCAATATCGAGCGAGGGGTCGTTTTCTGCAAAACCAAGCTGCTGCGCTTCCAGCAGTGCTTCTTTAAATTGCAGCCCCTCCTCATTTATTTTTGTAAGGATATAATTGGTGCTGCCATTGATAATACCACGGATTGAACTCAGCAGGTCATTATCGTAATACTCTTCCAGGTTTCTGATGATGGGGATGCTGGCACAGCAGGCACCTTCGTAAAGCAACGGTACTTTGTATTGCTGCTGCAATTGAAGCAGTTCTTCAAAATGTGCTGCGATCATTTTTTTATTGGCAGTCACCACCGCCTTGCCCCTTTGCAGGGCTTTTTTAACGATTTCAAATGCTTTACCTGCATCGTCTATGAGCTCTACAATGGTATTGATCTCCGCATCTTCAAGCAACTCATCCGCATTTGTAGTAAAATAATCTTTGTTAATGCTTCTTTGCTTATTATTGTCTTTAATGCATATTTTTTTTATGCTAGCCTCCAGTGAGGGTGTTTTATGAAGTACTTCATGAAGGCCATTGCCAACTGTGCCAAATCCAAACAGGCCGATCGTTATTTTGTTATTCATCCTTTTGTTTCGTTTTATGTTAAAGAAATTGCAGTGCTCTGTACTACTGTGCAAGATTGTACCGGTAGTTACCGGAACAAGGGTGCTGGTGCCGCACATCAGCTGGTAACTAAATTTTTCTCTGGTTTTTCTACATATGCGAATGCATTTTTGAGGTCTTCAATCAGATCATTCACCTCTTCCAGGCCCACACTCAGGCGGATAAGGCTGTCGGCCACACCGGCCGCCCGGCGTTTTTCCTCGGGTATACTTTTGTGCGTCATTGCCGCCGGGTGGCAGAGCAGGCTTTTTACGCCACCCAGGCTTTCGGCCAGTTTAAAATATTTTGTGTTCGTTACAAAAGTGGTTGCCGCTGCAGCGGTATCATTTTTTAATGAGAAGGATACTACGCCGCCAAATCCTGTTGACTGTGCTGCGGCTACAGCATGGTTGTGATGTGATGCCAAACCCGGGTAATAAATATTTTCAACTGCAGGATGGCTTGCCAGAAATGCTGCCACGGCCTGCGCATTGCGGCAATGCTCCTGTACACGCAGGTGGAGTGTTTCTATGCCGCGTATTACCAGCCAGCTGTCGAAAGGCGAAAGAACTGCGCCGCTTGCATTTTGTATGAATTTTATTTTATCGCCCAGTTCTGCAGTTTTGGTAATAACCAGGCCTGCAATAAGATCGCTGTGGCCGCCCAGGTATTTGGTGGCGCTGTGTACTACAATATCAGCTCCCAGCGTAAGAGGTTGTTGTAAGGCGGGTGAAGCAAAAGTGTTATCCACGCAAAGCCAACAGGAACGGGCTTTGGCAATTTTTGCAATGGCCTTAATATCGCTGATCTTTAAAGTGGGGTTAGTGGGCGTTTCTATCCAGATGAGTTTTGTTTTTTCGGTAACGGCTTCAAAAACATTTTCGGCATTTGTAGTATCCACATATTTTACGCTGATGCCGAACTTTTCATACACATGCGTGAACAGCCTGAAGGCACCCCCGTAAATATCATCTACGGCCACAATTTCGTCGCCGGTTTTGAGCAGTTTTAACACGGCATCAATGGCTGCCAGGCCGCTGCCAAATGCAATGCCGGTGCTGCCTTTTTCGAGTTGCGCAATGATGGTTTCCAATGTGGCCCGTGTAGGGTTGTTGGTACGGGCATAATCAAACCCCTTGTTAACGCCGGGGCTTTCCTGCACATAGGTGCTGGTTTGAAAAATGGGAACGCTGATGGCGCCGGTAAGTTCGCAAACCGGGATGCTGTGGATCAGTTCTGTGGCTGTGCTCATGGTATTTGTTTTTAGTGTTTAAGTTTTTAATAAAGATCTTATCACGAAAAACAGTTGTAATTACCGGGGAGCCTTGTTTGCATTGCTGCAAATAAAAAAGCTCACCCGATAAACCAGGTGAGCTTTTAATATTGGTGAAGTATTGTAAGCGTTTATCCTGACTTATCTTTCCCGCCATGTGCGGGATGGAATTGGCACCTTTTCCCGCATATGTGCGGGATAGGTTGTCAAGGCTTCATCGGGCCATTACCCTCTGCCTTTCTTGATAAGAATGATGTAAAGAACTGTTGCAAATGTAAAGCGGAAAAAATTAAAACACCAAATAAAATTTTTAAAAATTATTTTGAGCAGGTTTAAAAGGCTGTTAATTAATGCGTTTATAATGGTTAATGGTAGTCCCACAACGTTCAATGAGTTCAAGTGTAAATTCATTTAATCCGGTTACCTGAAGTTTAAGTGGGCCATCTAAAAAATAATCTTCAAATTCAATCTGGTTGCCGGATATCATCCTGTAAGTTGTTGTAGTAATGCTGGCTGGGTAGTTGAATTTTATGGTAACATCATTTCCGTTGAAATTTAATTCATGCTTTTCCCTTTCAGGAACTTCAAACATGTAATCCTTAATTTCTGGCCCCAGGTATGTAGTGATATGCTCTTTATCTAAAATCCACCTTCCTTCTAAAATTGATTCGGGGCTGCTTTTTTTACAGGAAAATAACCCAATGATCAAAATCGCTGCTAACAGGGTGAAAATTCGTTTCATGCAGATGTTTCTTTCCATTTAAACGCTTTTTTGCCGCTTAAATTGCACAAAAAGCCCGTATAGAAATCAACCTACACGGGCTTTTATCATCGAATATTTTAAATTGCTTTATTGTTTTTTAAACGCCCATTTTATCATTTCTTTCCAGCTTGGTTTTTTACCATACATTAAAATTCCGGTGCGGTATATTTTGGCGGTAAGCCAGGTAAAGAGGATAAACGTACCAACCAGTAAAACCGCCGATACGATCAGCTGCCATGCAGGAATATCATAAGTGATTCTCCCCATCATCACCACCGGCGATGTGAGCGGAAACAGGCTGCCAAATAAAGCCATGTTGGTATCGGGTTCTTCCACGGCCTGTATCATAATAAAAAACCCGAGGATGATCGGCATGATGATAGGAAATACAAATTGTTGCGCCTCCTGCTGGTCTTCGCTTACAACGCTGCCAACCGCCGCAAACAGCGAAGCATATGTAAGATATCCCATGAGAAAGTAAAACATAAACCATCCCAGTATTTTTGCAATGGGCAGGGTGGAGAGGCCGGAGCTGATCTCGTTGATCACGCCCAGTTTGCCGGCATCGGCACCAACACTATTGACCTGGTCGGTCATACCAGGCATAAATAAGGGCAGCAAAAGCTGTAAGGAACCAAACAGAACGATCCAGATGGCAAACTGTGTAAGTCCTACGGCACCAATACCAACGATCTTTCCCATCATCAGGTCAAATGGCTTTACAGAACTTACCACCACTTCGGCAATGCGGCTGGTTTTTTCTTCTGTAACGCCCCGCATTACCTGGCTTCCGTAAATGATCATCATCATGTATATGAGTATGCCGCAGATGAACGAGATAACTCCTGCAATTGCTGCATGCGTTTTTTTGCCGCCTTCCTTGGTGTCTATCACGCTTTGTATATCCACTTCTTTATTGATGATCTTATATTCTTCTGTACTGATGCCAAGGCTTAATAATTTTTTTTCTTTATAGGCATCATTCACCATATCCTCCAGGGCCTCCGACTGGCCGAGGCTGAGGCTGCTCTGGCTGTGGAGCACAAGCGGTGCCGCTTTGGCCGAATCTGGCCGGGGAATATATAAAAAGCCGGCATATCCAAGATCCTTGTATTTATTAATGAATGATTTTTCGGTTTCATTTTTAACCAATACATAAGTTTGTTTTTTCGCTTTTACAAAAGAGGAATCGGTAAAAAAACCTGCTTCATCTATGATGGCAAGCTTCTTTTTATCGCCCGAACTGCCACCCTTTACCGCTACTGCAATGATGGCAGCATAAAAGCCCATCATCAGCAGGGGAACCAGTATGGTGGTCACTAAAAATGATTTCTTTTTTACTCTTGTAAAATATTCACGGCCGATTATTAAACCTATTTTGCTCATGGTTATTTGTATGAAAGTTTATGAAATGTTTTGAAACTGCCTGGCAGTGGCGGTGCCTTCCACCACTTTTATGAAAATGTCGTTGATAGATGGCAGCACTTCGTTAAATGAATGGATTTTTACACCCTGGTTAATAAAATACTGCAGCACATCATTTGGCATTGAACCCTCGGTAAGTTTCAGGCGCAGTTTATCTTCTTTAAGTTCCACCACTTCAAAAATATGTGTCATCAGGTGTTCGGGAACCACCTGCCCGCCGAGTTCGTAAATATTCTCTTTAAAATCCTGCTTGATACTTTTAACAGAGCCGTCCAGTACTTTTTTCCCTTTGTTTACCAAAACAATATGGTTGCAAATTTCTTCCACCTCGCCCATGCGGTGTGTGCTGAAAATAATGGTACTGCCATTTTGTGCCAGCTTAAAAATTTCATCTTTTATAAGGTTTGCATTTACAGGATCAAGGCCGCTGAAGGGCTCATCGAGTATGATCAGTTTTGGGTTGTGCAAAACAGTGGTTACAAACTGAAGTTTTTGCTGCATGCCCTTACTGAGGTCTTCTACTTTTTTATTCCACCAGCTCTGCATTTCAAATTTTACAAACCATTCTTTTACTTTTTGATTGGCTTCAGCTGTGCTCATGCCTTTGAGTCTTGCGAGGTACAAAGCCTGTTCGCCGATTTTCATTTTTTTATACAGGCCGCGTTCTTCTGGCATATAACCAATGCTTTCGGCGTCTTTAAGCGGCTCAAATGGTTTGCCGTTGAAGATGATTTGCCCGCTGTCGGGATAAAAGATGCCGGTTATCATGCGCAGCAGGGTGGTTTTACCGGCACCATTGGGGCCCAGCAATCCAAAAATGCTTCCTTTGCCGATGGTAAAACTGATATCATCCACCGCTTTTTGGGTGGCAAAATATTTTTTCAGGTTCTGAAGTTCCAGTAAATGCATAAAGCGTTAGTTGAATTGTAAAATTAGATTCTTTGCCGGCAATATTGTTACATAATATTTTAAATGGTAAAAATAACCTGCGTTGATGTGCACGCCGTTTGTTTAACCCTGGAATAGACGGGTAATTTGCGTGGCCACCCTTTCTCCATCCATGGCCGCACTTACTATTCCGCCTGCATAGCCGGCACCTTCTCCGCAGGGATAAAGATTCGGCAGCTGCGGGTGCGCAAGCGTTTCATTGCTGCGGGGTATGCGTACCGGGCTGCTGGTACGGCTTTCTGCAGCCACCACCACTGCCTCATTTGTAAGGTAGCCTTTCAGTTTTTTTCCAAATGCTTTAAAACCTCCTGCCAATGTATTAAAAATAAAACCGGGCAGTACTTCATCAAGTGCCACGCTTTTGAGCCCGGGCAAATAAGAATTTGCCGGAAGGCTGGAAGATGTTTTCTTATTAATTAAATCAACCATTCTTTGTGCTGGCGCCGTAAATTTTCCACCACCGGCATCAAAAGCCTGTTGTTCCACCATTTGCTGAAACTGCATTAGCAGCAATGGATTGCTCAATGTATCAGCCTGCATTAAACTTTTGGAACCAGCAAAACCTGTTAAACTTTCCAGTTCGGTTTGCACCACCATGCCGCTGTTTGCAAATGGATTGTTTCTTTTAGAAGGGCTCCAGCCATTTACCACCAGTTCGCCCGGGCTTGTGGAAGCCGGTGCAATAATGCCACCCGGGCACATGCAGAAAGAAAAAACGCCCCTGCCATCTACCTGCTGAACAAGCGAGTAGGAGGCTGGTGGCAGGTTGGCATCCCGTATGGCACAATGATACTGGATGCTGTCTATCAAAGACTGGGGATGTTCTATGCGCACACCCAGTGCAAAAGGTTTGGCTTCAATTAATATTTTTTTTTGATGGAGCAGTTCAAAAATATCACGGGCAGAATGACCCGTTGCCAAAATAAAAGCATCGGCAAAAAGTTCATCGGCATCGGCGGTTTTAATGGAATTTATTTTCCCATTTTCAATGTTGATATCAACCAGTTTTTTTTCGAAGAAAATTTTTCCGCCATTATCAAGTATGCATTGGCGCATGGCAGTGATGATCTGCGGCAGTTTATTGGTGCCGATATGCGGATGCGCATCGTAGAGGATATTTTCTGCTGCACCAAAATAAACGAAGAGCTGAAGGATCCTTTGCACATCGCCCCGCTTACTGCTGCGGGTGTACAATTTGCCATCGCTGTAAGTGCCGGCCCCACCTTCGCCAAAACAATAATTACTTTCCGGATTTATTATCCCTTCTTTGTTAAGTATGGCCAGGTCTCTGCGGCGGCGGCGCACATCTTTTCCTCTTTCAATGATGATGGGTTGAATACCTGCTTCCAAAAGCTTAAGCGCTGCAAATAATCCTGCTGGGCCTGCGCCGGCAATGATCACTTTTTTAGTTGCTTTTTCTGTGTTTTTGAACCCAAAATGAACTGCAGGGGCCGTGCCGGGCGGTTCATTTATAAATGCGTTGACAACGAGGTTGATGAATACATTTTTACCCCGGGCATCAATTGATTTTTTGAGGATGGAAAAACCGGCAATGGCCGTATTTTTTTTGCCGGCGGCTGCCGCAATGTATTGCTTTATTTTTTGCTCATCGGCGGCTTCGGATGGAAGTAGTTTGAGTGATATTTTTTGCTGCATATACGGTTGTTTTCTTTACAACAAATATTGCAAATGCTTTTAGTTAAAAATCCCTGCACACGTAGGCAGGGATAATATTTTTTATTTGTTTGAGCGCATCAGAATGGGAGATCATCTACCGCATCGGGTGCGTTAGATGAAAAAGTATCGAGCGGTTCCATATACTCGCTGTCGGTATGTGAGCCTCCTGGCTGAAGCAATTGTTCCACACGCCAGGCATCCAGGTTGGTAATATAATTTGTCTTGCCGTCTTTTTCCCACTTGCTTCCTTTGATGTTGAAATAAACTTTTATATCATCACCGATATTTACTTTATCGATAATATTAGTACGGTCCTGCACGCATTGAAACTTTGCATAGTTTACAATAGTTCTTCCGTTTATTTCTTCTGTTTTTTCAACAGCAAATTCCCTTGTTTTAAAAGTTTCAGTTCTTTGCACCGTATCAAATTTGGCCACCAGTTTGCCGGTTAATTCATAACTCATATATAAAATGTTTTATCCGGCCAAAAGTAAGCTTATTTTTTTGTATCTTTTGATGTGAATAATTTAAAACCGGGATGGCTGATTTTTTTGAAAAAACTGCCCTTTTTTTCTTTTTTTTCAGGCTTTAAGGAAAATAATTTTCAGGCTGAAAAATATAGGCAAAACCGGGCGAAAAGCTTGCTGATATTGTGTTTCAACCCGGCGGGTAGGCTTGCGGAAATTACCAAAGGGCGGCTTATATATTTTAATGGGAAAAATCAAAGGAAATAAAAATTTTTTTTTCAACAATTTCTTTTGATATTCGCTGTCCTGCCGAAAATTTATCCAGGGTCCGTACATTTTTCAGAGCGGGGGGAGCCAAAGAAAATAGAATAACTCAATATATAAATTGCTTAAGGAATAATGGAGAAAGCGTTTGAAAAAGTTTGGGCTGATTGTTTGGAGATCATAAAGGACATTGTGGAATGGCAGCACTTCAAAACATGGTTTGAACCAATCAGGCCGGTGGCGCTTAAAGATAAGGTTTTAACAATACAGGTACCCAGCCAGTTTTTTTATGAGTACCTTGAAGAACACTATGTTTCACTCCTTGCAAAAACTTTGAAGCGTGAGTTGGGTAAAGAGGCAAGGCTTGAATACCGCATCATGGTAGACAGTGGCAACAGTAAGAACAAGCCGCTTACAATGGATGTGCCGGGCCATGGCTATAAATCATACTCAAATAACGAAATGGATTTCCCCTTGGTAGTAAACAATCCTGTTAAGAACCCGTTTGTAATTCCGGGTTTAAAAAAGATGCAGATCGATCCGCAGCTTAACGGGGGATATACATTCGATTCATTTATAGAAGGCGACTGTAACCGGGTGGCCCGCCGTGCGGGAAAAACCGTGGCCGAAAAACCGGGCGCCACTTCCTTTAACCCCCTGGTGGTATATGGCGGTGTAGGTTTGGGAAAAACCCACCTGGCCCAGGCCATCGGAAACGAGGTTAAAAGGCTGCATCCAAACAAAGTGGTGCTCTATGTTAGTTCAGAAAAGTTCATCAACCAGTTCATAGATCATGGCCGCAACAATGCCATCAACGATTTCATCCATTTTTACCAGTTAATAGATGTACTGATCATTGATGATATCCAGTTCTTTAACCGGGCCGAAAAATCGCAGGATGCCTTTTTCTCCATCTTTAACCACCTGCATCAGAGCGGCAAACAGCTGATTTTAACCAGCGATAAATCGCCCAAAGACCTCGAAGGGGTGCAGGAGCGCCTGCTGAGCCGTTTCCGTTGGGGTTTAAGTGCCGATTTGCAGAGTCCCGATTACGACACCAAGATAGAGATACTGGACACCAAAATGAAGAACGATGGCTTTGATATGCCCCGTGAAGTGGTGAAATACATTGCCTACAATATTAACAGTAATGTGCGTGAACTGGAAGGGGCGTTAATTTCATTGTTGGCACAATCTTCGCTGAATAAGAGGGAAATAGACCTGGAATTGGCTAAAAAAGTACTGAGAAACTTCGTTAAATCCTCCAGCAAGGAAATCACCATCGACGCTATACAGAAGATGGTGTGCGAATATTTTGCTGTGCCTTACGATAAACTGCTGCAAAAAACCCGTAAAAGGGAGATTGTGCAGGCCAGGCAGATCACCATGTACCTTTCAAAAGCCTTTACTAAAAACTCTTTAAAGACCATTGGGGAGCATTTTGGCGGCCGCGACCATACCACGGTGATCCATAGTTGCCAAACCGTAAAAGACCTGATGGATACCGATAACCTGTTTAAGGAAAGCGTGCTGGAACTGCAGCAAAAAGTGCAGCTGGCGGCTATGTAAATAATTTGAATATGTTTTTCAGGGCCCCGTATTAACGGGGCTTTTATTTTTATTCAATTTTGATTTGGGTATTAAGCACCGGAATTGTATTTTTGCAACCCCTTAGCGGGGAGCAGTTCTTAGGGAAAGGTTCCGCCAGTTGGCGGACGTAAGGATTCTGAAAGGAAACTAATATAACTGGAGAGGTGCCTGAGTGGCCGAAAGGGCCGGTTTGCTAAACCGTTATACGGGCTTAAACCTGTATCGAGGGTTCGAATCCCTCCCTCTCCGCTGATTTTTAAGATAACCATCGTTCGGGATGTAGCGTAGCCCGGTTATCGCGCCTGGTTTGGGACCAGGAGGTCGCAAGTTCGAATCTTGCCATCCCGACTTCACAGGACAAGCTGGAATTATTTCCACTTGTCCTGTTTTTATTTTCGCTAGAACCCACGTCCATACTGTATATTAGCCTTGCTACTTCATTGATGCGATTAGTTCGAACTGAAAATCCGTCAAAAGTCATTTTTTCGGGGTACATCGAACTAATTACCTCCCTTTTCTTTTCTATATCACCAGTTTCATAAACATAATCGAGTTTTAAGAGATTATTTACTCCCTTAGTTAACAGGCCATTAAAGTCTAACTTATCATGATTAGTAGCGCTTAATTTCGCCTCTAGTTTTTCAAGTTTAGCGGAATACTCCGCTTTCATTTCCCTGAAATCAGCAGGCTCTAATTGCCTTGAAGAAAGTAATTCCCTGATGTAAGAAAGCTTGTCCTCATATTCTTTGATTTGTAACTGCAACTGCTTACTATCATCCTGCAAATGATTGGTCTGGTCGTACCATGCTTCGGATAAGGTTATTTTAAATAATTCTATCATTTCCGGGCGTGGAATATACTTTTTAAGCTCGGCACTAAAAATTGTATTGACATTATCAGCCCTATACCTGCATGAACAACCATCTGTGCAGTGATAGTATGAATAATATTTAGTCATTCCTTTGGAAGCACTACCAGTTAATAATTTATTGCATTTAGGGCAGATTAAAAAGCCCCGTAATGGTAATGAGGCATTAGAGACCACTTTAAGCCGATAATGTCTTTTTCTACCGTCTAGGACGTCCTGAACCTGGTAATATAAAGCTTCTGAAATAATAGGTTCATGCGATCCTTTGACGAAGCAACTTTCTTCATCCTTGTATTTTGGAATAAAGATTTTGCCACAATAAATAGGATTGCGTATGGCAAACCAAAACAGCCCTTTTGTACCAGAAAAGCCTTTTCCCTTTGCCATTTTGTAAACCTGCTCCGTATTAAATACCCCCTCAGCTATTTGACTAAATGCCCACTGTAAAATTTTTGCCTGCTTTTCTTCGGGAGCTATATATTTTCTTCCGGCTTCATCAGTTTTATTAATATAGCCGATGGGAGCTAACCCCATATAGCGACCTTCTTTTCTTGCCCTACGCATCCCATGGATAACATTCAATGCTCGCCGGTCATTTTCCACTTCAGGGGCTGCCAAATAAAATGCCAGCATCATTTTGTTTTCTGGTATCGATAGATCTAAAGGCTGCTCTATAGCTTGTGGTTCCACGCCTAATTTCCGTAGGAGGTTTATCATTTGATAGGCATCACCTGCGTTTCGACTAAAGCGATCCCATTTCAGAAAAAGGACGAAATCTGCCTGGCATTTATGTTTGCGAAGTTCGACCAGATATCTTTTCCATTCAGGTCGATTAAACGTTTTGGCAGAATGATCTTCGAAAATTACTTTTCTAATTGACAGATTATTGATTTCGCAATATTTTCTTAGAAATTCTTCCTGACTTCGTTGGCTATAGCCTTTGTCGGCCTGTTCATCTGTACTAACCCGGATATATAAATCTGCTATTTTCATAGATCATAAATTGAAGGTTACTAAAAATTTCACTTACGCCCTTCTTTGGCTGTCTAAATATTGTGAAACCATGATATTAGCAAATTTCCGAAGTAATTCCAGAACCTGAACAGCTTGCTCTAACGAGATATCCACACCTTTTTTCCTTAGCATCTCTAATGCTTTTTCTGGTTTTAATTTTTCCATCTTACACCTCACTTTTTTATCATTCTTCACAAATCATTCTCTGTGTAAGAGAATCATTACAAGTCAATTAAATATATTGTGCTGGAGTTGACAGCGTTCGTAGACGGCTTGTATTGCACGTAACCAAAGTCCTTCAGGTTATTTATACACTTGCTGTAAGTATATCTGGCATTTATTTTTGCATATCTCATAATGACACTTCTTTCAATTGGAAAGGGATTTTTGCCACCATTAATATTACAATGTCTCAATAAAGCCATGTACAGACTTATATGAGTACTATTAATTCTTGAATCTTTTTCAATGGTTTCATAAAATCTACTCAACGCTGGAACTAGTTCCATAATCTTAATCTAATTTATTGATGCTGTTTCTTTGTAACTCGTTTTCCACTGATTCTTTTCTTCCTTAATAACCCACTACCTGATGAAGGTTGGCTATCAACTGAATCGTCAGCCACGTCCGAATTTTCGGGCTGTTTTTTTCGAAGCAAAATTTGCTTTTCTAATAACCTGTTTTGCAAAAACCTGTATGCTTCATCAACTGAAATACCTGGCTGTCCTGTGGCACAATAGAATCGCTGGGAGATTTCATATTTGGTTTTGACTGGTGCAATATTGCCAAACAACTCCTGATATGGCAAGCCAGCCCAAAATTCCAATTTCAGAGCGGTAGCAATTGACTTACCATTCTCTGATTTCTCTAATGCCGCTAATTTTTCGAGCACCAATTCTATTTCCTCTTCTTTTTTCCATTCAGATTTTTCATTTACCGGCAAGTTCCGCCCCGTTGTTAAATCAAAAGCATTTTTCCAGTCTATCTTTGCCATTGCTATTTTGACTTCGCCAATATCAATACCATTTATAAAATGCTCATTCGTGTCTGAACTTACTTGAAGAATGGCATCATAATACAATAGCTCATAATTATCAGTTACAACATTCTTTTGAATAAATAATTGAAAGTTCAAATCGCTATTCAGATGATTAGCCTTTGACCGAAGGCAAAAGCTCTGTAGCCTGAATGAAATCTTCTTTAATAGCAGGTATCCCAAGTGGTCAAACCCCAATGCTTCAAGTTTGTTGGAAAGCGCTGTAATATTTTGAATATCCATCATAATACTTTTAATAAATAAAAAATAAGGTTTAGGAGTTTATGAAACTCCCAAACCTTTCTTACTGCCTTCCCTTTTTTTAGGTAAAAGGCTTTTGTCATTTTTCTTAACTACTTTGTCTTTTTCAGGCTTGATGTCCTGTTTCACTTCTTTTTTTTTATCATCTGCCACATCTTCCTTTACTGCTTTGGCTCCCTTGTCTATTCCCGTTTTATACTGGTCTAAAGATTCCTTTGCCACCATTTTCATATTGGAATCATACAGGTTCACTTTTTTGAATTGCGGATCAGCTTCGATAAACATTTTATGGCTGCTTCCATCCTTCTCAATGGAAACAGACTGAACATTTCCTTTTTGCAGTGATTGCATCAATGCCTTCTCTTTATCGGGTTCTTTTAGTTCAGTTATTGCAAACTTTTCAACAGCGGCCTTTAAATCAAAACCATAGTTTTCATGAAACTGCTTTACTTCAGAATTGTTGTTCTTGTCTTTGTTTTCAAAGTCAAGCTGAATCCAGGCCTTGTAAGGTTGGCCTTCCCTTGTGACCAGGTCTTTGTGAACGGCCCTGCCATCCAGCAAATTGAATGCTTCCTTGCCAGTAACGCCTTTTCCTTTGTTGAGGTAGAATGTTTGTTCTTCTTTTTCGCCATTGGCTTTTCCAAGCGAAGCATTATAATTGTTAAAGAAGTACATATCTGAAGAATCGGATTTACGGAAGTTCATTGTTACTTCAAAAGGCTTTTTATTGATTTCTGCCTTGTAGTGTAATTGGAACTCCCCTTTGCCCTCTTTCAGATTCTTTTCCAATTCCGGTTTCAGGTTTTCACCGAAACCCATGTACTTGAGGTTGTCACCCAAGTACTGAAAATTTTCATTGTTCATAATATCTGTTTTTAATTGTGATTTAAATAATGATTGTTGTTGTTCTATGTGATCTATTAGCGCATCTGTAAAATCGTTGCCTTCATGATTGTAGAGGCCGTTGGCATCTGGATTAGGAACTGTATTTTTTGCATAAGGAATCGCTTTATAGATATCAAGGATAGATTCAAAATGAAGCACATGGAAGTGATCTCTGTCACTGATGTTATTATCTGCAAAATCATTTGCTTCGTCCTTTGAACTAAAAAAATACACATCGTTTTTATCGATAAAATAAAGTGAGTTGTTATAAGCCATCCAATGCTCACCTTTATTAAGTGCTAACTGAGCCAGTTCTAATACCTCATCAGATATGGGATGTTCGTTGTTCATTTCAGATCGGGTAAGATGATTGCTTTCATGATTTTTTTATTGCTAACTTTCATGGACAAATGCCTGCCGCCATTTTTCTCCATAATCTGCACAGCTAAGTATTTGGCATCCGGTATGGTAAACTTATCCAATGCAAAAACCAATGACGACGAACTATTTGCTTTCACTTGCAAAGTATTACCGGAAATATGAAGTGGCTTTAAATCTGTTTCCTGAACGGCAGTTCTTTTGCCCTTCTTTTTGTCACGGATAAAAAAGCGCAACACATCGATGTCATAATCCACGGGGCTATTATTTGCAATGTTGAGTTGGTAATACATGATTTCATTTTTTATGTAAATACCAGAGACCATCGTTTTAATATCCCATTGTTCGTCTTTGATGCCGTGCATTGTCCTGGGGTTGTCTAAGATGCCGTTAGCATAAGTTGCCAACGTTGCAAATTTGTTTGTTGGCAAGTGATATACCCATGTCGCCGGGTTATTGTCATAACATACGACAAAAGAATAGACACTACCATCATCCGTTACCACACTTAGGTTTGTTTCGGGAAAGCCCTTCTCAGCCGCTTTCACCAATAATATTGTTGGAGATTCTTTTACCTGCTGTGCAAGTATTGCCTGTGTACCCCGGTCTACATGAAGTATCGAAAACGGAAATACCAGGCTAGTCGTTTTTTCGGTCGAAATGCAAAGTGATGTTTGTGCCTTAAGAGAAACGAAAAACAAACTCATCAATGCCAACCACACTAATCGTATCATAGTTTTTATTTTATAGTTGAAAAATATTATTGATTGCTCTTGCTTTTAAGGAGTACTTTATAGCCTTCTTTAACCAGTACTTTTACCTGCTTGGCTTTTCTGCTTAGCAATCCCTTGGCAGCACTGATACCAGCGGCGGCGGCTTGTGCTTTGAATGATGGATCAACAGAAGAAAGTTCCATTAATTGTAAACTGTTGTCTGCTGATTGCTTGGCAACGTCACGGGTAATGGCACCGGGAATATGAATGCCGGGCAGTCCATCCATATCGTAAACTTGCAGCTTCACAGGGAAAAGAGAATTGACAAATCGGATAGAATTGATTTCAATTTCGAGCCGTTCATCATTTAGCGAAGCGGAACCATACACAAAATTTCCTTTCGGAATTAATGTGCCGTTGATGTAGATATCAGTAGACAGGCGAAGTTTGATGATAGCACCATTGACCAGGGTTTGGTTGGCATGAACAACAGCCTCTACTGCCGGTTCATCATTTGAATTATTGGAAGTTTCACTTGTTCCATAGAAACCTACCATCGATGTTGATCTATGCTTTATTGTATCTAACAAACTGATGTTATCCTGGGCTGGTGTTTTTGAAACTACAAAGACGACTTCCTTTTGCTGCAACGATTTTTCTTTCAGTTTGTCCTTGACTCTTTGCGGATGCTGGATGTCTAGAATTTTTTCCAGCGTTCCATTTAATTGTTGCATTTCCGGATCCGTTTCCTGTTTGTCATCCATCATTTGCATCATCTGCTGCATCCTGTCTACATCGTTTGTAAACTGCTCATTGTTTTGATAAGGTGCACCCGCATTGTTTGAAGAAGATGCAATAGTTTCCGGAGCATTAATTTGCTTATTGATTTCATTTATCTTTTGATATATCTTTTGTTCATTGGCATCGGTTCCAGATTGATAAACTGAAGTGTTTAACCCATTCCTTGATGTTGATGGATTATTTAAATGCTGTGTAGCGTCCATCAAAGAAACCTTTGTTAGTAATGAGTCCTTGTAGAAAGGGTCACTTCTTAAAAGCTCTGCTCTTTTCAATGAATCAGCATCAGCCTCCATATAAAATGAAAGCTTATCTTCATTTTTATCACTTTTAAGATTCGCATTGGGCAGTTGAAGATTAAGGCCAGCCACTTTATTTTTATCGGCATCATTGCCAGTTCCCTTACCGCCACCCAATGCCCAAAAAGCCATTGTGATAAATGGAAGTACCAACAATGGTAATACCACCATCATTTTTCTTTGCCTCAAAAACTTTACTGAATGTTTGTTTTCCATTGTGTTATTTTTTTTGTGAATAATAGACTTCTTCAATCAAGGTCAAACTATCAAAAAGGCCTGGCCGTTCTGTCTGCAGTTTGGGATGCTTCGCCTTATACTCCTGCACTTGGTGAAACTCGTTTTCTGTAATTGCAAAACCATTTCTTTGTTGATGGATACTTTTTGGAACAGCAATGGGTTTTGGAATCAGGCTGCTGTTAGTGTCCTTAGCTCTAAAGGGATTGACAATAGCGACAATGCTTAGGCCACCAAAAACCAAGCAGACCAAATACAGAAAGATCCATTGCTGTTTGCCCTTCCAGTTTTTTGATAACGACCGCATATATTTTTCAAAACCACTTTGGGTTTTTAAAATGCCTTTCGCTATTCCGTTAGCAGCTTTATCTGTCAGTGCTTCTTTATTGATTTGTCTGTTCATGATTTTCATCTTGTTTCAGTTTTTATATCCCTATTTTCAATGGTCTCCCATCTTTCGATTAAGAATCCATGAGGATTATGGTCAGAGCGGGAAACATTTCTTAAATAGCCCTGCGTTATTAGATTGCGGGTAACGACGCTATTGGGCCTTATGATTTTAATTGTGGCGTAGCAATGAAACAAATACGGCTCGGCATTCATGCTTAATGAAATACTATCTACAGCAATTTGCTGGCTGATATTGCCGGAGATAATACCTGAATAGTAAGAGGTTTCCTTAAGGTTATCATATTGTCTTTTAGCAGAACCATCAGCCAGGTATAACGCCTTCTTAATATTAGATTCAATTACTTTTTCATCTGGGTCGAGCGTAAAGAAATCGGTATGAAACATGGCAACATGGCTTCGGGCCTCTACTTCGATATTGTCTTTCCTTTTTGATGCAAACGCCTCCATCGCTTTATCACCTGAAAGAATATAGATCCTGTCCTGAACCTTTGCAGATAACTCATAACTTTTATACAACACAAAACCGCAAAGGATAAAGCACCCAAGAACCAGTAGTAAAGTGAAAAACTTTATATGCCTGAATGACGCATCGATATTTTTTGTTTGTTTGAACATAGCTTAAGATTTACCAGATAATTTATCCTGCATGTAACCATTTGTTTTGTTACCCCCATCTTGCTTAAAATATCCTCCGCTTACGCTGTTTGAGGCAACACTTCCGCTCATGTTTGATTTGGCATTACCAAAAGCATCAGCAACCATCCCTGCGCCAGATGATGCGGAATTCACAATGCTCCGTGAGCTACTTGATGTAAGACTTGTGACTTTATACAGTAATGTATTTCCACCACCAGCATGAACGATATAGTTGGCTACACTTGGTACAGTAAAGTATCCAACGATCCCAATGATCATAAAAATGAGATAAGCTGTATCAGTTGGAGAAAAGAAGGTGTCACCGTAATCCTGCACTTGGGCAATATCAACCTTCAACATATTCTCCTGGATTTTGCCAATGATGCTGCCGAAGATGTTGGCCACCGGTAACCAAAGAAATATATTGATGTACCGGGCTATCCAAACAGTCAGTGTATGCTGGAATCCATCAAAGACCGCAATGCCAAAGACTAGTGGGCCGAGTATAGCAAGAACAATAAGATAAAATGTCCTTATAGTATTTATGCAGAGTGAAGCGGCTTCAAACAGCACTCGCAACACTTCACTCATCCATTGTTTGATTGAATTTCTGAAATTGTAGGAGGCTTTTGCCATGGCAAACTTAATGTCATTGCCAATCCCCTCAAAAAATCCTTCATCAGACGGATCGGTACCGACATGAGTGTATTTATACCACTTGTCTCTATCGCCAGCACCGGTTTCGCCAACATACATTTTCCATACATCAGTTTTTTTTATGGCTTCATCTTTCTTCTGCAGCAATACTGCAATAGCTTTATTAGAATCTTCTACCATTGCCCCTGTTCCTGTAACAGTTGGGTTCATTACACCATTGATCATAGCAATTACGGAAGGGAAAATAATCACAGCAAATCCTAATACAAAAGGCCTAAACAATGGATAAAAATCAATAGGTTCAGCATTGGCAATATGTCGCCAAACCCTGCTTGCTATATACCAGGTCGCTGCAAAGCCGGCAATACCACGGCCAACACCAATCAATTTGCTGCACAGTGGCAACATTTCTGTATATAATTGCTCCAACACCGTATGTAGGCTTTTAACTTCATCCGCAAATCCTCCATTTTGTGCAAACAATACATTTGGCATCAATGCCAATGCAAATAACGAGATATTTCTTACACACTTTTTCATACGCAACTTTTTTAATCGATTAAAAACTAAAGACCATTCAATTTTTCTGACAGCTTAGTGTCAACCATTTCCCTTCCTCTTTGAACTGCCAGTACAGAACCTTCATTATTAAAGCTTCTCAAAAAAACCAGTTTGTCTGAAATGTCTTTATAAATTCTGTCGATGGCTGCGATTCGTTCATCATCACTCATTCTTAACTTCCCTGCTGTGAGTACCATCCCCAATTCATCAAGATTCTGAAGGCTTTTATTAAAGAGGTTTTTATAAACGTCTTCCATGTATGTTATTTCGGAAGAATTAAACAGGTTGGTAGATTTGAAGCGATTAAAGGCAGATCGGTATTCTTTAACTATCTGGGACTGGCAGCTAATGATATCGGCAACCCGCTTGTATTTTTTTACAGTAGGACTTACCTGTAACAATGCATTTAAGAATGCATCATGCAGGTTAAAATTTCCCTGGGAAATGTCCTTAATAGTATTGTAGCCGGTGCTCACGATCTCATAGCCTTTTTTCATATTGCTTAGAATCTTTTTAAGCTGGGCTAATTTTTCTACGTTAAGAAGTAGTTGTTGCGCTTCGGTTGACTGTGCATAGAGTACATTACTGGAAATTTTGGCAGTCAGCAGTAATAAGATAAGTAAGCTTTTCATTTTACGTTATTTAATTTCTTTGAGAATAGAATTTCATTTTGTTCATTCATTCGTTGGACGCACAGACCTTTTGTTGTATTCCCAAACGATCTGCAGAACACTTGCTTATCAACCATATCATCATAAATTTTATCAATAGCTTCGATTCGCTCGTCATCTTTCATCGTTAGGCTTCCATCTGTAATAACTGCAAAAAGTCTATCGAGTGATTTGGAACAATCACTTAAAAGTTGATCAAAAACATTTTGGAGATAGGTCAATTCCGAAAGCGTGAGTTGATTTGATTGCCTGCAATCCCGGATAACGGATGCAGTTTGCCTGACAATATTTATTTCGAGGGAAATAATGTCTGCTACCCTGGTATATCGCTTAATAGTTGGATTTACGGATGCTAAGGAACTGAAATAGTTTTTATGAAGATCAAAATCGCCGTGTTTAATATCCTGAATTGTATTAAGGCCTTTTTTTGCAATCGAATAACCTTTTGACACATAGCCGATATAAACTTGTAATGCAGCAATTTGCTGTATCAGGTATTTCTTTTGAGTTGACTTTTGCCTGAACCATTCTGCAAAAGTTTGTGCAGACATAGATTTTGTCAATGACAGCAGCATTGCTATCGCAATTATTTTTTTCATACTTCACATTTTCACTTTCACACAAATAATTACTACTCTATACCATACAGTTTCTTCACAACATCAACATCATTCCGCTCCTTTGAGCGTTGTAAACTAATCCTGATATTTTGCTGGTTAAATTGTCGTAAGTCGCCGAGATTGCGATCTATATTATCCGAAGCACTATGGATAATTGATAATCGTTTTTCGTCTGTCATTTGGGTTGCAAATGCCGTTACAACCATTTGCACCTGTTCAATATTTTTCAGGCTTTCTTCCAATATGCCGGAATAAACCTCTCCCATATACTCAATTTCCTGGGCTGTAAAATTCTGGTCCTGTTTAGAGAGGTTAAAGGCTCTTGAATATTCCCTTACTAACTGCCCCTGCTTGCTGATAATCTCTCTTACGGACTGATAGGTACTTATGGCACTTTTTACTTTTGACAATTCTTCAAAATACTTTGAATACAATTGCTTTTGTTTGTCTGCCCAATCTCCAATCTCTTTGAGCTTCAGCTTGGACATTTCATTTTCCAATGTCTTTTGGGCATTCTGCAGCCAAATTGTTTTATTTTGTAACCGCTGAATTTTTAAGTCAATCGCCTTGATTACTTTTTTAACGCCTGCCTTTATAATTTCCAGGATGGGTATTTGTGCATGACTTTGTTGCATTGGAACAACGCTAAGGAACAAAATGATGCCTGCCACAATAGATAATTTTTTCATACCACACGATTTCTAGTTCACAATTATTTTCTCCTTCAATACTACTTGCCAACTTTCTTATACTCCCTGTTTCCTAATTGGAGTGTAAGTTTCCCACTGTTCCAGATTACCGTTTTTCCCTTCTTTAAATCGAACAGTGTTTGCTTGTTAGGGTCATATTCCAAAGTCCATGTTTCCGAAATCACTTCTTTAGGAAACTCTTTGCCATCCAGCATCTTGGCGACTCCTATACGTCTCTCTATTTGATAAATACCTTCGCCGGTATTTGCTTTTTTAACTATTAAAGTATCATCACCTTTGCTGAATTCATTTTCATAAGCCGTGGTAAAAACTCCATCCAATGCAGGTTCGTCAGTTCTACTATTACAGGCAACAGCAAGAATTAAAGTGCTTAAAATGAGATATTTCATAACTTATCATTTTATGTTGTTAACGATGCAATTCCTTTTTCTATACTTCCAAATTTTTGGGCTGCGGCCTGCACTTTCACTTTTTCTTTTTCCTCTGTTGTGTAAGCCAAATATTCTTGCGGCGACACTTCTGTCCTGTACACTTTACTTAATACGCCGCCAAGCGAAATAAATACCTCTTTGTATTTTTTTGTCGGGTCATTGGCTTTATTAATAGACAATACCAACGCCTTTTCCTTATCTGTCAATCCTAACAATTCCTGTATCTGGTCAAACTTATTCTGATACTTACTTTGGTCTAATAAAATCTTACAATCACTGTTATTGATGATGGCCTGTTTTACCACCGGCGATGAAATAATATCTTCCACTTCCTGTGTTACTACAATGGCTTCGCCAAAGAATTTTCTTACTGTTTTAAATAAGTACTTGATGTATTCAGCCATACCTTCCTTTGCGATTGCTTTCCAGGCTTCTTCAATCAAGATCATTTTACGGATGCCTTTCAGTTTTCTCATTTTACTGATAAATACTTCCATGATGATAATGGTTACCACCGGGAATAGTATCGGGTGGTCTTTTATATTATCCAGTTCA
Organism: Ferruginibacter sp.; assembly: GCA_049291115.1. Taxonomy (GTDB): domain Bacteria; phylum Bacteroidota; class Bacteroidia; order Chitinophagales; family Chitinophagaceae; genus Ferruginibacter. Next base: position 115,906 of record JBATOU010000021.1, read on the forward strand.
AAAACAATAAACCGTTGTTGTAACAAATCAAGATTTTCGCTTGCATTCAACAGGTAATCAAATTCACCCCCTTTGTAGTACGGCCTCAACACGTAAAGGAAATTTGAAACATCAAAATCCTTATCCTTTACGTTATCGCCTTTCAACACTTCAACAAACTCATCCTTTAAAAATTCGTAAAAACTATCAAAGCAGGGAAACAATTCTTTGTTCACACTCACTTTGTCAAAATAAAGCTGCAAGGCATTTGAAAGGGCAACATATTCGCTGCGATTAAAGGTTTCATTGTCTTTCTTCCAAAGGGCAAGCAAGAGGGTTTTGATGCTTTCCTTTTTTTCAGTATCCAGAGTATCGGCTTCCCCAATATAAAACGGGTTGAACTTTATTGGATTGGTTTCTGAATAGGTGAAGTAATAGCCATTAACCATATCGCACAGTCCTTTGTAGGAATGGCCCACATCTACCAGCACAATATGCGTGCCTTTTTCATAGTAGCTCCTCACCATATGGTTGGTGAAAAAGGACTTGCCGGAGCCAGAAGGACCAAGGATAAATTTATTGCGATTCGTACAGATTCCTTTGTCCATTGGCTCGTCAGATATATCCACATGTACGGGCCTGCCGCTCAATCGATCACCCAGCCGGATGCCAATGGG